>CAZGVI010000001.1:0-167263 GCA_964529395.1 uncultured Acetatifactor sp.
ACGGTGCTCATAAAGAAAAACAGGAAAAATGCCAACGAGTACTTGACACAAACGCCTTGAAAAAGAATCTTTAAAAAAGTAAAGACATGTGCTATAATGAGTAAAAGTATTACATAGCTTTTCAAATGAGAACATAGGGGGCGCGGGTTGAAATACGTTCAGACAGATCGGGAACATGTAAAACAGATGGGTAGATGTCACCGGATTGGGGATACCCTTTGGCTGACTATGTCAGGCAGCGGGATTGGCCTGCGTTTTACCGGCAGACATCTGGAGATCCCCATAAGGGGCGGCTATGTGGCGGAGAACGGGGAACCGGACGGCAATTATGCCAGGGTGGCGGTATATGTGGATGGCGTTCGTGTGTTGGACGAACTGATCGACAGCCCGCATAAACGGCTTATCGCGGTGGACAGAGAAAAGCCGGCGACTCTGGAAGTGCAGTTGATCAAGCTGTCGGAGAGCGCCATGTCTGTCATAGGCGTAGAGCCGCTGGTTGTAGGAGATGAGGACGGGGTGGTCCCATTGCCCTGTAAGGCGCATCTGGTGGAGTTTATAGGAGACTCCATCACCTGCGGTTACGGTGTGGACGATGAAGTGCTGGATCATGCTTTTTCCACGGCCACGGAGGATGTGACCAGGGCTTATGCTCTTCACACGGCCAGACTGCTCGACGTGGATTATACTCTGTTTTCGGCCAGCGGTTTCGGCATCATCTCCGGCTATACGGACGATCCGGCGCGGCGGCTGGCAGAGCAGTGTATTCCCGACTATTACCACAGTGTGGGATTCAGCAGGGACCGCTTTTCGGACGGAGTCTGCCCCACGGAGACTGAGTGGGATTTTTCCCGGCTGCGGCCGGAGGCGGTGGTGATCAATCTGGGGACCAATGACGACAGTTTCTGTCAGGACACGGAGGAAAAGCAGCGGGAATATATGGAGGCCTACGAGCGTTTCCTGGGGGATGTAAGGCAGTGTAATCCCCAGGCGGAACTGTTCTGCGTGCTGGGGCTCATGGGGCAGAGGCTCTGCCCCTGGATGGAGAGGGCCTGCGAGAATTATCGGCAGCACACCGGCGATATGAGGATACATACCCTGCGGCTGCCGGAGCAGGACGGAAATATAGGATATGTGGTTAATTACCATCCGCTGGAGCGGTTTCATCTGGCGGCGGCAGAGGTGCTTGCGCCATATATGAAAGAGATCATGAATTGGTAAATACGGAGGGAAAAAACATGCTGGTTACACTAATTCCACTTTTTGATGAAAATCTGAACATCGGTGCCTACTCCCTGTTTGTGCAGAAACAGAATGTTTTTCTGAATCCCAGTCTGTTGGGAACGGGACGTTTTGACGGAGCCGCCAGGGTTGAGGGGTTGGAAGTGATTCAGAATATGGGGATCGAGAGTCTTTCCTCGGACAGCGATGTATTCGTGTCGGTGAGCAATATGTCCGTTTTCTCTGAATTGTCGGAACAGTGCGATGCTCCTCATGAGCGTCTGGTGCTGCTGATGGATCCCAGCGTGAAACCGGAACCCATGTATATAGAAAGGCTGGTCAGCTTAAAGCAGCAGGGCTATAAGCTGGCAATGCGTAAACTGCAGGTGGCGGAGTTTGAGGCATACCGCGAGATATTGAAACTGCTGGACTATGTTTTTCTCAATCACAAAAAGATCGATATCAGCAAGGCAAAGATCTATTTCAGCAAGCTGTACCCGCAGATCAGGCTGTGCGCTGTGGGTGTGGATAACCAGGAGGAATTTGCCGCGCTCAAGGCATCCGGGGGCTACCAGTTGTATGAGGGCGATTTTTACCGAATCCCGGTAAACAAGGACGAACATGAAGTAGCGCCGTTGAAGGTGAATTATATTGAATTGCTGAACATAGTGAACAATGACAATTTTGAGCTGACCAAGGCGGCGGACATCATTGGCAGAGATACGGCGCTCACCATATCTCTGCTGAGAATGGTAAACCGCATGGCGATCAACTCGGAGATCACTTCCATCCGTCATGCCGCCGCCATGCTGGGGCAGAAAGAACTGAGAAAATGGATCACCACAGCCGTGGTGGGTGAACTCTGCGCGGACAAACCCAACGAGATCACCCGTCTGTCTCTGCTGCGGGCCAGATTTGCGGAGAATCTGGCAGGCGCGTTCGGTATGGCCGTGCAGGCGTCCGAGCTGTTCCTGATGGGGCTGTTCTCCGTGTTGGATGTCATTTTGGATAAGCCCATGGAGGAGGCCCTGTCCATGGTACATGTCAGCAAACAGATCCGGGACGTTCTGGTGGAGGGAAAGGGTAATCTGGCCAGGCCGTATCAGTTCATTCTTCAATATGAAAGCGCGAACTGGCAGGAAGTGTCCCGTCAAATGATCCTGGAGGAAATTGATATGTCCACCCTGTATGACGCCTATATTCAGACCCTGGTATGGTATCGTAAACTGACGCTTGGCAGGTAGGAGAGGCCTGTATATCACGAATAAAGCCTGTGGTATGCATGGAGAAGATTATGGATCTATTTGAGTATATGAGAAACACCAGTATGGAGAAAGAGTCTCCGCTGGCGGCCAGAATGCGTCCCAGAACGCTGGATGAAGTGGTGGGACAGGAACACATCATCGGCAGAGACAAGCTCCTGTACCGGGCGATCCAGGCGGACAAGATCAGTTCCGTGATCTTTTACGGCCCCCCGGGAACGGGGAAGACGACTCTTGCCAAAGTGATCGCGGGCAGTACCAGCGCGGAATTTACACAGATCAACGCCACAGTGGCGGGCAAGAAGGACATGGAGGAAGTGGTGGCAAAGGCCAAGGAACTTCAGGGCATGTACGGAAAGCGCACCATACTGTTTATTGACGAGATCCACCGTTTCAACAAAGGCCAGCAGGACTATCTATTGCCTTTCGTGGAGGACGGTACACTGATCCTGATCGGGGCCACCACGGAGAACCCATATTTTGAGGTCAACGGGGCGTTGATCTCCAGATCCATTGTCTTTGAGTTGAAACCGATTCCGGCGCAGGCTGTGAAGGAGCTGCTGCGCAAGGCGGTGTATGACAAAGACAGGGGCATGGGGGCCTATAATGCCGTGATCGATGAGGATGCGCTGGATTTTCTGGCGGAGCTCTCCGGCGGGGACGCCCGGCATGCACTGAATGCCATCGAACTGGGGATCATGACCACTGCAAGGTCCGATGACGGACAGATACATATCACGCTGGAGGTTGCCCAGGAGTGTATTCAGAAACGGGTGATGCGCTATGACAAAAGTGGGGACAATCATTACGACACGGTCTCTGCCTTTATTAAGAGTATGAGAGGTTCGGACCCGGATGCGGCGGTATATTATCTGGCAAGAATGCTCTATGCGGGGGAGAGCGTTACCTTCATCGCCCGCAGGATCATGATCTGCGCGTCGGAGGATGTGGGTAATGCGGATCCCATGGCTCTGACGGTGGCTGTGAGCGCCTCCCAGGCGGTGGAGCGTATCGGAATGCCGGAGGCACAGATCATTCTGGCCCAGGCGGCGTCCTATATCGCTTGCGCGCCCAAGAGCAACGCCGCCTGCGAGGCTATATTTTCCGCGGCGCAGGAGGTGGAAAAGTCAGGCAATCTGCCCATTCCCACACATCTGCAGGACGCCCATTACAAGGGGGCGGCCAAGCTGGGACATGGCACGGGCTACAAGTATGCCCACGATTATCCCAATCATTATGTGGAGCAGCAGTACCTGCCTTATGAGCTCAGCGGCAGGGAATTTTACACGCCCAGCGGCAACGGCTATGAGCAGAAAATTCGGGAGCATATGAGGAGGATCAGACAGGAGGCGGCAGAGGGCGGCACGGACAGCAAGGCATAGAAATAACGAAAAGATTATCCGGCGGGAAGATGTGTGGGTACAGGCGTTACATCTTTCCGCCGGATTTATGTCTGGCCGTCCGCAGCATAATATTTTCCCTGGAACGCATTTTCCAGCCGCATTTTCCGGTGCAGGGAATTGAGAACGCCCCGCTTGTCACCGCTCCATGCAGGGGCGAGCAGCAGCTTTTTGGGGCCGTCTCCGGTAACTCTGTGAATAACGATATCCGGGGAGAGGTGTTCCAGACAGCTTATCAGTATCTCCAGGTATTCTTCTCTGTCAAGCGCCGAAAAACGCTGTTCCCGATAGAGTTTTGCCAGATCTGTCCCCTCCAGTACATGGAGCAGCTGCAATTTTACTCCAAAGGGTCGCCGTGCGTTCAGATAGCCTATGGTTTCCAGCATTTCCGGTAAGGTTTCGCCGGGAAGACCCAAAATCAAATGTACAATGACGGGGATATCCAGCCTGCGCAGATCTCCCATGGCTTTCTCAAAACAGGGCAGTTCATAGCCCCGGCGTATCAGCAGGGCCGTTTTCTCATGTATGGTCTGCAGGCCCAGCTCCACCCATATGAATTTATCGGGATAAGCGCGGCGCAGCTCTGCCAGCAGTTCCAGAACGGGCTCCGGCAGGCAGTCCGGCCTGGTGGCAATGGATATGCCGCAGATCAGCGGATGCTCCAGGGCCTCCGTGTACAGGGGGCGGAGTCTGGAAAGCGGCGCGTAGGTATTGGTGTAGGCCTGGAAATAGGCTATATAGTGTTGCCCGATCTGCTTGTCTCCGAAGAGAGCCAGCCCGGCCTCAAGCTGGGCTCCGATATCGGGGGCGGAGACGGCAAATTCTCCGCTGCCCCCGCCGCTGCAGAAGATACAGCCGCCCCGGCCCAGGGTTCCGTCCCGGTTGGGACAGGTCATGTGGGCGTCCAGCGCGATCTTATAACATTTATGTCCATAGGTATTCTTGAGATAAGCGTCCAGGGCGTAATAGGGACGTCCCAGCCAGCTCTCCGGCGGCGCGGCGTAGCCCATGGCCGTCAGATATTGGCCTTTACGGCGGCGGCCACCACCTCGGCTACCTTGGGATCAAATGCCTCGGGCATGATATTTTCGTCGGAAAGCTCCTCCTCGGGCACCAGGGAGGCAATGGCCTGGGCCGCCGCCAGTTTCATCTCCTCCGTGATCTGGCGGGCATGTCCCTCCAAAGCGCCCTTGAAGATGCCCGGGAAAGCCACTACATTGTTCACCTGATTGGGGAAATCGCTGCGCCCTGTCCCCACCACTCTCGCCCCGGCTGCCTTCGCCACATCCGGCATGATCTCCGGCACCGGATTAGCCATGGCAAAGAGTATGGCGTCATGATTCATGGAGGCCACCATCTCGGGCGTGACGATGCCCGGAGCGGAGACGCCCACAAAGATATCCGCCCCCTTAAGCGCGTCTGCCAGGGAACCAGATTGGTTTTCCAGATTGGTCACTTCCGCCATCTTCTGCTGCATCCAGTTGAGCCCCTGGGTGGATCTGGAGACGATGCCCACCTTGTCGCACATGGTGATGTGGGGAAAACCGTAGGTCAGCAGCAGTTTGGTGATGGCAACGCCGGCGCTGCCCGCGCCGTTTACCACGATACGGCAGTCTTCCTTTTTCTTGCCCACCACCTTCAGGGCGTTGATGATACCGGCCAGCACCACGATCGCCGTGCCGTGCTGGTCGTCGTGAAATACGGGAATATTCAGCGTGGCTTTCAGCCGCTCCTCGATCTCAAAACACCTGGGGGCGGCGATATCTTCCAGATTGATGCCGCCAAAGCCGGGAGCCATCCAGGTGACGGCCTTTATGATCTCCTCCGTGTCCTGGGTATCCAGGCATATGGGGACGGCGTTGACTCCGCCGAATTCCTTGAACAGTACGGCCTTGCCCTCCATGACGGGCATGGCGGCGTAAGGGCCGATATTTCCCAGCCCCAGCACGGCGCTGCCGTCGGATACCACCGCCACCGTGTTAGCCTTCATGGTATATGTATAGGCGGCGGACGGATCCTGGGCGATCACCTTACAGGGTTCGGCTACGCCGGGAGTGTAGGCCAGAGCCAGATCCTCTCTGGATTTTACGGGCGTCTTGGAGACGGTCTCAAGCTTGCCGTTCCATTGCTTGTGGAGCATTAGCGCTTTTTCGCTGGTAGTCATATATTACCTCCTGATTTGAACTGCTGTGTCAATGGTGTTTTTGATTCGATGCTACGACCTCTATTTTATAAGGAATGAACATTTTTTTCAAGAAAATTATTTTTTTATAAAAAATCACTTCCTATTTTCGGGAAAGTGTATTATAATCTGTTTAAGTAAGTTCATTTCGCTATGGGACACATCTGGTATATATTCGAGTGATACCCCTTAGGACGAATCGAATAAGGACTGTTGTAAGTCCATGAAAATTTTGCAAAGAGAAATAGGAGGAGCAATGAGAGAGAAGTATGAATCACTTGCGCTTGTGCAGTTGAAAGAACTGGCAAAGGTGCGGGGCATCAAGGGAGTATCTACCATGAAAAAGGCTGAAGTGGTGGAGGCGATGCTGGCAGAGGACGAGAAAGACCGGGCCAGAGAGGAAACCGTCAAGGCGGAAAAAGCCGCCGAGAAAGCAGAGCCTGCCAGGACGGAGAATTCCCGAAACGAGACTGCAAAAGCGGAGAATTCCCGGAACGAGACTGCAAAGACGGAGAACTTCCGGAGTGAGACTGCAAAGACGGAGAACTTTCGGAGTGAGCCTGTCAGGACGGAGAGTTCTCGGAACGAATTTTCCAGAGCGGACAGTGCCAGAGGCGATGCGTCCAGGACCGAAACGGTTCGGCCGGAGGGGGAACAGCCGGTCAGACCTGCGCGCGTGAATGAGGCGTATGACGCTACCCAGTATCCGGCGGAGCTGGACAGCGGTATTGAGGCGCAGGGTATTCTGGAAGTCATGCCGGACGGTTACGGCTTTATCCGCAGCGACAATTATCTGCCCGGCTCGGAGGACGTGTATGTGGCGCCCAGCCAGATCCGCAGATTCGGTTTGAAGACCGGCGATATCCTGCGGGGCAACAAACGTATTAAGACCCAGCAGGAGAAGTTCAGCGCCCTGCTGTTTGTGAGAACTATAAATGGGTATACCCCCGAGGAGTCTGCCAAGAGGACCGCTTTTGAGGATATGACCCCCATATTTCCGGACGAGCGTATCAAGCTGGAGACTCCGGGCTGTAGCGTGGCCATGCGTGTCATGGATTTGATCAGCCCTGTGGGAAAGGGACAGAGAGGTATGATCGTATCCCCTCCCAAGGCCGGTAAGACCACTCTGCTGAAAGAGGTGGCCAAGTCTATCCTGCGCACTAGTCCCAATATGCATATGCTGATCCTGCTGATAGACGAGCGTCCCGAGGAAGTAACGGATATCAAGGAGGCCATCCGCGGTGACAACGTGGAGGTGATCTATTCCACCTTTGACGAGCTGCCGGAGCACCACAAGAGAGTGGCGGAGATGGTGGTGGAGAGAGCCAAGAGACTGGTTGAACATAAAAAAGAAGTGGTGATCCTGCTGGATTCCATCACCCGTCTGACCAGGGCCTATAACTTGGTGGTTCCCCCCAGCGGCCGTACTCTGTCCGGCGGTCTTGATCCGGCGGCCCTGCATATGCCCAAGAGATTCTTTGGCGCGGCCCGCAATATGCGTGAGGGCGGCAGTCTGACGATCCTGGCTACGGCGCTGGTGGATACCGGATCCAAGATGGATGACGTGATCTATGAGGAGTTCAAGGGCACGGGCAACATGGAGATCGTGCTGGACCGCAAATTATCGGAGAAACGTATCTTTCCGGCTATCGATATCGCCAAGTCCAGTACCCGGAGAGAGGATCTGCTGTTGGACGGCGAGGAGCTGGAGGCGATCAGCATCATGCGCAAGGCATTGAACGGCCTGAAATCCGACGAGGCTACCGACCGTATCCTGGACATGTTCGCCCGTACCAGAAACAACCGGGAATTTGTCGGAATGGTAAAAAAGAACAGATTTATTTAAAAAAACTATTGCAATCACGGAAAACTCATGGTACAATAACAACGCTGTTTGTGGTTGCATAAGCAGTGCGGATGAGAACACAGAATAATACGCGATCATATAGAGAGGTGAGAAACATGAAAGAAGGAATTCATCCCCAGTACTATCAAGCAACTGTAACCTGTAACTGTGGCAACACGTTCGTGACCGGTTCCACCAAGCCTGAACTGCACGTTGAAGTCTGTTCCAAGTGCCATTCATTCTACACTGGACAGCAGAAGTCGGCAAGAGCTGACGGACGTATTGATAAGTTCAACAAGAAGTACGGCGTTACAAGCAAATAGGAAGATTTGAAGGGTTGAGGTATCCGTATCTCAACCTTTCTTACTCATTGGAGATACGAGGTAGTTATGGCGAAACGAAAGGGTTGCTATTCCGGGATCGGCGGTCAGGCTGTCCTGGAGGGCGTAATGATGAAAAACGGGGATAAATATGCCGTGGCCGTGCGCAAACCCGACGGCGAGATCGGCATCGAGGTGGACAGCTATCCCGGCGTAATGGCTGGCAGCAGGGTAAAGAAGATACCCTTTGTCAGAGGCGTTTTCAATTTTATAGATTCCCTGATCCTGGGGACGAGATGTCTGAATTTCTCCGCCAGCTTTTATGAGGAGGAAGAGGAGGAATCGGGGCTGGACAAGGCGCTGAACAAGGTGTCCCGCGGCAATGCCGAGAAGGTGTTGACCACTATTGTGACCGTGTTCTCCGTGATCCTGGCAGTGGGGATCTTTATCGTGCTGCCCTACTTTCTGTCGGGACTGCTCAAGGGATATATCCGCAACGAATCTCTGATGGCAATCCTGGAAGGGGTCATTCGGATCGTCATTTTTCTGGTGTATATTCTGGCGATCAGTCTGATGAAAGATATACGCAGACTGTTTATGTATCACGGCGCGGAGCATAAGTGCATCAACTGTATCGAGCATGGACGGCCGCTGAATGTGCGCAATGTCAGGCGCAGTTCCCGGCAGCACAGGCGCTGCGGTACCAGCTTTATCTTTTTTGTGTTTATTGTCAGCATCATTCTGTTTTTCTTTATCCGGGTGGACAGCACTCTGCAAAAGGTGGTGCTGCGGATATTGCTGATCCCCGTAGTGGCGGGTATCTCCTATGAGATCATACGTTTGGCGGGGCGCAGCAACAATTTTCTGGTGAAAATATTGTCCGCACCGGGTATGTTGGTACAGAAACTGACCACCCGGGAGCCGGACGAGCAGATGATACAGGTGGCGATTGCCTCCGTGGAGGCGGTGTTCGACTGGAAGGCATTTTTGAACGAAAAGTTCGGATATGTGGAGGAGCCGGAGGCGCCCCGGCAGGAAGAGGATGAAGAGGAGTAGTGAACGGCTCAGGCAGAGCCGGAAGAAATGATGGACAAGTATCGGGATTGTTACCAAAAAGGATGGGAAAGGCTGCTGGAGCAAGGGATAGAGGAGGCGGCCTTGGATGCCCGGTTGCTGCTGGAACATGTCTGCGGCACGGATCGCAATACTTTGCTGGCTCATGGGGACAGGGAAGTGAGCGCACAGGAGAAAGCGGCTTATGAGGAGGCGATTGCCCGGCGCAGCCAGCGGATCCCTCTCCAGCAGATCACGGGCAGTCAGGAGTTTATGGGGCTGGAATTTGCGGTAGACGAGCATGTGCTGGTGCCCCGGCAGGATACGGAGATCCTGGTGGAAGAGGTATTGCGGGAATTGCATGACGGCATGAGGATATTGGATCTGTGTACCGGATCCGGCTGCATACTCATCAGTCTGCTGCGTTACAGCAACGCATGTCAGGGAGTGGGAACGGACATATCCCCCATGGCTCTGGAGGTTGCCCGCCGCAATGGGGAGAAGATTCTGGGCGGCGAGCGGGAATGTATTTTTCTGGAAAGCGATCTTCTGGCGCAGGTGGAGGGACGGTTCGATGTGATCGTGTCCAATCCCCCCTATATCCGGCGGGGCGAGATAGAGACGCTGATGCCGGAAGTGAGAGACTATGAACCCAAGCTGGCTCTGGACGGCGGCGAGGATGGACTGGATTTTTACCGGCGGATCGCCCAGGAAAGCCCGGAGTATCTATACGGCGGCGGCAGACTGTATCTGGAGATCGGCTGCGACCAGGGGGATGCGGTGCAGGAGCTGTTGCTGCGCCGGGGGTTTCGGGAGGTCAATGTGGTACAGGATTATGCCGGATTGGATCGGGTGGTGTACGGCAGCTGGCCGATATTGCCCAAAATGTAAGCGAATGATTATTGATTGCACAGAGTATGAAAGTAATATACAGTGACTACTTCCAGTCTTGGAGGAGTTTTTTCCCGAGAAGGGAAAATAAGAAAGGAATAAGAAGATGTTTGACAAATTAGAGGATCTGTTGATCCGTTTCGAGGAGATCATGGGGGAGTTGCACGAGCCTACCGTGACCAATAATCAGGAAAGATTTCGCAAGCTGATGAAGGAGCAGAGCGATCTGACTCCCATCGTGGAGGCGTATACGGAATATAAGAAGTGTAAGCAGGATATCGAGGACTCCCTGGCCATGTTGGAGGAGGAGTCTGACGAAGAGATGCGGGAAATGATCAAGGAGACGCTGAGCGACAGCAAAAAGCGTGTGGAGGAATTGGAGCAGGAGCTGAAGATCCTGCTACTGCCCAAGGACCCCAATGACGAAAAGAATGTGATCGTGGAGATCCGCGCCGGGGCGGGCGGGGATGAAGCGGCGCTGTTTGCCGCGGAGCTGTACCGCATGTATGTTCATTACGCGGAGAGCCGCCGCTGGAAGGTGGAGCTGGTGAATGTGGATGAGATCGGCATCGGAGGCATGAAGGAAGTGCAGTTTACGGTCATCGGCCAGGGGGCCTATTCCGTCATGAAATACGAGAGCGGCGTACACCGGGTGCAGAGAGTGCCGGAGACTGAGAGCGGCGGGCGCATCCACACTTCCACGGCCAGCGTGGCAGTGATGCCGGAGGTAGACGAGGATATCGACATCGTTATCGATGAGAAAGATATACGTGTGGACGTGATGAGAGCCTCCGGAAACGGCGGCCAGTGCGTTAATACCACGGACTCTGCTGTGCGTCTGACCCATTATCCCACAGGTATCGTGGTATACAGCCAGACGGAAAAGAGTCAGATACAGAATAAGGCCAAGGCTTTCGCCCTGTTGAAATCCAAGCTGTATGATATAGAGCAGCAGCAGCGCCATGACGCGGAGGCAGAGCTGCGCCGCAGCCAGATCGGCACCGGCGACCGCTCCGAGAAGATACGCACTTACAATTTCCCTCAGGGGCGTGTGACAGACCACCGCATCGGCCTGACGATCTACAAGCTGGATAAGGTTATGAACGGGGATATCCAGGAGATCATTGACGCCTGCATCGCCGCCGATCAGGCGGCAAAGCTGGTGAAGATGAATGAAAACTGAGGGTCTGCCTGCGCGCGGAAATTAAGTGAATCCCCGCAGAATGCCAGTTAAAATGCGTAAGAGAGAATATGGAATATGATACGGTTGTCCGGCGTCGGCCCTGCTACAGGCTGAGCCGGACTTTTTATATCCGCAATTTTTGTCAATTGTCATCAAAGCAAACATGCTATAATATGTCCATATCCACAGGATATGACAGGGCGTGAAGACGCAATGACTGGGCGGTTATCAGGGCCTGAACAGTAAATGAGACAGGTCTGTAAATGAGACAGATCCGTATATGCCAGGAATTGTCTCATATGCGGGATTTGTAAGAGAGGACCCGGATTGCAGGGAACCTGGCATACGCGAACGATAGATTATGAGGAATGGAGTATCGGGAACACATAGAGAGGGTCATAGAGTATATTGAGGAAAATCTGCAGAGCGAGATCAGTCTGGCACAGTGCGCCAGGGTGAGTGGGTATTCCGCGTATCACTTTCTCCGCGTCTTTAAGGACACGGTAGGATTGACTCCGGCGGACTATATCCGCAAACGCAGGATCTCTGAGATATCTAGGGAAATCATGCAGGGAAACCGCTATATATCGGATATCGCGTTTCGTTATGGGTTTAATTCCAAGGAAAATTTTGTCAGGGCTTTTAAGGCGGAACACCACATACTTCCCACGGAATATAAGGAGGCGCGAAACAGCCTGAAACTGTACGGGAGATTCCGGTTCGGCGCGGGGGACTTTTCCGTGGTGCCCCGGATTGTGGAGATCCAGCCATTTTTTCTGACGGTGTATCCATGCGACGAGGACAGGGTGCCGAATTTCTGGAACAAATACAATGCCAGAGGATTGTCCCTGAAACTGTCCGGCGGCAGGGCGGTGTGGGATTACGGAGTCAGCAGCTGGAACCATGAGGAGAACAGACTGGATTATTATCTGGGGATTAGGAGTGAATTTGCCCTGGGTGATATCCAAGGCACCCGGCAGTTATCCATTGCAGGGGGGCCCTACGCAGTGTTTTCCACTCCTGCCGCGACCCAGGAGAACTTTGTGAACCGGATTCACAGGACTTGGGAATATATCAATATGCAGTGGCAGCCTGACAGCGGTTATGCGCGCAGAGCAGACTATGAGTTTGAGTGCTATCTGGAAAAGAGCAGGCTTTTTTCGGAAGACATATATATTCCACTGGATAGAGAACGAAAATAATATACGAGGAGATAGTATCATGAAAAAATTAAACGTTACATGGGACGGCGTCTTTGACTCCACAGGCTACATGTTTTCCTTTGCGAAAGCTTTGTGCTGCGCGGTAAAGAACAGCCCTTTTTCCGATGCCGCGGAGGATATCGTGGCGTCCAGCGGATTTGCATTCCGCATGTGGGTGTCCCCGGACCTCTGTCCCAGCGCCACCAGCATCTGGCAGTTTGACCGGCAAAAAAGCTGGGTGGAGTCCGGGGGTATAGGCTGCCGTTACATCGAGAGAATGTGGGGGCAGGAGGATGTGGAGGAGGAGCGTCGGCTGGCAGCCGTCGAGGCTGTTTGTCAGAGCATTGACAGAGGCATTCCTGCCGTAAGCTGGGATATCGGTGTCTGTGAATGGGGACTTATCATCGGATATGATGACGCCACCGAAAAATTTGCGGTACTTCCCGTCACAGGGCAGGAGGAGGAGATGGATTATGCCCTGCTGGGCAAGAGGGAACTGCCCATTCTCAGTGTGCTGACACTCGCGGAAAAGACAGATAGGAGGCCGGAGGATATTCTCGGAGACGCTCTGCGCATCGCGAAAGGGCATCTGCAAGGAGAGGAGTGGTGTGAAAACGCCAGCGGCCTGGCGGCATATCCCGCTCTGTTAAAGCATCTGGAGGGCGAAGACACGGAACTGGCGTCTTCTTGGAATATGGAGTATTTTCTGGGGACCTATGCGCCGCTCAAGTGGTATGCGTGGCAATTCTGTCAGCAACATGGCCAAGTTGAGTTGGCTGCTCTGTACCGTACAGTCTATGAGAACTGGCAGAAAGCGTTTGAGGCAAAACGGACGTTGGATCTGACGGCCCGTGAGAACCGGCAGGCCGTGGTGTCGCTTTTAAAACAGGCGTGGGAATGTGAGAAACAGGCCGTGGAGAAAATGTAGCCGCCCGTTGTCTGTCCCTTTGCGCAGGGTAGGGGCCACTATAGGAATGATGAACTGATGTAAATTTACTCACAATCCGGATGATTTTTACAGACGGATATGCTATAATGAGCTAGACGCCATGCGTTTGGCTTATTTGTTTTTGCGACGTGCACAAAAGGGAGGGCACCAATGAGAAAAAAATATAAATCGGAACAGCCGTATAATATCGACCGGGAGGCGCTTATTGCCTGTATGGACAGAATTATGGAAGGGGACTGTTCCCTGGATATTTCCCTCTCCTTTTGCGACAGGGAGCTGGAACAGAAATGGAAAGAGTTCATGCTGTATATTTTAAATGCCAACAATAAATCCGCCATGCGGCTTAATGATGCCATGACTGTGATCGGGGACAGCTCCTGCGTAAAGATCATGCTGGAACAGGTGTCCAGCCAGTCCCTTGCCATCGAGAAGATGAATACCTCCAGCCGGGAGTTGGGGGATTCCATCCTGAACATCCAGGAATCCGCCGCCAGTATCCGCGGCAATTCCAAGGATATCAGCAACGCTGCCGACTCCTGCATCCTGGGGTTGGGTGACAGTATCCATATCATAGACGACTCTTCCGCGCAGATCCAGCAGATCAACGGGCAAATTGCGGATTTTAAAGAAAAGGCCCTTCAGATAAACGATATTGTGGATGTGGTAAAAAAACTTGCCAGCAAGAGCAGTCTGCTGGCGCTGAACGCGTCCATCGAGGCGGCCCGCGCCGGAGATGTGGGCAGAGGATTCTCCGTTGTGGCCGGACAGATGCAGGAGCTTGCAACGAGCACTGCCACTTCCGCCGGATATATCACCCAGTATGTGAGCGAGCTGATGTCCGGCGTCGGACAGCTGGTGGATTCCGTACAGACCGCCGCCTCATGTCTGCAAAACGGCAGCAGGGAAATCCATAATTCTATGGAGAGCGTGAATGCCATGAGCCGCCAGATAGCGCTGATCGCGGAGGAGATCGACCTTATCAATGAGGAGATCCACAATCAGTCCGGTCTGACGCAGTCCTTTGTAAAGGCGGTGGAGGCGCTTGACGCCAACTATGAAACCCTCTCGGGGGAATGTGTGGACACGGGCGTGCATCTCTACCATATCTCGCGGAACATTGATTCGATCAGAACCGCGATGGCGAAAGGCACATCCAGACTTTCCCTCCAGGACTGGCTCACGGTCTATACCGTTGACCATCTGATCTTCACTTGGCGCTTATATAACAATCTGGCCGGATTTGAAACGCTGAAGATAGAGCAGCTCAACAATCCGAAGGGCTGCAAATTTGGGAAATGGGCGACTGCCCTGACGGATCGGCGCATCACCGACAGCCGGGAGTTCAAAGAGGCGGTCAGCCGTCACGAAGAACTGCACCGCTGTGCATGTATGTCCTGGGAGGCTAAAAACAGAGAAGATAAGGAGGAGGCTCTGGAGCAGTTCCAGCAGGCGCTGGAGATCTACGGGCATTTTGCCGCCGCCATCGACGGCCTGAAAAAGTACCTGGCTGCAAACGGCGACGCGCAGTACACGGATATCAAAGTATAGACGGGTGGGACAATATATGAAGATCTATCTGATACGGCACGGAGAGACGGACTGGAATCTGGAGCAGCGGCTGCAGGGGGCTACGGATATTCCTTTAAACGAAAACGGACTGGAACTGGCCAGAGAGACAGCGGGGGGACTTAAGGACGTCCCCTTTGACGTTATTTACACCAGCCCGCTTAAGCGGGCGAGACAGACTGCGGAGATCATTCGGGGGGAGCGGAATATCCCGCTGATCGAGGAACCGCGGATACGGGAGATCTGTTTCGGCATTTATGAGGGGTGCTACTGCAGCCGTACACACTACACGATCCCGGACCCCGCCTTCATGAACTTTTTTGTGGACCCCGGCAATTACATCCCGCCTCAGGGGGCGGAGAGCATCGAGGAGCTGTGCCGCAGGACTACGGAGTTTTTGCATGAGGTAGCGTATGCGCCGGAGAATGCGGAAAAGACGATCCTCTTTTCCAGCCACGGAGCGGCGGTCAAGGGCCTGCTCAGCAGCCTGACCATCACGGATAAAAAGAACTTCTGGAACGGAGGCGTGCATAAAAACTGCGGTGTGACGATCCTGGACGTAAAGGACGGGAAGATTACGATCGAGCGGGAGAATGTGATCTATTATGATGAGTCCCGCAGTCACAACTATTGGGAGGATGCGAGGAAATGAGCGTATGTATCGTGTCTTTCAGCTCCAGAAAGAACGGCAACTGCGGGCAGATTGCCGCATATTTGCAATCTCTTCACAAAGGTGCAAAGTTATATGATTTTGCGGATTTCTCCATACATCCCTGCGGCGGCTGTGCATATGAGTGCTTTATGCCTGAAGGCATATGTCCCTGGATACAGGACGTGGAACAGGAGCTGTATGAGAGTATTCTGGGCAGTGAATTGGTTTATTATATTTTGCCAAATTACTGCGATTATCCCTGCGCCAATTTTTTTATATTTAACGAGCGCAGCCAGTGCTGTTTTCAAGGACACCCGGAGCGGGCGAAGGCATATGGCCGGGTTCCCAAAAAGTTCATCGTGGTCAGCAACACCAACGAGAGGAACTTTCGGGAGATTTTGTCCTATCATGCGGAAGGCGAACCCCAGATCCTTTTTTTGCATGCCAGGAAATACGCTAAAGTCAGTATTGCCGGGGATATCATGACGTCCGGCGATGCAGCGGAGGAGATCAAAGTTTTTGCGAGATGAAATTGCAGAGTATTGGTTTTTGGGGGATGTATGGGAAAAAATACTTGCATTGCGGGGGATCTATGCTACAATGTAGGGGACAATAGAATAATGAGAGGTTTATTAATCGAAGAGGAGAGGAACATATCATGAAAAAACGGATTAGCGTTTTACTGATTATGGCACTTTTGACGATGGCTGCACTGGGCGGATGCGCAGGCGGCACTGACGGATCTTCGGGGGATAATATCTCTGCGGAGCCCCAGGCGGGGAACCCTGTCTACGGCGGCTCCATTGTTGTAGGAATACAACAGGATGTTGATAGTCTTGACCCTCATAAGGCAACTGCGGCAGGAACTAAAGAAATCCTATTTAACATCTTTGAGGGCTTGGTAAAGCCCGATGAGAACGGCGACTTGATGAAAGCGCTTGCCAGCGACTACACCATATCCGAGGACGGATTGGTGTATACTTTTACGCTCAGACAGGGTGTAAAGTTTCACAACGGCAATGTGGTGACGGCGGAGGATGTAAAGTACTCCCTGGAACGTGCCTCCGGGCTGCTGGACGGCACACCGCTGATCTCTTCCCTCAGCGTTCTCACAAGTGTGGATATTTTGGATGAAAAGACGGTTCAGGTCACAGTGGGCAGTGCCAACACGGAGCTGATCTACAGCTTTGTGGCAGCGATCATTCCCGCAGGCAGCGGGGAGGAGGAAAGCGGGACACCCATCGGAACGGGACCGTTTTCTTTTGTTTCCTATAAGCCCCAGGAAGGTATAGTGATCGCGAAAAATCCCGATTACTGGCAGCAGGGTCTGCCCTATCTGGATGAAGTGAATTTTAAGATCGTCAACAGCCCGGATACGGCGCTCTTGGAGTTAAAGGGCGGCTCTATCCAGATATACCCCTATTTAACGGACAGTCAGGCCAATGAGTTGAAGGACAGTTTTCAGATTCTGTCCGCTCCCTCGGATGTGGTGCAGGCCCTGTTTTTGAACAATGCGTCGGAACCTTTGAACGACGTGCGCATCAGGCAGGCCATCTGTTATGCGTTGGATCTGAATATGATCAACGAGTATGTGGCAGGAGGGGGCGCTACGCTGGTGAGTTCGGCCATGCTGCCCACATTGCACACATATTATGTGGATCTGACAGATACCTACGGCAGCAGCGCCAACATTCAGAAGGCGCAGGAGCTGATGGCGGACGCCGGGTACCCGGACGGTTTTGATCTGGAGATCACAGTGCCATCCAACTATGAGTATCATATGCAGACGGCAGAGGTGGTGGCGGAGCAGCTTAAGGCGGCAGGCATTAACGCAACCATCAATCCGGTGGAGTGGAGCAGCTGGCTCAGCGACTGTTATACGGACCGCAATTACCAGTCCACGATCTCGGGTATCACCAGCGACATGACGCCCGGCTATCTGACCAACCGTTTCCAGACGGACTCCAAGAAGAATTTTGTGAATTTTGCCAGCGCGGCCTATGATGAGGCATATCAGGCAGCGGCGGCGGCTCTGGACCCGGCTGAGAAAGCGGAGCTTTACAAACAGGTGCAGAAGATCCTGTGCGACGAGGCGGGCAGCGCCTTTATCCAGGTGCCCCCCATTACCATCGCCATGGACCCGAAACTGTCGGGTTACAAGTTTTACCCTGTGTATGTGCAGGATATGAGTACGGTGTATTATACGGAGTAGGATACGAAACGTAGGTCTGATACGGAACGGAGGTTCTAAAGAACCTCTAAAACAGTATCATGCCGTACAGTGCCTAGAGAATTCTCTGGCCGCAGTATGGACAGAGAATTCTCTACCAGTGATGGTACTGGGAGGCATGATACGGAACCCAAAATAGGAGGCGGCCAATGAAATACCTTGGTAAAAAGATAGTTACTCTCATTATGACATTGTTCGTGGTATCTGCGGCCGCCTTTATTGCTTTTCAGATCATTCCCGGCGATGTGGTGACTTCCATATTGGGAACGGAGGCCACGCCGGAGCGGGAGGCGCAGCTGCGGGAGGAACTGGGTCTTAACGACCCTCCCGTGGTGCGCTATTTTCGCTGGGCGGGCGGCGTACTGACTGGCGATCTGGGCATCAGCTACCGCTATGCCAAAAATATGAATGAAATGATGCCGGTGGCGGAGCTGATCGGAGACAAATTGCCTGTGACGCTGTCTCTGGCAGCCATATCCCTGGTATTGATCGTTGTGGTATCCATCCCCCTGGGGGTATTGTGGGCGCGCAGTAAAAATAAGGTCCTGGATGCGGCGCTGGGTGTGATCACCCAGGTCTGTATGGCCATCCCTTCTTTTTTTCTGGGGATTCTTGTGACTTATCTGTTTGGCATGGTGTTCAAATGCTTTGTGCCCGGGGGATATGTGAGCTACGAAAAGGATGTGGGCGCTTTTCTTTCCTATCTGTTGTTCCCTGCGCTGGCCATCGCGCTGCCAAAGGCGGCCATGACGGCCCGCTTTCTGCGTAATTCCATGCTGACGGAGCTGCGATCCGACTATGTGCGCACCGCTCGGAGCAAGGGGTGCAGTGAGCGGCGGGTGATGTACGGTCATGTGCTGCGCAATGCCATGATGCCGGTGATCACCTTTCTGGGCATGATCATCGCGGAGATCGTGGCGGGCAGTATCGTGGTGGAGCAGGTCTTTTCCCTGCCGGGGATCGGACGGCTGCTGATCAGCTCCATCTCCACCCGGGATCTGCCAGTGGTGGAGATCTTGATCCTGTATATCACTTTTGTTGTTATTTTTGTGTATTTTTTGGTGGATATTTTATACAGGGTGGTAGATCCCAGGATCAGTGAGAAGTAAGGCTATGTGAAAATAACAGAAAAGCATTTGCGCTACAGATTGGAGATTGGTAGGACAGGTATCTGTCATAACAGGAGCCATGCGGAAACAATTTGGATAAGAGGGATTTCATATCTCTGACAGAATGGACAGACAGGAGGGGACGTGAAGAGAATAGGCGGCATAAAATGGAATAAATATCTGATCGCGGGCCTGTGTATGACAGGTCTTGTTGTGCTGCTTGGGATACTGGGTGTTTTCTGGACACCCCACAGTACTACTGCCATGTCCGCCTCGGAGCGTTTTGCGGCCCCCTCTCTGCGACACTTTTTCGGCACGGACAATTTCGGACGGGATATTTTTTCCAGAGTGATGAAGGGCATAGGCACCACCATACTGATCAGTACGCTGGTGGTGGCCATATCCGGGACAGCGGGAATACTGGTGGGGGCGCTGACGGGATATTTCGGAGGTATCGTGGATGAGATCGTCATGCGGATCACGGATGCCATCAACGGTTTCCCCAGTATTCTGCTGGCGCTGGTGGTCATCAGCGTCATGGGAACCGGGCAGAGGAACCTGGTGATCTCTCTGGGGATCGTGTTTATGCCCAGTTTTATCCGCATTGTGCGCAGCGAGTTCATCAGGCTGCGGGACGCGGACTATATCAGCCGTGCCCGGCTTATGGGAGTGAGTAGAGGGAGGATTTTGTTTGTACATATCCTGCCCAATATTTTCTCCACCTTTTGGGTGTCGGTGATGATCGGCTTTAACAATGCTATTCTGGCGGAGTCGGGTATGAGCTATCTGGGAATCGGCGTACAGCCTCCCCAGGCCAGTCTGGGCAAGATGCTGTCCGACGCCCAGGGGTATCTGACCACGGCTCCCTGGTATGCTCTGGCGCCGGGACTTACCATCGTGTGGATCGTGTTGGGTTTTTCCCTGCTCAGTGAGGGGATCCAGCGGCTGGGCAAATGAAAACAGGTGGAATACGGTATTCGGAAAGCGAGGGAGGTGACGCGCAATGATTACTATAGAAGATCTATCAGTCAATTTTGGCCGGACGGAGGCGGTGCGTCATGTGAGCCTGGAGATTCCGGATGGAGAGATATTGGGTGTAGTGGGGGAGTCCGGTTCCGGTAAGTCCGTGACGGCGCTGACTCTGATGGGGTTGGTGTCGGATGAGGCGGCTGTGACCAGCGGCAGGATCCTGTATGATGACACAGTGCTGCAGGAGGCAGGAAAACCCAGAGATAAGGCGCTGTATCGGCGGTATCAGGGAGATCAGATGTCCATGGTCTTTCAGGAACCCATGACCTCGCTGAATCCCACCCAGAGGGTGGGCAGACAGGTGGAGGAGATGTTGCGCCTGCACAGCCTGCCCGCATATTTCCGAGGGCGAGACGGAGTGGCAGGAATGAAATCCTCTATAGCAGATCAGCCGGTTCAAAGCGGTCTCAGCAGGGCATGTGCGGAAAGGCAGGCCGAGATGGTGCCCCGAGCTGCAACAGAGAGAGAGGTTCGTTTCTGTTACAGCAGACAACAGCGGCAGGAGATGAAAGCGCGGGTGCTTGAGACGTTCGCGGCGGTGGGGCTGCGGGAGCCAGAGCGGGTATATGGCTGTTACCCTCACCAGCTCAGCGGCGGTATGCGCCAGCGGGTCATGATCGCCATGGCTGTCATCCTGCATCCCCGGCTGATCGTGGCGGATGAGCCCACCACAGCGCTGGATGTGACGGTGCAGAACCAGATCATTGACTTGCTGCGGGAGATCAATACAAAGCAACACAATGCCATGCTTTTTATCACCCACGATCTGAACCTGGCCAGAAGGATATGCCATAGGATCGCCGTGATGAAGGATGGCAGAGTGGTGGAGAGCGGCACGCCGGAGGAGATATTTGAGTGCCCCAGGGAGGAGTATACCCGCAATCTGATTGAGGCGGTGCCCAGCCGCATGAAACGCAGAAAAGGGCGCAGCGCGTATATTACGGAGGGACAGTGTACGCGGGAGAGGAAAAGTCCCAAAGCGGCGGGAACAGAACCGCTTTCGGGTACTCAGGTGACGGAGAACGGCTCCCCGTGGGATGAGCCTGTGGTTACGGTCAAAAATCTGCAGGTGTATTATCAGGAGGGCGGCAATAGCCTGTTTTCCAGAGGAAAGAAAAATCATGTGGTGCGGGATGCCAGCTTTGAGATACGAAGGGGAGAGATCCTGGGTCTGGTGGGAGAGAGCGGCTGTGGAAAAACTTCGCTCTCCAAGGCCATATTGGGTATGAATAAACAGATCACAGGCGAGATAGAGCATTTTTCCAGCCGTCCCCAGATGATCTTTCAGGATCCCTACAGCAGTCTGAATCCCTCCAAAACCGTGGGATGGCTGCTGGAGGAGCCGCTGCGGGCCAGGGGAAAGCTGGAACCGTCCCAGACCATGCGTCCGGCGGATATGCGGCAGGCTGCCATGGAGATGCTGCGGACTGTGGGGCTCTCGGAGGAATACTATGACCGCAGGCCCTCCCAGCTCAGCGGCGGCCAGCGGCAGCGCATCAGCATCGGCCAGGCACTGATCACCCGGCCGGGGCTGATCATTGCGGACGAGCCGGTGTCGGCGCTGGATGTGACGATACAGGCCCAGATCATGGAGTTGATGCGCAGGCTGCAGTCAGAAATGCAGCTCTCCTATCTGTTTATCTCCCACGACATCAATGTAATCTACCAGATGAGCGACCGGATCATGGTGATGAAGGAGGGAAAAATCGTGGAGATCGGCGATACGGAGGAGGTCTTCGCCCATCCCCGGGAGGAATATACCAGGCAGTTGCTGCGGGAGTCCTGAGACGGGGCGGCGCCCTGGGGCATCTTTCATAATCTGTTACGGTTTGTAGCATGGGATATGGCCGGAGGCGTTTTTTTGGCATCCTGCGGAACATTTTCTGAAAGGGGAGATATTCTGCGGGATGGGACAGCACAGAACAGTACCACAGTACGGGGGACAGGGATGGAATACGATTGCCTGATCATAGATGACGAGCAAATGCTGGCGGACAGCACGGCGGAATATTTTAATCTGTTCGGAGTTAAAACGGCGGCAGTCTACGGAGCGCAGGAATGCCGTGCTTTTTTGCGGGAAAATAAGGCGCAGCTTCTCCTGCTGGATATCAATCTGGGAGACGGCAGCGGCTTTGCGCTGTGCCGGGAACTCAGGGAGAACTGTGATATGCCTATCCTGTTCATCTCCGCCCGCACAAGCGACGACGACCAGATCATCGCATTGGGAATCGGCGGCGACGATTATATTTCCAAACCTTATTCTCTGGGGGTCCTGCTGGCCAAGGTAAAGGCGGTGTTAAAGCGCTACGGCCAGAGCCTGCGGCAGGACGGATATTCGGACGGGTGGCTGAAAATAGACTTTGCGACCAAAAGCGTATGGGTGCAGGGAAAGCCTGTAAAACTGACGATGATGGAGTTTCGTCTGCTGGCATATCTGGCGGCGAATCAGGGCAGAGTGGTGTCCAAGAAGGAGCTTTTTGAGAAAGTCTGGGAGGATAAGTTTACGGGAGACGGAACATTGAACGTGCACATCCGTAAGATTCGTGAGGCCATAGAACCGAAACCTAATACGCCCAGATACATTGTGACATTCTGGGGCGAGGGATATCAGTTCAAAGGAGAGGGCGAATGAAAAAAGATTCTTTCCTGACTCTTATTTTGGTACTGTTTTTTTTGGAGATGACGATGCTGGTCTGTTTTTTGTGGACAGATGTATCCTCCCCGCAGGACACGGTGGCGGTCAATGAGGTGTTAAAGAGACTGGAAGCGGACTGGGACAGTCCAGGCAGCGCTGCGGCCGGAGACGGACTTGATTATGTGGTGCTGGACGGAGAGGGCGAGGTATTGTTTAAGACGGCTCAGGGACTGAGCGAGAGCGTGAACGCCGCCACGGCCCACAGGGATACCATACTGGATATCCGGCAGGGAGAAAAG
Source organism: uncultured Acetatifactor sp. (assembly GCA_964529395.1). Taxonomy (GTDB): domain Bacteria; phylum Bacillota; class Clostridia; order Lachnospirales; family Lachnospiraceae; genus Acetatifactor. The sequence continues at coordinate 23,027 of CAZGVI010000001.1, forward strand.
ACGGTGGGCAAGCTGATCGTCTACAACAGGGCCGACGCTGTCTATGAGAGCAGAAAGAGAGCGCTTGCGCTGGCTGTTGCCGCTGTCATGCTGTTGCAGACGGCGGCGACGACAGGCTATGTCTTATATTTAAGGAAAACTTTGGTGAGACCCTTTCATAAGCTCAAAAACTTTGCCCAGCGGGTGGCGGGAGGTAATCTGGACGTGCCGCTGGAGATGGACCGGCAGAATGTATTCGGGGCATTTACCGAGAGCTTTGACCTGATGCGCTCGGAGCTGAAAAGGGCCCGGCTTGCCGAGGCCCAGGCCAATGCGGCCAAAAAGGAGCTGGTGGCGGAGCTGTCCCACGATATCAAGACTCCTGTGGCCAGCATCAAGGCGGCGTCGGAGGTGGGACTGGCCCTGGCTGACAGTGACAGACTCCGGGACAATTATACCCAGATCATCCGCAAGGCGGACCAGATCAATACTCTGGTCACCAATCTGTTCAACGCCACATTAGAGGAACTGGAGCAGCTCTCCGTGACTCCGGGGGACATGGAGAGCGGGGAGCTTGCGCAGATGTTGGAAAACGCCGATTATCTGCACCGCTCGGCGGTTCCCGCAGCCTCCGCGATCCCCTCCTGCCTGCTCTGCGCCGACAGGCTGCGGCTGCAGCAGGTGCTGGATAATATCTATGCCAATTCCTACAAATATGCCGGGACGGACATTATGCTTGCCATAACCAGAGAGAGCAGTCGGATCGTCATTGCGATCGAGGACTTTGGGGGCGGTGTTTCCCCGCAGGAACTGCCTTTTCTGAAAGAGAAGTTCCTGCGGGGCAGCAATACCGGAGATGTGGAGGGAGCCGGGCTGGGACTGTATATTTCCGACTATTTTATGCGGAAGATGGGCGGGAAACTGACTGTGGAAAACGGAACATGCGGGCTGAAAGTGAGCGTGGAAGTGCCGCTGAGCTACCTGGGCAAATAAGTCAGGCTGACTCTATTTCGGCCAGTACAATTCCATGTTTCTCTGTAATTCCGTATCATCAAGCTGGAATCCCTTTTTGACTCTTTCCGCAGTTTCCGTGAAACTCAGTTTCATATCCCGACAGGTCAGTATCAGAACTTGAATCCCCTGGGTGATGCCCTCTCGGATGCCTTCTTGGATTCCTTCTCTTCGGCCTTTTCTTTCATACTGATCAAACAATTCACACACGGTTATTTCCCCCTCCTCTTTAATATTCATTGTGCTTAACTGTTTTTCTATATCCTCTATATCATAGTCTTCGGAAAGGACTTTTATCATCTTGATCAGTGCGGCTTTGTGGACCACTGGCCTGTCGGAACGGTAACTATCGCCCTTCGCCAGTCCGCCTTATTTGTTGTAAAAGTTGAATCTGTGGCGAGCCGCCGAAAAACACTTGAAACTTGAATTTGTGAAGTGTAAAAATGATTCTAAACTTTTCTGTCTTCACCATAACATATTCAATTGAAAAACGCAAGTACAAAATGAAGGTGCTTTGCTTGACAGCAGAATCCGCCTGACTTATAATACGCTTGTCAAGGGAGACGATACGATAGCATGCGCCTATCCGTTTCCGGCGAAAGAGATATAAAACAGTACCTTTCACTTTGTCGGAGCGAGGTGCTATTTTTTTGGTCTGCATGGTCAATAATTTCAATGATTAGTATCGCAAGAGTAAGCGATTTAAGAACTATTTAAGAATTCCCTAAAGACATTTAAGAAATAAAAAAATAGAATCAAACCTATAAAACGCCGACTGAAAATGTGGCGAAACAGGAGGGTTTATATGGGAAAAACACTTTTAAAGACGGAAAGCCTGAGCAAGTCCTTCTCCAGCGGAGGGGCTTTGCAGCATGTTCTGAAAAACATTGATCTGGAGCTTTATGAGGGAGATTTTACCGTGATCATGGGAGCCAGCGGCGCGGGCAAATCCACGCTGCTGTACGCGCTGTCGGGCATGGATACGCCCACGCTGGGTACGATCACTTTCGGGGACCGGGTGATATCGGATCTGAATGCCGACGAGCTGGCGGTTTTCCGGCGCAGGCACTGTGGATTTGTTTTTCAGCAGATTTATCTGATAGACGGAATGTCCGTTATGGACAATGTGCTGGCGGCGGGACTGCTGGTGAACAAAGACAGAAAGGCGCTGGCCGGGCGGGCCAGGGAGTTGTTTGCCGCAGTGGACATTCCGCCCGAGACACAGAGCAAGTTTCCCACCCAGATCTCCGGCGGCGAGGCGCAGAGAGCGGGAATCGTGCGGGGATTGATCAACTCCCCGGAGATCCTCTTTGCGGACGAACCCACCGGAGCGCTCAACTCCAGGACGGGGCTGCATGTTCTGGACACATTGACCGAATTTAACCGGCAGGGGCAGAGCGTAGTCATGGTCACCCATGATATGCGTTCGGCGCGGCGGGGCAACCGCATCCTGTATCTGAAGGACGGCGTGATCCTGGGCGAGTGTGATCTGGGCAAATATGTACATGGCGATGCCAGGAGACATGAAAAACTCTCGGCATTTCTGACGGAAATGGGGTGGTAGAATGAACAGGGCATTACTTTTGGCACGTTCCAATCTGCGCCGGGCCAAGGGTCAGACTCTCTCCATTGCAGTACTGATCCTGCTGTCGGCGGCTATGTTGAATATGTGGCTGATGCTGTCCATGGATTATAAACAGAATTTTGACCGATGCCATGACAGACTCCACGCGGAGCATGTGACTCTGGTGATGAGCGGAGATTCCGAAGCGGCGCGTTCCTTTTTGACCCGCACGCTTAAGGAGGATACGTTTGTCACGGAGTATAGCATGGAGGATTCCCTGTGTATGGTGGGCAGTTTCGCATACAATGGCGGCGAGGCTAACACGGAATTGGTGTTTCTGGAGAAGGAGGCGGCGCTCTCCCGCAGTGTGGGCAGAGTGGAACTCCTGGAGGAGGGCGGCGAAAACAGCGGCGTTTACCTGCCCATACTCTACAAGACAGGGGATATCGACATCGGGAAGACCATTGAACTTAAGATTGGCAGCAATACAATAAAATATACGGTATGCGGTTTTTTCAACAGTGTTATGGCCGGCTCCCACAACTGTGTTCTGTGTGAACTGTTGCTGACAGAGGATCAGTACAAGGCGTTGGAAGAAAAAGGCTATGCCCTTGAAAGCACGCTGCTTTCCGTCCGAATTTCGGATAGATCGGAGAGCGAGGAATTTGAGGCGATGCTGAAAAAACAGGTGACGGCAATGTTTCCCGACGCCAGAGTCTCCAGCAATTCCTATGCGCTGGTCACAACCAGCCGTTATGTTTCCCAGATGATCTGTTCGGGGATTGTAAGCGCTATGGCATTTTTTATATTGCTCATAGCTCTGGTAGTCATTGCGTCCAATATTGTGAACTATATACAGGAGAACATGAAAAATCTGGGGGCGCTCAAGGCGGTGGGGTATACCAGCGGGCAATTAGTCGGCAGTCTTCTGGTGCAATTTTCGGGAATATCACTGCTGATGGCGGTGCCTGGCACAGGGTTTTCCTATCTGCTGTTTCCGTCCCTCAACGACATGATGATCTCTCAGACGGGCATTCCCTATAAGGTGCGTTTTCTGCCGTTGCCCTGTCTGCTGACATTGCTGACTCTGGGAGCGGCGGTGTCTCTTGCGGTATGGTGTTCGTCGCGGAGAATCAAAAAGATCGATCCCATCCTTGCGCTGCGTCAGGGTATACAGACTCATAATTTCCAGAGAAATCATGTGCCGCTGGAGAAAACCGGAGCGCCCCTGCATCTGGCGCTGGCTCTGAAGAATACGCTCTCCGGCATTCGCCAGAATGTGACCGTGTGCGTGACTATGCTGGTATTGTCGCTGGTGGTGGTTTTTTCGGGGCTGATGATAGAAAATATGATTGTGGACATCAAGCCTTTTCTGTATATGGTGGTGGGTGAGATAGCGGATACCTGTGTGAACGTCAATGCAAAGGTCGAGGAGGATTTTCTGCGGGAGATGGAGTCGGACGCGGATGTGGAGAAGATTTATCTGTATCATTTTATGAATGTGAACCACTCGGGCGGAGCGGAACTGATGGCGTCGGTTTGTGACGATTTTACGAAAGTAAACAATCAGAATGTCTGTATAGAGGGGCGTTTTCCCAGATATGACAATGAGACGGCCATAGCGGTGAAATATGCCAGGGAAAAGGGGCTGAAAATCGGAGATGAGATCACGCTGGCCGTAGGCGGGCGGGAGGCGGATTATCTGATCACGGGCTTTACCCAGCTCACCAACAATCTGGGTAAGGACTGCCTTTTCACCAGGGAAGGGTATGAGAAACTGGGAGATCTGCAGAATCTGAGTTTTTACATCAATCTCAGAGAGGGCGTGGATCTGGAGAGTTTTCATGAGAGGATAAAAGAGCGGTTCGCGGAGGATATCAATACGACGATAGATATTCAGTCTATTATTTCCGGCACGGCAACGGTATACGTCACTCTGCTGACGATCATCGTGTGTGCCGTCCTGCTGCTGAGCGTGGTGATTATCGCGTTCGTGCTGTATCTGCTGGTGAGAACCATGCTAAACCACAAAAAGCGGGATTACGGTGTCTTGAAAGCTTTGGGTTTCACCACCGGTCAACTGATTCTGCAGACGGCCCTGAGTCTCATGCCCGCCATGATCCTGTCCACCGCCGCGGGACTGACAGTGTGCAGTATGATCATTAATCCTCTGATGGCACTGTTCCTTGGCGGTATCGGCATTGTGAAATGTACCTTTATCGTGCCCGCAGGATTCATAGTGGCAGCGGGCACAGGGCTGGTGGCGCTTTCCTTTGGAATTGCCTGTCTGCTGTCCCTGCGGATCAGGAAGATTCAGCCCTGCGCTCTGCTGGCGGGAGAGTAATGCCTGGCTGTTTCCGTTATTTTACGCAGTTTTAATTTCCCCAAGAGACATTAATCATTTTACTGTCAGGTAAAATGTGTTATACTGGAAAACAAGCGGGGTTCGGGAATCGGTATTTTCCCGGATGATCCCTAAGAGAAAAAGGCTGCCATGGGGCATTTATCGGTGAAAGAGGTGCGAGATGCAATTATTCCTGTCTTTGTTTTTTGAAGGTTCTCCATGGGAACTGGCGAATTTGATCATTTCCTTTTTCAAAATGCAAGGTATTAAATACAGAGATGCCTGGCTGGAAAAAACAAGGTATATGAGCGGGGAGGTGCTTGAGACGGTCAACGCCTGGAGCGAATGGTTCATCGCGTGGATAGATGTGGCGGTTGATTCGGATGAATTTAGGGAGTATCTGAGGGAGGAGTGTAAGCTGGCCGTGAACAGGGATATTGATTTTCAAATGTACCCCGGATGCGATGAAGAGATGTTCAGTCGGCTTATTGCCTATCTGCTTGAAAAACTGGATGGTGATTTTTACCTGCGGAGTGAATGGGACGATATAATATTGCTGAGGAAAGACCGACAGTTACAAATCGAAAAAGACAGTTGGAAAGAATTTCCTGCCTTGGCCCATCGATGAAGAAACTGCATAGCCGTAATTTTAATATGACATACCTTGTCAGGTTTTCCCTGTTACAATGAGGAAAAGCTTTCGCAGCACCCCCGATCCGGGGCACGGCGGAACATAATTCAAGGAGGTATAACATGGGAAGAGCGACAACGAAAGCGGAATTACTCACCAGCGCAGAGGCAAAATATCAGGAGTTAAACGGGCTGATCCGGACTCTGACGGAAAAGGAACTGGGCACAGCCTTTGATTTTACCAAGATGAAGTCCAAAACCCAGGCCCATTGGGGCAGGGACAAGAATCTGCGGGACGTGCTGGTACATCTCTATGAGTGGCACCGTCTGCTGCTGGACTGGGTGGGAGCCAACAGGAAGGGCGAGAACAGGCCGTTTCTGCCTGCTCCCTACAACTGGAAAACCTATGGGGACATGAACCGGGAATTCTGGAAAAAGCACCAGAATACCACGCTGGAGGCGGCGAAAGAGATGCTTGAGCAGTCCCACAGGGAAGTGATGGCGCTGGCGGAGAGTCTTACGGAGCGGGAACTGTTTGAAAAGGGCGTGTATCCCTGGGTCGGCGGCAGCGTGCTCGGCTCGTATTTTGTATCCAACACAGCGAGTCATTACGACTGGGCCATCAAAAAACTGAAGGCCCACAGAAAGAATTGTAAGGAGTAAAGGAGAAACTGCCCATGCAGGAGAGCAGGCTGTTTAAGATCATATACTATTTGCTCAGCAAGGGGCAGGCAACGGCGGCGGAGCTGGCAGAGCGGTTTGAGGTGTCTGTCAGGACGATCTACCGGGACATGGACGCGCTAAGCCAGGCGGGAATCCCAATCTATGCCGAGCCGGGCAGGAACGGCGGCATCTCACTTTTGGACAGTTTTGTGCTGGATCGGGCGGTGCTGTCCGAGCAGGAGCGGCAGGATGTCCTGTCGGCTTTGCAGAGTCTGACGGCAGCGGGCAATCCCCTTGGCGGAGATACGCTGAATAAGCTGTCGGCGGTGTTTCGGCTCCCGGCGGAGGACTGGTATGAGGTGGATTTTTCCAGATGGGGAGTGTACACCGGTGACAATGAGAAATTTGAGGCGTTAAAAAGGGCGGTGATCCGCCGCCGATGCGTAATGATCAGCTACGTGGGAGCCTACGGCGGGAAGAGCAGCCGGAAGATCCACCCGCTGAAACTCGCGTACAAGTCCAGGGCCTGGTATGTAAAAGCGTACTGTACGGAAAAGGAAGATTATCGGCTTTTTCGGCTCAGCCGTATCATAGAGTGGGAACTTCTGGAGGAAGAATTTATCCCCGAGCCGTGGCCGGAATCTCCGGAGCAGGAGAGTACTTGCGAGCTGGAACCGGTGGTATTGCGTTTTTCCTGGGAGACAGCCTACCGGGTATATGACGAGTTTGACGCAAGCCATATTCAGGAACAGGAAAACGGGGATCTGCTGGTATCCGCCCCCATGCCGCAGGATGGGTGGCTCACGGGCTTTTTATTGTCCTTTGGGACGCAAGTGGAGGTGGTCAGCCCGGTTTATCTCAGGGAGGTGCTTGCCGGGGAGGCCAGGGCGATCCTGGAGAAAAACAGGCCAGGGATGTTCCCAAATAGAGAACCATAGTGTGAGATTCCATTTCACATCCCGGTTTGAGTACTCACCGAAACAGGCGTTTGAGAACTTAACAAAAAAATCTTGCGCAAAGCGGTAAAATTTTGACTTCGGCTTGTTCGGGCACAGGGGGATACATATGCATTATGTACAGGCAAAAGGAATACTGTCCGCTCAAAACGGAATGAATCTGTATCGCGGCTGTACCCACGGCTGCATTTACTGCGATTCCAGGAGCAGATGTTATCATATGGAGCATGTCTTTGAAGATATCGAGGTAAAAGAAAACGCCATAGAACTGTTGGAGAACGCTCTGAAACGCAAGCGCAAAAAATGTATGATCGGCACGGGAGCCATGACGGACCCTTATATTCCGCTGGAGTTGGAACTGGGTTATATGCGAAAAGCCCTGTCCCTTATAAGTGGGTACGGATTCGGCGTGGCGGTGCAGACAAAGTCTGACCGTATCCTGCGGGATATGGATTTACTGCAGGAGATCAACAGACAGTCGAAATGCGTGGTACAGATGACTCTGACCACCGCCGACGAGGAACTGTGCAAAAAGCTGGAGCCGAATGTATGTACCACGAGAGAGCGCTTTGCGGTGCTGAAGAAGATGAGGGACGCCGGTATACCCACGGTGGTATGGCTCTCGCCGATCCTGCCCTTTATCAATGACACGGAGGAGAATATCTCGGGTATTCTGGATATGTGTATAGAGGCAGGGGTATACGGCGTGATCTGTTTTGGCATGGGCCTTACGCTGCGGGAGGGCAACAGGGAGTACTATTACAGTCAGTTGGACCGCATGTTTCCCGGCCTGAAGGAAAAGTATATGCGGCGGTACGGATACCGCTACGAGGTGGGCAGCCCCCGCAGTAGAAAGCTTATGGGGCTGTTTCATCAAAAGTGCGGCGAAAACGGGATCGTCCACGACAACGGACAGATCTTTCAGTATATGCACACTTTTGAGGATAAGCGGGCGGGAGAGCAGATGAGCCTGTGGGAGTAGCCAATGCATCAAACGACCATACTCTCTTTACATATGTGGTAATTTTTTCTGCGTAAACAGCCGATATAAAAGACACAGTGTAGTGGCGGGCACGGATGCCTGTCAGCGGAGTGCAGGGATGCAGTGCCAGGCCACAATACCAATCTTTTTTGGATCGTAAATGGATTTACGATGCATAGCAACGGAGTGCGGGAGAATTTCCGGTCTGTTTTGGGCGGGTTCTCCTTCAGATCTGTGTCGGCGCCGCATCCGCAGGTCTGAAAGTCAAAGCGGCGCAGAAAAGAGGAAGTATGAGCAAAGTAAGTGGCTATGGCGCTTATCAGCAGGCGAGTTATGTAAACAGTGCCGTGCAGAAAAAGAAAGAGGATGCCAAGACCAACAAAACCGGCAGCGCCCAGAAAAGTGGGGCAGCCAAGAAGACCGGCACTACCCAGCTCAGCGATGCGGCTAAAGCCGTGCTGAAGGACCTGCAGAAAAAGTATGGCAATATGGATTTTATTGTTGCCAAGTATGAGACGGAAGAGGAGGCGTCCTCCTATCTGTCCAGAAGTACCAAGGAGTTTGGCGTGCTGATCGACCCGGATGAGCTGGAGGAGATGGCAAATGACCCCGAGGTACACAAGCAGTATACGGATCAGCTGGACGAGGCTGTGGAACAGTTGAAAGATATGAAGGAAAAAGTTCAACTGGACGAGGGCGATGTACTGCATCTGGGCGTATCCATCGATCCCTACGGCGTAAAGCAGTTTTACGCGGATATCGAGAAAGCCAACAGCAAACTGCATGCGAAACAGGCGGAGAACCGCGCGAAAGCCCAAAAGGAGTTTGACGCCCGCCTGGCGAAGAAAGCAGAGAAAAAGAAAGCTGATCAGAAAGCCGCGGCAAAAAAGACGGCTGAGAGCAGAGAAGAGCGCAGGGCGGAGGAAAAGAAAGAGGCGGAGCGCCTGGCAGCCGAAAAACTGGCGTCTCAAGATGGAACGGCAGTGTCCACCGTACAGCGCGTACATGTCACCGGTTCCACAGTGGATGAACTGCTGCGTAATATTCAAAACGTGGATTGGTCCAAGGTTCCCACCCAGGAGCAGGCTGTTCACGGCGGTAGATTTGACTATACCGTATAAGTGTGGAAGTAAAACGGCCATATGGGCAACAATATATGTAAATGTAAATTAAGCAGGGTATGCGGCAGGGCTTAGGCGGCATATCCTGTTTTTTAGTACTGTAGGAAGACTCCTTGTTTGCACAAGTTGTTTTTGACCGATGTTTTTCTGCTCATTAAATAAAAAAATCAGAAACAGGACATACAGAAGTCATGTTTAACCTGTTACAATCTGGTACATAAATATATTTCACAGGGAGGTATCTTTTGTATGTATAACACGGCTTATGAAAAGGCAAAGACATTTATGTACCGCAGCGCCAGACCGCTGGATCTGGCACGTTTCCAGTACCATTTTGAAGGCGGCAGCAAGGATCAGGTCATGAAGGTACTGGCTTATTATCAGAACGAGGACGGGGGGTTCGGACACGCGGTTGAACCGGACTGCTGGAATCCCAATTCCACGCCGCTGCATTGCTCTACGGCGGGAGATATCATCCGGGAGATCGACTATGAGGACGCCGGTCATCCTCTGATCCGGGGCCTGCTGAAATACTATGGCAGCGGCAGGGACTTTGACGGCAGATACTGGGCGATGACGGTGAGGAGCAACAACGATTATCCCCACGCTCCCTGGTGGTATCTGGGCAGCGAGAGTACCTGTCATACGGATTACAACGGCACGGCTCAGATCGCGGGCTTTATCGTCCGTTACGCGGAGCCGGGCAGCGATGTGTATAAACTGGGCATACGGGTCGTGAACGAGGCGGTGGAGGCGCTGGCGCCTGAGGAGCTTGTGGACATGCATACCTGCGCCTGCTATGTGCACATGCTGGAGTATGTGGAACGGGCAGGTGCTGCCGGGCAGATTCCCTATGATATTTTAATCGAGAAACTGCACAAAGCGGTCAAAAAACTGATCGTTGCGGACAAATCCCAGTGGGGAGGTTATATATGCAAGCCTTCTCAGTTCATGACTTCCAGAGAAAGCCGGTTTTATCCGGAAAATAAAGAAATGGCCGAGTATGAGTGCGAATATATCGCAGGGACACAGCTGGAGGATGGTTCCTGGGATATCCCGTGGGGCTGGGAAGATTTTCCCGATGCCTGGGCGGTGAGTAAAAACTGGTGGAAAGGGCAGGTCATCATTGAAAACCTGCTATATTTAAAGGGATTTTCCACAACCGTTGGTTGAGAAAAACACGAAGGCTGGGTGCTTGCGCCCGGCCCTTTTTATGGTTATCATAAAGACATACCGGTAAATAAAAATGATCCGCGGCAAAGAGGAATATCAGCTGATATACTTACCTTAAACAGGAGGAGCAGAATGAGTACAATAGGACAGACGATCAAACAATTGCGCAGGGCCAGATGTGTGACCCAGGAGGAATTGGCGGGAGCGCTGCATGTGAGCTACCAGGCGGTGTCCAAGTGGGAGAACGACACGGCTCAGCCGGATATCATGATGATGCCTGCGCTGGCCGCATACTTTGGAGTCACCATTGACGAGCTGTTCGGCTATAAGCTGGAGGTGATGACCAACAAGGAGAGACTGATCCGCTACATGGATAAAAACGGGATTCTGGTCAGAGAAGATGTGAATCTGAAACACGGAGGGGAGAGCGGCTACTACATCAACACGGAGCGGTTTTCCACCAACGCCCAGCTGGCCCGGATCGGAGAGGTCTTTGCGGATTGCATCCGGGATAATCATCTGGAGTTTGACGCGCTGGTGGGGTTGGCCTACCATGGAATCGCCTATGCGGTGGCGGCGGCCACTGCTCTGTATACCAAGTATGGCAAGACCTGCAGTTACTGCTATGACAGACGGGTGGCGGACAGCAGGGGGCGGATGCTCTGCGGTCATACGCTGCAGGATGGGGAGAGAGTGGTGATCGTGGACGATGTGATGACTTCCGGCATCTCCGTGGAGAAACGGATCGAACAGCTGCGCCAGCAGGCGGATATCCGGGTGGAGGCGACCATCGTCATAGTGAGCCGCCGCAACCAGATGCCCCCCGGCACTCCCTCCGGGGAAGAGCGTATGCTGGAAAAATACGGCGCAAAGGTATACTCCCTGATCACGGACGAGGATATCGAGGCGGCGCTGCGGGAGCGGATCATCTAGTCAATCTGTCATGATACGCTGGGGGCTGGTTTAAAACAGCCCCCATTCCCGTGTTGGGAATGAGGGCCGCAGCAGTGTGGCTTAATTAGATAAATTCAGGGAATTTTTGATAGATTCCACAATTTCATTGCACAGGGTGTCCATGTCCAATTCGTTTAGGATGGCCTGTATTATTTCTTTCTGCAGAGAATCCCTATCTATATTACTCATGATTCCCCCAAAGATATTCTGCGGCGGATCAGGCCAATCCGGCACTCTGAAAAACGGCGGTATATCTGTAGGACTTTTTTCCCCGCCGCCCGGTCTTTGTGCCAATCTCTCCGTGCTGTACCACGTGTTGACCGGCCAGCCGTCCTCAAAAATGATGTTATGGCGCTGGGGCCTCTGTTTCTCATAGGGATCGACGGCATCCTGCAAATCCCTGTACACATCCGGCGCCTCGGCGTTCATCAGCGCCATGGGAGCTTTGATCGCCACAAACTGGAACTGTGTGTATTTTGCCTGTGTTGTGGTAAAGGGGATGTCGTAATATTCCCAGCCGTTGTATTTCTTCAGAGGCTTTATGTATCCGCGGTTCAGCCGGAAACGCAATCCCCTGTCGAACTCGCCGACAGATGCGGTAATATTGTCGTTCGTGAACAGGATCTGCAGCTGGCAGACTTCGTCGCTCCGGTCATTCTCACCGCCGTTGAGCCAAAATACAAAATGATATTCCGTATTTGGCTCCAGTTCCTGAAAGCCGTTGGTGACGTAGCTTACCGTATTCCAGTCCCAGGTTCCCAGAGACAGAACCTCTACCATGCTCGGAGCAGCAGCAACGGCTCCCGCAAGCGGGTTGCTGATCATAAAACGGTCGCAGACGGTATTGCTGCCTCCGTCGGGATTCTTGCGCCATGCCATAGGGTTTATTGTTATGAAATTGGTGTTATCCATCTCTTTTATGTCCTCCATATTCTCATATGTCGGGCATTGTCTGTATAGACGGATTGTGTTGTCGGAAACAAACGCTGCCCGACTTTTTTTGACAAGTTCTCTTGCTCTCTTCGGATAGGTATAACCAATCACTGTATCCTGCTCATCCAGAACACATACAGTCTGTCTGTTTTTTTCCATGGGTGTCCTCCCCGGATTGATCACCTTTGTATCTGCGTTTTTTGGTATGGGTGTCTTCCCCGGATACATATTTATTGTACAGGATAGGGCGGCACAAGTCAATCGGGAATCAATCCAAATATAAAAGACCAAATATAAATATAAAGGTCGGAAAAGAAGACATTGTCCGGTTGAAAAAAAGCGTCCTAAACGATATAATTATTGAAACAGCATTCAGGATTATTTATGAAGACTGCTCAGAGGAGCGGTCAAAGGAGGGCGGCATGTATAGCGCAGGGGAAAGACCATATGATATCAACGACCGTTTTGAGTTTCGTGACATTTTGCCCGACGAGGCGGGGCAGGCGGCCCGGATCGAGGAGATCTGTTTCCCACCCAACGAGGCGTGTTCCGAAAAGATGATGCTGGAGCGGATTGGGAAGGCTCCGGAGTTGTTTCTGGTGGCAATGGACAGGGAGTCGGGAAGAATCGCCGGATTCCTCAACGGCTTGTCCACGGAGGAGGGAAAATTCAGGGACGAATTTTTCACCGACGCAATGTTGTATGACCCGGCGGGCCAAAATGTGATGCTCCTGGGGCTGGACGTGCTGCCCCAGTACCGGGGACGGGGGCTGGCCAGGGAGATCGTGGCCCGCTATCTGGACAGGGAGCGGGAGCGGGGCAGAAAAGCAGTCTTCCTCACCTGTCTGGAGGATAAGGTGGGGATGTATGAGGGGATGGGATTTACGGATCTGGGAATGGCGGAGTCCTCATGGGGCGGGGAACAGTGGCACGAGATGCGCTGTGAACTGTGAGAATGGCCGGATACGGGAGTCGGCATAACAGGGCGGATCGGAAAAAGAAAGGATCGGAAAAAGAAAGGATCGGAAAAAGAAAGGATCGGAAAAAGAAGGGATCGAAAAAAGAAGGGATCGAAAAAAGAAAGGATCGAAAAAAGAAAGGATCGAAAAAAGAAGGGATTGAAAAAAGAAGGAATCGAAAGGAATGAAATATAATGCGGGCGGAAAACGAGAGATACACGGTTACCTGTGACGACATGGGCAATATTATTATTCGGGACAAAGAAAAGGATAAGGAAGAGGTCATTCCGTCCCTGTTTGGGGAGGATTTTTCATACAGGTATATTCAATGGAACGTGACGGCCGCGGTCTACCTGACGCCGGATTCGCGGTACATTATCGTTACCTACGGAATAGGGCATATCTACCTGATCGATCCTGTAAATAAAAAGGTGATCCGCAGGATCATACTTTTTGAGGAGGTCTGTTATGAGGATACCTCTTACCAATCCATATATACAGGATCTTACTGCAATGAGGTCACGCGGGTGGATTTCAGCAGTACCGGCCGTTACGCCGCCATTCGGGTGAGGGGGGACTTCGATCCTTCCAATCCGTCGGATGGGGATACCCCTCTGTATTTCAGGACTGTCTTTCTGCTGGATCTTACCACGCTGGAGATCTGTTTTCGGGAGAGTTTTGAGGACGTGGAGGAGCGCGGCGATAGCAGAAATATAGCCTCCATCGCTTTCAGTCCCCGGGATCGCTATTTCGCCGTGGGCGCGCTGGGGAACCGGATAAAATTGTTTTCCCTTGAGGACTATAGCTGTGTGGGGAATTGCGGAACTCTGGGGTGGGTGCCCGATCCCTGCGGTGTAATGCACCGGCAGTTGGTCTGTTTTATGACAGAGGATGCCTTAATTTACGCGGACGTGAAACACAATATCCGGCAGATTGCCAGGAGGGGCCAGGACTGGAGGGAAACAGGAGTCTTGTTTACAGACCCGACGAGGGACACCATCTACTCCTATGTGGAGGATATGGAGGTGGACAGGGAGAAGGGTACCGTGAGCTGTCATATGGCGGGAGGCTGCATGGGCGGCAGGGTGGAAAGGGAGGAAAGGATTTATAAAATACCGGTTGCAAATTGGGGAGAGTCATACTAGACTGAGAGTAGGCGCACGACATAAGGAGGTGTAGTGATGGAGGCGATCAGGAGAGAAGAGATGTATACGACAGAGGATATCTATTCGTTGCCGGAGGGAGAGAGGGCGGAATTGATCGACGGGCAGATTTATTATATGGCTCCGCCGACCACGAACCACCAGAGGCTGGTCAATTATCTCAATACAGAGATTAATTTGTTCATCCGTAAAAACAACGGTCAATGTGAGGTATTTCCCGCACCCTTTGCCGTGTTTTTAAATGAGAATGACAAAACCTACGTGGAGCCGGATATCAGCGTGATCTGCGACGGGGAAAAGCTCACGGACAGGGGATGTCAGGGAGCGCCTGACTGGATCGTAGAGGTGGTTTCTCCCGGCAGCAGGCAGATGGATTATTACAAAAAACTGTTTAAGTATCGCACCGCAGGCGTCCGGGAATACTGGGTGGTCGATCCGGACCGCAAAATGGTGACGGTATATAACTTTGAGCGCGACACCATGGAGGAATATCCCTTCGGAGGGGAAGTTCCGGCAGGGATATACGAGGGTTTTTCCATAACCGTCAATGCCTGAGAGCGTGTAAAATGTGCGGAGGGCGGAGTGGATCATAACTGTGTAAATCCGTAGCCGCGCGGTCATATATGCGGACAGAGGGAAATCAGAAAATGAGATACGGAACATATACCATAGCCCGGGAATATGACGCCCGGGGTAAAATAGACGAGTGGATGCAGTTGTTCCTTAGAAATGACGGACACAATCTGGCGCTGGCGGATGGACTTTTGCAGAGAGAGCGCCGCTATATAGGTATACGCAGGATACCGCTGGCCCTCCTCGCCCAGATCCAGGCTGGCGCCCCGGAATATCTCCATGATCAGGATTCTATAGATTATTTTTTTCAGGTAGTGGACAAGATGAAACAGGACTGTGAAAAATGGGATATTCCGCCGCTGATCGTGGAATATGGGGAGAACGGATTTCATGTGGACGACGGCCGCCACCGGCTGGAGATGTACAGGCAGATGGGAGCCACCCATGCCCCGGCGGCGCTGTGGACCACCGGGGAGCTGTTGGAACAGCGTCTGCTCACACTGTTGGAAAATCTTACGGACGAGAGAGGACAGTGAGCGTGAACCGGATTGAACTCGACAGTGACCAGACGGATCAGAGCAGGTGACAGGGTAAAGACGATGAGGATCGCCAGAGCGCACCACAGATAGGAGACAAGTTTAAACAGTAGCAGACTTAAACATTTTCGTAAAGAGCCTGCGGCTAACTCATGCTTAGAAATTCTGAGCGGAAAAAAGGTTGAAAATACCGGACGGAGAAAAAAGAGGCTGAAATGCTTGACAGAATAGCAGACAACATGTTAAAATAAGAAAAATTTCAGGAGGATTTTGCATGTTAAGCTTGATTGTAATGGAGAAAATCGCAAAGTAAATATTGCGGGGTAGCTATGCGCGTTGCGCTTGGAGTCTGCCCTTTTGCTGGCGGTGTCAACCGTTGGCGTTTTCGCCTTACATGCGCTTAATATTGTGGTATATATTTTCAGGAAGTGTTTAAGCATGGCTGTATGGTCATGCTGTTTTTATACTTTTTTGGGATCATGGCGTATTATGTTCTGTGGGCAGACCATGATCTTTTTTTGCGCCTGTAAGGTGAGGACTGTGTATCCACGGACAGTGCTTTGCCCAATGTCCGCATGCCTGATGAGATGAAAGTGGCTGAATATGTCATTAGTCCTGCGCACTGCCAGGGAATATGCGGAACTTTATAATTTAAGAAGGAGAACAGAAAAGTGAATATTGAAAAGCAGATAGAATTTGACAAAATAAAGGAAATGTGGACTGCTCTGGCAGTCACGGAGCGGGCCAAAGAAAAAATCGGCGCAACATCTTTTTGCCTGGACGAAAGCCAGCTGCGTAAGGAATTAAAGGACACTACCGACAGCCGGGAACTTTTGGAAAAACTGGGAACGCCGCCCCTGCAGAACCTCTCGGAGATCAGGGAGATCCTGACGGTTTCAGAAAAAGGGGACTGCCTCATGCCCCATCAGTTGGAGCATGTGGAAACCGTACTGGCAGGGATACGACGTCTGAAAACCTATTTGGACAGAGGAAAGCAGTTTGAGAATCCGGTGGCCTATTACGAGGAGAATCTGGACGCCCTGGAAGAACTGCGGGAGGAGATCGGCAGGCAGATCCGGGGCGGCAGGGTGGACGACTACGCCTCCAGGGAGCTGGGACAGATCCGGGGGCGGATCGGGAATTGCGAGGAGCAGATGAAACAGAAGGCGGAGCAGATCATGCGCTCCAATAAGGAGAGCATGGCGGACAGTTTCTGTACCCTGCGCAACGGCCGCGTCTGTGTCCCGGTAAAAAAGGAGTGCAAACTGAAGATAGCGGGCAGTGTGATCGACAAGTCCGCCACCGGAAACACACTGTTTATCGAACCGGCCGGCGTGGCCAGATACTATGAGGAGCTGCAGCAGCTCAGGATAGGGGAAGAAAATGAAGTATACCGCATCCTGTATACATTGACGGCGATGGTGGCGGCCTCCGGGGCGGTGATGGAAGAAAATATCCGGGTCATGGAAAAACTGGACTTCCTGTTTTCAAAGGGCAAGCTGAGCATGGATCTGGGCGCAGTGGAGCCCTCTGTCAACACGGAGCGCAGGATCGTATTGCGGGACGCCAGGCATCCGCTGATGGACAGGTCGGTAAACGTTCCCCTGCAGTTTGCAATGGGCGAAAACGTCCGGGGGATCGTAATAACCGGTCCCAATACAGGCGGCAAAACGGTGGCGATCAAGACCGTTATGCTATGCTGCATGATGGCCCAGTGCGGTCTGCATGTGACCTGCGGGGAGGCGGATATCTGCATGAACAGCGACTACCTGTGCGACATTGGGGACGGACAGAACATTGCCGAGAATCTGTCAACCTTCTCAGCCCATATCAAGAATGTGCTGGAAGTACTGCGGGAGGCGAACCGGGACAGCCTGGTGATCATGGATGAGCTGGGCTCGGGGACAGACCCGGCGGAGGGCATGGGGATCGCCGTGGCGATATTGGAAAAACTCAGGGAGAGCGGCGCTCTGTTCCTGGTCACCACCCATTATCCGGAGATCAAGGAGTACGCATATAAAGCGCCGGATATCATGAACGCCAGAATGACTTTTGACCGGGAGACTTTAAAGCCCACCTACCAGATGGTGCTGGGAGAGGCGGGGGAGAGCTGCGCCTTTTATATAGCGGAGAGACTGGGGATGCCCCATGAAATGCTGCGGACAGCGGTCAGGGCGGCTTACGGTGAAGATGCGGTAAATACCTGCCCTTTTCAGGAGGAAGGGACCGGACTCGAAAAGATAAGAACCGGCAGGATAACCAAAACCCGCGAATCTGGAGGAGGCGCAAAGCCGGGTGCAGAGTACAGGCTGGGAGACAGCGTCATGGTCTATCCCGATAAAAAGATTGGCATCGTATGCCAGCCCGTGAACGAAAAAGGCGTGTTAAGGGTGCAGCTGCAGGGCAAAAAGATATGGATCAACCACAAACGGGTAAAGCTCCACGTGGCGGCCACGCAGCTCTACCCGGAGGACTATGATTTTTCCATCATCTTTGAGTCCGTGGAAAACAGGAAGATCCTGCATGATATGGAGAGAAAATATACGGAGGAGGTGGTCAGATACGACACGACAAAGGTATGAATGAAGTCAGTGCAATAATTAGACAAAGATATTGCAATAGAAAACAAAAGGAGTTATAATGTAAATGCAAATTCTTCTGGGAAGGTCTAATGGATATGAGAATTTTATATATTGCGATTTCCGCTTTTTTTGTAATATTTTATCCAAGACAGATAACAAACGTCATATGTTTTGGAAGACATAGGGATCGGGTTAATGTAAAAAGCAGAGCTGCCTATTGGGGGATATATTCATTTTGGACGATTATTTTTCTGATACTCTGTCTGATGATGGGCTCAGCGGCGCATGTAAGTACCGTGATAAATAAAGTAATGTACTATTTTATTCTGGGCAGCGGCGACAGAGACTATATTTCCGTGGCCAGCGAAAGTGATGAGGATACATATATTCTGCCATATTATACGCGAAAGGGAATCAATGAGAGTTTTTTGCTGAAGATAGTTCAAGATGATAAATTAAGATGTGAGCATTATGGATTAGAAGGATTGACGGTAAAAAGATTAGACAAAAATAATTGGGCGCTTTATCTGGATGAGGAGGTGATGGGATATGTAGAAGTAAAAAACGGCATATTTTTAAAAAAGTTGTATTACAGATGGGACAGACAAAAATTAGATCAAAGGGGGAAACAGTAATATGTGTAAAAAAACGTGGGGAAAAATATTTTCGGTGCTTGTTGCGGTATGCTTAATCATAGTTCAGTCTATGAATGTGAATGCGGCGGGTAATAGTGGGTTGAGTGCCGACCAATTAAACACTATTTTGAATGGCTTGGACAGCATTGTGCTACAGTTGGAGAGTTGGGGGCTTAATGACAGAGAGATAATCAGAGCGGGGAGGATTTTGGAAAGTATCTAACTTATTTATATCTGTCACATTATATAGATGGACCGGGGCGTGCGCCAGTGGCAAGTGACTTGCCATATATCATTTCCAGCGATGATATTCAGGCATATAACCAATTTTTGTCAAGTGCCAAACTGTCAAACTGGGCGACACAGCTGGCTAATTTTGGAAGTGCCGCATACTCTGATTTTGATTATTTTTACAATCTTAATGCCATAAATACAATTGATAAAATATTGTTTGACGCGACAGATGATATGGCCATGGCGGCGCTTAACGGCTATAATACCAGTGGAGCAATCGTAAGTATTGCGCCATTGATCAAGTCGTTTTTTGACGAAAACTATTATACGGCATCCACAGACGAGGAATTGACACAGGAGACTTTTAATTATGTTTCGAGTCAGCTATTTGCATTAGATTTCTATAAGGATTATGATAAAAATATTACAGATACAATTACGAATCTTTTGATAACCACGTTTATAAGTGTTTTATGCAGCAGTGTCTCCTTGATAGGACTTCTGGTATCGGTTATCCCGCTGTATGTATATGAAGTGACCGGACTGATACAGGCGGCGGTATTGGTAAATCTCCAATATTCATTTAGCGGCAGACATGCGGTTCGGACGGGAATATATTTAGGTTTTTAGAAGTTTAAATCACGGAGCCGATATCCGGTAGGGTATCGGCTCCGTATATTCATCCTGCAAAAAATACAGTCTGGCGTCCCCCAGCAGTTTGGAAATCAAAAACCAGAAAAATTGAACACAACTTATTAATTCATGTGTTTGACGTGATCGATACGAAGATCAATCTTGACATCTTTTTTGCCCCATGGTATCCTCATATCAGAGCAAAGGTATTAAGAGAGTGGTTCCGAAAAGCGGTTTTCCGCGTCTGATGAGCATTTAGTTTTTCCGTCTTTCTCCTCTTTTTCCCGAAAATCCATATCGTTATAGCAGGGCGGACATAAGGAGGGTATAAAAACGGATATGCGGGGTATGTCTATGAAAACAATTTCAATCGGAAAGCAGAACGCGTCCTTTCAGCAGCTGCAGGGTCTGAAGGACAATCGCACGAAACGTCTGCGGGAGGGAGCTTTTTTCGTGGAGGGTGTGCGGAATATCAACCAGGCTGTAGCTGCGGGGTGGAAGATCCGCAGCTTTATCTACCCAGACAGGGAACTGTCGCAGTGGGCGGAAAACATTCTGGCATCGGTGCATACGGAGGTCAATTACCGTCTGACAGCGGAACTTGCGGCGCAGCTTTCCGGCAAGGAAGACGTATCTGAGCTGATGGCTGTGGTGGAGATGAGGAAACCGGAGAGATGGTGGGAAAACCATAGGGGTACAGGGCAGCCCGCAGTGGAAAATCCGCTGCTGGTGCTGTTTGACCGTCCCAGCAACAAGGGCAATCTGGGAACCATACTTCGCACCTGCGATGCAATGGGAGCAAACGGCCTGTTTTTGACGGGACACGGAGTGGACCTGTATGACCCGGAGGTTATGCAGGCCAGCATGGGTTCCTTTTTTCGGATTCCCGTGTGGCAGATCGAGCGCACCGACGAGTGGGAGAACTGTGTGGCGGCGCTGCGGGCAAGGTATCCGGGGATACGGCTGGTGGGAACCACTTCCCACAGGGAACGGCCTGTCTACGGGGAGCAGCTCTCCGGCCCGGTTGTGATCATGCTGGGCAATGAAACGTTGGGGCTGAGCCACAGATATAAGGAGATGGCGGATGTGCTGTGTACCATTCCCATGGCGGAGACTTCTTCCGCCTCCTCTCTGAATGTGGGCTGCGCGGCATCCGTTTTGCTCTATGAAGTTACAAGGCAGAGAGCGAATCATACCGACTAAAGGGGGAACAAAAGGATGAGTGATATTGACAAGGTAATGGACATGCTGGATCACATGACACGGGAAGGAATCAGCCGTATGAAAGTGGAAATGTCGGAGGAGTTGGAAGAGGGCAGGACAGAGAAGGCTTACCACCACGGCAGATGCGATGTGGGGAGTCCTTTTGCCACGGGAAAGCTCTATGATCTGGGGGAAGAGGAAAGCGCAGAGACGAATAAGGACGGCGGAGAGACACTTTGATAACGAGGGAAAGGTCCCTTTTGCGGAGGGACAGGAGAAAATATGACAATTAAGAGAGACAAGGAAAAAAGGAGACATCCCTGGTGGAGTTATCCGTTATGGGTGCTGGGAGTACTGGCGGTGCTGGTGGCAATGGTATTGCTGGGAGCCAGGCTGTATTTCCGAATCCCTGTGAGGGACTATTACAGGGATTCGGAACACGGTTTTATCATTCCGGACTTAGGCCGGGGCTTTGTAGCTCAGGGAATCACCTATGATGAGCAGAGCGGGTGCTTTCTGGTAAACGGGTATCAGAAGGATAATATTGCGTCGCCCATTTATATCATCGCCCCGGAGGCGAGAAAGCCGGACAAGACCATCCGTATGGCGCTTTCGGACGGTTCGGATTACACGGGCCATGCGGGGGGCATCGCGGTATATGGAGACTATGTCTATGTGGCGGACGGCGGAGAGCACAGACTGCTGGTATTTTCCCGCCAGAGCATATTTGACGCCGCGGACGGTGCGAGCGTGGCGGCCATGGGGACGTTTGAGACGGCGGTGTCGGACACGGACTATATCGGCCCGGCTTTTGTGACGGTGGACGGAAACCGGCTGGTGACAGGGGAGTTCTACCGTAATCCTAATTACCAGACCCCGGAGAGCCACAAGTTTACCACGCTGGCAGGGGACTACCAGCAGGCCCTGGCGGTAGAATATGATCTGGACGCGCAGGCGCAGTACGGCATTGTCCCTGTGCCGGTAAAAGCGTACACCCTGCCGGATCTGGCCCAGGGTATGTGCTTTGATGACGGCAGGATCTATGTATCCTCCTCCTGGGGTACGGCTAAGTCCCATATCTATCAATATGACGAGTCCCGGCTGCAGCTGCAGGGGAATATAGCGCTGCTGGGCATGGAGCTGCCCCTGTACGCGCTGGATAGCGCAGCTCTGCTCAGGGACGGCGTGATCGCTCCCATGTCGGAGGAGATCGTGATCGTGGATGGTAAGTTGTATACCATGTGCGAGTCCGCCTCCAATAAGTATATATTCGGCAAATTTACGTCCGCAAAATGGTGCTACGCTACGGATGTGGAGGCATTTTTCCAGGGAGAGTAAAAAACGTAAAGCAGATGGGAATGTGGGAAGTAACCTGCGGTATTCCGGCAGAAGAAAGGCGAAAAGAGTATGAAGGCAAGTTCCACATGTGTATCCTGTATCCTGTGCAAACAGGAAAAAATGATACGGCAGTATGCGGATGAAACCCAAAAATCCGAATACATGCACCGTGTTCTGGAGATATTTTACCGCCATGGGCGGACGGAATCGGCACCCTGGATCGCGGAACAGATCAATGCGCTGCATAGGGAGTTTTGGGGATACACAGAGGACTATACGGAGCAGAAACGGAAATACAACCGTCTGCTGCTGGATAAGGAAAGTGAGATAGAAAAGCGGGTGAAGAGCAGCGCCGATCCCCTCAGAGAGTGCATAAAATATGTCTGCGCCGCCAATTATATTGATTTCTCGGCCGTGGAAAACGTAGACCGGCATTTTTTTGAGACACTGCTGGAAAAAGCGGGAAAAGAGCAGATTCCTCAGGAAGTATACCTGCTGTTTCGGGAGGAATTGGCGAAGGCGGACAAGCTGGTCTATCTGACGGACAACTGCGGCGAGATCGTGCTGGACAAGCTGTTTATCCGGCAGATCAGGGAGAGCTTTCCCAGGCTGCAGGTCACAGTCATTGTCCGGGGAGAGGATGTGATCAACGACGCCACGCTGGCGGACGCCCGGGAGGTGGGGCTTACGGAGCTTGTTCCCTGTATGGGAAATGGGAACGCCGCTCCGGGAACGGTGATAAAACGTCTGAATCAGGAGGCCCGGGAGGCTCTGTTCTCCGCGGATGTGATCATTTCAAAAGGCCAGGGGAATTTTGAAAGTTTGTACGGCGAGGGGCTCAATCCATATTACCTATTTTTGTGCAAATGTGAACTGTTTGTCCGGCGGTTTGGCCTGGCGCAATATGAGTCGGTGTTTGACAGGGAAGACAGGATAAGGATTCTGCCAGGGGGATAAACCATATGTTTCAAAAAGATCAGATAATCGACCGATTAAGAAAAGTCGGTTTTGACGCAGGAGAGTATTGGGTAGTTGCCGGAGCCGCTATGGTTTTGGCAGGACAGGCAGAATGACGAAAAAAGGACTTGACAGCAAATAGTACTATATAGTAATATTTGCTATAGGAGGAAATATGATCGAGACAAGAGGAGGTTTCCTGATTTCACAGATCAAGCAGATTCAGGGGCGCATATTCGGGAGGCTGCTGGTGGAAGCGGGCATCGAGGAGTTCAACGGCGCGCAGGGGCGTATACTATACGTTTTGTGGCAGGAGGACGATCTGCCCATTGTCGAACTGGCAAAGAGGACAGGACTGGCAAAAACTACACTGACCGGTATGCTTGACCGCCTGGAGAGCCAGGGACATGTGGTGCGGTGCTATGACAAAAAGGACAGGCGGCAGATCCGCATCCGGCTTACCCCCCAGGCCCGAAAGCTGGAGCAAAAGTATCAGGAGGTTTCAGACGATATGAGCCGGCTGTTTTACAGGGGATTTACGGACGAGGAGATACTTGCCCTTGACGCTGGTCTGGAGAGGATACTGCGGAACCTGGAGACGGAAGAAGACAGTGGACATAAAAATTCCCGGCCATGATCCATTTTCTCCGGTCACTTTTTTGGATATGATACCCTGCCGAGTCGGATGCGGACGGGTAAGGAATCCGGATGAAGAGTGACAACTATCATGTGTGCCCGACACGGCGGGCAGGAAGGAGTCGGTATGACATTAGAGGAAATAGGCGGTCTGGTAAAGAGAGCGGAAACCGCGAGTCTCGGTTTTCTGGATGAGGAGGGTAATCCCAGCGTCAGGAAAGTCTTCAGCACCTGGCATAAGGGGCTGGGCGTACATTATATCTCCACCAACACCTCTTCCATGCATGTGCAGGCGCTGCTGAAAAACGAAAGAGCCTGTCTGTATTTTGATGATTGCAAGACTTTTGAGGCGGTATGCCTTACCGGGAAAGCGATCGTACACTTTGAGCGTGAATATAAGGAACTGCTGTGGAATGAGGGGGACGAGCGCTACTATCCGGGCGGCGTAACGGACGAGGATTACTGCGTGGTGGAGTTTATAGCGGATCATGGCCGGTATTACCGCTATGACGGCAAGGGTGATATCTCAAGGGAGGAACTGGAGACATTCGACAGGGGCGCGGAGATGAAAAACTATGCGTCATGAACGTGATATATAGCCACAAGGGCCTAAAGAACGGGATGCCTACGGCGTCAGCGAGGGGAAGTACTCAAGGTGCCCACGCTGGATGACCGCAGATGGGTGTATGAACTGGAAGTACAAAAGACAGTCAGCTGCGGCATTTTCTATCGTTTGGAAAATGCCGCATTTTGACTATACCGGTCAATTAGCGCTATTTTAAAAATCCGTTGACGATCTGGGCCTCGGCCTCGGCCTCGGTCAGCCCCAGTGTCATCAGTTTGACGATCTGATCCCCGGCGATCTTGCCGATGGCGGCCTCGTGGATCAGTTCCGCGTCCAAATGGTTGGCGGTGATCTCAGGAACGGCGCTGATCCTGGCGTTGTCCATAATGATGGCGTCGCATTCGGAGTGTCCGGCGCAGCGGTTGTTGCCGTTTATCTTTGCCAGAAAGAGCTGACGGGAGTCGTCTCTGGCCACGGCACGGGAGATCACGTTGGCGCTGGATCCCTCGCCGTTTAAGTCCACGTCAAAGGAAGTCTCCGCGTACTGTTTACCGTGGGTCATCAGTTTTTCGGTGACGATGATCTTGGCTCCGTCGGCCAGCGTGGCACGCGTGGATCGTTTGGTGGAGTCCACGCCCTTTATCTGTACAGTCTCCAGCTCCATAAAGCTGTTTTCTTCCAGTATCACTACGGTCTCGGGATTCATGACCCGTTCTCCGGCGCCATCGCCGGAACCATAATGTTTTTCCACATATTTTACATGGGAATTCTTTCCTATATAGAAAGTGTGGATGCCGTCGTGTCTGGACATCTGGTCGCCGCTGTTATGGATG
This sequence comes from uncultured Acetatifactor sp., assembly GCA_964529395.1. Lineage (GTDB taxonomy): Bacteria > Bacillota > Clostridia > Lachnospirales > Lachnospiraceae > Acetatifactor. The sequence continues at coordinate 48,184 of CAZGVI010000001.1, forward strand.
CCGCAGCCTGCCACGATGGTCACATCACAGTCGTTCCCCACATGGAAATCGTTGTAGACCATCTCGGTCAACCCGCTCTGGCTCAAAACCACAGGGATGTGTACGCTCTCCTTTTTGGTGCCGGGCTTGATGATAATATCTATGCCCGATTTGTCTGTTTTTGTGACAATATCAATGTGCGCGGTGGTGTTCCGGGCTACAGCCTCGCCGTTGGCCCGGATATTATAAGCTCCTGCGGGCACCTCGTGCAGCCCGGCTACCTGTTCAAGTAATTGTTTTTGAATGGCGTCCATATATTAATCCTCCTATAGAACTCTGCATATCCTCTCACTGCATTTCCTGATAAAAACGGCAGCTGCCGGTATCCTGCAGCAGTTCCGGCAGAATATCCTCCTTGTGCCCCTGGGCCTTTACCTGACCGTCTGCTATCACCACGATCTCATCCGCGATATTCAGAATGCGTTCCTGATGGGAGATGATGATCAGGGAGCGGTGGCCGTCGGCATCGTGCAGCTCCTCAAAGACCTTGATCAAGTTGTTAAAACTCCACAGGTCAATGCCCGCCTCCGGCTCGTCAAACACGGACAGGGGAGTGTTGCGGGCGAGGACGGTGGCTATCTCGATGCGCTTTAACTCTCCGCCGGATAAGCTGGCGTCCACATCCCGGTTGATATAATCCCGGGCGCAGAGCCCCACTCTGGACAGATATTCGCAGGCCCCGGCAGTGGAGATGGCATCTCCCGCGGCTAAGGTGATGAGATCCTTGACTTTGATCCCCTTGAAACGCACCGGCTGCTGAAAGGCAAAGCTGATACCGCATTTTGCCCGCTCGGTGACGGACAGATCGGTGATATCCTGCCCGTTAAAGAGGATACGGCCCTCCGTAGGTTTCTCGATCCCCATGATCAGTTTGGCCAGCGTGGACTTACCTCCGCCATTGGGACCGGTGATCACGATAAAGCGGTGATTGTCGATAGTCAGATTTAGATTTTTTATAATCTCCTTCTGGGAGTCGGATGTATCTGACACCTGGAAGGAGAGATTTTCTAGTTGCAGCATAAAAACCTCCTTGCTTAACTGCTCATTTGATTTTGTCCTCTGCGGGTATTATAACACATTCTATCAAAATTGACAGAAAAAAAGACAGAATTGACCTATCTTTTTTTCCAAAAATATGTTATAACAGTGATGTTGTTAATGTTTTACCGTACTAAAAAAACAGAAAATACATGTTTTCAGGAGGGAGAAAATGAAACTGTCAGAAAAAGCTTATATTAACCGGGCGGCCATTATGTGTCATACGATAATCGATGTAGTGCTTGCTCTGGCCTATATGGTGGAACTGTTAAAGGGCGCCAGGACGATGGGGTACATATGTATATTTCTGGCTATATGTCTTGTGCCGGTTCTTGTGGAGTGGGTACTGTTTAAAAGGGATCCGGACAGTGGACTGATCATGCATGTCATTGCCGTATGCTATGGCATATTGTATTCGTTTGCCATCTTCACGGCCAACAGTATTACGAATTTTGTCTATGCGGTTCCCATGTTTGTTGTGTTGCTGCTGTATTCTAATGTGCGGTATTCTGCTTTGTTTTGCGGGATACTCAGCTTGCTCAATATATTGGACATCGTGTATGTGGCTATGACGGTGGGATATGCTCCCGAACAGATCGCGGATGTGGAGATCCGGGTAGCCAGTATCACTCTGATAGCAGTGTTCTGCGTTATCACAACGGCCTGCCTGAATAAACTGAACAAAAATAAGCTTTCCAATCTGAACGCGGAAAAGGACAGATCCACACAGATGCTGAATGATACTTTACAGCTTGCAGAGCAGATCAGTAAAGGGATCGAGCAGGTGACAACGAAGATGGAGCAGCTGGATCAGTCTGTGACTCATATTCGGAATTCCATGAAGGAAGTGACTCAGGGCAGTACCGAGACCGCAGATTCCGTGCAGCAGCAGATGGTACGTACCGAGGAGATTCAAAACTATATCGCCAGAGTCAAGGAAAACGCGGAGAGCATAGACCGCGGCGTAGATGATACAACGGAGATGATCCAGGCAGGGCAGAAGAATATTGACGCCATGTCGCAGCAGGTACAGAAGTCTATAGCGGCCAATGACACGGTGATCCATAGAATGGAAGACCTGAGCGTGCAGACCGAGAAGATGAACTCTATCATAGAGATGATCACAGGCATTACGAATCAGACCAGCCTGTTGTCTCTAAACGCCAGCATTGAGGCGGCCAGGGCAGGGGACGCAGGCCGGGGATTCGCTGTGGTGGCGGGGGAGATATCCACTCTGGCTAATCAGACCAAGTCAGCTACCGTCAACATTACGGAACTGATCCAGAATATCAACGCGGAGCTGAAAGAGGTATCCGCCGCCGTGGACATGGTGACGGACAGCAACAGATCCCATGCGGTGACTGCGAAAGAGGTGTTGGAGAGCTTTGAAAAGATCGCGGGGATGACGGAGGGCATTGGGCAGCAGACCAGCGCCATGAGGACGACGGTGACGGATCTGGAGACGGCCAATGCGGGTATCGTGGAGAGCATTCAGACCATATCTGCCATTACGGAGGAGGTGTCCGCGCATTCCAGTGAGACTTATGACGCCTGCGAGGTGAACAGCAATATGGTGTCCGAGGTGACCGGTATTGTGGAGAACCTGAACGAAGAGACGAAAAAAATCCAAAAAAGCTATTGACATTTGACGTAGAACTTAGTAAAATATGTACTGTTGCAGGGATGACTTGCAACAGATGTGCGTTTAGCTCAGCTGGATAGAGCGTTTGGCTACGGACCAAAAGGTCGGGGGTTCGAATCCTCTAACGCACGTTGACATCCAGATAGCGGGAAAGCCTTGGAAACAGGCATTCCCGCTGTTTTTCATTCTGTTAGACAGGTTGTGTGATTTGACATTTTCCTTTCATCTGTTTCACAGGCAGACACTGGGCCGATTAATTTTCTTGACATGTTCGGCGCCGATATGCAATACTTGTGAGGAGGAAATAACAGATCAAACACAGGGGGCAAGATCATGGCGGTATCGACGAACACTTTGTTGAATCGGCTCAGGGGCGGTAAGGATTTCCAACATTTTGCACAGGAGAATGAAAATAATTTTCAAAAGTGTTCTCTGCCTTTTTATCTGAATCAATTGTGTGAAGTGCGCAGCCTGCTGCCCAGCGAAGTGATCCGCCGCGCCCAGATTGAGAGAACTTACGGACATCAGATCTTTAACGGTACGAGGGTTCCCTCCCGGGACAAGCTGATACAGATTGCCCTGGGGTTTGGCCTTTCTCTTGAGGAGACGCAGACCCTGCTGAGGATTGCCCAAAGGAGCATGCTCTATGTGAAAATCGAGCGGGATGCGGCCTGTATGTTTGGAATCCTTCACGGAATGAATGTTATGGAAGTGCAGGATCTACTGGAGTCTCTCAACCTTTGTATGCTTGGTGAAAACTGAGGGGGGAGTCATATGGACGTGATCAGGGAATTTCAGACATACTATGACGGTGGATACAGGGAATCGCTTCCTGGGGAATTCACAGAGAAGTATGAGACGTTGGAATGCCTGAGTCATACGGGGGAGTGTGATACGCTGCTGGTAAGGCGGAGGGACACCGGCCGAAAAGCCGTGGCAAAATGTTACGCCCGGAGCGGCCCGCGATATGAGACAGAGGAGCCGCAGCAGCTCAAAACCATGAAAAACGGCGTCATCCCACAGTATATCGGAGAGTATAAAAACGAGCAGTACCGCTGTGTTCTGCGGGAATATATCGAAGGGATCTCTCTGGAGAAATATGTGAGGACGTATCCTCTGTCACAGGACGTCTTGACAGAGCTTGCGATCGGGCTGGCCAGTGCCATGAAAACTCTCCATGACGCTGAACCTGCCATTATCCACCGGGACATCAAACCGGAGAATATCATTATAAAAGAGGACGGGACTGTGGCTCTGATCGATCTGGGCATCAGCCGCGTTTTCAAAAAAGAGGAGGATGTGGACACATTTTTCTGCGGCACGGAAAATTTTGCGCCGCCGGAGCAGTACGGGTTCATGCAGACAGATGTCCGCTCGGATATCTATTCTTTTGGGATCGTATTGTCCTGGCTGTTCACCGGGAAGGCGAAACCGATCACAGAGCCCAGGACAAAGCTGGAGCGGGTAGCGGCCAGGTGCTGCGCGTTTGCGCCGGATAAACGCTACAGGGATGATCAGGCTCTTCTACGTGACCTGCACCGCGCGACTGACGGATACAGGCGGCGCGTGCGCAGGGGAATCTGCGCGGCGGTCTCGCTCTTCCTGTTGTTGGCGGCAGGTCTGTCGATCACGGGAGTCATGTACCAGCGTTCCCAGCGGGATCGGGGAGTCGTGTTTCGGGAACCTCTGATAGAGGAGGCGGTGCGGGCGGTACTGGACAGGCCGGAAGGCGTTATCACCGCCATGGATCTGGAGGCTGTGACCGGAATCTATATTCAGGCGGAGCAGGTCTATACAACGCTGGATACTTTTTATTCTGAGGGTGGCAAATGGTACGAGGGAACGCAAAGGATCCGTGGCCCTGTGACGGAATTGTCGGATCTGGAGAATATGCCCAATCTGCGTGAAGTATGCATAGGAGGCAATCATATTCGGGATATTTCTCCCTTAAAGGGGTTGGAGCATCTGCGAGTGGTGCAGCTGCGTGACAATGACATCCGGGATATCTCCCCTCTGGAGGGCAAGAAAACCCTGGAAACTGTGGGATTTCTCAGCAATCCGCTGACAGGGATCGAGGCGGTCAGTACCTGGCCGATGTTAAGAGAACTGGATCTCGGCGAGAGCGGGAGTTATGACGCAAGTTATATCAAAGATTTAAAGAGCCTGAGTTATCTGGATATCAGCAATGATTCCGACGCATGGAAGTATCTGGACGGGCTGTATGTGGACTGTTTGCGGGTCAAGGCGCTGGGACAGACGGATCTGGAATTTCTCAGAGACGTGGCGCATATAGAAAATTTGGTCCTGTGGGGCGCGCAGATATGGGATATCTCGGCGCTGGAGGGTCGGGAGGATATCGTCTGTCTGGATCTGGATCAGTGTGTGTCAGGTGATCTGTCCCCGCTCTTTACCATGCCAAATCTGGAGACGGTGATAATAAATGTCAAGAGCCAGCGGCAGCTGGAAGAACTGTCTGCCGTCTATGGAGAACCGTCTTTTGAGATTCAATATACATATTAAACCTTGTGAGGATCTGCTCCCGCGGCCAAGCAGCGGGAAAGCAGTTTCTGTGGGACGGAATGAATAAGGGGCAGTTTGAAAAATGGGATGCGGAGTGCGCAAGTGTGCAGGCTGCATCCCATTTAACATGGATAAAATGATAGAATGAAAAACAGAAGTAGATAGTGCAAATTTATGGAATATACAATCTGCACAATTCTGTACTGATAAGGGCCGGCATCACAACTGACCAGGATTCTGAATGGATTCTGAATGAAGGAAAGGAGAAAAGGAAAAATATGAGACTGGTAACAGATCAAAGGAAAGGGGCAAGGTGGCTTGCAGCTCTCGCACTGTGTCTTGCGGTGGGTCTGACAATGTCCCCTGTCGGCTTGAGCGTGGTGAAAGCGCAGGAGGACGGTCAAGAGGAAACCATTTCTAACGTGGATGCGTTTTGGAATGCTGTGGATGCGTATGGGTATGCCTCGGGAGAATATGGGGACGACAGCGTGGAAAGGAGCGGTTACTGGGGGGCGTGTCATAGTAAGGACGACGCAATGGCGAACTATGACAGTGCCAATGAGAATGGCGGAGAATTGGGCGATGTCCGTGCGGCGGTGCGCGATTCTATGACTGCTTTGGAAAGTGCCTATCAGGAGCTTGCAAACAAGTACGAGGCGGTAAAAAGCACGTATAATCTGCTTACCGCGGATGAACAATCAGCTACGGACGGGGACAGTACAGACTCTCCCCAGACTGTCAAAGAAGCAATAGAGAAAGATTTTGAGGGGGATGGCACAGAAGAGAACCCCGGTGCAAAGACCTCTTATCAGGATGCCCTTGTGGAGTATAAACAGTGGAATTACTCTGATCTCGACGCTCAGTATTGGGACGCATGCGAGGTTTATGATGATGCGGTAACTGTGTGTTGGGGAGACGAGGAACAAAACATTCCAGGCATTATGTCGGCCTATGAAGAGGATAAGGAAACCAACCGCGCCGCCGCGCTGGAGGCCGTAGGCGCGCTGGAGGAGGCTTATGCGCAGGTAGGAGAGAGTTATGAGGCTGTAAAGAGCGCGTACGGTGAACTTTCCGACGCGGAGAAAACGGAAGATATCACCAGCAATTATAGCGGTGTGGAAAGCGACAAGCAGAGCAGGGATACCGCCTTTTTGGAAATGTCGTTAAACACCTGGAAATACTATGACAGCAACGACGTCTTCTGGAATAAGGAAACGGCGTTCTGGACGGCGATGGATAACTTTTTGGGCAATGAGGAGCAGGGTATAACCGGAGCTTATACGGTTTATATGGATGCTCTGGAGTCTGGAGCTGCGGGATTGGATGCGCTCTATGCGAAAGCTCTGGAGACTCATACCGCTGCGGCGACGGCCTACGAGGAGGCTGCAAAAAGCTATCAGACAGAAAGCGCGGCCTATGCGGCACTTACGGCGGAGGAGCAGCAGGAGATAGCGGACGATGAAAATAACCTGACCTTTGCGGGCATCCATGGGGATGTAGTGACAGCAAATGCTGCGATCGAGCAGGCACACAGCGAGTTCAGTGCGCTTGAGATACCTCAGCCGCCGACCGCGACGCCGACACCTGCACCGACCGCAACACCCATGCCGACCGCGACTGCAACGCCCACACCCGCGCCAACTGCAACGCCCGCGCCGGCTGCAACGCCTACGCCCGCGCCGGCAGCACCCTCCGGGCAGGAATCGGCGGCACAGTCCGTTTCCGGACAGGAGCCTCTGGCAGATTGGAATGTTGTATATAAAGATGTAGAAAGCTCTGTGGTTTCCGGCAAAACGCAAAACGTCTATGCCCAGGTGGGTGACAAATTCCAGGTTGCAGGCAATATTCTGGATAAACTGGCCGGAAGCGAAACCGCTCTGTTCTTAAATACAGGAAAGGGTCTTTCTTTCAGTGTATCCGGAGTGGATGTACCCAAGGGGATTCCTTCTATTGGGGTGGTTATGGCCGCCGCGGACGGGATTCCGGAAACCGTGAAACAGAATGCGCTGGTCGGCGCTGCGTTCAGCCGAGCCTTTGCCATGGAGGATAAGAGCGCTTATCCTGTCAAGATAGATATACACTTGAACGTAGGCAGGGAAAATGCCGGTAAAAACGCGTATTTATACTACTATGATGAGATATCGGGAAGTTTGAAACTGGCGGGGACTTTTATGACTACGGAGGCGGGTCAGGCCATGTTCGCCATTTTCAAGGGAGATGAATATATCGTGGTAGTTGCGGATAAGGCCGCGGCGCAGCCTGGCAGCTATACCGTAAAGCAGGGAGATAGCCTGTCGCGTATTGCGGTTAAAAACGGAATTAGCCTTCAACAGTTGCTGAAAGCCAATCCGGGAATAAAGAACCCGAACAAAATCCGTCCGGGAGATGTGATATATTTTAATTAAGTAACGGCAGGGCAGTCACGATGGTGGCTGCCCTTTTTATAATCAGACAAATATTCTCTGGTATGATTCCCTGTAACTGGCGCAGCAGTATGGAAACGGCGCGGGAATCGGTGCAGTTGTAGCAGTTCCCGGAGGGTAGAAGTGCTGCTTGAACGGGAATAAGTGTCACTTGCCTTTAGGGCTATTGCTCTTTATGAGAGGAATTGCTACAATGACTCCAGTGCCTGCATAGCGGGCGGAAGGGAGCCGTATGAAATATACCATAGAGCACATCTCCCAGGGAGAGAATGAAGTGATCTTGCGCTGTGCGGGTCCATCGCCGGAGATGGAGCAGCTGATACGTTTTTTGGAGTTTCAAAGCCGCAGGCTGCTGGGGGTCCGGGACGGTATACAGGTTGTCATAGAACCGTCGGAAATCCTGTATCTGGAGAGTGTGGAGGGCAGGACCTTCGCCTATACGGAAACCAGCGTACTGCAGCTTGAGCATTCTCTGCTGCAGTTGGAACAACTGCTGGGCACGGTCAATTTCTTCCGGTGCAGCAAGTCCGTCATCATCAATATCGACAAGGTCCGGGAGCTTAGGAGCAGGGCGAACAACCGCATCGACGCCACCATGTGCAACGGAGAGCATATCATGATCTCTCGCACTTACGCGGCGGATTTTCGCAGAAGGCTTAGGGGCGAATAGGTAAAAAGCCAGAAGGAGGATGAGAACATGGGTAAAAAAAAGAGTGGGCCAAAGCAGATGGGAAGAAAAAAGATGTCCCTGCTGGAGCGCTATCTGGTGGTGGAGATCGCCATAGAGTTTAAGGCATGTATTTATTTTTTCTGCATCCTGTTCTTTTATTCTATGTGCCGGCTGTTTAGAGGGAGTATGGAGGCCAACATCCTGCATATGGGAGAGATGATCCTGTTGACATATGGCATGGGGTATCTGCAATGGTATGTGCTGGGCAGATTTGACGAGGGGGAACGGCTGGGAATCCGGGAGATGCTGTATCTGCTGCTCTGTGCCGGAATCCATACAGCGGTTTCTTATATGGGGAATTGGTTTGAGAGAGACGCTTTCTTGACCGTTCTGTTCGCTCTGTTTATGGTGCTGGCATATCTCTGCGGTTTTCTGGTCTATAAGATCAAGCGGGTGTTGGATGCAAAACAGTTAAATGAGGATCTGTGGGCGTTTCAGGAGAGAGACGGTCGGAAAAACAGGAGTGAAGAGGAGGGGAAGGCAGATGGGGAGAACGGGAAAGAGAGGGATCTAAAATGAGCGGGACAGAGAAGATCATTGAGATTGAGGGGATGACCAAGAGATACGGAAAGCATAGGGGGGTGGAAGACTTAAACCTGTCGGTGGAGCGGGGGGAGATATTCGGGTTCCTAGGGCCGAACGGGGCGGGGAAATCCACCACCATTCGGGCCATGCTGGGATTGATTGGCTTTGACAGAGGCAGCATACGGCTGTTTGGGCGTGATATCCGCCGCTGCCGGGAGGAGATTCTGGCCCAGGTGGGCTATATGCCTTCGGAGGCCATGTTTTATCCGGGCATGAGGGTGAAAGAAGTCATCCGGCTGGCAGCCCGGGTGCGGGGTGTGAATTGTGACAAAGAGGCGGCAAAGCTCTGTGAACGGCTACAGGTGGACACGGAAAAGAGGATACGGGAGCTGTCTCTGGGTAACCGCAAAAAGGTGAGCATCGTCTGTGCCATGCAGCACAGGCCTGGGCTGTTCGTGTTTGACGAGCCCACCAGCGGCCTGGACCCTTTGATGCAGACAGAGTTTTTCAAGCTGATACGAGAGTATGTGGATCAGGGTGCCACCTGCATGCTGTCCACCCATGTGCTGCCGGAGGTAAAGCGCTATTGCCACCGGGTGGCCATCATGAAGGAGGGACGGCTGCAGAGTGTGGAGTCGGTGGCGGAGCTGACCAGAGCCGGAGCAAAGCGGATCAAATGGGTGCGGGACGGCGTGGAGGAAGAATTTTTATATGAGAAGGATTTGAACGAACTGTACCGGGAGCTGATGGGACATGATATCAGGGAACTACTCATCGAGGAGCCGTCTCTGGAAGAGGTCTTTATCCAGTATTACAGAAATTAATCAAAAGAATATGTGGGATGGAAGGAGATCAACATATGCGATATATTTACGGACATGAAATGAGACAGTACTGGAAAACTCTGCTGCTGTGGGCTGTCTGTGTGGGAGGCATGGGGATGGCCTGCATCCTTCTGTATTCCAGTATGCAGGAGGAGATGGCGGGCATGGCGGAGAACTTTGCGGCCATGGGGAATTTCGCGGCGGCATTCGGTATGGATCGGCTGAGCATCGCCACGCTGAAGGGCTTTTATGCCACGGAGGTGGGAACCATCCACGAGTTGGGCGGTGCCATGTTCGCCGCCGTGATCAGCATGACCATGCTCTCCAAGGAGGAGGACGGGCATACAGGCGAGTTTTTGTTTTCTCTGCCCATAGCCAGAGGAAAAGTGGTCCTTGTAAAATGGTGCGTGGTCTGTACCAATCTGCTGCTGTTCCATCTGCTGTGCATAATGTTTTACGGTATGGGATTTGCGCTGCTGGGGGAGGGTATTCCCGGAAAGGAGCTGCTTGCCTACCATGCCATGCAGCTATTGCTGGGGCTGGAAATAGCCGGCATATGTTTTGCCGTCTCCGCCTTTTTCCGGCAAAACAGGCTGGGGGTGGGCTTGGGTCTGGTCCTGCTTTTTTACGCCTATGACCTGGTGAGCAGGGTAGCGCCGGAGATGGAAAAGCTGTCGTTCATAAGTCCCTTTTCCTATGCTAACGCGTCCAAGATCCTGAGCACTGGAGAGCTTGGCGCCGGGGGCGCTCTGCTGGGGACAGGAGTGCTGATCCTGGCGCTGAGAACCGCCTGCGTGAAATATACGGGAAAGGATCTGATGTAAAGCGAAAAAATGATATATCATATTGACAAAAGTACTGTAAATGAGTATACTTAAAATCAAGTTAGCGGTTGCTAACCGAAAAGCAACCGCATTGATTTTATTCGCGTATTAGTCGTGACTAATATTAGTTAGCAAACAGATACTGCAAAAAGAACGGACACAAAGCTCTAAAACACTACTTGCCCGAACAGTATCCGAAAAATTTTTGGACCGTAGAGCGGCCGGAAACTGTTGTGTTGAAAAGGAGTCGACAGGGTGGTTACAGAGTTCTGAATAGCGGAAAGGGAGGGAAAACATGTCGGAGGAAGAAAGAAAATTTCTGGAAATTGTGAATTTAAAGAAGGGGTTTGGCAGCGGGGATACCCGTCAGGAAGTGCTCAGGGGAATGGATTTTTCCGTGGCGAAGGGGGAATTTTGCGTTTTGCTGGGGCCTTCCGGGTCGGGTAAGTCTACGCTGCTCAACATTATCGGCGGAATAGACAGCGCCGATTCCGGTTATATATCCATAAACGGCGACAGGCTGGAGGATATGGACGAGAAGAGGCTGACCCGGTATCGCCGGAAACACCTGGGGTATGTCTTTCAGATGTACAATTTGATCGGAAATCTGAATGTGAAAGAAAACATAGAAGTGGGGGCTTACCTGTCGGATGATCCGCTGGATATTGATGATCTTCTGAATACGCTGGGGCTTTACGACCACAGGTACAAGCTGCCCAACCAACTGTCAGGGGGGCAGCAGCAGCGGACTTCCATCGGGCGCGCGATCGTCAAGAATCCGGACATTCTGCTCTGTGACGAGCCTACCGGCGCTCTGGATTACAACACGTCAAAGGAGATTTTGAAACTGATCGAAGACGTGAACCGGAAATATGGAAACACCGTCATCATGGTCACCCACAACGAGGCCATCAAAAACATGGCGGACCATGTGATCAAGCTGCGGGACGGGCGCGTCCGTCACAACGATATCAATGCGGATAAGATATCGGCAGCGGATCTGGAGTGGTAAGGAGGGCGGCTATGAAAAACAGAAGAACAGGGAACCCTCTCACAAAACGTATCTTCCGGGAACTGCTGGGAGACTGGAAAAAGTATCTGCTGGTGAGCTTTTTCCTGATCCTCACCATCGGGTTTGTGTCCGGGATGTATGTGGCAAACGGCAGTATGATGCGCGCCGCGGAGGAGGGCGTGACAAAATACAGGTTGGAGGACGGCCATTTTGAACTGGACCGTAAGGCGGATCAGGCGCTGCTTGCGGCCATTTCGTCGGGAGAAAAGGCAGATGTCCTTCAGTATTATTTTGACAGGGCGAAAGAGGAACTGGACGCCGCATATGGGGAGGCCTACACAAAAGCCTATGACGAAGCTTATCAGGACGCCTATGATAAGGCGTGGGAGGAGATGCAGGGAGAGATAGAGGAGAAATATGCCCAGGCGGAGGAAAAATATGAATTGGACAATCCCGACTTTAAGGCCGCCGCGGTCAGAGTATACGAGAATTTTTACACCAACCAGGAGGAAGACAACGACAATGACGGGACAGCCGACGGAACCGTCCGGGTGTATGCCCGGACGGCGGAAGTGAATCTGGCATGCCTTATGGACGGGCGTTTCCCCGAGACAGAGCAGGAAATAGCGATTGACCGTATGCATGCGGACAACGTGGGTGTCCGGGTGGGAGACACTGTCACTGTGGGCGGGCGGCCGTACAGGATTGTAGGGCTGATCGCCTATGTAAACTATTCCACTTTGCATGAAAAGAGCACGGATTTTATGTTCGACGCCCTGAAGTTTGACGTGGCCATGGTGACGGAGAGCGGGTTTGACCGTCTGGATGGGGATGTTCATTACGCGTACGCATGGCAGTATGAGGAGAAACCCACCGGTGAGAAGGAGGAGAAGAAATGCGCGGATGATTTTCTGAAAGCGCTGCTCACCCAGACGGTCACAGCGGATTGTGACCTGACGGATTATATGCCCGCATACGCCAATCCCGCGATCCATTTCGCGACGGATGATATGGGCGGAGACGAGGCCATGGGAGGCGTGCTGCTGGATATTTTGATCGTGATCATTGCCTTTATCTTTGCGGTCACTATCAGCAACACCATCGCCAGGGAGGCGTCGGCGATCGGCACTCTGCGGGCGTCCGGCTACAGCAGGGCAGAGCTTATAAGACACTATCTCTCCATGCCCGTCATCGTGACGCTGCTTGCCGCGGCGGTGGGAAACGGGCTGGGCTATTCCGTGTTTAAGAATGTGGTGGTGTCCATGTACTACAACAGCTACAGTCTGCCCATCTATGAAACCATATGGAACCCGGAGGCTTTTTTTAAGACGACATTGATCCCCGTGGCGTTGATGCTGGCGGTGAATCTGCTTGTGATCGTCAAGATGATGCGGCACACGCCTCTGCAGTTTTTGCGGCACGATCTGAAGAAAACCAGGCGCAAAAAGGCAATGCGGCTGCCGGGGTGGAAGTTTTTCAGCAGATTCCGGCTGCGCATCATGCTGCAGAACATCCCCAATTATGCCATTTTATTCTGCGGAATTTTCTTTATTTCCACCATGCTTGCCATGGCAGTGGGGATGCCCGACACTCTGGCATTCTATAAGGAAAACGCGCAGGATATGATGTTTGCCAGATACCAGTATGTGTTAAAGTCCTATGAGGATGACCAGGGGGACATGATCGAGACGGACAATGGGGACGCCGAAAAGTTTGCCATGTATTCTCTGCAGCAAAAAGGCGGTGCCCTCGACGAGGAAATCTCGGTATATGGGATCGAGGACGGCAGCCGCTATGTTCAGATTGACGGGCTGAGCGCCCTTGGGGAAAACCAGGTGTATGTCTCCTCCTCCTTTGCGGAGAAATATCATCTTGCCGTGGGCAGCAGCGTGACTCTGGATGAAAAATATGAGAATAGCCGCTACCGGTTTGAGGTGGCGGGAATCTATGAAAAGTCCCTGAGTCTGGCGGTGTTTATGCCCATTCGGCATTTTCACGCCGCATTTGACCTGGAGGAGGACGCCTTCAGCGGCTATCTGTCCGACTCGGAGATCACGGATATAGAGGAGGAGAATATAGCCACGGTCATCACCCAGCGCGACATCACGAAAATGTGCGACCAGCTCTATCATTCCATGGGGGCATACATGCAGTATTTTCAGGTTCTGTGTATGCTCCTGTCGGCGGTGCTGATCTATCTGCTGACAAAAATCATCATTGAGAAGAATGAGACAGCCATCTCCATGACGAAGATATTGGGCTATGAGAACCGGGAGATCGCAAGCCTGTACCTGCTGTCCACAACGATCATCCTGGTGCTGGCGGACGCGCTCAGCGTTGCCCTGGGGTCCCTTGTCATGGGTGTGGCCTGGAAAGCGATCATGGCCAGCTACAGCGGTTGGTTCACCTTTGTGACCACACCATTGGGCTATGGGAAGATGTTCGCTTTCGTCCTGATCGGATACCTGCTGGTCATGGTATTTGATTTTAGGAGGATCAGGAGGATTCCCATGGAGGAGGCACTCAAGAATGTGGAGTGATCTCCTCTGTCCCCCAAAGGCTATGACTGTAACGGTCATAGTCTTTTTTTCTATGGAGAACAGGGCAAATAGGGAAAGTGTGAAGGATATTTAAATAAAACTTTATGGAATTGAGTGTTTGCTTATGGTAGAATAAAGTCGTTGAACAATTCAACAAGATAGAGATCAGGGGGAGAAAAATGGAGGGAAATATAAAGGCATATATAAGTATAGCGTTAGGGATTCTTTTTTGCGCAAGTGTTCTGATTGGATACATACCCATTCCGGAATATATAATTGAATTAACTTGTATCTCTAATTCATGCATCGGTATCTTGCTGCTTATTACCGGAATAAATATATTGGGAAAAAAGAAGAAAATTCCCGGTATTATCTATCTTATGTGGCTTGCGGCGATTCTGCTTGTTTGCATAATATCATGTGTAGGACATTTCAATTTTCATGGTGCTTTTTTCTTTTTGCACTTAGTAAATCCGTTACTGTTTTTGGCTTATTATATGTTTTTCATTGATGACGCCGCAAAGGGTAAAAAAGTATTGCTGGCACCGGTCCCTGTAATGATATATCTTGTCTTTGATTATATAATCGGAAAGTTGAGGGGAAGGTTTGTATATGGCATATTCGAGGTTAATGAGATAGGTTTTGCCGCCATGGTTTTGGTTGGGTGCGGTGTTTACGTTTCTTTGCTGGTGATCGCCGTCATTACAAAATACGTAAAGTTGTTTTTTATAGATTTGTCGGCTCGGCTATGATAAAATATGGCGCGTCAGCCGAACATGTTAATATGGACGACGGCTGTGGCCGCCTCGATTCTTACAATAAAGTCACTTATAAGTAACCAAACAGTAATGAAAATATGTTATGAATAAATGGGGGGCTCCGGATTGCGGGATACTAAAACAGACATAAGCAGTTTCACAACTGTTTTGACATTATAACGCGGAAAGGAACATATGCCATGGAACGGATATTTTTGATTGAGGATGACGGAAAGATTGCCAAGAATCTTATACTCCTGCTGCGCGGGGAGGGCTTTACGGTCTCTCATGCCGCTACCTGCGCCGACGCGCTGGCCATGCTGGGCGGGAGCACCTTTGATATAGCGCTGGTGGATATCCTTCTGCCGGACGGAAACGGCTATATGCTCTGTACGGAAATCAAGGAAAAGCAGAATATTCCTGTTATATTTCTGACCGCCTCCGGGGATGAGTCCAGCGTTGTGACAGGGCTGAATATGGGAGCAGACGACTACGTCACCAAGCCCTTCCGGCCCCGGGAGCTGACGGCCAGGATCAGAGCGGCTCTGCGAAAGAGCGGGGGCACTCCGGCTGTCTTTGAACTGCAAGGACTGCACATCGATATGACCGGAGGAACCGTCCACAAAAACGGCGAGGAGGTCATGCTCTCAGCGCTGGAATACCGTCTGCTGCTGGTGTTTGTCAACAATCCGGGCAGCATTATCACCAGAAATATCCTGCTTGACGAACTGTGGAGCGCGGCCGGTGAATTTGTTAATGACAACACGCTCAGCGTGTATATCCGGCGGCTCAGAGAAAAGATCGAGGATGACCCCGCCGAGCCGAAGATCATTCGGACGGTCCGGGGCATAGGCTATCGCCTGGGTGACGGACATGCTGCGAAATAAGGAAATCCGCTGGTTTTTAACTCTGTTCACCCTGTTGGCGGCGGCCGCTGTCACAGGGGGAATCCTGATCGACTCCAGGGCGGGGGCGCTGATCCTCCTGCTTTCTATCGTCTATATCGCGCTATTCTGGATATTCACCAAATACCGGTATAAAAAAATCGATCTGCTCTCGGAGCAGATCGATCAGGTGCTCCACAACTGCGAGCACTTGCTGATCGCGGAATCTGAGGAGGGAGAGCTGTCCGTCCTGCAGAGCGAGATCGTCAAGATGACAGGGCGCATCCGGGAACAGAACAGGGCCCTGCGCAGGGAAAAGGAGCATCTGGCCGATTCGCTGGCAGATATCGCCCACCAGATGCGGACTCCGCTGACAGCGGCCAACCTGGTCCTGTCCCTGCTGGAGACAAACCCTGGCGAGGCGCAGCGCAAAGAACTGCTGACAGAGACAAAAGAACTGTACGCGCATATGGAGTGGCTGATCGAGTCGCTCCTGAAACTTTCCCGTCTGGACGCCGGTGTGGTGGAATTTCAGAGCAGCCGGATCAAGGTGGACAGCCTGGTCAGGGAGGCCGCCCGCCCGCTGCTGTTTTCCATGGAACTTCACAATGTCACGCTGGAGACGGACATACCGGGCGAAACAGAGATACAGGGGGATCCGGGCTGGCTGTCCGAGGCTCTGCGGAACATATTGAAGAACTGTATGGAGAGCGCGGGGGATAACGGCAGGATAGAGATCGGCTGTGAGGACAATCCCCTGTTTACGCAGATCACCGTCCACGACAGCGGGCCGGGGATCCCTGAGGAAGATCTGCCTTTTTTGTTTGAACGGTTTTACCGGGGCAAAAATTCGGAAACCGCAGGATACGGAATTGGTCTGGCTCTCTGCAAGACCATTATCATGCGGCAAAACGGAACGATCCGCGCCAAGAACCACCCCCGCGGGGGAGCCTTGTTCATCCTTCGTTTTCATAAGTGGCCGGAGAAACGTATGATAACAAATCTGTCACCTTAAAGTCACCGTGCTGTAAACTGGAGGCTCTATGATAGAGACAGTTAAAAAGTATCAGCGGATCACCGTCCTGTGTGCTGGTCAGGGATACGCGGAACTCTAATAAGGAGGCTCAAACAATGGATTTTTTAGAGGTACAGGATGTGTGCAAAATCTACGGCAAGGGCGAAAACCAGGTCACGGCGCTGGACCATGTTTCCCTTACCATTGAAAAGGGGGATTTCACGGCGATTATAGGTTCTTCCGGCTCCGGTAAATCTACTCTGCTCCACGCCATTGCCGGGGTGGACATGCCCACAAGCGGGAAGATCTTTCTGGAAGGGCAGGACATATACGCGCAGACAGGGGAGAGGCTGGCGGTGTTCAGACGCAGACAGGTGGGACTGATCTATCAGTTTCACAATCTGATTCCCACGCTGAATGTGGAGGAGAATATCACGCTGCCCGTTCTGATGGATCGGAGAAAGGTGAACCGGGAGAGGTTAAGCGATCTGCTGGATCTGCTGGGACTGCAGGATCGGAAAAAGCATCTGCCGAACCAGCTTTCCGGGGGACAGCAGCAGCGCGTGGCCATCGGACGGGCGCTGATGAACGCGCCGGCAGTCATGCTGGCCGACGAACCCACCGGCGCATTGGACAGCCGCAACGGGCAGGAGATCATTCGGCTGCTCAAGGAGAGCCATGATCTATATCGGCAGACGCTGATCATTGTCACTCACGACGAAAATATCGCCTTGCAGGCAGACCGCATCATCACCATTTCCGATGGAAAAGTGGTGCGGGATGAAAGGCAGGTGAAGGCGGGATGAATATTTTTCATAAGGTTACGATACAGGGACTCAAACGAAATAAGAGCCGTACCTTCGCGACGATCGCAGGCGTGGTTTTGGCCGCCGCTCTGATCACTGCGGTAGCCGGTCTTGCCGTGTCGCTGCAAAATTATATGATAAACGGAGCCGTGGGCAGATACGGCGGCTGGCATATCGGATTCACAGACGTGCCCCTTTCCTTTGTGCAGGAGCAGGCCGGAGATAAGAGAGTCGAAGAGGTGGTGTACTCTGAGAACATAGGGTATGCCGTGCTGGAGGGTGGAGTCAATGCATACAAGCCCTATGTGTTTATCTCCGCATTCAGCCGGGAGTGTTTTGACGCATTGCCGATAAATTTGCTCGCAGGAAGACTGCCGGAAAACAGCGGTGAAGTGATTGTTCCGGCTCATGTGGCCTCCAACGGAGGGGTGAGCTTTTCCGTGGGCGACGTGGTCAGTTTCGCCGTAGGGCAGCGCCGCATGGGTGAGGAAACACTCAGCCAGCATGATCCGTACCGGACAGGAGAGGGCGGGCAGGAGAGTCTGGAGGAAACGTCAGAGAAAACGTATACTGTGGTGGGACTGTACCAGAGGCCCGCATTCGAGGAGCGGACCGCCCCCGGGTACACTCTGTTGACGGCTGCGGACGGGGAGATGACCGCTCAAAGCCTGACGGCCTTTGTCACACTGAAAAATCCGAGGCAGCTTGGGGCCTACAGGCAGGACGTACAGCGCGCGGACAGCATGCTCAATGACAATGTGCTGCGTTTCATGGGGCTTTCGGAGGATAAACTGTTTAACACGCTGCTGTATTCCGCAGGGAGTATTTTGGTGCTGTTGATCATGACAGGCTCCATATTTATGATCTACAACGCGTTCCATATCTCACTGAGCGAACGCATGCATCAGTTCGGCATACTTTTGTCGGTGGGCGCCACGGAGAGACAACTGCGCGGCTCGGTGCTGTTTGAGGGCCTGTGTATCGGCGCGGTGGGTATTCCCATCGGCGTAGGGATCGCCCTGCCCGTCGTGGGGCTGCTCCTATCCGTTGTGGAGAAAAATTTTGCCAATATTATGTATAACAATGTGGCTCTGCGGCAGGTGATCTCCCCTGTGGTCCTGGCCGCCGCCGTGGTGGTCAGTATGGTCACGATCCTGTTATCCGCCTATCTTCCTGCCAGAAAAGCGGTCCGCACTCCCATCATGGAGTGTATCCGTCAGACGGGCGAGATTAAGGTGGACGAAAAGGACGTAAAGGTATCCGGGCTCACCGAGAGACTGTTTGAACTGGAGGGTGTGCTGGCTATGAAAAATTTCAGGCGGAGCAGACGGCGTTACCGCAGTATCGTGCTGTCACTCACATTCAGTGTGGTGCTCTTCGTCTCCTGTAGGGCCTTTGGGATCTATATGCAGCAGGAGGCAGAGCAGTCTGTTGTGGATCTGGACTATGATATCTCCTTCTCCGTGACGGGTATGGAAGAGGACAGTTTTCTCATGCTCTATGAGAACATGAAGAACGTGGACGGCGTGTACGAGAGCGACTGGCGGACACTGGATCAGGAGACGCCCGCCGCAAGGGAGATGACATTTCGCTCCCACAATCCCGGGCAGTCGGCGGCACAGATGAAGGAGATCCTGGACGGGGCGGGCGTTGTCTCCGGATATAAGCTTGAGAACTATCATGAACTGCTGGAGCAAAACCGTAACCAGCTGTTTGTGGTCAATGTGTTTGCTGTTATCTTTTCGGGTATGATCGCGTTAATCGCGGTTGCCAATGTATTTAACACGATCTCCACCAATATCAGGCTGCGTGGGCGTGAGCTTGCCATGATCCGCTCTATTGGAATGTCAGACCGTGATTTCAACAGAATGATGACTTATGAATGCTTTTTCTACGGGATGGAGACGCTGTTGTTCTCCCTGCCGCTGTCGGGTATTTTCTGCGTATTGATCTATTACGGGATAGCCGGAGGAAGGCTCGACGGTGTGGACGGGCTGAAATTTATACTGCCCTGGGGCAGTATTGCCATCGGTTTTGGAGGCGTATTTCTGATCATACTGATCACTACCCTCTATATGGTGAGCAAGATCAAAAAGGAAAATATCATAGACGCGCTACGGGACGACCTGGCGTAAAGATTGCATAAGGATGTAGAGCGAAGGAGGAATGAATATGGCACGCAGATGGATCGCAGTATCCCTGCTGGTCTTTTTGATGACCGTATGCCTTACCGGCTGCGGCATGGGCATAGGCCATGGGATCATAAAGGAGTTTACGGAGAATAAGGACAGTATTTTGGAGGAATTGACAGAGTTTAAGGACAGTCTGGTGGAGGAACTGGAGGGCAGTGGAGACGACATCCGCCTGGAGATACATGAGCTGGTGGATTGTATGCTGGAAGAGATCAACGACTGGAGCGGGGTGGCCGCCACCCACCATGTCACCGGGGACGATTCCCTTGCGGGAGAGCGAGAGCGGGGCGCCGACGACTATGTGGGCGTCTACAGGGCGGATTACAGCGGCTTTACCGGCGAGGAGTACATTTTCGGCGGTACGGCGCTGAAACGGACAAACGGCAGTGAACTGGAGGCTGCCTACTCCCTGACGGTTACATCCGGTACAGCGGTGCTGTACTGGCTGGACGGCGAGGAGGAAAAGATCATCGCGGACGCGCCCGGGGAAGACGTGTACAGTTTCAGGATACATGCGGGAGGAAACTTCCTGGTCTTGAAAGGCGACAATTTTACGGGCAGCCTGACTCTGGCGGTCAATTAGTAATGGGTGGCCCCGCCGGAATATTTTTTTTAATCTGGTTTAATGATAAAAATATCATTGACAAAAATTATATAAGACGGTATCATAATAAAAAAGAGAAAAGTCCTGTGAGAACAGAGCTTAAGCAGCCGTACACTCTGGTAAAGGTGTACAAGGTTTGTGGATGATGTTGCGGGATGAAAGGCGGGCCACAGAGCTGAAAGAACAGTGAGCTGGACAGGCTGGGAATCTTTTCCTATACCAGGCAGATAGATAACTATCAGAACAGGATTCTGGAATTAAATGATGACGTCAGAAGACAGGTGGACATTGCCTTTAAAGGAGCAGCCTTATATGCTGGAAAACCTGTATATGGCTGATTTTTGCGGCAGTGAAGACACAGGCAGGGCATATGACCTGATCATGGAATGCTATACT
This sequence comes from uncultured Acetatifactor sp., assembly GCA_964529395.1. Taxonomy (GTDB): domain Bacteria; phylum Bacillota; class Clostridia; order Lachnospirales; family Lachnospiraceae; genus Acetatifactor. The sequence continues at coordinate 68,956 of CAZGVI010000001.1, forward strand.
GGCTGCAAAACGGAAAAGATCCTTATGGAATACCTGGAGAAATACGGAGTCACGGATCCGGCAGAGCAACAGGAAATATATGGCATGCTGCTGGAAAAGCAGCCATCCATGCTACAGGATCTGTATAGAGCTGTTAAGCAGGGCAGTGGGGATGCGGATGAGATATTATGTTCTATTATAGACCTCTATTTAAGCACTAAGTATAGAGAAGTGGATTACATTATACAAAAAATAGTGGAAGAAGATGTAAGTACATATGAAGAGATGTTTAGTTTAAGTACATATGATTTGTTGGCAAGAATGATTTATCAGGAAATGCGGGATCCTAAAAATGGCGAACAAAGCAAGGTGCTTTGGGCAACTATAAATCGTTTTTTTAGCGACAAAAACTTTACATATGGAAAAGAAAAGACATTACGTAATATTTTGAAAGAAGGGGGATATACCTCTATCAAATATAATCGGAATGGAGTTTTCAATGCATATCATCCGGACTATGACTCGGAAGGGTGGGAAAATGCTAAACGATTGGCCGCTGTTTTGTATTCACAAGTTGGAGAATCAAATGCGGATGACTTGGATGAGGAGAAAATAAGAGAAGAGATAAGTACGTATCAAGATATTTATGGTTATAATATAGAAAACACCATCGGAAACTGTGATTCCTTTCATGCGGGAGACGGGGAGAACATTTTTTATGAGTATGGAAAAAAAGGGGACTAAATATGAAAAAAACAGCATTGGTGATTTTTCTATACGTGGTGTTAGTCTGTAGTGGGTGTAAAGGTAATAGTGATGCATATAAAAATACAGCCATCGTGTTCGAAAGGGGTGAAGAAGAAAAAACATATGTAAATAGTACGGATGCACCTGAAAATATTAAGCAATTTTTTGATAAATTAACGGATGATATGCTAAATGCGGTCGAGATGTGTTCTTCGCTGGATTCATATTGGAATGATTCTCTGGTTCTGTTAAAGCAATTTAACAATAATATACGTTTATATGGAATAAATGTAGACGGGCAGACGGCAATGATACTTTATATTAAGGGGGAAAAAATATTAATAGAAGAAGACCCGTATCCTTCTTTTCAAAATCTCTATCAAGAAAGCCCAAAGTTAAATGTATATGATGTTGACAGCGATGGAGAGGACGAGGCGCTTATCAGCCTTAGAACAGTGACGGGTACAATAAGTAGATATGCCATGCTGGTCTGTGATCAGGAAGACGAGTGGAATATTTACATGTATAGTGATTATTTAAAAGATATTGATGCTGAACTTGAGTATAAATATGATGATAAAAATAGTCTATTCACTTTTCTGGATAATAAGGGCAATGTTTTATGGGAAGGACAACTGCCGGAATGGAGTGATAGATATGCTTATACGGGGGTCGTAAACTGGGGGGACAATATGGAATTTGATGCCGATACATTTCAGATGTATGTTGTACCACAGATAGAATTAGAAAATTCATTGCCATATGAACCAATAAGGATTACATTTAACCTTAGTTTTAATAATGGCAATTACAAGATAGCAGGTTATGTTATTGACACATACCGTTTGGCAGAAGACTCTTCTGTATAAGTATTCCAGAAAACCGGATAGCAACGAATATTTGACGCAAAATTGTCTCAAGAAGAAATACAGGAAGAGAACCATGTCTTTTCCCTGGCAGGGGAATATTATGTAGACCCGGAAGAACTGACAGACGCAATCACGGGAGGAAACTACCTGGTCTTGAAAGGCGACAATTTTACGGGAAGTTTGACTTTGATGGTCAATTAGAAATTAGTAATAAATTGGTAATCTTATTGAAAAATGTGTCGGCATGTGGTATCATATATATCAAATATATCAGTATTGATGCGGAGAAGGAGGAGAGATGACATGAGGAAACAGGCCGGCAGTAATAGGAGAAGGATCGCTTGTATTTTGACAGTAATGACTGCGGTGACAATGCTGTACGGATGCGGAAAGGTATCTCAGCCTTCTGCGGATCGTGAGAATCTGTCCAGAGAGGAAATACAGGAAGAGTACCATGTTTTTTCCCTGGCCAGAGAATATTTTGTAGACCCGGAAGAACTGACGGAGGCTATCGTCAGAGGAGACAACAGCCCCTGGTCGAACCTGAAGGTCTATGAGCAGACGCAGTGGGAGGAACTGATGGCGGAGCGCTACGGCGATGGATGGAATGAGTGGTGAAATATAAAAACTGGAAAGAGGCCGGAAACTTATGGCCTCTTTTTCTGTTTGCGGTTTCGCCATTTTATGATAAAATAAAAACATGTGATAAAGTGGATCTGTTCTCAGAAAATAAGCTTTGGGAGAAAAGTGCATGAAAAAAAAGTCAAAGAACAATAATAGAAAGAAAGATACGATACCAGCGGACATGCCGGAGGGCTGGTTCTATATGTCCGACGCGGAGTTGACGGCTGCGGCGGTCAAGGAGGCGCTGGCCGACACGGCCTATGCGGTGGAGTACTGGGAAGAGGCTCAGGTGCTGGAGATCGTCCTGGGAGAGCGAAGTTCCATGGATATCGAGGTTATCAAGCCCCGTCTGGGAGAAGAAGAGGCGGACGCCTTTCTGGACAGGCATCGGGTGAGATTCCTCAGCTATGTCACATTTTATCCGGGGGACTATGAGGAGGTAAAGGCTGTGATGGAGCATATCTGCGGCAGGATCGGAGGATTTTTCTGTGGGGATACGGAGGATTTTACGCCGGTGGTAGGAGCGCCGAAGTGATCCCCGCCATGGACAGGTATAGGACGGAGCGGAGAAAGGGAAGTATGGAGGGTATAATAATGACAAGACTGGAAGAGGCAAGAGAATTTTTCAAGGCGGATATATTTGCCACCCAGACCACGGGGATCGTGATCGAGGAGGTGGCGGACGGGTACTCCCGCTGCAGCCTTCAGGTGGAGGAGAAACATATGGCGGCTCATCATCATGTGATGGGAGGGGCGTTGTTTACCATGGCGGATTTCGCGTTCGCCGTGGCGGCCAATCCTCCCGGACAGACCACTGTGACCGCCACCAGCAATATAAGTTTCGTCAGCATGCCCAAGGACGACAGATTGGTGGCGGAGTGCAGGCAGATCAAGGACGGCAGGCGCGCCTGTTATTATGAGACCCGGATCACGGACGGGCTGGGCAATGTGGTGGCGGTGGTGACGGCCATGGGGATGCACATGAACTGAGAACAGGTGGTATTATCGGGTATTATGTACCGGGCAGAATAAATGGAATGGTTCGTGAAGGGGGGCAGTAAAATGATCGTAAAAGTATTGGTGGAAAATACGGCAGTCTCGGAGGAATACGGAAAAGTGCATGGTCTGAGCCTGTACATAGAAACCGCAAAGCACAAGATCCTGTTTGATCTGGGTCCGGATAAGCTGTTTCTGGAAAACGCGGAGAAGATGGGAGTAAAGATCGAGGAGGTGGATACGGTGGTGATCTCCCACGGGCACTATGACCATGGCGGAGCGCTGGGACTGTTCTTACAGCATAACCATCGGGCGAAGGTATATCTCCACAAACAGGCTTTTGAAAAGCATTTTTCCAAAGTCCTGTGCCTGTACATAAATATCGGGCTGGACGACTCTCTGGCAAAGAGTGAGCAGATCGTTCTCACCGAAGGCAATCTGAAACTGGACGATGAACTGACGATCCTCACGGATGTAACAGAGAGGGAGATGTATCCTCTTTCCAACAGGAATCTGTACATGCTGGACGGCAGGAAAAAGGTTCGGGACGACTTTTCCCATGAACAGAGTCTGCTGGTCAGCGAGGGGGAGCATGAGGTACTGCTGGCAGGCTGCGCTCACTGCGGCATCGTCAATATACTGAATAAGGCTAAGCGGGATCTGGGGCAGGACGCGACCCATGTGATCGGCGGCTTTCATATCTGGAAGGACAGATCTCCGGAATCGGTGCGGGAGTTGGCGCAGCGCCTGAAAGTCCGGGATATCCTGTATTACACCTGCCACTGTACCGGGCAGGATAACTTTGCCCTGCTGCGGGAGGAGATGAAGGAACAGATCGAGTATCTGCCGACGGGCACGACAATCAAAATATAGAAAGGAGCGGCAATGAAACTGGTATTTATCATAGGCAGCGGGGCCGTGGGCAAGATGACGGTGGGACAGGAGTTGATGAAAAGGACGGGACTGCGGTTGTTTCACAACCATATGATGATTGAGCCGGTGATCGACATATTTGGCGGATGGCGCGGGAATGTGGTGAGCAGACTGCGCAGGGTCATACTGGAGGAATTTATAAAAGAAGACCACGAGGGCATGATCTTTACCTATATGTGGGCCTTTGACATGCCCTCTGACCGGGAATATATACTGGAAGTCGCCAGGATGTTTGAGGAGAAAGGTGCGGAGATCTACTGTGTGGAGCTGGTGGCGTCTCAGGAGATCCGGCTGCAGCGCAACCGCACGGAGAACAGACTGAACAATAAGGCCTCCAAGCGGGATCTGGACTTTTCCGCCAACCTTATCCTGAAGGAGGACGCCAATCACCGTCTGGTGAGCCGGGAGGGGGAGATCCCCTTTGCCAACTATCTGCGGATCGATAATTCCCGACTGTCTCCCGAGGCGGTGGCGGAGTTGATTCAGGAGCATTTTGACTGGTAGAGACAGTTGAGGGAGCAGAGATGAGTTATATTACCACATATACGGGAAAGCATTTCAATCCGGCGCAGCCGGACCGGGAAAAGATAGATATTCGTGACATTGCCCATGCCCTGCCGCTGATCTGCCGCGGCAACGGGCACGTGAAAACTTTTTTTTCCGTGGGGCAACATTGCATTCACTGCGCTTTGGAGGCGGAGGCACGGGGGTACTCCCGGCGGGTGATCCTGGCCTGTCTGCTGCATGACGCCAGCGAGTGCTATCTGTCGGACGTGCCCCGGCCGGTTAAGAGCCAGCTGCCTCAGTACAAGGCGGTGGAGGAGCGGCTTCTGGAGCAGGTCTATATCAAATACCTGGGCTGTGCGCTGACAGAGGAGGAGGAGCGGCTGGTAAAGCAGGTGGACAATGACATGTTGTACTATGACATGTTAAATCTCCTGAATGAGCGTTTCGATCAGGAACCTCCCGAGATGGCAACGGACTTTTCCTATGAGGTATTGCCCTTTGAACAGGTGGAGAGACGGTATCTGGAATTGTTTGGGCGGTATGGGGCAGACAGGTCCGAAACCGAAGATGAGCCGATACTTGAAACGGAATATTTTGTGATCCGTTACGATCGGGACTGCGCGGGGCTGGTGGAGGAGATTGCCGGAACGCTCCGGGAAAATATGGAGCGGATCATGCTCTTTTTCCGGCTTAATAAGCTGGACCGCAGGATCCCTGTGATTATTTATTCGGATACGGACGCCTACATTTCCCATATCGGGGAATGCGGGCAGACATATTATGAGTGGATGATAGCGGATACCTTTGACGGCAGGATACATATATTGTCTCTGGAGGCCTGCCGCCGCAGTCGCTCACATGCTCAAATGGGCAGAGAGGAATACACCCGGCTGATCGTCCACGAGTTCGTACATATCTGCCAGCAGCAGGTGGAACCCAACTGTTACGGATGCATCTGGTTCTGGGAGGCGCTGGCTACCAATCTGGCAGGACAGATCATGGAACCGGTTCAGATAAGCTGCAGCAGGGAAGAATTGATGTTCCATTATCAGGAACTGCCGAACGCGTATGCCATATCCTACCGGCTGGGAAAATATATGCTGGAGCACCTGTCTCAGGAACAGATCTATGATTACATCCGCAGGCCCACGGCTCTGTGGGAGGATACGGAAAAGATACTGGAAGAGGTTTGGGAATAGATTGTGGGTAAGGCGAGCCTTTCAAAAGATTTTACAAAAGGGAATATTGTGTGGCAGCTCCTTATGTTTACGCTGCCTTTTATGGCGTCCAACGCGCTACAGGTATTGTACAGCACCATCGACATGGTGATCGTGGGAAAATATGTGGGCACTCCTGGACTGTCAGCCGTCTCTCAGAGCAGCCAGATATTGAGTTTTGCCACCATGGTATGCCTGGGTTTTTCCAATGCGGGACAGGTATTGATATCTCAGGCTCTGGGGGCGGGAAAACGCAGGGAGATCAACGAGATCGTAGGCACTCTGTTTTGTCTGATCCTGGGCCTGGGCCTGTTTTTGTCCTGCGCCATTTTACTGGCGCGGCCCTGGATCCTGCAGGTTATGAATATTCCCAGGGAGTCCCGCGATATGGCATCGGATTATATGATCATATGCGGCGGAGGGCTGATCTTTACGGCGGGTTACAATCTGGTGTCCGCAGCGCTGCGGGGAATGGGAGACTCTAAGCGGCCATTGCTTTTTATCGGCATAGCGTCCGCCGTGAATCTGATCCTGGATATTCTGTTTACGGGAGTCATGGGATTTGGGGTTGCGGGAGCAGCCTGGGCAACGATCATCGGACAGGCAGTGTCCTTTCTGTTCTCCCTTTATTTTCTTTATCGGAACAGGGAGGCTTTTGGGTTTGATTTTAAGCGCCAGAGTTTTATTCCCCGGAAAAAATATGTGAAAATGATCGTGGAACTGGGCACGCCCATGGCCATACAGTCCGGGTGTATCAATCTGTCCATGCTGTATGTTAACGCCATGGTCAACAATGTGGGAGTGGTAGCCTCCGCCACCTTTGGCGTGGGTGTGCGGATCGATGATATCATCAATAAGGTCACTCAGGGCCTGCAGTTTGCCGCCATGCCCATGATCAGTCAGAATATAGCGGCCAGAAAGCAGCGGAGAGCCAAACAGGTGGTACTGTATGTATGGCTCTTCGCCCTTGCGCTGATGGTATTTTTCATAGCTGTATACTTTGTCTTTGGCAGACAGTTGTTTATGCTGTTTTCGGACGATACGAAGGTGCATGATATGTCCGGCACTTTTATCAGGGCGATACTGTGGATGTTCCCGGCCATAGCGATCATGCGCGGCAGCAACGCCTTTGTCCAAGGGATAGGCAACGCAAAGCTCAGCATGGTGCTTTCCCTTTTGGACGGCGTGGTGCTGCGGATCGGCCTAAGCTGGCTCTTCGGCATCGTGCTGGACTGGGGGTTCTTTGGTTTTGTCCTGGGATATGGGCTCGCGCCCTACGGCTGCGCCGTGCCGGGAATGATCTATTTCCTGTCGGGGGTCTGGCAGCGCAGGAAGGTGCTGGCGGAGGATATATAGGCTAGCCGTGGTCTGTCCTGTTGCTGCCGCCTTTTACATAATTCTTTTCGCCAAAAAACGCATTCATCCTATATGGACAGGGTTGGTGCTTGTGCTTTCATATCTTTTGTGGTTTCTTTTAGTTTTCTCTTATTTTCTCTTGACATGCTCCGTTTTTGTATTAAAATAGTTCTAAAAAGAACAAAAATATTTCAGGAGGCCATATGATTCCATTAAATCCATGGGAACACCAGAACGCTATCAAGGCATTATATTCCAAGTGTGTGGAGGGCGTATGCACCCGGCATAAAGTCACCCGGATGGAGCTGGATATCCTGCTTTTTCTGGCGAACAATCCCTGTTTTGACACGGCCACGGATATCGTGGAGATCCGGTATCTGTCCAAGTCCCAGGTGTCCTCCTCGATAAAATCTTTGGAGGAGCGGGGGTATATCCGCAGGGAGTATACCGGAAACAACAAAAAGACGGCGCATCTGCGGATATGTGATCCGGCGGAGTCTGTTATCGAAGACGGGAGGGAGGCGCAGGAGAGGGTTATTTCCGTCATGCTGCGGGGATTGAGCGAGGAGGAATGCGCGTGTATGAGACACTGCTTTGCCTGTATGTGGGATAATATTGACGCTTATCTGAAAGCGGCTCAATGACAGGAGAGGACGGAATCGTTTACAGCCGCCCAAACATTTGAGGGAGAGAAAAACAAAGACAATCATAGGAGGACACAGAGATGCTTTTTAAATTTTTGATCTGTTTTCTGGCGGGTATCGGGGCCGGGTTGGGCACCGGGTTCGCGGGCATGAGCGCCGCTGCCGTGATCAGCCCCATGCTCATCACTTTTTTGGGACTTCCGGCTTATGAGGCGGTGGGGATCGCGCTGGCCAGCGATGTTCTGGCCAGTGCTGTCAGCGCCTATACTTATGGAAAAAACAAGAACCTGGATATCAGAAACGGCCTGGTTATGATGGTCACGGTGCTGTTGTTTACTCTGGGAGGGAGCTGGGTGGCCAGTAAGGTCCCGAACACAACCATGGGCAGTTTTTCCGTCTTTATGACTCTGCTGCTGGGCATTAAGTTCATCGTAAAACCCGTTATGGCCACCAAGGAATCCATGGACAGGGTCAGCGGGAAAAAGCGGGTCATACAGTCCGTGGTATGCGGAGCGGTGGTGGGCTTTATCTGCGGTTTCGTCGGCGCGGGCGGGGGCATGATGATGTTGCTGCTCCTCACCAGCGTCCTGGGGTATGAACTGAAAACAGCGGTGGGAACCAGCGTGTTTATCATGACATTTACTGCGTTGACCGGATCAGTCAGCCATTTTGCCATCGGAGGCATGCCGGATTTGTGGTGTCTGCTATTCTGTGTGGCCTCCACGCTGCTGTGGGCCAGGATCGCCGCCAAGTTCGCCAACAGAGCCAGCGTCATTACGTTAAACAGGGCTACCGGCGTGGTGCTGACGGTGTTGGGCGCGGCGATACTGGCGGTGAACTATCTGTCCTGATCCGGAAACCATACTACCTTGGTTTTTCCGGCTCCCCGGTTTTGGAGTTACAGGCCGCAAGGGAGAAGGTGTATCTGTGATGAGGACAGAGGGGCGCAAGGGCAGCGATAGATTGCTGCAGTGTACTTTTTCTGCAAGGAATTTTTACAAAAACGGTGGTTTACCTCCGATCATCCTGAAAAAATATTGCCGGAGTACAGATTTTGGTTGCCGATCCGGAAAGCAGACCAGGGAGCCATGCCGGAGTGATTAACGTGGCGGTTTGTGACGACGAGAAATATATGGCGGAGTACAATGCCGTTCAGGTTCTGTGATGAGTGATGTTTAGTCTGCATTTGGCGTCCCTGTATTTTTCGGGGATTTCCTCTGCCGGAAGATTCCGGACAGCGTCTTCGTTTCCGGCCTCTTTGGCAGTCTCATAGTACCAGCATTTGTATTCCAGCAGGGAGAGCGTCTCCTGCAGTTCCTCTATCTGTTTTTGAACGGCTATGCGCCGTCCCTGAAACAGCGACAGACGATCCTCGATGGAGGCGTCCCCCTCGGCGGCCATGGAAATGAAAGCCTTGATCTCTTTTATGGACAGACCGGATTTTTTCAGATATCCGATGACCATCAGTGTCTCGTAGTCGGCGTCCGTGAACATGCGTATGCCGCTGCTGGAACGCTCCAGGAAGGGCAGCAGCCCTTCCTGGTCGTAATATCTGAGCGTTGAGGCGGGAATGCCCAGTTCCTTTGCCATTTCTCCCACTGTGTACAGCATGGTTTCCTCCCTTTTACATATATTGCAACTTTGTCCCCTCCGGAAATACCTGTTTAGTCAGAAACCTCAATAAATTCCCTTGCCTATCGTCAGGATTCTTTTCATTGAGTTCTTGTAACAGCTCTTCATATGTACACCACCCATCCGTTACGGGCGTACATAGATCCCACATTATATCTTGAAACAATTCATAGCCACTGATCAACTGGTTTCGCGCCAATTGACCAGCTCTGAGGCTGACAAGCATTTTCTCCAAGGTGGAATATTGCTCATCATTTACAGTGACCTGATATATTTTTTCCATCCGGGCTCCTTGCCTGCAAAAAATATCTTGACTTAAAGAACACTTTAAGTAGTATACTATGCTCAAAGTTATTTTATATACTTTCATGAGGGATGTCAAGGACAAGCGCGCGGGGACAGGAATGTCTTACAAAGTGCACTGGGACAGGAATGTCCTCCTTACGGAGCGTCCCTTGTTGGCTGTCGGACGTTTGCACCGCATGGGGAGAAGGCTTTGCGGGAGTCGGCGTAACTAACATTCAGAGAGGAGAATTGTATGGAAAAGGCAAAGGTTTATTTCACGAAAGAGATCACGCCGGAGGCTGTGATCAGGATGTATAAGCTGCTGGGTAAAGATTTACCGGGAAAAGTGGCGGTGAAGGTGCATTCCGGCGAGAAGGGCAACCAGAACTATCTGCGTCCGCAGTTTATGCGTCCCATGGTGGAGGCGGTAAGCGGCACTGTGGTGGAGTGCAACACAGCCTACGACGGAGCCAGAAATTCCACGGAAAAACATAAAATGCTGATGATGGAGCACGGGTGGAGCAGATATTTTCAGGTGGATCTGCTGGACGCGGAGGGGCCGGATCTGGTGCTGCCCATTCCCGGCGGCAAGGTACTGAAGGAAAATCATGTGGGCAAAAATATCGCCGCTTACGATTCCCTGCTGGTGCTGTCTCATTTTAAGGGGCATCCCATGGGCGGCTTTGGCGGGGCGCTCAAACAGCTCTCCATAGGCTGCGCCTCCACGGCCGGGAAATGCCTGATCCATTCCGGCGGCACCACTGCCGACCAGAATGCGGTATGGAATCAGGTGGCGGAGCAGGACGCTTTCTGCGAGGCCATGGCGGACGCCGCCGGGAGCGTTATGGAATACTTTAAGGGAAATACCGCGTTTGTCAGCATGATGTGCAATCTGTCCGTAGACTGCGACTGCTGCGCCATTGCGGAGGATCCCTGTATGAAAGATATCGGCATCCTGTCCTCCTTAGATCCGGTGGCGCTGGATCAGGCGTGTATGGATCTGATCTATCAGTCCAAGGATCGCGGCAGAGATCATTTCCTGCAGAGGGTGGAATCCAGGCACGGTACGCACACCATCGACGCGGCGGCTCAGCTGGGATACGGGACGAAGGAGTATGAGCTTATCTCATATTAAATTCTCAATTCCAATCTGTTGAAGAGTTACAAAAATCAAGAATTATGGAGGAACACAATGAAAGAACAATTGGAGTTAATTGCAAAATCGTATGATAGGGGTATTGATTTGGGCCGAAAAGGCATAGATTCATATGACAATTTTCCCTCTTATATTACGAATCACCCCAACTATCCTTTGTTTCAACAAATGCGGACGGAAACATCTTCCGATAGCGCTCGAAAAGAGATTGTTGAGTATCTTGCCCCAAAGGCCGGCATGAAATTTATTGATTTGGGGTGTTGCTTAAATTTAATGTATGGTGGATATAAAGATTGGGCGTCCACATATTATGGAGTCGACATCAGTAGTAAAACGATCGAGCTGCTGCATGAATATACGGAAAAGAATCATTTATCTGTAGGTGGCCTGTACTGCTGTAGTATGCATAAAACGCCATTTGAAACAGATTTTTTTGATATTGGTGAGTGCGTAGGTTCTTTGGAATATTTTGAAAAGGAGTTTGTGCAGCAGGCAGTTGCAGAGTTTTCCCGTATATTAAAATTCAAGGGGAAATTTGTTCTTGATATACCGAATATCGGAAGTCCAGAATTTGAAATTGCAAAGCTGATAGAAGAATATTTGGGCAGGCGAGATCAATTTAATTTATCGGTGGAAGAATTTGAAACCATACTTGATGCATACTTTGTAATAGACAAAAAGGAAATAGCGGCACCGATGATACAATATTTTTTGGTTTCTAAAAAATAAAGGTTTGTATATATTTCATGTAGCGGAACTCTTTCACCCAAGGAGTATATTTATTTAGCGGTGGCTTGACTCTGTTTTCAAGCCACCGTTTTTTGAATGTTTTCACGGCGCTATCCACCGTTGGCAACGTTGTGGCAGCGCCGGACAAGGATCACTCCACTGCCTCAATGGAGGTTACGATCTCCATCTTGGCGATGCCCCGCAGGGGAACGGCGGTGGCCAGCAGACAGCCCGCTACGGAGAGCGCCGCTGCCTCCAGAATATAGAGATAAGGAACTGCCACCAGTTCCAGGGCGTCCGTGGTCGCGGCGCCAACAAATACGGTGCAGATATATCCCAGCAGGCCGCCTGCCACAGAGGCGATCAACCCGTAATAGGCCCCTTCCCACAGAAAGGTCCGGTAGAGGCTGCCGACGCTCATGCCTATGGCCCGCTGCATACCGATTTCGGATATGCGGGTGTGAATATTGCTGTAAACGGTGTTGATGATGTTCAGTATGCCGATCAGCCCGATAAAGAGGATCAGCCCCCAGCACAGCATATGGATCTGTTCAAAGCTCTCCGCAAGCTGGCTGTCGGTCTGCTGATAGGAAAGCCAGTGGCTGCCGGGATTCGCGCTGCACCAATTTTCCAGCCACCGGGTGAATCCCTCCTGCTCTGTCTCCGGACGCAGCGTGGGATAGACCTCCGAGTATCGGTCGGTGCCCGTCAGGCTGTCGTACACTTCATCGCTTACAATGATCTGCACGCCGTTCATATATCCCCCGTTATTAATGGTGACGGATACCTGTGTGATACCCGCCACACGCAGCGAATGGCCGTCCACAGTGATGGTGTCGCCGGTCTTTAAGACAGTGGTTTCCACGGGATTGCCCCCATAGGAGAAAGGGATGGGATTTTTCACAATACAAGCCGCCCCGGAGCGCAGATCCGCCAGATCCTGTCCGGAGAGTCCCTCTGCATAGGAGATCAGGCGCTCGTCGTCTACTCCTGCGATATGAAACGCCTCCCAGGATTGCAGGGAGAGATTCAGCGTCAGGGGAAGGTTCCCGTTCTCGTCGTGGGTGTAGGTGGACAATTTGGTGGTGGCCAGACTGTCCACCCATTCATTCTCCCGGATTTCCCGCACGCTCTCAGGGGAGATTCCCTCCGTTTCATTTGTGACGGAATAATCGCCCAAATGCATGTCTTTCACATCGCTGCTGGTATCGAGAAGGGCGGTAATGCCCTGCAAGGACACATATACGGTGATGCTCATGACCAGAGAGAGGATGGTGATAACGGTCCTGCTCCGTCCCCGCCGTAGGTTCAGCCTGGCATAGTAGGCCTCAAAACTATGGATTTTCCTGATCCTGCGGCTGCGGCGTTTGATCCGTACGCTCTGCCCGGACATGGCCACGGTGGGGGAGACGCGGGAGGCATACCGCGCCGCCGGGAAAGCAGCCAGCATCGCGAACAGCAGCGTCACGGCGGCGCTTATAAAATAGGGAACTATATTGCCGCTGTCCGCCGCATGGATGGCTCCGCTCAGTTGGGCCGTATCGTTCGCCATAAACAGGGAGGGGTTGAGAATCCCTGTGGCCGCAGCCAGAATGCCCTTTGCGGACAGCTTGCCGATCAGCAGTCCCACAGGAATGCCGATGCCGCACAGGATCAGCAGTTGGAGAGAAACCAGGCGATAGATCTGTCCCCGTTCTCCGCCGATGGCGCGCAGCGTCCCATATTCTTTGATACGTTTTGCCACGGCGATCTTCAGGATATTATAGATGACCAATCCGGCGGCGAGCAGCACCAGCGCTCCCACCAGGCACAGGGCCAACGCCATAAAGGAAAAGCCGCTGTTTGACTGGGAAGTCTCCTTTTCTCTGTGGGAGATGCCCAGAGCGTCAAGCAGGATCCAGTTGTACTGTATGTTTTCCGGGGCGATGGAAAATTGCTCCGCCAGTTCGTCCACAATGGCCTGAAACCGAGAAGTATCCCGAACCTTAAAATCGGCGGAGTAGAACAGATATTCCTCCGGCAGCAGCGCGGAGGCGCTGCCAAGACCCAGCACGGCCTCCAGCGTTCCCGTGGAGTAACCGATGTAATTGCTCTCCAATATGCCGCAGACAGAGTATTGTGCAGTATATTCGTAGGCAGGCAGAAGTCCGCTCATGGGGGATATGCTGGCCTGTAGGGATATCCGGTCGCCAACCCGCAGTCCGGGACTCAAGTATTGCAGGGCGTTTTCCGGCAGGGCAATCTCCAGCGGGGACTCCGGCAGCCGTCCCTCTTTCACTTTTCCGATTGAGGGATAGGCGTCCAGAGCGTTATTCAGATATTCCCGGGTGAACAGGGTCAGGCCGCTGCCGGCCAGATCCACGCAGCCTACGGTGATAATGGGTCCCGCATCCGACAGGCGGGGATCTTCTATTATCTGTGTCATCTGCTCATAGCTCATCTGATGGAAGGTGGCGTAGCGATCTCCGTTCAGGGAGGAGGCCTGCTTGACCCGCATATCCTGCAGGATACCCAGAGATCCGCTGACGACGGTGGTCATAACGCTGGACAGGATCACAGCCAGCAGAATGAGAACCGCCATGATCTTTTGTGCTTTTAATTCCTTTACGGCAAGAGATAGATAGGTTTTCATCATGCAGTCACCTCCGAAAGTTCTCCGTCGATAATGGTGAAACGGCGCTCCGCCATCTGGGCTACCCGGGGATCATGGGTGATGATGACCAAGGTTTTGCGCAGTTTTTCACGGATATCGCAGAGCATGTTCATCACTTCGCCGCCGCTTTTGCTGTCCAGATTTCCGGTGGGTTCGTCGGCGAAGATGATATCCGGTTTCGCGATCAGCGCCCGGGCGATAGCCACGCGCTGCTGCTGTCCGCCGGACAGCTCATGGGGCAGATGGGAGAGGCGCTTTTCCAGTCCCAGAAGGGCGGCAAGCTCCCGCAGATAAGTCTCGTCCGCTTGCTTTTTATCCAGGAGTACCGGCATGAGAATATTTTCCCGGGCGGTCAGAACGGGGAGCAGATTGAACTGCTGAAAGATAAAACCGATCTTCCGGCGGCGAAATGCGGACAGTTCGCGGTCGCTGCCATTGTGTATATCAGTGTCTCCGTAGAGTACGCTGCCCGAGGTGGGCCGGTCCAGTCCGCTGACAATGTGCAGCAGGGTGCTTTTTCCGCTGCCGGAAGGCCCCATGATGGAGATAAAATCTCCCTCGCGGATGGTCATGGACGCGGCGTGCAGGGCTACGACCCGGCTTTGGTCCGCCCCATAGAATTTTGAGATTTCTTTTACCTGAATTTCCATAAAATAATGCTCCTTTCTTTCTCGCAAATGTTTCCGTTAGCTGCGATAAGGAGAGTGTAAGGGAGAAATCTCAAGAATCTCTCAAGAATTTTCCAGTAGGGTCAATGTGTGCTCTGTTTTTTGATCCTGCAGGGGCATAAGATCATTTTATCCGTGTTTGGCTGTGCTTTAAGCTCAAGTTGGCGGTGACGGCTGCGCCTGCATCGCTGTTTTGGATGGTCACGCCGCCGCCATGCCGCCGGGCCAGCAGCATGGAAGTGTACAGACCCATTCCAAAATGCTCCGCGTCCTCCGCGCCCTTTTGAAAGGGCCGGATACCGTTTTTAGCAAGCGTTTCGGGAAAGCCGGGGCCGTCGTCTGTTACGGTCAATATGAGCAGTTCCCCGTCCGTAAGGCAGGAAACGTGGATCTGGCTTGCGGCAAAGCGGAGGGCATTGGACACAAGATTCTCCGCGATCTGGAACAGGACGGAGGAATCGATCAGGATAGGCCCGGAGTACGACCCTGCCCGGAAATGTATTTGTTTTCCGCTGTCTGCTCCCATAAACCGTAGCATGTCGGCAAGGTCTGCAACCATGTCATCCCAGGCGGCGGTCTTGGGGGACAGGGAGATATCCTCCAATCTCTGGACACTGCTCATGGTCTCCACATAGCGTTCAATCCTCTCCGTATAACTTTCGATCAGGGACAGTTGGCTCGCAAGCTGCCGGGGGTCTGCGCCATCCCGTTGTGTCCCCTGTCCGGCAAGTTTCGCGGCGCCCTTCAGGACGGTGACCGGATTGCGCAGATCATGGGAGAAAGCGGCGTTTAAGCGCTTGCGCTCCTCAGCCTGCTGCCAGAGCTTTCGGCTGTTGTCCAGCAGTTCTCTCCGCATGGCCTCAAAGGCGAGGCAGAGCTGTCCCAGCTCGTCCCGGGAGTCCGTCTCCAATGTAAAATCCAGATCATTGTCCATGATGCGGGAGGCGCCGTCCGCAAGGGTTTCCAGGGGCTTTTGCAGTTTCAGACGGTAGAACATGTAGGAGGTGGAGAGCAGCGCCATCGTGTAGATCAGCACAGGCAGGGCAATCTGCAGGATGGACAGGAGGAGGCCGATCCCATTGGAAGGATAGGAAAGCGCAGCCGGAACCTCGGTCACTGTCAATGGACCGGAATTAATGATAAAAGTACCTTTCTGGGGAGCGAGGACGGAGATCAACTTCATACATCCCCAAAAGGAGAGCAGGGACAGCACAAGAGCGACGGCGCTGTTGACCAGAGCTATGGTAAACAGAGATTTTTTCAGACTCATTTGCCAGATCCGTTCCATTTATAACCCACCCCCCAGACAGTTTCGATATAGTTGTGCAGCGTCAGGACAGAAAATTTGGCCCGTATTTTTCTGATGTGTTCCATGACGGTGTCGCTGCTGCCGTCGCCCTCCAGTCCCCAGACAGTCTCATAGATTCTCTCCCGGTCAAATACCTGCCCGGCATGGACGGAGAGCAGCTCTACAATGTCAAATTCCTTTTTGGAGAGGGGGACGGCGGTTTCTCCGATGGTGACTTCCCGCCCGGCGTAGTCGATGACCATGTTGTTGAAAAAGCGCAGGGAGGCCTGTCCCTGTCTCCGGTTCTCCCTGCGCAGGTGGGCGGCTACCCTTGCCCCCAGTTCGTCCAGATCAAAAGGTTTTACAATGTAATCGTCGCCGCCCACGGAGAATCCCTTGATCTTGTCCGCCGTCTCAATGCGGGCGGTCAGAAAGAGGATAGGACAGACGATATGGGACCGGATGGCCTGGCAGACGGTGAGGCCGTCCATATCCGGCATATTGATATCCAGCAGGATCAGATCCGGCTGACAGGACATTTTCCGCATAGCCTCCTGCCCGCTGTAGGCCGTGAAGACCTGGTAGCCGGACATTTCAAAATAGGTCTTCATAACGGCGACAATGCCCTTTTCATCATCGATCAACAGTATTTTTTCACGCATGGGCCGCCTCCTTTCACGGGAAAGTATTTTCTCATATAATTCTCAATTTTTTCTCAACTTATTTTTGATTTATATAAAATATGATATACCTGTAAAAACGCATTGTTTAGTTGGACTTAATGGGTTATACTCAAATATATAAACAGGTGGTTGTCCGGGAGGGACTCACATGGTTGAAAATAAAATTTGCAATGTATTTTTAGAATATCCCGAAATTATTTACGGGTTTACCGATATCGCGTACAGCGCATATGCAGGCGCATATAGATCTGCTTTAGTATTTGCGGTCCCTTATGGGGAACAGCTTACAATCGAAACATATTCTGAAGAAAAATTTGAGAAGGGTATTCAAGATGCAAAAAAAATAGTGGATAAAGTATTAGCACAGCTGAAAAAAGTGCTTGATGAACGTGAAATCAAATATTATATTCCACCTATAGCGCAAAATAACGAGGTAGATTTGATGGCGCCTTTTTCTTTCAAGTTTGCTGCGGTAAACGCCGGATTAGGCTGGATCGGTAAAAATGATGTTGTTATTACGGAAAAATATGGGCCAAGAGTGAGACTGTCGGCAATCCTGATAAATGAGGAATTTCTTTATGGCAAGAAAATTTCTCAAAGTCGCTGTCCCGAAAATTGCAAAAAATGTGTTGATGTCTGTCCGCATAAAGCATTGCATAATGTACAATGGAATATTGATTCATTGAGAAGTGACATAATAGACTACAGGCTATGCAACGAAAAAAGAAGTCTATACATTCAGGCACATGGAAGAAAAAATGCCTGCGGTCTTTGCATGGTTGTCTGTCCGTTTGGAACGTAATAAAATTATCAGTTTGCTGGAGCAAACCGGCACATAAACGTTTCGATTATGCCCGTATCACATTTTGAAAACAGCGTTTCAATTAGGCAATTAAAGAATTTGTGGAGGTGATATATATGGTAAAAGCAGTCATATTTGACATGTATGAAACGCTTATAACTCTTTATGAAAGTCCGCTGTATTTCGGTTCGCACATGGCATCTGACGCGGGTATTGAAGAAGAGAAATTTCAGGCGATATGGCGCGGGGCAGAAACAGACAGAACGGTTGGAAATATAACTTTAGAGGAGATTGTGGAAGAAATTCTCAAAACGAATGGCTGTTATTCGGAAACCGTGATGAGACGTATTGTGAATAAGCGCATTCGCAGCAGAGAAGAGGTGTTTGAGCATCTACATAAAGATATAATCCCGATGTTAAGAGCTTTAAAGGAAAAAGGGGTGCTGATTGGACTGATCAGCAACTGCTTTTCGGAGGAGGCAGAGATCATTAAAAAAAGCGTCTTGTATCCTTATTTCGATGCCGTATGTCTGTCTTTTGATGAGGGAATACAAAAACCTGATCCCACTATTTTTTTTAGGTGTCTGGAAAAGCTGAATGTACAAGCCGAGTATTGCCTATATGTTGGGGACGGGGGAAGTAATGAATTGGAGGCTGCGGAAACGGTCGGTATGAAAGCGGTACAAGCCGTGTGGTATTTTAAAGAGGGGACATGTCAGCCCTCCGGGAGAAAATCCGAATTTAGACAGATTGAAACACCGTTGGATATTTTGAACATTATAGAGTGAGAACAGATAAATGACTATGTTGCGGATTTTCTATATCTATGAGGATGAGGGGGAGAATCCCGCTTACCGTCTGTATCTGGACTATAATGGAGGATATGTGTTTCCTGAGATGGCGCGGCTATATTATGGCGAGTGATGGCAGAGCGCTGCGCTTGTGGGATATTTTATATTTGGATCGGAGAAAAACTATGGGAAGAATCTATAAACCGGATGATCCCCAGACCGTAGCGCCTCTGTTTGCGGGCTGGCAGGAGACTATGATCGAGTCCTGTCTACAGGGAATCATGGGGGAAATCTATGTTTCGGAACCTATGTCTCAGGAGAGGCATCCCGACAATTCCCAGGCTGGCGATTCTGTTTCGGCTTCGGGGGCGTGTCCGCGTTCCGCCATGGCTATGCTGGGGGATTTTTGTTTTTTGGCGGGGGAGCCGGACGGGGAGCTGGCGGCCTTTCAACCGGAGGACCGGGACAGAGATTTTCGGATCATGGTTCCCCGGGATTCCTTTCCGGATTTGCCTATGGAACCGATGAACCCGCTGGAGACTGCCGGGCGAACCTGGGAGGATACGATTCGGCGGATTTACGGCGGCAAAGTTCGCAAGGTGACCCGCTACGCCATCAAAAAAGAACCCGAGGTATGGGACTTAGGCAGGCTGCGGGCGGCGGTGGAGGCTCTTTCCCCAGAGTATGAGCTGCGCCTGATCGACAAGGAACTCTATCTACAGTGTAAGGAAAACGAGTGGAGCAGAGATTTGGTGGCCCAGTTCGGGGACTATGAACAATATCAAAAGTGGGGGCTGGGAGCGGTGATCCTCCGGGGGCGTGAGATTGTCTCCGGAGCCTCCTCTTACTCCGCATACCGGGGCGGGATCGAGATTGAGATAGATACCAGGGAGGATCACCGCAGAAAGGGCCTGGCCTATGTCTGCGGGGCGCGCCTGATCCTGGAGTGCTGCGCCCGCAAGCTGTATCCCAGCTGGGACGCCCAGAATCTCTGGTCGGTGGCGCTGGCCGAAAAGCTGGGGTATCATTTTGACCATGCCTATAGTGCATATTGTATTTACGCAAAAAAAGATTGACTATTTTCGGAAATATGGTATGATACTATTAGTGGTGAGTCCTACCGCAAAGTGGACTGCTAAAAGCGTTAGCAACTCTAATGGAGTTACTACACAAATGGCTATGCGGAAACGCATAGCCATTTGTTTCGAGGAGAAACATGCAAACAGATTTTAACTTATACAAGGTGGATATGAAATATATTCGTAATTTACAGAATATAGATGATAAAGTATTTTCCGTTTCGCCACAGACAGGAAAAGATAACAGGGTTTTCGTTGGAATTGTTATTATTTGTGGTATTCATAAATATTGCATACCGCTTTCATCACCAAAGGAAAAGCATAAGAGAATGAAGAACTCTATGGATTTTTCCAAGATTGAAATAGATGGAAAACTTTTAAGCGTCTTGAATTTTAATATGATGATACCTATTGAGGAAGAACAATTACAGCTTGTAGATACAACTATTTTTAAGAGAGATAGGGAAAACGTCAAATATTATAAGCGATTGTGTGTTCAGGAATTGGAATGGTGTCGGGTCAATAGTGAAGTGATTTGTAACAAAGCAAATGTCTTGTATAAAAAATACATCTCCAATGAGTCATTTTCAGGCAGAAACCGCTGCCTGAATTTTCCCAAATTAGAATCAGAATGTGAGAAATATAATTCAAAAATTAAGAGAGGCACAGACTGAACCTATCTTTACAGGCATTACCACAATTTGTTACGGACAATTCTTTAAAGTGCAAAAACGGTACAGAATGTATCCCTTGTTTTGTGTGAGTGAAGTATTGCCTAAAGGGCGCGCTATATTTTCTGGTTTACTGGCGCATAGGCTTTGAGACGCAAGTTTCAGAGCCTTTTTTATGCGCAGATTCACATACGGAAGTTTACAACAGACACGGCATGTGGGCTGTGCGGCAAATAGTGGAGAAACGTTTTCCTCTATTCGATTAAAGAACAGTCATTTATCTGTAACTTTTTTCTGATATAATGAGTAAAACGCGTTGTTCAAAAATCAAGGTATAATATATAAAAAGAAAAGGTGGTATCTGTTCATGGTTGATTTATATTACGTGGAAGATGATCCCCATATTGCCGGTGTCGTAAAAGAATATCTGGAACAGAGGGATTTCAGGGTGACGATATGCTCTACGCTTGCCCGGGCGAGGCAGGCGCTGGAGGAACATGTGCCCGCCCTGGTGCTGTTGGACTGGAATATGCCGGATGGACGGGGAGACAGCCTGTGTCAGTGGATTCGCAGGAACCGGAAAGAATTGCCGGTCATCTTTCTGACAGTCCGGGGGGACAGCGGGGACATAGTCTCGGGATTTCAAAACGGGGCGGATGACTATGTGGTGAAACCCTTCGCGCTGGAGGTATTGCATTCACGGATCCTGGCCCTCCTTCGCAGATCCGGCAATGTGGCCGGTCAGTATCTCTCCTGCGGCGGGATCGTGATCGACAGGAACCGCAGGACGGTTTCCAGCCATGGGGAGGAGATAACAGTTAGCCCGGCGGAGTATCAATTGCTTTTTTATCTGATGCAAAATAAGGGAAAGACCGTTACCAGAGAAAAGATATTGGAGCAGGTATGGGATGTGAACGGCAACTTTGTAAATGACAATACGCTGACCGTCACCGTGAAACGGCTGCGGGACAAACTCGGAGCGCCGGATTGTCTTAAAACGGTCAGAAGCGTGGGATACCGTATGGAGGACAGGACATGAGCGGGCGGAAAAATATTTTTGTCATTTTCGGGTTTGTCTGTTCCGTCAGCCTGATTGTCTCCGCAGTCTCGGTCCTGCTCGTATCCTCCTATTACAGCAGGTGCCAATTTGATCTGTTAAATGTTGTCTGCGGGGAGGTGCTGGAGCGGGAACCGGAGATGAGAAGGAGCATTGCCGCCGCCCTGAAGGAATATACGAAGGGAGAGGCGGAGCTAAGGGCCGATGAAGATATTTTAACGACTCTGGGATACCGCACCTTTGATTTTTCAGGTCTGACTTATGGGCAAAATATACTCTTCGGGGCAGCGGGGATGTTGGCAGGCGTTTCTCTGTTTACTGTCACTTTTCTGTACCGGAACAAAAGGGAGGCCATGCGTATCCGGACGTTGACTGACTATCTGGAACAGGTCAATACGGGCAAGGCGCTCATTCTCTCCACTTCCGGGGAGGATG
Source organism: uncultured Acetatifactor sp. (assembly GCA_964529395.1). Taxonomy (GTDB): domain Bacteria; phylum Bacillota; class Clostridia; order Lachnospirales; family Lachnospiraceae; genus Acetatifactor. The sequence goes on from CAZGVI010000001.1 coordinate 90,757, forward strand.
ATTTTTCTAAACTTGAAGACGAGATATACAAGACGGTGACATATCTCTATCAGACGAAGGAGGCGGCGGTGCGGGCCAGGAATGATTTCGCGGAAAATCTGTCCAATATCGCCCATCAGATCAAAACGCCGATCACGGCCATTTCTCTGTCTGTCCAAATGATGAAACAGGATTTTGGCGGAAAATACCCGGAGCAGGTGGAAAAACAGTTGGCAAGGCTTATGAGTTATCTTGGGGCGGGGGAATTTTTCGCGGAGGCTCCGCTGGTTCCGATCTTTATATTTATGTTGGTTATTTGGGCCTGCGTGGCGCTGGCGTACCGCCTGGGGTGGAGGTCTCTGGGTAAGATCTGTCTGGCGGAGGTGCTCAGAGACGATACGATGATGTAAAGAACAGGTAAAAATTGCGTAAAATCCGGCGATTATACGGAAGTACCTGTTGACTTGCGCAGCCGTGTTTGCTATAATCCGATTATGTATTAGGGAGTAGCTTGCATACTTTTGTATGTGACATATTTACGTCAGCACAGGAAGATGATTCCTCGGGATATGTTTATAAAAAGCGAGACTTTTACTGTAGATTTCTACGGTATCAGTGTCGCTTTTTTTATAAAAAATATACGCGAGGAGGAAATGGATATGTTGTTTGTGTGTTGCTTACTGTTGCTGGTTTTGGGTTTTGTGGCTCTGATCAAAGGCGCAGACCTGTTTGTGGAGGGGAGCGCCGCTCTGGCGAAAAGTTTCAGAGTGCCGGGGCTGATCATCGGACTGACGATCGTGGCTGCGGGAACCAGCGCTCCGGAGCTGGCGGTCAGTACGGTGGCGGCCCTGCAGGGAGCGAATGAGATAGCGCTCAGCAATGTGGTCGGCTCCAATATTTTCAATCTGCTGTCCGTGCTGGGACTGTGCGCCATTATCTATCCGGTCTGCGCCGAGGCGGGGGTGCGAAAGAGAGATTTTCCCGTTTCTGTGGCGGCGACGGCGCTGGTATTTGTCCTGTCTTGCGCAGGCTGCGTTTTTTCGGGACGGATATTTCGGATGAAGATGGGAGACTGTGCGGGAGAGGTGGGGAGAGTCGCCGGAGGACTGCTCATCGCATTGTTTGTTATATACATTGTATATCTGATCATAGATGCGAAAAGGCACCCGGGGCAGGAGGATGACACAAAGAAGAAACCTCTGTGGAAATGCTTTCTGCTCATTGCGGTAGGACTTGTGTTGATCGTGGGAGGCGGGCAGGCGGTGGTATACGGCGCCAAGGAGATCGCAAGGACCCTGGGAATGACGGAGACGCTGATCGGGCTTACGGTCGTGGCGGTAGGCACTTCTCTTCCCGAGCTGGTGACGTCGGTGGTTGCCGCCCGAAAAGGGGAGACAGGTCTGGCGGTGGGCAATGTGATCGGCTCCAATATTTTCAATCTGTTGTTTATATTGGGGATTTCGGCGGTCATACACCCTGTGGGAGTAAACGTGGCGTCCGTGTACGATCTGGCGATCCTGTTCTTTGCCAGTTTATTGACCCTGTTTTTCCTGAGAAAAGGGAAAGCGTTGAGACGCTGGGAGGGGATCGTCATGGTGGGTATATATATCCTGGACGTGATCTTTGCCGTTGTCAGGTAATAGAAAAGTCCGGGGCGATCGGAAAAAGCGTTTTATATCATATAAAAGTGTGTATCGGGAGGATAAGTTTGGAACTGACGTTCCAAATACTGATTAACGCAGTATCGCAGGCACGGCCTGCGATATGCAGGAATGAGGAAAATATGAACATGAAAATAGACGAGATCAGAAGAATATACGCCTCACAGTTAAATGCAGCTGTTCCCCAAAAGAAAGAGGATATTGCGGCAGGCAGTAGGAACGGTGAAAGGGACAGCTACATTCCATCGGTTGGAGGCGGCGAGTCCATACAGACCACAGGAAATTATGACGATCAGGGACAGATGGATGATGATTTCTCGTTCCGCATAGGAGACGGAAATGACAATATATCCCAGGTAGCCCAATATAGCATGGAATATGCCCGGCAGACCGTGAAGACGGTGACAGAGTCGGAGATGCCGGGAGATGGGATGAACCGTCCCCAATAACCGTTGGAGGTATGCGTATGACGATACATGGGTTAGGGGAACTGTATATGACCTTTTTTCGCATTGGAGGTCTGACTTTTGGCGGCGGTCTGACCATGCTGCCCATGTTAAAGCATGAGCTGGTGACAAAAAAGGGCTGGGTCAGCGAGGATGAACTGTTGGACTGTTATGCCATCGGACAGTGCACTCCCGGGGTTATCGCCGTCAATACCGCCACCTTTGTGGGGTATAAGAGGGAGGGGGTTGCGGGCGGAATAGCCGCGACGCTGGGAATGATCTCGCCGTCGCTGGTGCTGGTCACGCTGATCGCCTCCCTTTTCCGGGCGTTCATGGACAATGTATATTTTCAGCATGCCATCATGGGTATCAAGGGCGTGGTCTGCGCGTTGATGCTGAATACGGTCATTACATTAGCTAAGAAAAGTCTGGTAAATCCGGTGAATGTGCTGGTTTGCGCAGTCACTTTGGCGCTGGCGCTGTTTACTCCTGTTCCCACCATCGCGATCGTAGTGCTGGCGGGGATGTTCGGCGCGGCTACGGAGCTGTGGCGCAGGAAACACCCCGGAGAGGGAGGAGGCAAATCATGATATTCCTGCAACTCTTCTGGGAATTTTTTAAGATAGGTCTGTTCGCTATGGGCGGTGGTCCCGCCACGCTGCCCTTTCTGATGGAACTGGCAGACAAATATGATTGGTATGCGCTGGAAGATCTGACAGATATGGTGGCGGTGTCCGAGAGTACACCGGGGCCGCTGGGTGTCAATATGGCGACCTATGCGGGGTATAGGGCGGCGGGGATATTGGGGGGCTTGATCGCCACGCTGGCTCTGGTATTGCCGAGCGTCATCATCATTATCCTCATAGCGAAGTTTTTGACCGATTTTAGCCAGCGTCCTGTGGTGAAAGCAGTGTTTTCGGCGGTGCGTCCGGCGGTGACCGCGCTGATCGCCGCTGCAATATGGGGACTTTTTCAAGTAGTGCTGGTGACGGAGAATGGCGCTCTGGCGGTAAAACCGCTGATACTGTGCGGGGCGGTATTTGTGTTGATGCGAATAAAGCCCTTAAAAAAGCTGCATCCGGCGGTATGGCTGCTGGCAGCGGCTGTGACGGGGATCGTATTCCGATTTTGAGACGGCTCCGAGGGTGGTTCATATAAAAAGGCGATCACTTATTGCCAGAGAGGAGAAAAACCGTGAAAAAGGTACGATTTTACGACAGAGTGGAAGATAGCTTGCTGCGGTTTGCGGTGATCATAGCCAGATCCGGGGACCAATGGGTGTTTTGCAAGCACCGGGAGCGGGATACTTATGAGGTGCCCGGCGGACACCGGGAACCGGGAGAGGATATCGAGACGGCGGCCAGACGCGAACTGTACGAGGAGACGGGGGCGCTGGTATACACATTGACGCCCATATGCGTGTACTCTGTCGCTGACGGGGACGATCCGGACGGACAGGAGAGTTTCGGCATGTTGTATTTTGCCAGGATCCAGACTTTTGAACCGGAACTGCACAGCGAGATCGAGAAGATCATCCTGACGGAGGAACTGCCCGACAAGTGGACCTATCCAGAGATACAGCCCAAGCTGCTGGCGGAGGCCCGCAGGCGGAGGATCCTGTAGAAACAGCTGCGTTTGCGGAATCTGGGGAAAAAGAGGATCGGCGGCTATGGGCTCGCAGGGAGGAGGTAATATGGCGGAATACGAACAGGTGGCGCAGCCGTTTGCGCCTGTATACGACAGAGACTCACGGATATTGATTCTGGGCAGCCTGCCCTCGGTGAAATCCAGGGAGCAGGGTTTTTATTATGGACATGCCCAAAATCGTTTTTGGCCCATGCTGGCAGCCGTCTATCGAGAAGCGATACCCAGGGATATTCCTGAGAAAAAAGCGCTATTGTTGCGTCACTCTCTGGCGGTCTATGATGTGATCGAGAGCTGCGAGATCAGAGGTTCCAGTGACAGCAGCATCCGCAATGTGAAAGCGGCGGATATCCGGGTGATCATGGAGAACTCCCGGATTGAAAGGATATTGGCAAACGGCAGGACTGCGGCCAAATATTTTAAAGCCTACCAGCCTGCCGTCTATCAGCGGATGCTGACGGAGCTGCCCTCCACCAGCCCTGCCAACGCCGCCTTTTCTCTGGAAAAGCTGGTGCGGATATGGGGGGAATATCTTATTGACGGGTGCCAATATACATGATTTAATACATATAGAACGAACAAAGTATTCATGCAAAGTATGAAAGCGGAGTACTGAAACATATCGCCATTGAGTAACGTAACGGATGGTAACGTGTAACAGGCAGGGGGATGGACACGTCCCCCTGCTTTTTGATGGTCTGCCTTAGTGTAGGTAAATCGTAAGAAATTCCGTAGAAAATCAGCAGAATTCTTTATGTGAAAACAAATAAACCACATTCCGGTTATTGGTACAATTAGTTACTGGCGGAGAAACTGATGGGGTGCGGCAGGTTATGCCGCAGGCTGGAGTAAGAAGGAGATTATTATGAGTATCAGGAGAAGGATTATCGATTATTCAAGGGGAAATAATCTGCGTCATTTCTGGCGGCTGTACAGATTGCAGAAAAAGACGGATGAAGGGCTCCTGCATGATATTTTCACATTTATGATGAGTCGATGCGCTCACCGACATGGGGGATATATAGGCCCGGATACGGTAATAAAAGGCAACCTGACACTTCCGCATGGACTGCATGGGATCTTTATTTCAAGATATGCCCAGATCGGGGAAAACTGTTGGATCTATCAGAATGTAACGATTGGCGAAGTGAATAGAAAAGCGCCAACTATAGGAGATAACTGTCTGATTGGCGCAGGTGCAGTCATTATTGGAGGAGTAAAAATCGGCAGTCATGTGAAAATAGGTGCAGGTGCAGTGGTAAACACTGACATTCCGGACGGATGCACAGTCGTTTCACAGCCGGTACGCATTCTATGTGAAAAGCAGGAAAATAGTGCGGGAGTCAACGGAGACTTGACTGGCAAACAATGAATTGATAATTGATTGTTTCGGGGGCTCTTTGCTATACTGTATCCACACCGGTGAATTGAAAAATGGAGGAAGACAGTATGCAAATCAACCTTGGAGAGAAAATCAAAGAACTGCGTAAACGCGATAAGAGAAAGCAGGAGGATCTTGCGGTAGCTCTCGGTGTTACTAACCAGGCCGTATCCCGTTGGGAGGCAAACGGCGGATACCCCGATATAGAGATGCTTCCGGCCATCGCCAATTACTTTCATATCACGATAGACGAGCTTTTTGGATATGACAGCGACAGGCAAACAAAACTACAGTCGTATATAGAACAGGCAGACCAAATGCACAATCAAGAAGACAACACGCTGTGCGTTGCGTTTCTCCGTAATGCGATTGCAGAGTTTCCATCGGAATGGCAGCTTCAGTACCGTCTCGCAAATGCCCTGGTATCCATGGGATACCAAAAAAGCGATCCGGATAGAATAGTTGCCCGGGGATGCGACCATTTTCAGTATAATACGGAGTATAACGCCCAAAATGAGTGCTGGAAAGAAGCGACATCCTTATTTGAAGAAGTTTTAAAAAGAGAGATAGACGATGACACTCGTACAGCCGTAATCTTTTCCCTCATGTGGCTTTATTCCTGGATGGGCAGTCAGGAAAATGCGGAGAGGACAGCGCTTGCCCAATCGCCTGTAAGGATCTGCAGAGAAGTACTTCTTGCGGATATATCCGGTGAAAAATCGGAAGAATACCTTGGCGAGGCAATCCTCGGCCTGCTGCACGAGTTATATCAAGTGCTCAGACCCGCTGTTATGGGGCAGCATTCCCTCTCACATTCTCAGGCGGGGCTTGACGTGATGCTTGCCGTTGTACGGTTATATGAAAGTATATTTGACGACGGAAACTACAAAATCTATCACAACGATATGTGTGTGCTTTATTTGTACTGTTCTTCCATAGCCGCCCGTCTGCATGATTCTGAACTCGCCATGTATTATTGCGAAACAGCTTTGGATCATTTTCTAAAATTCAAACAGGTACAGGGAATTACTCCGCTCACGGCGCCGTTAGTCAGAAAAGCAAAGAATTACAGACCAAGCATAGTTCTGTTAAGCCGTGAATGGTTTGAGGAACATATGCAATCCTTCCCAGCGGAATGCGTGGATGCGATCAGAAACAATCCCAGATATGCGGCAATTTTTGCGTAAGGTTCTTGCATAAACATTTCATATGTATTTGCCAGATAATTTAATCTTTTCCGCTTGATTTTTTATGTTTTGGTAAGGGGGTACAGGTTGTTGACACCAAAGTCGATTAATGTCAAATTGATGTTCTATCAATTTGTTGGCTAAATTATTTGTTCGGATAATATCGGTTTTGAACTCCTTCTTGGACTTGCTGCCAAGTAACTCTGTTATTTTTTTAATATTACAGCTATATATCAGCTCATCCTCCAGATTAAGAATCTGGGGGATGGTGACAATTTCGGATACGGCTGAGCACATCTTTATTTTATCCAAATTTCGGTTTAGAATGTTTACCTGCCTGGTATCCGTATCAAAAATCAGCACGACCATAGTTCCGGGGCGGAGAGTCATAAGACGGGCCCCGGATAGGTCATGCTCAATCACATTTACTTTCTGGACTTTCCCGGGACGGATGACGCCCAAGTCGGATTTAAGCGTATGAATAAGCTTTTCCTCATCTTCACCTTCCACATAGTATTGCACGAATTTACTTCTCATTACCTTTATCTCCCATTTTAAATAGTAGCAATCTCATAAATAAGGTCTACCATTGGCGAGGTAGAAAACATATCATTTTCCACTGCGTTCCGTAAGGAGTCTGAACTTCTTTTGAGTAAACTGGAGGCGCTGACGCACGAAATACGGTGTTCGGTGCCTTCAAAGGTTTTGCGTAGGAAGGTAAATGTGTGTTTAGGTAAATCCATATCCAGTACGTCGGTGTTATGCGTGGTAAAAAATAGTTGTTCGTTGGGCCGAATGGAGTCGATCATGAGAGAAAGTACGGCCTTTTCAATGTCACTGTGAATATAAGAGAACTTTTCGTCGCAGTAGTAAAAAGTATATATACCCTGTATAAGAGCGGAGACAACCAGGGCTATTTCTACACCGGCTTTGGTTCCGCTGGATAGCAGATCCGTATCGAAAGGAGAGCCGTTTTGCAGAATGATTGACCTGTCCCTAAGGCGAATCACGAAAGCATCTTCTACATCCTGTGATCTTTCCACCTTTTGAACGGACGGATCCAGGGCTCTTAAGATATTTTCAAGAACATAAGGGAACTTTTCATCTTTGGCGTTAAATTCAAGGGTGCGTTTTGTATCTCTCGGGTATTCAAACAGCCAGGCCAGCGACTCCATTTTATCCAGTTCCTGAAGATAGTTTTCACATGGAGAATACGGGGCAGATTCTATACGTTTGACACAGGACTCATAGCTATCCTTTAGCCATATCTTTTCACTGTGAATTTCCAAGTGAACATCTTCAACAGCATAATTATTGTCCGGCTTGGGAGAAACACTGCAGGTAATACGGTAGAGAGTATCGCTTTTACATATCAGATCAATGGTGAAAGCAGCTATGCAGGTTCGATCATTGATAGAATCTGTAATAAATGTATGATTCTTTTTTGATATAAAGTTAAAAATATCCATAAGCATATACCCAAAAGTGGTTTTGCCTGACGCATTGGCTCCCATTATAATATTGACCTTTTTGTAGCGAAAATTAGGGTGATCTTTTAGATGTTCGTCCCGAATATAGGAGTCAACTATTTTTTTGGGATAGGTCAAGTCCATCCGAAAGTCTTTAAAAGCATAAAAATTGTCTAAACATACATTCAAAACAATCATATTGCGCCCCCTAGTATATATTTTTTCATATTTCATGAAATAATCCTCCTTGTATGGTAGCATAGATCCATTTGAAAAACAAGAGTTTCTCTAAATAAGTATGTCCAACTTGAGGGAATATTTTGTATATTTTCACTCTGAATGCTGGAAAGAAACAGTATCTCTATTTGAAACATAGTTCTGTTAAGCCGTGAATGGTTTGAGGAACATATGCAATCCTTCCCGGCGGAATGCGCGGACGCGATCAGAAACGATCCCAGATATGCGGCAATTTTTGCCCAATAATTGATATGGCATCCACACAAAATGGTCAATGGCTGTTAATCATTAACAGCCATTGACCGATATATAAATAGACAATGGGGATCACAGGGTTTGCGAAACGGTTCCTGTAATAGAGTTCGGGAGGAAGAAAACGGTATGGCAAAGGAAGAGATCACACCAAGCGAATGGCAGATCATGGAAGTTCTGTGGGGGTGCGGGGAGCCCCTGACGTCCGCAGAAGTCCATAAAAGGATGCAGGGAAATGTGGATATGTCGATGAGGATGGTGCGGGTATTGATGAACCGCCTGAGCCAGAAGGGCGTTCTCGGCTACACAGTGGATGAGCGCGATTTACGGGTTTACCACTATTATGTGCAAAAGTCAAGGGAGGAATGCCTGCAGGAGAAAAGCAGGAAGTTTGTGGACAGCTATTTTTCCGGCAATGGAACGAACGCCATGGCGGCGCTACTGCAGAGCCTTGCCCTGACGGACGAACAGATCGGGGAACTGGAGGAGATTTTGGAGAAAAGCAAAGGCCGTGGCAAAAAATTCCCCGGTAAAGAGGGAGGGTGAGTCCCATGTTTGACTGGTCGAGGATATGCAGCTTTATGGATTTCTGCGCGGTATATTACACAACCCAGCTTGTGCGGTGCGCGGTCTTTTCCTTTGCGCTGACTGGGCTCGTGCTGTTGCTGCGGAAAGCCCTTTTTTCAGGACAGGTCTTTGCAAGGGGAATGTTATGGTCATCCTTCCTGCTCATCCCATTTCTTGGAAGATTGAAACTGTTTTATGAAAATAGTGTGGTACTGGGAATGACATGGCGTATGACATATGGAACGATGACCTGCCTGTGGGCTGACCGAATCTATATGGCGGGTATTTTAATAGGGGCCGCCTTTATATTCAGGAAACGGTTTCGCCTCCGGAGAACGGTTGCCGCAATGGAAAAAGTTTCTCTGGGAAATATCCGGATCAGGGCGGCGGACATGAATATCACGCCGTTTGCCGTTGGACTGCTGAAACCGGAGATCGTCATTCCCAAAATATTGCTGGAGAGATACAGCAAGGAGGAGTTAAGGACTGTTGTGCGGCATGAGCAGACCCATATCCGGCTGGGGCATCTATGGTTCGGACTTGCCTGGGACATTCTGCGGTGCCTTTTGTGGGTGAATCCGTTTCTCACAGTTATTCAAAAACAGCTCCGGTCGGATATGGAGGATATCTGCGACAGGGTTTGCATACAGAGAGGCGGGGGAACGGCTTACGAATACGGAATGATATTGCTGAAAACCCTGAAACTGCTGTGCCCCCCAGCGGAGGGGACGCCGTCAGCCGTCACTTATGCGGGGGAAAGGGAATACGCGGATATAAAAAGGCGGATGGGTGAGATTGCCGGTTTCCGCCCTTACCGGAAAAGACTGTGTGTGGGCAAGACAGCCGTTTTGTTTTTGACGTTTGCGGCCATGCTGCTGGCGGTTTATACCCATTCTTACGCCCGGTGCAATGAAACCCGGGATATCATGGTGGGGAATTATGACGGGAAACCGGAAGTTATTTCCAGTGATACCGGGGAATTGTCCCGTATGATCTCCTATGCCGGCAGGTATGTCTATGTGGAGAGGGAAGCCTTTGAGGATTTTCTGGAAGAAAATGATGCAGACGGGGAAATATGGATCATTTTCGGCGGGTTTTATAAACTTCCGGGCCTGGGCGGCATAGCGGAAACATGTATTTACGAAAGCGGTTTACAGGACGGGATCATACAAATTCCCTATGAGAGTATCATGGACAATTGGTATGTGGAATTGCTTAAATTGTTATAGGCCCGGTATGGGAACGAAATGGATTTCAATAAATATATCAAGGAGGACAAAACTATGGCAATGGAGATTAACGGGCTGCATTACGGCAGCTATGGGGCGCAGGGCATGGCAGGAAACGGCGCTGCAGACGGCGCGAAAAAGAAAGAGACAGAACAAGCCCAGGAGACGGCAGGAAACAGCAGATCCAAGAGTACGGCAGAGTACGCGAGCGAACTGGCCAAACTTGTTCCAAGCGTGGAGTTTAAGATTGGAAGTACATTTGCGCCAACAAAGAGAGGAAAGACATTGACTGTGGATCCCCGGCTTTTGGAGAAAATGCGGAATGACCCTGAAAAAGAAAAGGAAATGAAGGAACTGATCAGGGGCGTTGAATCGGCGGTGAATATGCTGGAAAGTGTCAACAAAGCCAGCGGTTGGACAGTTGTATTCAAGCATTGTTATATAGACGAAAACGGGAAGTTTTGGTCTGTCGCTTATCTCAGAAACGATTTTATGCTGAACATGAGTGACAAGCTCCGGGAAGAAAGACGGAAAAATTCCGAAAAACTGATTGAAAAGACAAAAGAAAAGGCGACGGAAAAGAAAGAGGAATTGGAGGAATCCATAGAAGAAACATTGGAAGAAAAGAAAGTGGAAAAGGCAGGGGAAGAATCGGCTTATAACAAAGTGGAGCGGCTTTTGAATGAAAAAATGGCTCTCTCCAAAGATGGAACGATTTATTTGGATGACTCCGATTTCCGGACGATTATTGAGGCGGCTCAGGAAGACCGAGCAGACAAAACAGACGCAAAAGAGCAGGCACAGATAGGTGCGAAACTGGATATAAAAATATAGGAGATAGATATGCTCCTGCTGCGGCAGGGGCGGCGGACAGATACGCTGCGCTGGATCAGACCAGTGCCTGCCGCACTGCCATGGACGCGTCAACGGAGTGGATCAACCGCTTTGAATAAATCCTGCCCGTCCATGGAAAAATAAATATTATTTTTTCCATGGAGACGAGCATATGCATGATTTCTTTTATGGCTGGTATCTGAAATGTCAGTCCGATACACAGACTTTAGCGGTAATACCTGCCGTCCACAGCGCGGGAGACAAACGTACCTGTTCTGTTCAGGTCATTACGGACGATAATGCCTGGACCGTCATGTTTCCCGGGGATTCCTATCGGCGGATGGGGCGGAATATTTTTATCGGAGAGAACCGGTTCGGCGAAAAGGGGATTCGTCTGTCCATAGACATACCGCAGTTAAGCATTCGTGGGAAACTGGATTTTGGACGGCTTTCCCCGTTAAAATATGATATCATGGGGCCGTTTGCCCTGGTGCCTTTTATGGAATGCCGCCACAGCGTATGGAGTATGGGGCATTCGGTCAGGGGAGGTGTGTGCGTCAACGGGCGGGAATATTCTTTTCGGAGTGCATGGGGCTACTGGGAGGGAGACAGGGGTCGTTCGTTTCCCAGGGAGTATGTGTGGACGCAGTGCTGTTTCCGGGGCGGGTCTCTGATGCTGTCAGTGGCGGATATTCCTCTGGCGGGCTTTCATTTTACCGGCATTATAGGCGTGGTGTTATGGCGGGGAAAAGAGTACAGGATAGCCACCTATCTGGGAGCCAGGGCGGCTTTGATCAAAAACAGAACGATCCGGGTCATACAGGGCAGTCTGGAACTGGATGCCCAGCTGCTGGAAATGCCTGATCGTCCGCTCAGGGCTCCCGCGAAGGGAGACATGGTGAGGACCATTCATGAGAGCGCGTCCTGCCGGGCTTTCTATCGTTTTCGCAAAAAGGGGCGCATCCTGTTTGCCTTTGAGACAGACAGGGCTTCTTTTGAGTTTGAATACGATTCCGGCTCCGGGACATGGGAGGATGTTTAGCAGCCAGACTATGTCAGCACAGAGATCTTTACCGTGAACTCCTGTTTATCGCAGTGCACCGTACAACTGCCGTTGTATTTGCTGGCGATACGTTTCATGATATCGATGCCGTACCCGTGCGTCTTCTTGTCTTTTTTGGTTGAAGAGACCCGGCCTCCCTGCACGGACACTTTTCGGAGCACGGGATTGACGATCTGCACCGTCGTGTAGTTGCGGGTGGTATGCACCATGGTACGGATATAGGCATTCTCCTGAAAACGACAGGCCTCAATGGCATTGTCATAGGCGTTGGACAGAAGGCTGCAGATATCCGGAGCCTCCAGGGCGTCGAAACCGGACAGAGAGCCGGAAAAGGAAAAGTCTATGCCCTGCTCCTCACAGATCTTCATCTTGGAACTGACCACCAGATCGGCTACCTTGTTGCCGGTAAGTATTTTGCCGCCGGAGAAAACAGCATCTTGGCTTAATTGTTCCGCGTACTTTTTGACCTCTCTGTAATTGCCCTCCTGGCACAGGGTCTGTATCATGGCCATGTGGTTGGTGAGGTCATGGCGCAAACGCCGCGTCTGTTCCTCCTGCTCTTTCACGTCCTGCAGGGCCTCCAGCTGCAGCTGAAGATATTCCGTTTGGCTCCTGGCCAGCGCCTCCCGGTAGATCCGCATCCGAGAGGCTATCAAACCGTATATATAATAGCCGGCGCTGAGCACAAATGCCCCCAGAAAGATCGTTAGAAAGACATAGTGTACCACAGGTTTCTGATGGGCATAGAATAGGAAGATGACAAGCCCTGCATCGATAAAGGAAAAGAGGGCCAGAGCGATACTGCCAACGATCTCTCTCGGGCGAAAATGCAGGGTGGTCTGATATTTGCGAAGGATGCAGCCCAGAACAATCAAAACTACAAGAAAAAGAACGTCTGTTATTATACTATACCAGCTACATGGGTGGTCGGGAAAGATGAGAACAAGGCTGTTAGGCATGATGGTTTCAAGCAACAGCATGGGAGTGAGCATCAACGTATAATAGATGCAAAAGGCTGCCAGGAGACGCAGCAGATCCGAGAGACGCTTTCTGCTGAACAGCAGGATCGTCAGCGCCAGCTCTCCCAGCGAAATGAGCACTGGCAGTAAATCTCCCGTGACGGCCCAGTCGATAAAGATTGTTCCCAATATGAAGATTCCGGAACTGATGAGTATGTTCCGAAGACGCAGATTTATGTGGGCGGAGCATATGTACTGGGCCAGGAGAATCAGTGTCCAATATTCCGTAAGATTAATAACGATATCAAGCGGCAGGTATTTCATGTGTGTATATCTCCCTCAATATAGGTCTTTAGCGCATGGTCAAACTCCCTGCTCCTTCTGCGGCTGACAGGCAGAGTCTGTCTGTTGTCAAGGGTCAGTCTCAGCGCATCGTACTCCCTGATATGGGACAGGTTGACCAGAAATTTACGGTGATTGCGAAAAAAGAGGGTTTCCGGAAGCTGCCCCTCCAGTTCATTCAGACTTTTTCGCAGTGTGATAACGTCGTCCTGACAATAAAGGATCGTCTCTTTGTCGGTGGCTTCCAGATACAGGATTTCCGGTATATGCAGTAATAGATTGCACTCCGGGAGCTTAAGCAGCAAAGTCTGGGCGCAGTCCTCCAGTTTTTTGCGAATCTGTGTAATGATGAGGCACAGGTCGTCCTCTGTCACAGGTTTCAGCAGATAGCGAAACGCATTCACTTCGTATCCCTCGGGAGCATATTCCAGATAAGAGGTTATAAAGACCAGGATGGCATACCTGTCCTGCTCCCTGATCTTTCTGGCCAGCTCCATGCCGCTTATAGGGGTCATCAGGATATCCAAAAAGAATACGTCATACCGCTCCCCGGCAGCAAATTTTTCAGACAGCTCCACGGGGGAGCGAAAACATTCCACCACACAGTCGTGCTGCTGCCATAGAAACTGATAGATTTTCCTGACAAATAACTCTTCGTCATCACAGATAGCGATCCTCATATGTACTCCATTCTGTATAAATATCCAAAATCACTCTAGCATACTTCCCCTGTTCCGTCAAGAAACCTGTTGCCGTAAGAGGGCTCCAAATCATGGAATATGACGCCCTATGACCGCTTACGCCGTTTTTGATGCCGTTCGCGAATAAACATATGAAAACAGGATATATATGTTATAATTAAAACGGATTTTATTAAAACAAGGATCGCCATATCATGGGTAGAGATATGGGTGAAGGACAACGGTGGAAAAAGTGGCAAAAGTTTATAAGAAAAACGGCTATGCTATTGTAGAGAATGAGACTGGGATTTGGATATCCTGGCCCCAGGGCCCATTTGACCATATCGTCACCTACCCGATCTCCAGAGAAAATCTGCAAAAAGCGCTAAAGTCGGATCAAGACGCATACGAGGTGATGATTTATGCCGAGACGGGGAAGTGGCCGCCGGAAAAAGAGGCGCAGATGGAACGCAACAGGGCATTTATAAGGAGATTTCCCGATTTGCTCATAAAAATTCCGGAGAATCAGGCCTTGTTTGAGGAAGAGGAGCTTAAGGCGCTGCTTGCCAGAGCAGAGGAGATGACAGGAGGAAAAAGAGATGGACAGAACGTTTGAGGAGCGATTGGCGGAGATACAGAGCAAGATGATCCTGGCATGTATGGACTACGCCGATAACAGGGCGGAATGCATATATATATACGCGTCCCGCGAAGGCCGCTGTACAAGCTCTCAATTTTTCTTTAAGATCAATGGACAGGTGGTAAGAAAGCATGAGCTGGGAGAGGGATTTGACGTCTCATCGGAACGTCAGTTTGCCTGTCTTGACATATTGAGGGCGTATATACATGAGGCGGAGGACGTGTGCAAGGAGTACGGCAAAGATATGCCCACGGAGATGAAGATCATATACGATGCCGAGAATGATAAGACAGATATCGCCTATAGATACGATCTTGTGTATTCTAACAGCAGAACCAAAACGGATTATGATGTGATGGAGAAATGGTTCAAAGAAATGCAGAAAGCGTGATAAAAGGAAGAGCCTCGCCTGTACGGCAAGCGACGCTCCCGATAGAATGGCGGCCCGGCCGGGCCGCCATTTTCCATGCGCCGGAGAGAAACTCGCACTATGCGCCGGAAAATGAACCATGCCATGCGCCGGAGAATAACCTCTTGATTATTGTGCGGGCAGGGCTTATAATATTGCGTATGAGGAAGGTTCTGGCAGGTCCGGGTCGGACGTCTGACGGATAGGGAGAGAAGATACTATGGCAGATAAAATAACAGTTGGTTGTCTGCGGGAAGACCTGGCGGTATGTCCGGGCTGCGGCAGCAGGAATATTGTGGGAAAAGACAGGGAATATTGCCACTGCGGCCAGTGCGGTCAGGCGTTGGAGATCCGTCTGGTCAGCAAAGTCGCCGCCGTCGGGGAGGAGAGCGGGGAACAGAAAGAATTTGAACAGATGTCCCTGTTTTAAGCGGTATATATTAAGGAGAGGATATGGCACAGACAGGTAAAAGTATTGCGATACCGGCGATTTTGAAGGTGGGGAAGGGCGCGCTTGAGAATATCGGCGGTTATCTGCGGGAAGAGAATTTTAAGACTGCGGTGATCTATTTCGGAAACGGTCTGATCGAGCTGTTTGGCGTAAAGGTTATGGATTCTCTGAAGGAGGCCGGTATAGAGGTACTTGAGTACCGGGAGATCGACACCGTGTGTATCGATGATATTGTGGAGATGGCGTTCACGCTGCCAAACAACGTGCAGACGGTCATCGCCGTAGGCGGCGGCAAGGTGATCGACGCGGGAAAATACGCGGCGTTTCTGAGGGGACTGCCCTTTATCAGCGTACCTACTTCCAGCTCCAGCGACGGTTTTTCCAGCGCCAGCGCGTCTCTGATCGTGGAGGGCAGACGCACCTCCGTACCGGCCCGGCTGGCCCACGGCATCATCGTGGACACGGAAGTGATCCGCACGGCCCCGGAGCGGTTTATCTATTCCGGGATCGGCGATATGGTGTCCAAGATCACCGCTCTGTATGATTGGCTGTTCGAGGCCCGGGCGGGATATGCCCAGATCAACGATTTTGCGGTGATGATAGCGAAAAAAGCGGTGAACAGCTTTGTGCGCACGCCTTTTCAGAGCATTCAGGAGGAATTATTTTTGAAAGAATTGCTGGATTCCCTGGCGATGAGCGGCATTGCCAATGAGATCGCAGGCAGCAGCGCGCCCACCAGCGGCAGCGAACATCTGATCTCCCATGCGCTGGATAAGCTGCTGGAGCAGCCACAGCTCCACGGTATTCAGGTGGGCATCGCCACCTATCTGATGGCCAGGGTGCAGCAGCACCGCTTTGTCCGGGTAAATACGATCTTTACCGACACCGGATTCTGGAAATATGTGGAGACTCTGGGCATGAGGAAGGAAGATTTTTCCAGGGCCATAGATATGGCGCCTTCTATTAAGCCCCACAGGCATACTTATCTGCATGAAGAACAATACCGGGAGCAGGCGAAACGTCTGTTGGCCCAGGATGAAATATTAAACAGGATCTTGATCTGACAGGGGGGTGAATGTTCTGAAAGTACTCAAAAGAATATTCTACGGATTTTGCATATTGGTGATCCTGCTCTGCGCCCTGATGGTAGGGCTGGCGTTTTCACCCTCGGCCACTGAAAAACTGGCGGATATACTGTACGGGGAGAACCAAAACGACGGGATCGTGGACGTGATCGACAAGCCTGACCGCCAGCCGGACGGGTCGCAGGAGCAGGATCCCGGAGAGACGGGGGGGCCTGGAGAGACGGCGGAACCTGCGGAGACTCCCCAGCCTACCGCAGCGCCGGAGCACATGGACGGCCCCTTGACCTGGGAGCCGCAGAGTACGCCCGCGCCTGTTTACACGCCTGCGCCGGACAATAGTCCCGCTCCTGACGTAAACGGCATGGTGATCAATATCTACGCGGTGAAAAACGGCGGTACGGCCCAGGAGGTCCCCAGCTATGTGATTCCCGCTGGCGACTCCGTGGAAGCGCCCAAGGAGCTGGCAGACAAAACCGGGTATACTCCGGTGGAGGAAAAAACCACGGAGCTGAGCGCCGAGGAGGCCGACAAGCTCAGAGGAGAACTCACGCTGGGAGATACCGGCTCGTCGCT
Organism: uncultured Acetatifactor sp.; assembly: GCA_964529395.1. Lineage (GTDB taxonomy): Bacteria > Bacillota > Clostridia > Lachnospirales > Lachnospiraceae > Acetatifactor. The sequence continues at coordinate 107,845 of CAZGVI010000001.1, forward strand.
GTACTTTGACAGACTCTATTATCCCTATTATTATCTGCTGGACGAGACCGGCCAGGCCCTGTACCGGCAGATCTACGCCAATGCCAACGGCATGATCAAGACTTTCATGCCCTGCCAGGATATCACGGTAAATGCGTTAAAGACTGTGTTTGAGGCGGTTTACAACGATCATCCCGAACTGTTCTGGCTGGAGACAGGATATAGCTGCCGGTACAGCCGCAGTGGGAAATGCGTGGAGATCACACTGCAGTACAGCGTGGAGAGTGCGGAGCTGGCGGAGTTCCGCTCCACCTTTGACACACAGGCCAATCGAATATTGTATCAGGCATGGAATCTTGCCGATGATTACGAGAAGGAAAAGTATGTCCACAACAGATTGCTGGAGTTGGTGGAATATCAGAGCGGCGCACCCATGAGCCAGAGCGCATACAGCGCGCTGGTAAACGGGAAGACGGTCTGCGCGGGATACTCCAGAGCGTTCCAGTATCTGATGCAGCAGCTGGGGATCCCCTGCTATTATTGCACGGGTTATTCCGGGGAGAATCATGCGTGGAATATTGTCTATCTCTATGGAGAATATTACAATGTGGATCTGACCTGGGACGATACGGAACCGGCTACCTACAAGTTCTTTAATAAGACGGACGAGGACTACGCCGACACGCATATGCGCAGAGGTCTGGCCCAGAAACTTCCGGCGTGCGAAGGGATCAATTACCGGAATCTGGAGGAGGAACCGGACGCCGCGGCGCCTACGCCCACGCCCTCTCCCCAGGCGACGCCCGCGCCTACCAGCGCTCCGAACAATCCCATGATATCGGCGGAGCTGGAGGAGTATTACCGGGATTGCGGCCAGAAGATCATCGACAACGGTCTGGGGAGTTCCAGTTTTGTACAGGAGATTGACGCTGGGCTGTGGCAGGAATTGTGGGACGCGTATAACAACGGCAATATATCGGACAGCTTTTTGATCAGAGCCATGAACCGTCTGGGCGGCAGTTCCTGCAGCGTACAGATACAGTGTAAAGTGTCGGAGAATGGCGGGTATCGTCTTACCCATACGGTCTATATACAATAAATAACATATGATATAAGAGGTGTTTCGGACGAAAATGTACCGGCCCCCAGAGAGTTAGACTAAAATCTAACCACCGGGGGCCGGTATTTTTATGGCTGACAGGCATATCTTACTTGTCCCATCATATATTGAGATAGGGAGGTGCAGGGGATGAGTACAAATCTGGCGGATATTTTTCCGGCTGCATACAGGAACTATTTCAGGACTGCGGCAGGACGCGGGGAGCAGGTCAGTGAGATCCGGCTGCGCATTTCCAGGCCGGCCATTTTGATGGAGGGCGGCAGGGAGTACTTTCTGCGGGAGGACGGAGCATATACAGAACACATGGAGCAGGCCTGGTGTCCCGACAGACAGGCTCTGGAGGAGATCGTCAGCCATTTGTGCCAGTATTCTTTATATGCTTACGAAGACGAACTGCGGCAGGGGTATATCACTATAGAGGGGGGCCACCGGGTGGGAATCGTGGGACAGGCGGTACAGGAGAGTGTGGGAGCCATCCGCACGATCAAGTATATCTCCGCCCTGAATATCCGGGTAGCCCATCAGGTACTGGGCGCAGCCGATCCGGTGCTGCCCTATATCTATAAGGGGGGCAGCCTGTACAACACGCTGATCGTATCTCCGCCGGGGTGCGGTAAGACCACGCTGTTGCGGGATATGGTGAGACAGATCTCGGGGGGGACTGCATACGGTCCGGCCCGGACAGTGGGGGTGGTGGACGAGCGCTCAGAGATCGCGGGCTGCTATATGGGGCAGCCGCAGAACGATCTGGGACCCCGCAGCGATGTGTTGGATGCCTGCCCCAAAGCACTGGGCATGATGATGTTGCTGCGCAGTATGTCGCCGGCGGTGTTGGCGGTGGATGAGCTGGGCAGCAGCGAGGAGATACGGGCAGTGAGGATGGCGGCCTCCTGCGGTGTGAGCCTGATGGCTACCGTACACGGTATGGACATGCAGGACGCGCGGGGGAAACCGGGAATGGGGGAATTGCTGGCGGAGGGTATATTTACCTGTATGCTGGTGCTGAAAAGGGACAGGCAGGGACATTGCCGGGTGAGGCAGATATATCACCGCAGGCGGATGGACGGTATATGGGAGGAGGTGGCGAGAGATGATACGGCTGGTTGGCTTTAGCATGATCGGCTTAAGCTGCTGTGGCCTGGGAGTATGGTATGCATGGCAGCTCAGACAGCGTCTGGAACATCTGCATGCCATGAACCGTATCATTGAGCTGCTGGTCAGTCTGTTGCAGTATGGGAAGAGCACTTTACCGGAGTGCTGTCACCAGTTGGCGGCCCAGGCGGAGGAGCCGTACCGGCAGGCTTTTACAGAGGTGTACCGGCAGATGGCGGAAAACAAAGGAAACAGTTTTGCTATGGTGTACGGGGATGTCATGGGAAAGGCGCTCAAGGAAATCAGCGCGCTGAGAGAGCAGGACAGGCAGATGTTTCTGCAATGCGTCCTTCAACAGGGCTGCGGCGACACGGAGACGGGGATACGGCTGCTCAGGCGGCAACAGGAACTGCTGCAAGAGCGGATCGCCGGACTTGAGGCGGAAAATCGGGAGAAGAGCCGTATGGCCGTGGGGCTGGGAACTCTGGGCGGGCTCCTGCTCATTATCATACTGCTGTAGCGGCGGGAAAACAAAATGACGCGATACCGCAGGCAGGCGGCGCGGGAACAAGGAAAGTGTGGGTATGGGTGTGAGTCTGATATTTAAAATTGCGGCAGTGGGAATACTGGTAACAATATTGAGTCAGGTACTCAAACATAGCGGCCGGGAAGAGCATGCCTTTCTCATCAGTCTGGCGGGACTGATCCTGGTGCTGACCTGGATCGTGCCCTATATTTATGATCTGTTCACCACCATACAGTCTCTGTTCGATATCACATAACAGGTGGTCTTATACGGGAGAGTTGGTCTATGTCGGAACTTATCAAGATAGGTATACTGGGGATCCTGGGAGTCATGGTAGCGCTGCAGTTTAAGGCTACCCGGCCCGAGTACGGAGTTTATATGGGACTGGTGATCAGCATTTTGATATTTGCCTATGCGGTGCGCCAATTCTCCGCCGTGCTGGAAAGGTTTGCGCTGATACGCCAGTTTCTTGGCAGCAGCCAGAGTTATCTGACGATCCTGTTGAAAATAACAGGTGTTACATATATTTGTGAGTTCAGCGCCGGGATATGTAAGGATGCGGGGTATGGGGCGGTGGCGGAGCAGATCGAGATATTGGGCAAACTGTCGGTGATGTTTGCCGGACTGCCCATTCTGTTGGCGGTGATGGAGCAGATACAGGGATTTATGCGCTGAATCAATATGTTTGTTCGCGTGTCCGGGGTGGCTTTGCCCGCCGGGGACATGCGGGAAAGAGGCAGGCATGGAAGGACTGTCGATCGATATAATATGGCAGGAATATGGGCTTGACCAACTGCAGCAGGGGCTGTCTGATCTGTTTCCCGGAAACGCGTTTTCTCTGCGGCAAGTGTTTTCCCAGATCCTGCAGGGAGATGTCTTGGGGGCCATCCGTGACATCTTAAACGCGATGCTGGGAGATATAGGGGGGCAACTGGCCGGTATGCGCAATGTGCTGCTGTGGCTGGTGCTGCTGGGGCTGGTGTCGGCGCTTATGAGCCATTTCATGGAGATATTTGACAAGCACCAAATTGCGGATATCAGTTTTTATTTTATGTATCTGCTGTTGACGGCGGTCCTGCTCACCTGTTTCGGTCAGACGGTACAGGTGGCGTCGGATACCATGGAAAACATTCTGGTGTTTATCCGGCTGCTGGTGCCCACTTATCTGCTGGCTGTGGGGGTGGCCAGCGGAACCGTAACCGCGGGCGCAAGCTATCAGCTGGTACTGTTGTTGATCTACGGAGTGGAGCAGGTGCTGGTGGGGGGACTGCTGCCTTTCATATACAGTTATGTCCTGCTGGCGGTGGTGAACGGCGTATGGATCGAGGAAAAACTGTCCCTGCTGATGGAACTGCTGGAGAAGGCGATCAAGGCGGCGTTAAAAGCGATCATCGGCGTGGTAACGGGGATCAGTGTCTTTCAATCGGTGATAACGCCTGTTATAGACACGGCTAAGTCCTCGACAATACAAAAAGTAGTGTCGGCTATTCCGGGAATCGGCGGAGCGGCGGACAGCATGGCCTCTCTGGTGATCGGCTCGGCCGTAGTGATAAAGAACAGCATCGGCGTGGTGCTGCTGATCCTGCTGGTGAGCATGTGTCTGGCTCCGCTCCTGCAGATCCTGTTGACAGCCTGTTGTCTGAAACTGGCGGCCGCGGTCATGGGCATCGTCAGCGACAAGAGGATCACGGCGTGTACCAACAAGGTGGGAGAGGGCAGCATGATGCTGTTACGTGTCACTGGCACGGCGATGTTGCTGTTTTTGATCAGTATAGCCGTTGTGGCGGTTTCCACGAATCACGGTCTGTAGAAAAAGGGAACTTGAAGTGTGCCTGTAGGGGAAATGTGATTTTTGATCAGGAGGAGAGTATGTTGGATGCGCTGCTTGGAAGCATACGGCAGATGAGTATATTTATGATATGTGCCCAGGCTTTGATCTATTTTAAGCCCAAGGGTTCTTATGAGAAGTATCTGAAACTGCTGGTGGGGGCCATGATCCTGGTACAGCTTTTTGGGCCTGTGCAGGCCCTGTTGTCCGGCGGCGGACAGAGTCTGGAGGAACGGATCGCGTTTTACAGCAGCTCCTTTGAGCAGGGATTTGGGGAGGCGGCGCTGGAGGAATATCGCATGGAACAGATCCGCAGACAGCTTTTGACGTCTCAGATCGGGGCGCAGATGGAGTCATGGAATATGGAGGCAGAGGGCGGCGGGGGAGAGGCGGGATACGCGGAGCAGGAGACGGCGGCCGAAGTTTCTGTTCAGATCGATCCCGTGATCGTGGAAGTACCGTAAATGCCGGACAGGTGCCGCTTGAGGCAATACTTCGGCATAGTCCGTGTTATGTGTGGAGAGGTAGATATGGAGGAGAAGATCAGGAGCCGGATGGCTAAATGGCTGAAGAAAGACAATCTGCTGATCCTGCTGCTGGCCGGTGTGCTGCTGGTGGTGATAGCGCTGCCCACAGAGAAAAACAGCGGGGGAAGGCAAAGCGTGGGACTGGAGGGAGAGAGCGCGGGCAGCGCAGCCCAGGATCCGGTTCCATCCGGCGCGGTTTTTTCAGGTACGGAGGAGTATGCCGCTTATCTGGAGAAACGGCTGGAAGATACGCTTTCCCGGGTCAGCGGCGTGGGTGCGGTGGAAGTGATGATCACGCTGGAGGCGACGCAGGAGCTGGTGCTGGAGAAGGACCGGGAAACCGAAAACAGCAGCACCACCGAGGAGGACAGCCAGGGGGGAAACCGCTTTTCTCAGCAGATCAGCCAGTCGGAGAGTACGGTGTATCACAGCTCCGGCAACAATGAGCCGTATGTGGTAAAAACGCTGCTGCCAAAGGTGAAGGGTGTGGTGGTGGTGGCCCAGGGAGCCGGAACGGGCAATATCAACAGAAACATTACGGATATGGTGCAGGCACTTTTTAATGTGGAGGCGCATAAGGTAAAGGTGGTGAAAATGGACGACGGTGTGAATATATCCGAATAAGCCCTCATACAATGAACTAGTAAAAAAGAAGAGAGCATAGAAAAGGGAGAAAAGTGTGAAAAACTTAATCAAAAAGAATCAGCTAATGATTACCGCTCTTGCGATCATGCTGGCCATTGCAGGCTATCTGCAGTTTGCGGGGACCAATCTGGACGAGAAAGTTCTGGGAGACGAGGGAAAGACGGCAGAGGTGACAAATACGGACGGAGTGATCACGGACAATGTGGTGGCAGGGCAGTATGACATAAGCGATATAGACGGCATGCTGGATCTGTCGGAGGCCGATCTGGTGGCGTCCTCCGTGACGGAGATCGACAGTCTGGATACAGACGGGGATGAAATCGCCGAGAATTATCTGGATTCGGATATGGTGGTGGGAGAGGCCCAGCCTGCCGAGGGAGAAGTGCCGGGCGAAGCGGTATTTTCCTCCTCCAACGGCGTAGCCATGCTCTCTGAGGCCAAGTTGTTAAAAGAGCAGGTAAGGGCGAAAAACAAGGAGACGCTGATGGAGATCATCAACAGCGACGGCCTCTCCGACGAGCAGAAACAGGAAGCGGTAAACACTATGGTACAGATGACCGCCATCGCCGAGAAGGAGGCAGCGGCGGAGATACTTCTGGAGGCCAAAGGGTTCTCGGACGTGGTAGTCAGTATCAACGACGGAGCCGTGGACGTGGTGGTCAATGCCCTGACTCTGACGGATGTACAGAGAGCCCAGATCGAGGATATTGTGAAACGCAAGACCGAGATCGGCGCGGAGAATATCATTATCAGCACAGTCGTACAGGAATAATTTAGTGTACAATACATAAAAATGTGGTATACTGAGTAAAATACCATGCGTTTACTGTGATAAGCGGATTTTACGAAAGGTGAGGAAAAGATATTGAGTAACAAACGAGTGTTTTTGATTGTGCTGGACAGTTTTGGAATCGGGGAGATGGCGGATGCGCCGCAGTATGGGGATGTGGATGTGAACACCCTGCGCAGCGTGGCAGCCAGCTCCTGTTTCCATGTGCCCAATCTGGAGCGGTTGGGGCTGTTTTGTATTGATGGGGTGGCGGAGGAGCCGGTGATCCGTCGTCTGGCTACAGTGGATAAAGCCCAGGTGACCGGCAGATATGCCAGAATGGCCGAGCGCTCCCGGGGCAAAGATACCACCATAGGGCATTGGGAGATAGCGGGGCTGGTGTCTAAGCGTCCCCTGCCCACCTATCCCCAGGGTTTTCCCAAGGAGGTTCTGGAGGAGTTTAGTCGCCGTACCGGCCGAGGCGTGCTGTGCAACCTGCCTTATTCGGGAACCCAGGTGATACAGGAGTACGGGGACGCCCATATGCGCACAGGGGATCTGATCGTGTACACATCGGCGGACAGCGTATTTCAGATCGCCGCCCATGAGGAGATCGTCCCGGTGGAGCAGCTATATGCCTACTGCCGCATTGCCCGGGAGATCTTAAAGGGCGAACATGGCGTGGGCCGTGTGATCGCCAGACCCTTTGTGGGTCCGGCAGGCGGTCTGTTTACCAGGACGCCCCGCAGACACGATTTTTCTCTGGAGCCCCCCGGTGTGACTATGCTGGATCAACTGTCTCAGGCGGGAAAAAGTGTGATCGCCGTGGGCAAGATACAGGATATTTTCGCGGGAAAGGGTATTACGGAGCATGTTTATACCAGCGGCAACGAGGAGGGTATCTCGCGCACTTTAGAGTATTTAGACAGGGATTTTGAGGGGCTTTGTTTTGTGAATCTGGTAGATTACGATATGCTGTACGGACACCGCAGGGACGTGGATGGCTATGCTCGGGCCCTGAGCGTCTTTGATGAAAAGCTGCCGGAGATCATGGGAAAAATGGGTCCGGAGGACCTGCTGATGATCACGGCGGATCATGGCTGCGATCCGGCCTACACAAAAACCACGGACCATACCCGGGAGTATACGCCGCTTTTGATGTACGGTAAAAATGTGTGTCCCGGCAATATGGGCACCAGGGAAACCTTTGCGGATATAGGGGCCACCGTGCTGCAGTATTTTGATATCCCGCCAAAGATTGACGGAGAGGGGCTGTTTCCACATTAAGCCGCGGAGAAAGGGAACATACAGAACTTGCGGAACTCTAAGACAGCAAGTTACCGGAAAGCGCACTGATACAGATCGGGACGCCTAAAGCGGCCGGATCTGTATCACCGATGTGTGGGCTTGTAGGGAACTTGCGGAACTTTAAACAGCAGTTTTCCGGAAAGCGCACTAATCCATATCGGGACGCCAGAAGCGGCCGGATATGGATTACCGATGTGTGGGCTTGTAGGAAAACTGCGGAACTATAAAACAGCAAGTTACCGGAGAGCGCACTGATACAGATCGGGACGCCTAAAGCGGCCGGATCTGTATCACCGATGTGTGGGCTTGTAGGGAACTTGCGGAACTTTAAATAGGAGGAAATAGACCCATGAATCAATATACGGAAGAAATAAACAGGCGGCGTACCTTCGCCATTATCTCACACCCGGACGCGGGTAAGACGACTCTCACGGAAAAATTCCTGCTCTACGGCGGCGCCATCAATCTGGCGGGCAGCGTCAAGGGCAAGGCCACGGCGAGGCACGCGGTTTCCGATTGGATGGAGATCGAGAAGGAGAGAGGTATTTCCGTCACCTCCTCCGTGTTACAGTTTGAGTACGACGGATTTTGTATCAATATTTTGGACACTCCGGGACATCAGGACTTTTCGGAGGACACCTACCGGACGCTGATGGCGGCGGACTCCGCCGTGATGGTCATAGACGCGTCCAAGGGCGTGGAGGCCCAGACTCGTAAGCTGTTTAAGGTCTGCGGCATGAGGGGGATTCCGATCTTCACCTTTATCAACAAACTGGACAGGGACGCCAACGACACCTTTGAACTGTTGGACGAGATCGAGAAGGAGCTGGGCATCGCCACCTGTCCCGTAAACTGGCCCATCGGTTCCGGAAAAGGATTTAAGGGGGTGTATGACCGCGAGGAAAGGGCGGTTTATACTTACTCCGACACGGAGAAGGGCACGAAAGAGGGCGAGACCCGGGTGGTGCCGGTGCAGGAGGAAACAGCTCTGCGGGAACTGATCGGAGACGCGGCGGCGGACAAGCTGCTGGAGGAAGTGGAACTTCTGGACGGAGCCAGCGCGGACTTTGACTTGGAGGCGGTGCAGAAAGGACAGTTGACGCCGGTGTTTTTCGGCTCGGCGCTCACCAATTTCGGCGTGGAGATCTTTTTACAGCATTTTCTGCGGATGACCACCACGCCCCTGCCCAGAATGGCGGACGTGGGTCTTATAGATCCGGTGGAACACGAATTTTCGGCCTTTGTGTTTAAGATACAGGCCAATATGAACAAGGCCCACAGGGATAGAGTGGCCTTTATGCGCATCTGCTCGGGCCGCTTTGACGCCAATATGGAGGTGCGTCATGTACAGGGCGGGAAGGTGATGCGCCTGTCCCAGCCCCAGCAGATCATGGCCGACGAGAGAAAGATCCTGGACGAGGCCTATGCGGGAGATATTATCGGCGTGTTCGATCCCGGCATATTTTCCATAGGGGATACGCTGTGCATGCCCAAAGAAAAATTTGCCTATGAGGGGATTCCCACCTTTGCGCCGGAGCATTTTGCCAGGGTGCGCCAGGTGGATACGATGAAACGCAAACAGTTTACCAAGGGAGTGCAGCAAATCGCCCAGGAGGGCGCCATCCAGATCTTTCAGGAGTTTAACTCCGGTATGGAGGAGATCATAGTGGGCGTGGTGGGTGTACTGCAGTTTGACGTGTTGAAATACCGTCTGGAGAACGAGTACAATGTGGAGATCCGCCTGGAGAATCTGCCCTACGAGCATATCCGCTGGATCGCCAACAAGGACGAGGTGGATGTGGAAAAACTCACCGGCACGTCGGACATGAAAAAAGTAAAGGACATGCGGGGCAATCCGCTGCTCTTGTTCGTGAATTCCTGGAGCATCGGGATGACGCTGGATCGCAATAAGGGACTGGAACTGTCGGAGTTCAGCAGGGAATAGGGGAATCATATGGATTGACAGCCAGAGAGGAAGGTGCGTGATTGCGTAGGCGGAGAAAGCATTTTTGGGGAAAATTAGCGTATATGGGAGCGTTCTGCTGCATTGCGGCGGCTTTGGCGGCGGTGATCCTGCTCGTCGGCTCTCCGGAGTTTTGGCAGGGAGATGCCCAACGCGGCGGGGAGCCGATCCGGGAGGCCGACCAGGTGCAGGAGGATGTGGACGGCCAGAGCGTAGATGCGCCTTCCGTGGCCCTGGAATCCCGTGTCCTGACCTGGCAGGCGCTGTCCGGCTTGCAGGAGCAGGAAGAAACCGCCTCGGTGGATTATACGGATCCGCTGGCATGGGAATACTGCTATCAGTATCTGGATGAGGCGGGAAAAAAGTGGTATCGGGATATCCAGGGGGTTCTGGCCAGCATGGAGAAGGAGCAGGAACTGTCCCCGGAGGGGCTGGAGGCGGGCCTGACGGAGGAGGACATCGACAGGATATTCTGTTATGTGCTGGCGGACCACCCGGAATATTTTTATGTGGACGGATACCGCTATACAAAATACAGCCGTATGGACAGGCTGGTCAAGATCGAGTTTTCCGGCAGCTATACCTGCGATATTCAGGAGTGCGCCCACAAGTGGGAACAGATCGAGGACGCCGCCGATGCGCTGCTGGCGCAGGCTCCCGCAAGGGGAGACGATTATGAGAAAGCCCGTTATGTATATGAGACATTGATCCGTGATACCGATTACGTACTGGACGCGCCGGACAGTCAGAATCTGTATTCCGTCTTGGTAAACGGCGCGTCCGTGTGTCAGGGGTATGCCAAGGCCACCCAGTATCTGCTCAATCATCTGGGGATTCCCTGCCTGCTGGTGCAGGGGCAGGTACAGCCGGGGGAGGGACACGCATGGAATATGCTTTGCCTGGATGGGGATTACTATTATATGGATACCACCTGGGGAGATGCCTCTTACCGACAGGCGGAGGATGACGGACAGGACAGCGGCTGGATCCCGCAGGTCAATTATGACTATCTGTGCGTTACCACCAGCCAGTTGCTGCGCACGCATACCCCCGATATGGGAGTGCCGTTGCCGGAGTGTACCGCCACCCGCGACAATTACTATGTGCGGGAGGGCTGTCTGCTGGAGGATTGCGAGGAGGAGACGCTGCGGCAGGCTTTTGACCGGGCTATTTCTGCGGGCCGTCAGGAGATCTCGCTGAAATGTACCCAGGAGAGCGTATACAGCCAGCTGTTGGAGCATCTGATCGAGGATAAAGGGGTGTTTTCCTATCTGGGCAGTGAATGCAGTACCCTGCATTATGCCCGCAATGAAAAACAGTTGTCCGTCACCTTCTGGTTTTCTTAGGAAACGCTTTTTGTACTTGAGGGATCAGGGGGAATGTGGTACAATGAGTAAAACGCTTTGCGTTTAACATAAGTAAAACGCTTTGCGCCTTACGGACGTTATCGCGGGTTCCGCAATTACCGGATCTGTGGGATAAGGGAAAGGAGAAAACATGGAGAAAGAGATAGATAGAAAGACTGTGGTATTGCAGGAGGATGAGAATGTGGGTAGTGTGAAGATAGCGGACGATGTGGTGGCTACCATCGCCAGACTGGCGGCCAACGAGGTCGAGGGGGTGGCTCCCGCCCTGGGATCCAACGGGAAACCCGTGAAAAAGTATGTGAGAGTGGACGTGACAGGCGGCAATGTGGTGGTGGATCTGGCGGTGGTGCTGGCTTATGGGTTTAACATTCCCGCTACCTGCAGCAAGGTGCAGGCCAAGGTGAAGGCTGCCATTGAGAATATGACGGGGCTTACCTGTAGTGACGTCAATATACGCATCGCCGGAGTGAAGGTGAATCAGTGACCTGGTGTACTGACACGTTCATAATTTGACTAATGACTTGCCTAAATTTCCATCTGCTGCGTTGTTGTCGGTCAACGATGCCACCGCATCGTTTCCCTCCGCCGCCTTGCAGAGTGAAAATTTATTCTTCATCATTAGTCAAATTATGAGCGTGTCAGCACACTGGCCGGGACTGACGAAAGAAGACGGAGAGTAGGAGCTATGGGACGACGTGAACAGAGAGAGCAGATATTCAAGCTGCTTTTTCGCGTGGAATTTAATACGCCGGAGGAGATGCCTTGGCAGAGGGACTTTTTTCTGGAGCAGATAAAGCTGCCGACGCAGGAGGAAGGCATGGCAGCCAAAGAGAAGGATATTACCTATATCACGGATAAATATGAACGTATACAGGAACAGATTCCCGTCATCGACAAGATGATCGACGAGAAGGCGCAGGGGTGGAGCGTGAGCCGTATGGGCAAGGTGGAGCTGACGATTCTGCGTCTGGGAGTTTATGAGATCCTGTATGACGGGGACGTGCCGGACAGCGTGGCTATCAACGAGGCGGTAGAGCTGGCCAAGAAATATGGGCAGGATAATTCTGGCGCGTTTGTCAATGCCGTGCTGGCGAAGTTTGTGCGCTCCGGTCAGGAGGAGAAACAGTGACGGCGCGCAGCGTTTATACGGTAGCGCAGGTCAATGCGTATATCAAGAATATGTTCACGCAGGATTATATGCTGCAGGCTCTCTTTGTAAAAGGAGAAGTGAGCAACTGCAAGTATCATTCCTCTGGACATATTTATTTTACGTTAAAGGATCAAAAGGGCACGCTGAACTGCGTGATGTTTGCCGGTTACCGCCGTGGGCTCGATTTCCGCCTGCAGGATGGGCAGCAGGTCATCGTGGGTGGCGGGGTGGACGTGTATGAGAGGGACGGAAAGTACCAGCTCTACGCCAGACAGATCGCGCTGGACGGCGCGGGGGCACTGTACGAGCGCTATGAGCAGTTGAAACGGGAACTGGAGGAACTGGGTATGTTTGCCCCGGAGTACAAAAAGCCCATTCCCAGATTTATACGTACGCTGGGAGTGGTGACGGCGGACACGGGCGCGGCGGTGCGGGATATCATACAGATCGCCACCCGGCGCAATCCCTATGTGCAGATCCTGCTCTATCCCGCCATCGTACAGGGAGAGCAGGCTCCGGAGAGCATCGTCCGGGGCATCAGGGCCCTGGAACGGCAGGGTGTGGATGTGATGATCGTGGGCCGGGGCGGCGGTTCTATAGAAGACCTGTGGGCTTTTAACGACAGGGCGGTGGCCCAGGCGGTGTTTGACTGCTCGGTGCCCGTTATCTCTGCGGTGGGACATGAGACGGATACCACCATCATCGACTTTGTATCGGATCTGAGGGCGCCCACGCCCTCTGCGGCGGCCGAGCTGGCAGTGTACGATATCCGCCAGCTGACGGATGAGTTGGCGGAGACTGCGGGGCGACTGGGCCGGGGGATGCAGAGGCGCATAGCAGGAGAGCGCGCCAGGGCGGAGAACTGCCGGCTGCGTCTCAAGGCCGCCGGGCCGCAGAGCAGGCTCCGGGAGAATCGAGCGTATCTGATCCAACTGGAGGAGAGACTGCAGCGGGGAATGGAGAGCGCCCTCTCGGAAAAAAAGCATCGGATGGCATTGTATATTGAGCAGATGAAAGGGCTGTCCCCGCTGCGCAAGCTCAGCAGCGGCTACAGCTATGTGACGGACGAAGGGGGAGGCGCCATCCGCTCCGTGCAGGGAGTGCAGCCGGGGCAGACGGTGACGATCCATGTGACGGACGGGCTTATAAAGGCCAGAGTGACGGACCGGAAAAAGGCTGCGTTTCCTGGCAGGAAACCCTGCTGATCGGGAAGGGATGCTGCTGACGGGGAAAAGATATTGCAGTTGCAAAAAGGAGAGACGAGGAAGAGTAGATGGCAGAGAAAAAAGGGACGGATCAGGGGAACGCGAACCCGAAAAAGAGCGGGAAAACACTGAGCATAGAGGAGAATTTCGCGAAACTGGAGGAGGCTATCGGACGGCTGGAGAATGAGGATACTTCTCTGGAGGAGGCTTTTGCGGCCTACAGCGAGGGCATGAAACTGGTCAAGGCATGCAATGACCAGATCGACAGAGTGGAAAAACAGGTATTGAAACTGACGCAGGAGGGGGCACTGGAACCCTTTGACGCGTTGGAATAGTGCCGCAGGACGGCGATTCAAGCAGGATATCACGGCGGCGCCCGTGATATGGGAAATGAGGAAGATATGGAAGATATGCGGGAAATCCTGGAGCGTAAGACCGGGGAAGTGGAACAGATCGTCTGTAAGTGGCTGCCCCAGGCGGCAGGGTGGCAGCACACGGTGCTGGAGGCCATGAATTACAGTATACTGGCCGGAGGAAAACGTCTGCGCCCCATGCTGATGTATGAGGTGTACCGGATGTTGGGCGGCACAGGGCCGGAGATCGAACCGCTGATGGCGGCCGTAGAGATGATACACACGTATTCGCTGGTCCATGACGATCTGCCTGCCATGGACAACGACGAGTACCGCCGGGGAAGAAAGACCACCCATGCGGTATATGGAGAGGCCATGGGTATCCTGGCCGGGGACGGGCTGTTGAATCTGGCCTGGGAGACGGCGATGAAGGCATTTTTTCTGGAGGGTCCCAAGGAGGAGCCCCAGGAAGAGGCGGCGCGTATGCGGCGTATAGCCACGGCCATAGAGGTGCTGGCGCGCAAGGCGGGTGTCTATGGCATGATCGGCGGCCAAACGGCGGATATAGAGGCGGAGCAGGCGACGCAGGCGGATATGGAGCAGCTTTTATTTATCCATGAGCACAAGACGGCGGCGCTGATCCAGGCGTCCATGATGGTGGGAGCGATCCTGGCAGGAGCCGATGAGCGGCAGGTAAGCCAGATGGAAAAATGCGCTTATAACATAGGCATCGCCTTCCAGATCCAGGATGATATCCTGGATGTCACCGGCAGTATGGAGGAACTGGGCAAGCCCATAGGGAGCGATGAGAAGAATCACAAGCAGACCTATGTGACGATCCGGGGACTGGAGGCATCGGCGGCGGAGGTGAAACGGCTTTCCGGGGAGGCGGTGGAGATCCTTTCCTCCATGGACGGGGACAGCGGTTTTTTGCGGGCGCTGACGGAATATCTGATCCATCGCAGAAAATAGCCTGCTGCGGGATACAGGGAAGAGCAGGTCAGCACACCGGGGCATGCGTGAGGATAAATAATATGTACTTAGAGCAGATTCAGAATGTTAATGATATCAAAAATATCGATCCGAAAAACTATGAGGAGCTGGCCCAGGAGATCCGGGATTTCCTGATTCGCAAGATCAGCGTTACAGGCGGACATCTGGGTTCCAACCTGGGGGCGGTGGAGCTGACCATGGCGCTGCATCTGGCCTTAAAACTGCCGGAGGACAAGATTGTGTGGGATGTGGGCCATCAGTCCTATACCCATAAGATATTGACCGGGCGCAAGGACGGCTTTGACGGCCTGCGGCAGTTCCACGGCATGAGCGGCTTTCCCAAGCGCAAGGAGAGCAACTGCGACGCCTTTGACACGGGACACAGTTCCACTTCCATCTCCGCGGGGCTGGGGCTGGTGAAGGCCAGAGATATCCAGGGGACGGAGCAGACCATCGTGTCCGTCATCGGCGACGGCGCCATGACCGGGGGTATGGCCTATGAGGCCCTGAACAACGCCGGTAAGCTGGAGACTAATTTCATCATCATTCTGAATGACAATAACATGTCCATCTCCGAGAATGTGGGAGGCGTTTCCAAATATCTGAACAATATACGGACGGCGGACAGCTATCTGGATCTGAAAAAGGGGATCTACGAGGCTCTGCGGGGAACGCCCCGGGGCAATAACATGGTGTCCGGCATCCGCAGGGTCAAGAGCAGCTTTAAACAGTTGGTGATCCCGGGTATGCTTTTCGAGGATATGGGTATTACATATTTAGGCCCCGTGGACGGCCACAATATCCAGGCGCTGGTGCGGGTGATCCAGGAGGCCAGAAGGGTGAACGGAGCCGTGATGATCCACGCTATTACCCAGAAGGGCAAGGGATATGCCCCTGCGGAGCGGCATCCCGCCAGGTTCCACGGCGCGGATCCCTTTGACGTGGAGACGGGATTGCCCTCTGTCCCCCGTACCACTCCAAACTATACGGATATTTTTGCCACGGTGATGTGCAAGCTGGGGGACCGGGACGAGAAAGTGGTGGCCATCACCGCCGCCATGCCCGATGGCACGGGGCTTAAGCGGTTCCGCAACATGTACCCGGAGCGGTTTTTTGACGTGGGGATCGCCGAGGAGCACGCGGTGACATTTGCGGCGGGGCTGGCGGCGGGCGGCATGAAACCCGTGGTGGCCATATATTCCTCCTTTTTGCAGAGAGCTTACGACCAGATACTCCATGACGTATGCATCCAGAATCTGCCGGTGGTCTTTGCCATCGACCGGGCGGGGCTGGTGGGCAGCGACGGAGAGACGCATCAGGGGATCTTTGACCTGTCTTATCTCACCAATATACCGAACATGCATGTGTGCGCTCCCAAAAATAAATGGGAGCTGGCGGACATGCTGAAATACGCGGTGGCCTTCGGAGGCCCCATAGCGATCCGCTATCCCAGGGGAGAGGCCTACGACGGCCTGAAAGAATATCGGGAACCCATCGTCTGCGGCAGGGCAGAGTGGATATACCGGGAACAGGATATTGCACTGTTCGCCGTGGGGAGCATGGTCAAAACGGCGGAGCAGGTCAGGGAAAAGCTGAAAGCGGAGGGGCTGCGAGTGAGTCTGGTCAACGCCCGTTTCGTCAAACCCATCGACCGGGAGGCCGTGCGGGAGGCCTGCATGGAGCATTCGCTCATCGTGACCATGGAGGAAAATGTGGCGGCGGGGGGCTATGGAGAAAAGGTACTGAAACTGATCAACGAGGAGAGCCTGGCGGCGGACTGCCTGCAGATGGCGCTGCCCGACGCGTATATCGAACACGGCAATGTGGAAAAGTTAAAGAGCGAGATCGGGATGGACGCGGACAGCATCAGCCGCCTCGTCCGTCTGCGGTATGAGGGTAAGAGGAAAGCGAGAGAACTATGAAGGAACGGTTGGATGTGATCCTGGTGGGGCAGGGCTATGCGCCCTCCCGGGAAAAAGCCAAGGCGATCATCATGTCGGGCAATGTCTATGTGAACGGGGAGAAGGAAGACAAGGCCGGCAGCATGTTTGAACTGGAGGGGATGCAGCTTGAGGTCAGGGGTGCGGGACAGAAATATGTGAGCCGGGGAGGCCTGAAACTGGAAAAGGCGGTGGAGCGCTGGGGGATCGCCCTGAGTGGATTGACATGTATGGACATAGGAGCCTCCACCGGGGGCTTTACCGACTGTATGCTGCAGAACGGGGCCGTAAAAGTCTACTCTGTGGACGTGGGGCCGGGGCAGTTGGATTGGAAACTGCGCACGGATCCCAGGGTGGTCTGCATGGAAAAGACCAATTTCCGCTATATGACGCCCGGAGACATCCCGGAAAGACTGGATTTCGCCAGTGTGGACGTATCCTTTATCTCCCTGACCAAGATTCTGATCCCGGCCCGGAACCTGCTGCGGGACGGAGGAGAGATGGTATGCCTGATCAAACCTCAGTTTGAGGCGGGCCGGGAGAAGGTGGGAAAAAAGGGAGTGGTCCGGGAACCGTCCATACACAGAGAGGTAATCCGCAAGATCGTTGACTTTGCGGACGCCATCGGGTTTTGCGTGCTGCATCTGGAGTATTCCCCGATCACAGGGTCCAAGGGGAATATCGAGTACCTGATCCATATTCGTAAGGACGGGGTGCGCTGCGGGGAGCTGGCGCAGCTCACGGAGCAGGAAGGGGAGAGCTGCTTAAAGGAGCTGACGGCGGCAAAGAGTGGTCTTTCCTGGCGGCAGGACTGGCCCGGCGTGATACAGGATATCGTGGAGCGGGCGCATAAGGGGCTGCGTGGGACGGAGCCAGGGATAGAGGAGCACGTATGAAACATTTTATAATTTATACGAATTGTCATAAGGATCAGGGGCTGGCTACCACAGAGCGGATACGGAGGTATCTGGAATCCCGTGGGCACAGATGTACGGTGATCCTGAGGAACAAGGGAGACGGAAACCATCACGTCGAGGAGTCCCAGGAATCTGTGGGGGACGGGGGCCTGGATCGGGAGACGGTCTATCCGGAGGACGCGTACTGCATGATCGTGCTGGGCGGGGACGGGACGATGCTGCAGGCGGCCTGGGACGTGAAGAAGATGCGGATCCCGCTGATCGGCGTGAATCTGGGGACGCTGGGCTATATGACGGAGGTGGAACCTGCGGGGCTGGAGGAGGCGTTGGAGCGGCTCATGGCGGGCCAGGTCTTTTCCGAGAGCAGGATGATGCTCAACGGCAAGGTGTTTTATCGGGACGGCCGCGTCACCGAGGACTGGTCCCTGAACGATATCGTCATATCCAGGTGCGGCGCCCTGCAGGTCATCAAGCTGAACATCTATGTGAACGGGCAGTTTCTCAAGGATTACAGCGCCGATGGGGTGATCATCACTACGCCCACGGGTTCCACCGGCTATAATCTCTCCGCCGGAGGCCCCATAGCGGAGCCGTCCTCCAGAATGATCATCATGACGCCCATCTGCCCCCATACCCTCAGCAGCAGGAGCATCATCCTGTCGCCGGAGGATGTGATCGAGATCGAGATCCCCCAGGGACGGGAGGGCCGCAGGCAGCAGGTTACGGCCAATTTTGACGGCGCCCATGAAGTGTCCATGAGCACCGGGGACAGGATCCAGATCGCCAGATCGGAGAAGACCACGGAGATCCTGGCGGTGAACCGGGTGAGTTTTCTGGAAGTGCTGCACCGCAAGATGCGGGAGAACGAGTGACGCGGAGGCGAGAGCAGGCCGAGTAATGCGAGGCGAAAGCGGACCGGGCGATGCGGGGGCGAAAGCAGACCAAGTAACGCGGGGCGTGAGAGGACCGGGCGATGCGGGGGCGAGAGCAGACCGAGCGACCCTGGGGACGAATGTGGAACGGGAGATGGGAGGAGATCATGAGTCCGAAAAAAACAAGGCATGGCAAGATCCTGGAGATCATCGCCAGTCAGCAGATCGATACACAGGAAGAGTTGGCCCGCCAGTTGAAAAACGCGGGATTTGACGTGACCCAGGCCACCGTGTCCCGGGATATCCGGGAACTGAGCCTGTACAAAGTCTCCGACGGCGGCGGGGGACAGAGATACACCGTTCCACGCCAGGAGGAGGGCCGCGGGCTGGAGGACAAGTACATCCGGGTACTGCGGGACGGTTTCTCCTCCATGGATATGGCGCAGAATATCCTGGTGGTCAAGACGGTCTCCGGTATGGCGATGGCGGTGGCCGCCGCCATTGATGCCATGCATTTTCAGGAGATCGTGGGCAGTATCGCCGGGGACGATACGATCATGATGGCCGTGCGCACCGTGGAGGATACGGAGAGGCTGATGGAGAGAATCCGGGAATTGTTGTAAAAATAACGCGGGAGTGATCCCGCGGCAGTCCCCTTGACACAGGGAGTGGGGGGACTGGGGGAAGAGGGCATGGCGCCCCTGATGAGAGGGAGCCAGGAGGAAAAAAGAGATGTTAGTCAGTTTACATGTGAAAAACTTGGCCCTTATTGAAGAAACAGAAGTAGAATTTGGGGAGGGACTGAATATCCTGACCGGAGAGACTGGCGCGGGAAAGTCCATTTTGATCGGTTCGGTCAATCTGGCGCTGGGAGCCAGATTTGACAAGGACATGCTGCGGCAGGGGGCGGAGAGCGCCCTGGTGGAGTTATTATTTTCCTGCCCGCCCCAGGAGCGGGCGCTGCGGGAGAAACTGCAGGAGCTGGAGATACCGATGGAGGAGGACACGGTGCTGATCAGCCGTCGGATGCAGCCGGGAAAGAGCGTGTTGCGCATCAACGGCGAGACTGTCTCCGCCCGTCAGGTCAAGGAGGTGGCGGAGCTGCTGATCGATATTCACGGGCAGCACGAGCATCAGTCTCTTTTGCATAAGAAAAAACATATGGAGATATTGGATGCCTACGGGGGGCAGGAGGCCCAGGAAGCGCTGGCCGCAGCGGCGCAGTGCCACCGGGAAATGACCCGGATTGCCCAGGAGCGGGCGAAGAACATATTGGATCAGGAGACTCTCAAGCGGGAGCAGGATCTGCTGGCCTTTGAGTGTCAGGAGATTCAGGAGGCGGCTCTGCGGCCCGGTGAAGATGAGATATTGGAAGAGAACTATCGGCGTATGACAAACGGGAAAAAGATTACCGAGGCGCTGGACGAAGTAAGGCAGTACGCGGGCAATGAGGAGGGAGGAGCCGGCAGCGCCCTCAGCCGGGCACTGCGCTGTATACACGGGATCACGGAATATGACAGCAGGCTGGAGCAGATGGCGGAGCAGTTGACCCAGATCGACGATCTGTTAAGCGACTGCAATCGGGACATGGCCCAGTACAGCGATACCCTTGTCTGGGACGAGCAGGACTTTCGCCAGACCGAAGACCGCCTGAACTGCATAAACCGCCTGAAGGATAAGTATGGCAGCACCCTGGAGCAGATACTGCAGGTCTATGAGCAAAAATGCCAGAGACTGGAAAAACTGGCGGATTACGATCTGTATATGAGTGAACTGGAGCGAAAACTGTCCCAGGCGGAGGAGGAACTCTCGCAGGCATGCGAAAAGCTGACGGCTATCCGCAGGGAGAGCGCTGTCGGTCTGACAAAGGTGCTGACCGGGGCTCTGCAGGGACTGAATTTTTTGACCGTGCAGTTGGAGATCCGGGTGCTGGACAGGCAGCCCATCACGGCAAAGGGATGGGATGAGGTGGAATTTTTGATCTCCACCAATCCGGGGGAGGCGGTGAAACCCCTTGCCCAGATCGCCAGCGGCGGCGAACTGTCCCGTATCATGCTGGCTATCAAGACAGTGCTGGCCAGCCGGGACGATATCGACACGCTGATCTTTGACGAGATCGATGCGGGGATCAGCGGCAAGACGGCCTGGAAAGTGTCGGAACAGCTTAACTGCGTGGCTCGTGCCCATCAGGTGATCTGTATCACCCATCTGCCTCAGATCGCCGCCATGGCGGACCGGCATTTTGTCATCGAAAAAACGGCCAGTGAAGATAGCACCGTCACGGACATCCGGCTCCTTGCGGGCGACGAGAACCTACAGGAACTGGGCAGGCTGCTGGGCAGCGACGGTATGACGGACGCGGTGCTGGGCAATGCCCGGGAGATGCGGCAGCAGGCGCTGAAACACAAAACGGATTGCGCGGGCTGACCGGCTCCTGTGCAGTGTTCGGGAGGAACACAGTGTATAGAATGCAGAAAAAGATGTGAGGAGAGACATACAATGGGGCTGTTTGGCAAGAAGAAAAAGGAAAAGCAGGAATGGCAGGACGCGGTTATGACAATATATGCGTGCAGAGGGGATATGGACGTCATCCCTGAAAAGATACAGGAGGCGTTTGCCCCGCTGCGGAAAAGCTTTTCTCAGGCGGAACCAGGGCATTTCCGGATGTCGCTGACAGATGAATCCGCCGTTGATTTCTATATTAAGACGGACGCGGCAGAGACGGAAGCCCAGGCGGCAGGCATGATGAACTTTTTTTCACAGGCTCCGCTTGAGAACCAGGAGGTGCGCAAGGCTGCCCTGACGCAGATAAGGCTGTTTAACTGTATAGTGGGGATCCGTTTTCAGACCAATGGAGATGCGGGAAGAACCGAGGCTGTGGGGGAATCGATCTTCAGACTGGCGGATCTGCTGGTGGGTTTTGTGCTGAGTCCGCAATTCTGCCTGTTCCATCCTGACAGAAGGATTTTGATCTCCATAGACGGAAAGACGGATTTTGAATCCTTTCATCCTATGGCGGACTCTTCCTATCTGAAGGGCGGAAAAGCGGAGGAAACCCAGGCCGATCAGGAGCGCAAAGCCCGTTCCATTGCCGCCTGCAGGGACAGGGGCATTCCGTATATCGAACATCTGAGGGCGGCGGTCTGTGAGAGCGAGTGCAGGATCCCCGCCCAGGAGGAGATCCTGCGCAGAGCGGTGGCGGTGTTTGCCGCGTGTGTCCGCTCGGAGGCGCTCACCCATGAGCAGGGGGAGGATCCCCGGGAGATGGCCCGGAAGATGGTGGAACAACTGGATGAGGACTATGGCGTCAGGGCATGGCTGTCCGGAGAGGAGCGGGATTATCTGGACGGGAAACTGGACGATGTTGCCAGCCATAACCGGTTTGGATGGAGATATGAGTGCTGCGCGGTCCTGCTGTGGGCGCTGTCTCTCTTTGAACTGGGGGAGCCGAACGAGATATGCGACGCCTCCAGGCTGGGCGCGCTGATCTGGAACAATGACTTTGACAGTCTGATGAAAAAAGCAAAACTGAGGAGCAGGGATGAGATACTGGACATGCAGGATCTGCTCTTCCGCTATGACTGGGCCTGTGTGGACGCCAGGATCCACGGGACAAAAGTGGAGGCTGTGAACAGCGAGATCGTCTATGAGTGGCACTATGCGCTGAATTGGCTGGTGGGGGCGGAAGGAGTCACAGACTGGGACAGAGTGCGGACCACCACTTAATTTTTAAAGCCATAAATTTCATTGATTAAAGTTCAAAAAATAATCACACACTATTTGCAAGACTATTTGCGAAAGTGTGTGATTTTATGTGGAAAAAAAATATTTATAATAGAGATATAGAGCGGGAAAACGCAGAGATACAGGGACAGGCAGGGGCCGATATGTTTGCGCTCCTGGAAAAATGGAAAAGGTCCAGACGACGCCGGAAAACCTGCCGCTACGCCCTCTGCGGCGCGCTGATATGCGCCAGTTTCGCGCTGGGCGGCATGGGCTATTACAACCTATATAATCAGGTACCTTCGGTGCTGCGCATCAAGGCGGATATGGAGCAGACCATTGACCTGGGAGTGCCTCTCACCGGGGAGATGGTGGCGGTCAGCGGCCAGGAGGAGTCCAATATCCCGGCAGGAGCCGTCAACATTGATCTGAGCCGTCAGGTAACAATGAAGATGAGCTCAGACCAGAGCTACCAGATGAATGTGAAGATATTTGGCATCCTGCCGTTTAAGCAGGTGGGGATACAGGTCATCCGGGAGCAGGAACTGACGCCTGTGGGAGCGCCCATCGGTATCTATGTGAAGGCGGAGGGCCTGCTGGTGGTGGGTGTAGGTGATTTTCAGGGCCCGGACGGCCTTACCTATTGCCCGGCCAAATATGTGGTAAAATCCGGCGACTATATTTTGGAATTGGACGGAGAGCCGGTGGAGGATAAAAAAGATTTTGTGCGCCGGGTGGAGGAAAGCCAGGGCAGGGAGGTAACGCTGCGGATCCGACGCGGTGACGATATTCTGGACGTCAGGGCACAGCCTGCGCAAAACAGCGACCAAAAATATAAGTTGGGCATATGGATAAGAGACAATGCGCAGGGAGTGGGCACTTTGACGTATATAGACGCGGACGGCAACTTTGGCGCCCTGGGACATGGGATCAATGACGTGGACACCAGCACTCTGATGAACCTGGACGACGGCACGCTGTATGAGACGGAGATCATCGCTATTCGGAAAGGAAGGGATGGGGAACCGGGGGAGATGACGGGAATGATCGTCTACAGCCCCGACCGGATCCTGGGAGATATATACTACAACGGTAAAGAAGGTATTTTTGGGCATTGTAATGAGAAGGCGCTGGCCATGGGGACGGAGGAGGCTCTGCCCATCGGCCTGAAACAGGAGATCGAGAAAGGGCCTGCAAAAATACTCTGCACGGTGGACGGCACCCCCAAATATTATGAAGTGGAGATAACGGCGGTGCATCTGGATCACGACAATGTGAACCGGGGGATCGAACTCAAGGTGACGGATCCCGAACTGCTGGCCCTGACAGGGGGGATCATCCAAGGGATGAGCGGCGCGCCCATCATACAGAACAATCATCTGATCGGCGCCGTGACCCATGTGCTGGTGCAGGACGCCAGCAGGGGGTATGGGATCTTTATTGAAAATATGCTGGAGCATTGAGGGCGGCATAGATAAAAAAGCGAAGTCTCGGTAGGCTTGCCTACAGAAGGCTCGCTTTTTTTGTGATGTCGCGGGAAGGTCTTGCAGCGGATGATCGAAAATCTCGGAAAACTTAAAACAGTTTTACGCGGAGAAAATTGTCTGCAGAGCCGGTTGCTGAACATGCCGATGTGAGTCAATCTACCTTGCGGTTGTTTTTTGCAAAGTCCCAATGTATAGGTATGGATTATCTGTCTACCGTTTACAAAGATTAAAAACGTATGCAAAAACGCGGCGCGCCTGTAATTTGGCGCGCCGCATAGCTTTCTGCGATACAGAACTTTTTACCAGGTGCGGGAACCCATGGCGCGGAACTGAGCCACAGTAGGAGCGTGGGAGTTCAGACCGCCGTCCACGGTGATGATCTGGCCGGTGACATATGCGCTCTCGTCAGAGCCGAAGTAGACGCAGGCATGGCCGATATCCTCGGGGCAGCCGTAGCGGTTGAGCATGATGTTGCTCAGGAAGATGTCTTTCAGAGCCTGGGGAACTTTATCCTCGTTCTGTGGGGTGATGATAAGGCCTGGACGAACACAGTTGCAGCGCACATTGTCCTTGCCGTACTGCAAGGCTACCGACTGGGTGAACATGTCCACACCGGCTTTGGCGCTGGCATAGGCCGTGGAACCCAGGTCGCCGCCGCAGGAGGCCATGGAACCTATGTTGATGATGGAGCCGCCGCGGGCATCCTTGCGCATATGGGGCAGCACGCATTTGGTTATGTAGAAGGTGCCGCGCAGGTCACTTTGAAAAATGGCGTCCCACATCTCGATGGTCAGTTCATCTACACGACCGTCCTTAAGGGCTACGTTAGCAGCGTTGTTAACCAGAATGTCAATTTTGCCGTAAGTCTCCGCAGTGTGGGCAACAAGAGCCTCGATACTGGCAGGGTCGGTGATGTCCATGGTGTGGAATGAGGCTTTGCCGCCCTCGGAGAGAATGGCATCCACCACGGCCTGCCCCTTTTCCGCACGGCGTCCGCATACGATGACCTGAGCGCCCTCCGCAGCGTACAGGTTGGCAATGCCAATACCGATGCCGCTGGTAGAGCCTGTGACAATGGCTACTTTTCCCTGTAATCTGTTCATGGTAAAACCTCCTTGTATTATATATACCTAATAATGTAGAGTATATAGCAAAATCCATTGATTGTCAAAAAGAAATGTGCGGTACCAAAGGAGATCTCGTCAGCGGATGAAAACAGAGTATGAAATCCGTGAGTAACAACGAATGGCGGGAAGTCAGCAGAGGTCATAGTACCATGGCGGTTGCGAACGTTATGGGAGGGCTGAACTTTAGGAGACACAGGCAATGAATGTAACCGGAAGTGGATTTAAGAACAGACAATTAGGACTATCTGCGGAACAGAGAGAGTATGCAGAAATGTTCGACTACTCTAAGGTTACTGAAAAGAGCGGAGAAATCTTTTTAAATAAAATAATAGCCAGGCTGGGATATACATCCATGCTTGACTATTATCTGGTAGTTTGTGAAATCTAAGGTATCGCCGTGTACGGAACCGTATGCACGGTGGTGTGAGGGGTCGGCTTATCAATTCATGGTTAGCCTTCTACTCGATTGCGCCTGGCGGCGCATGCCAGTATTCACATGCCCACCGTCATCAATATCCCCTCCGCGATAGCCTGGGCGATGTTGTCAAATTTTTCATCGAACAGTTGGTTGTCTGCGTCCGTATTGATGAATCCCACCTCCACCAGCACGGCGGGCATCTGGGTGCGGCCCAGCACGGCCAGATTGGTGCGTTCGTTGACTCCTTGGTTCAAAAATCCCACGGCCTCCAACTGCCGGTTGATATTCTCCGCCATGCGCGCCGCGGCTCCGTAGCGGTTGTAGACCAGAGATTCGATCCCGCTGTATTGATTGGGGTAGGGGCTGGAGTTGCGGTGGATGGAGACGAAATAATCGGCTCCGGTCTGGTTGCCCTCCTGGGCTTTTTGAGCGGGAGATTCATATACGTCCGTGGTGCGGGTGTAGTACACGTCCACGCCCCGATCCTCCAGGATCCGTCCGACGGCCAGAGTCAGGGCCAGAACGTCATCCTTTTCCTGCCGTCCCTGATAAGTGGCTCCGGGGTTTGCCCCGCCGTGTCCCGCGTCCAATACTATAAGTGGCATGTTCATTCCTCCGCGACAAAATAAATGCTTATTATGTTATATGTGGCCGGGGAGCGCTATGTGACTACAGGCCGGGGATTAAGTAAAGATATCTACATGTGTTTAACATCAATATTATATCGAGCGGTACGGAATGCGTCAGGTCCGTACCAGGAGGGCTCCGGTCAACAGCGGAGCCCTCCTTACTTTACATACATTTTACCAAAGCAGGATATCGGATTTTACATATCCCCGATTATGATAAAAGTATACACTTTGTGGAAACATAGGGGAGAGGTGAAATGTATGGACTTTTTTGACTTGTTATCAATGATCGGCGGTCTGGCGTTGTTTCTGTACGGTATGAATCTCATGGGCGACGGCCTGGCCAAGGCGTCCGGGGGCAGGATGGAGAACATACTGGAAAAAATGACCGGCAATCCGCTGAAAGCGGTGCTGCTGGGAGCCGGGGTGACAGCGGTAATCCAGTCTTCGTCGGCTACCACGGTGATGGTGGTGGGCTTTGTCAACTCGGGCATCATGCGGCTGGAGCAGGCCGTGGGTGTCATCATGGGCGCTAATGTGGGAACTACAGTCACTTCCTGGATCTTAAGTCTGACAGGTATTGACAGTTCTTCCTTTTTTGTGAAACTGCTGAAACCGTCCTCATTCTCCCCTGTTCTGGCTATCATTGGCGTAGCTCTGCTGCTTTTTTCCAAAAAGAAGGAGAAACGTCAGCCTCTGGCATCCATACTGATCGGTTTCGCGGTGCTGATGTTCGGTATGGACACTATGAGCGCCGCCGTGAAACCTCTGGCGCAGGAGCCGGCGTTTACGGGGATACTCACGGCCTTTTCCAATCCGGTGCTGGGTATGCTGGCGGGCGTGGTGCTGACGGCGGTGATCCAGTCTTCCTCGGCGTCCGTGGGTATCCTGCAGGCTCTGTGCCTGAGCGGCGCCGTGGGATACAATACCGCCATTCCCATTATTATGGGACAGAATATCGGAACCTGTGTCACGGCCATGCTCTCCGGCGTGGGAGCCAGCAAGAATGCCAGGAGAGCGGCCCTGGTACATCTGTACTTCAATATTATCGGCACAGTGGTCTTTATGGCGGTGTTCTACCTGCTGAACGCCATATTTGCCTTTCCTTTTATGGAAAAACCGGCGGATGCCATGGGTATCGCAGTGGTTCACAGCCTTTTCAATGTGTTGGCGACGCTGCTGCTGTTGCCTTTCTCCAAAGGTCTGGTAAAGCTGGCCTGCCTGACTACCGGCGGCAGCGCGGAAGAACAGTCCCGACAGGAGACGGACGAGATATTGCAGCATCTGGATCCGCGCTTTCTGCACACGCCTGCTTTTGCCGTTGAGCAGAGCCACAACGTGGCGGCGGACATGGCTGTGCTGGCTGAGCGATCCATCGGTCTGGCCATGGAGCTGGTGGCGGAGTATGTCCCGGAGAAGGCCCGCCAGGTGGAGGAGCTGGAGGAGCGGATCGATCACTATGAGGATCAACTGGGCAGTTACCTGATCAAGATCGGCTCCCGGGATCTGTCGGAGCGGGACAATCACAGTCTGTCGGTGATGCTGCGCTGCATCGGTGATTTTGAGCGGATCTCCGACCATGCCCGCAATGTCCAGGAGGCGGCGCGGGAGATGAAGGACAAGGGCGTGACATTCTCCGAAAAGGCTTTGCAGGAGCTGGAGGTGCTGCGCAGCGCCATACGAGATATCCTGCGGATCACCATGCGGAGTTTCATAGAGGAGGATCTGGAGCTGGCCCGCCGGGTGGAGCCGCTGGAGGAGGTCATCGACGCCTTGAACCTGGAGATCCGGCAACGTCATATACGGCGTCTCAGAAAGGGAAACTGTACTATAGAGCTGGGATTTATCCTGTCGGATATCACCACCGACCTGGAGCGGGTATCCGACCACTGTTCCAATATAGCCGTCTGTCTGCTGGAGATCAGCGAGGACGAATATGATACCCATGCCTATCTGGAAGACGTGAGGCGGGAGGACAACGCGGATTTCCGTGAGGCAGTGAAGGCTTATGGACGGCAGTATACGCTGCCTTGAGAAGAAAGTGTCAGCCTGGGTTCGGCCGGGAAGATGAAAGGGTACGCTTTTGACGGAACAGATGACAATGGGGTTGCAACATGGCCGATTATATATTATGCTGGAGAAAAATACGCGGATATAAAGCATATGGGTAAGAAATATGTAGCGGCAAATCGCGGCGAAGGGGTGTAAACAGATGGCGCTGATCTATGTGGTGGAGGACGACAGGAGCATACAGGAGATAGAGACTTTCGCGCTGGCCGGGGCGGGATACCAGGTCAAGGGGTTTGACTGTGCCGCCGGTTTTTTCCGGGCGCTGGAGGAGGAAAAACCGGATCTGGTGCTGCTGGATATCATGCTGCCGGACGAGGACGGTCTGGCGGTGGTGCAAAGACTCAGAAACGACAGGGATACCATGCTGCTGCCGATCATCATGGTGACTGCCAAAACGGCGGAGATCGACAAGGTCAAGGGTCTGGACATGGGGGCGGACGATTATCTGACCAAACCTTTCGGGGTCATGGAACTGATCTCCAGGGTAAAAGCGATGCTGCGCCGCAGCCAGGGGGGACGCAGTGAAAACAAGCTTACGCTGGGCGGGATCGTGATGGATCAGGAGAAACATGCGGTGACAGTGTGTAAGCAGCCCTGCGAGCTCACTTACAAGGAATACGAGCTTTTGAAACTTTTTCTGAAAAACGCCGGGATCGTTCTGACCCGCGATGTGATACTGGAGCAGGTGTGGGGCAGCAGTTTTGAAGGGGAGTCCAGAACGCTGGACATGCATATCAAAACGCTGCGGCAAAAACTCGGGGATCAGGGCGGTATGATCCGCACTGTGAGGAACGTGGGTTACGTGCTTGATAAATAAGCAGATGGGGGAAACCGATGAAGAAAAAGATCAATGCGGGGATCAACCTGGTGGCACTGCTGGCGGTCGCCGTCACCATGGTATTGCTCACGGCGGTATTCTACGGGGTATTTAAGAGACAGATGATGGACGATCTGCGGATCTATGCGCTGCTTTTGCAGGAGGAGAGCCCGCAGGAGCTGGAACTGACGGGCAGGAATATGCGGGAAGAGAAAGTGCGCATCACAATAATGGATGCCCAGGGACAGGTATTGTATGATAACTGGGCGGACAGCGCGGATATGGAAAATCACGGTATGAGGCCGGAGGTGCGGCAAGCCGTAAGTGAGGGAGAGGGACAGGCCATCCGGCGCTCCGCGACACTGGACAGGAGCACTTTTTACTATGCGGTCAGACTGGCGGACGGACGCATAGTGCGGGTGGCGGCGGAGGCGGAGAGCGTTTACAGCATATTGGGCGGCGCTCTCCCGGGCCTGATCTGGGCCGGCGCCGTGCTGCTGCTTTTGTCGCTGCTGCTGGCCCACTATCTCACAGGACGTCTGATGGAGCCCATCGGCAAATTGACGCAGCATCTGGACGACGGAACACAGATCGCGTATTACGAGGAGCTGGAGCCGGTTATCCATACCATTCGCAAGCAACATGCGGATATAATGGAAAGCGCCAGGCTGCGACAGGAATTTACCGCCAATGTGACCCACGAGTTAAAAACCCCGCTCACTTCCATATCGGGCTATGCGGAACTGATAGAGACAGGGATGGCCTCGGGGGAGGACGTGGTCCGGTTTGCGGGGGGGATCCATCAGAATGCCCGGCGGTTGCTGAACCTGATCAATGACATCATCCGCCTGTCGCAGCTGGACGATCCCGGGGAGGAGTTTGAGGAAGAAAGGGTCAATCTTCATGAACTGGCGGCTGTGTGCGTGGAGATGCTGGACGTCAACGCCGCAAAGCACGGGGTGAAACTGCAATATACGGGAAGTGAGTGCTTTGTCCGGGGAAATCGGAATATGCTGGAAGAACTGTTGTACAATCTGTGCGATAACGCCATACGCTATAATGTGGAAGGGGGATCGGTACAGGTGGAGGTGACCCGGGAAGAGAACAGGGTGGTGCTTACCGTGAGGGATACGGGAATCGGCATTCCCAAGGAACACCAGGACAGGATATTTGAACGTTTTTACCGGGTAGACAAGAGCCGCTCCAAGTCCACAGGAGGTACGGGACTTGGATTGGCTATTGTAAAACATATCGTTGCCAGGCACCAGGCGCGGCTTGAACTGGAGAGCAGCCCCGGCGAAGGGACTGTCATCCGGGTATTTTTTATGGCTAATCCGTGAAATCATGCAGGAGACTTACGGCTGTTCCTTTACAGCGTCGGTTTCCTGTTCTTTTTCTTCCGCAGGATCCACGGAATCTTCCGGGGTAATCTCTTCGGGCAGGGTCAGGAGTACCTTGCAGATACGGTTCTGGTCTATGCCCTGCACTTTTAGTTTTATGCCGCAGTCCAGCTCCACTTCCTCGCCGTCCTCCGGCAGGCGGTCCAGATATTCGATGATGATACCGCCCAGGGAGTCGTAATCTTCGGAGTCCAGCTCCGTTCCCAAAGCGTCGTTGATGTCGTCCAGTTTCATGCTGCCTTCCACCAGATAGGTGCGCTCGTCCACAGACTGAATATATTCCGCTTCATCGGCATCGTACTCGTCCCGGATCTCTCCCACGATCTCTTCCAGCAGATCCTCCAGAGTGATCATGCCCACGGTGGCGCCGTATTCGTTCAGCACGAAAGCCACGTTCATCGTGATCTCACGCATTTCCAGCAGCAGATCCGCGCTCTTTTTATACTCATAGGTATAATGCGCCTCCCGCAGGATGTTCTGCACGGAAAAATTGTCCTGGTCGGCGTTCAGTATGAAATCTTTTATATTGATCAGCCCGATGATATTGTCCTTGTCATCCTGGTAGACGGGCAGACGGGTGTACATGGACTCCCGGAAGACCTGCAGTACATCGTGATAGGAGGCCTCCACATTGACCGTCACCATATTGATCCGGGGGATCATGATATCCTTTGCCACCGCGTCGGAAAAATCGAACACATTGTAGATCATCTCTTTTTCCTCGGATTCGATGACGCCGTCCTCATGGCTCACGTCCACATAGGTCTTCAGTTCAGTCTCCGTCATGGCGTTGGCCTTTTTGTTGGGGTCGATATGTAGCAGTCTCAGGATGCCGTTTGACATTTTATCCACCACAAAGATCACCGGGGTCAGAATGTGCATCAGCCCGAAGATAATGCCGCTGTATGCCAGCGCGATCCGCTCGTTTTTCAGGTTGGCCCAGGTCTTGGGCACGATTTCTCCGAACAGCAGCACCACTATGGTCAGAATACCGGTGGCGATTCCCACGACAAGATGGATACGCAGGGCCAGGGTAGTGGCCAAAGACGAGGCGGAGATGTTCACGATATTGTTGCCGATCAGGATCGTGCTGATCATCTTGCCATAATTGTCCAGAATCTGGTTGACTCTGGCGGCCCGCCTGTTGCCCTCCTCCTCCAGCGCCCGCATCCGAACCCGGTTCACGGTGGACAGCGCAGTCTCCGCCGAAGAAAAGAAAGCGGAGAGAATTATCAGAATTAACAGGATCACAAGTTGTATGACAGCAGAACTGTCCAAAATATACCACTCCTTTTTTGTCATTTTAATAGGAATGATATAATATAATTAATCGAATGTCAATACAGGATGGGACGAGAACGGGTTCTCAAGGAGGGATTTTATGACAAAAGGGGACAGACAGGGAAAAGCAGGGGAATTTCCGGCGCTGTTTTTACTGAAGAGTCTGCTGTTTTCTTACATATTGACCGGAGGTTTGCTGCTGCTGTTGGCGCTGCTGCTCTACAAGGTGGGGCTGTCGCAGAAGGTGGTATCCATCTGCATCATTCTGATCTATGTGATCGCCACCTTTTTCGCCGGATTTATCACCGGCAAGAAACTCAGGAACAGAAAGTTTCTCTGGGGAGCTTTGATGGGGGTGCTGTATTTTGTGGTTCTGGTGGTCATATCCCTGATCGTAAACCGCCAGCCGGGGATACTCACGGGCTCCTTTGCCACCACGCTGATCCTCTGCGGCGGCGGGGGAATGCTGGGAGGCATGCTGAGCTGAAGACGTTAGAAAAATTGAAAAAAAGAATTTACAATTTTCGGATATATGTTATAATGAGTTAAATGCCCTGCGTCCGGACCGTCCATGGGGACAGGAAAGCGGCGCGGAACACATACGAAAGCAAGGGCAGAACGATTAGGAGGCAATGTCTATGAAACACATTAAAACATTAACGACCAGAAATTTAAAGGAGTCCATGAAGAAGGGCGGATGCGGCGAGTGCCAGACTTCCTGCCAGTCTGCGTGCAAGACTTCCTGTACCGTCGGCAATCAGAGCTGTGAGAAGGTCAAATAGGTCGGCAGCAGGGTCACTTCGCTGACATATGCGGGCAGCCTCGGAGTGCATTGGCATTTCGGGGCTACTTAGTTTGAAAAATCTGAAAGGATAAAGGAACGTGATACATCAGTTTAAAAATAACGGCTACAATATTGTGATGGATGTAAACAGCGGCTCCATCCATGTGGTAGACGAGATCACATATGACATAATCTCACTGATGGAACCGTTGGAAAACGAAGGGATCAGGGATGAGGGCACTCTGAGGGCCGCGGTATTGAATCTGGCAGATTCCCGATACAGTCCGGCGGAGGTCGAGGAGGCTGTGGGGGAAGTGCTGGAACTGCAGAAGGCGGGACAGCTCTTTGCGCCGGATATCTATGAGAATTATGTGTTTGATTTTAAAAACCGCCAGACCGTAGTGAAGGCGCTGTGTCTGCACATCGCTCACGACTGCAATCTGGCCTGTCGGTACTGTTTTGCCGAGGAGGGAGAATACCACGGCAGACGGGCGCTGATGTCTTTTGAAGTGGGAAAAAAAGCGCTGGATTTTCTGGTGGCCAACTCGGGAAACAGAGTGAATCTGGAGGTGGATTTCTTCGGCGGTGAACCGCTCTTGAACTGGCAGGTGGTCAAGGATCTGGTGGCGTACGGGCGCAGCCTGGAGGAGCCGAATAACAAGAAGTTCCGCTTTACGCTGACCACCAACGGGGTGCTGCTGGACGAGGAGATATTGGAGTTTGCCAATCGGGAGATGGCCAATGTGGTGTGCAGCATCGACGGACGCAGGGAGGTTCACGACAGGATGCGGCCCTTCAGGGGCGGCCAGGGCAGCTACGATCTGATCGTGCCGAAGTTTCAGAGGGTTGCCCAGACCCGGGAGCAGATGAACTATTATGTCAGAGGTACTTTTACCCACTATAATCTGGACTTTGCGGAAGATGTTAAGCATCTGGCGGACCTGGGATTTAAACAGATCTCGGTGGAGCCGGTGGTGGCCCAGCCTCAGGATGATTACGCGATCCGGCAGGAGGATATCCCACGGCTGCTGGAGGAGTATGACAAGCTGGCTCTGGAGATATTAAAACGCAGAAAAGAGGGGAGAGGTTTTAATTTCTTCCACTTTATGATAGATTTGGAGGGCGGCCCCTGTGTGGCCAAGCGTTTGTCGGGCTGCGGTTCGGGTACGGAATATCTGGCCGTCACTCCATGGGGGGACTTTTACCCCTGCCACCAGTTTGTGGGGCAGGACAAGTTTCTACTGGGCAATGTGGAGGAAGGCATCACCAATACCGCCATCCGGGATGAGTTTAAATGCTGCAATGTCTACGCCAAGGAGAAGTGCAGGAAGTGTTTTGCCAAATTCTACTGCAGCGGAGGCTGTGCGGCCAATGCCTACAATTTCAGCGGCGATATCAACGGCGCATATGACATCGGCTGTGAGTTGCAGAAGAAACGTGTGGAATGTGCCATTATGATAAAAGTGGCAGAAAGTGATATGGAGGAATGACAACGTGATTAAGAACATGACCAAAAGCAAGGCAATCATTATTTTGATCGTGATGCTGTTGGCTCTGGCCGGTATCACCTATGTGGATATCGCCGGAGTGGACGCCAGCGGCAGGGGCAGCGCGTCGGATATCAAGCTGGGTCTGGATCTGGCGGGCGGCGTTAGCATCACCTATCAGGTGGTGGGGGAGGAGGAACCCAGTCCCACGGATATGGCGGATACCATCTCCAAGCTGCAGCAGCGCGTGTGGAATTACAGCACCGAGGCCGTGGTGTATCAGGAGGGATCGGACCGGATCAATATTGAGATTCCCGGCGTGTCCGACGCCAATGCGATCCTGCAGGAGCTGGGGCGTCCCGGGGCTCTGTATTTCATCAAGCAGACAGGCTCCGACGGGATGGACAACTACACTACCCAGCTTGTGATGACAGAGGACGGCAGCTACGGATATGAACACAGCCTGAACCGCAGTCTGGAGGAGATCATCGCGGACGGCGGCGTGGTGCTGGAGGGGACGGACGTGATGGACGCGGAGGCGGCCACGCGCACGGACAATATGCAGAACCAGCAGATCGTGGTGGTGCTGACACTGACCCCGGAGGGCACGGCCAAATTTGAGGAGGCGACCCGGGAGGCATATAACGGCGGAGTGAACAGCAAGTCCATCGCTATCTATTACGACGGGAACTTTGTCAGCGTACCTACGGTGAGTGCGGTGATCACCGACGGCAGCGCCCAGATCAGCGGCTCCAAGAACTTTGAGGAGGCGGAAAAGCTGGCCTCCACCATCCGTATCGGCGGCCTGAGCCTGGAATTGGAAGAGCTGCACTCCAAAGTGGTGGGCGCGCAGCTTGGTGTGGATGCCATTGAGACAAGCCTTAAGGCAGGAGCCATCGGCCTGGTGATCGTGATCATATTTATGATCGCGGTGTATTTTATCTCTGGACTGGCTGCCTCTCTGGCGCTGGGGATGTATGTGGCGATGATCGTCATGCTGCTGAACGGCTTTGATATGACGCTGACGCTGTCAGGTATCGCGGGTATCATCCTGTCCATCGGTATGGCGGTGGACGCCAATGTGATCATCTTTGCCCGTATCCGTGAGGAGCTGGCCACCGGTAAGACTGTGAAGAGTTCCATGCAGATCGGCTTTGACAAGGCTCTGTCCGCCATCATAGACGGCAATATCACCACGCTGATAGCCGCGGCGGTGCTGTGGATCCTGGGGCCCGGCACGGTAAAGGGCTTTGCCCAGACTCTGGCGCTGGGTATCGTGTTGTCCATGTTCACGGCTCTGGTGCTGACCAAGCTGATCATGAGCGCCCTGTATACGCTGGGACTCAAGGACGCCAAGTGGTATGGTATCGGCAAGGAGCATAAGCCGCTGAATATCCTGAAACATAAAAAGTGGTTCTTTGGTATCTCCTCTGCTCTGATCGTGGCCGGTTTTGTGGTGATGGGCGTATATATGGGAACCACCGGCGACGCGCTGAACCTGAGCCTGGAGTTTAAAGGCGGTACTGCCACCACGGTGACTTTCGCGGAGAGCAAGACGCTGGAGCAGGTGAACAGCGAGATCGTTCCCTATGTGGAGGAGATCACCGGCGGCAGTGTACAGATCCAGACCGTGCAG
Organism: uncultured Acetatifactor sp.; assembly: GCA_964529395.1. GTDB lineage: Bacteria > Bacillota > Clostridia > Lachnospirales > Lachnospiraceae > Acetatifactor. The sequence goes on from CAZGVI010000001.1 coordinate 143,258, forward strand.
GACAGCAGCGAGATCATTTTCAAATCGGATTCCCTGAATATGGAACAGCGTGAGCAGTTGAACCAGATGTTTAAGGAGCGTTTCGGCGTGGAGGAGTCGGAGATCCTTTCCGAGACCATCAGTTCCACCATCAGCGATGAGATGACCAGAGACACCATTATAGCGGTGGCTGTGGCGATCGTGTGTATGCTGATCTATATCCGCATCCGGTTCAGCGATATCCGTTTCGGCGCCTCCGGCGTATTGGCGCTGCTCCATGACGTGCTGGTGGTGCTGGCGTTCTACGCTGTGGCCAGAGTGTCCGTGAGCAACACCTTTATCGCCTGTATGCTGACCATCGTGGGATATTCCATCAACGCTACCATCGTGATCTTTGACCGTGTGCGTGAGAATATGGCGGAGATGGGCAAGAAGGAGAGTCTGGAGGACGTGCTGAACAGAAGCATCACCCAGACGCTCTCCAGAAGTATCTTTACCTCGTTGACCACCTTTATCATGGTGGCGGTGCTGTATATCCTGGGCGTGACCAGCATCCGGGACTTTGCGCTGCCTCTGATGGTGGGTATCCTCTGCGGCGCTTACTCCTCCGTCTGCCTGGCAGGCCCCATGTGGTATGTGCTGCGCACGAAATTCCCGCCCAAGGCGAAGGCCGGAAAATAGATATCCGTTTTAGATTGAAAGGGCTGTCTTTTTACCAGGCAGCCTTTTCATTGTCTTATGGAGGGAGCTTTTTCGTTACTTCCAGGCTACGATTGAGGGGCGCATTATTGAAAAGTCGGTATATTGGCGGATTTCTTCGATGGAGGTGAGGCGGAGCGCTATGGTTGAAAACATGGAAAAATGGATGGTAGCCGCCAAAAAGGCGGACTTTGATGGATGGGCGCGGCAGTTCGGCATCAGCCCGGTGCTGGCCAGGATCATCCGCAACAGAGATATCACGGAGCCGGAGGAAGTGGACAGGTTCCTGCACGGGACCCTTGCGGACTGCTACAGCCCCTGGCTGTTGAAGGGCATGGAGCAGGCGGTGGCCGTGATCGGGGAGGAAATGGACAGAGGGACAAAGATCCGCGTGATCGGGGACTATGATGTGGACGGCATATGTTCCTCCTATATCCTGACCCGGGCGTTTCGGGAGATGGGCGCTGCGGTAGATACGGCCATTCCCCACCGGATAAAGGACGGCTACGGGCTGAACGAGTCCCTGATCGAGGAGGCCCACAGAGACGGCGTGGGGCTGATCGTCACCTGTGACAACGGTATTGCGGCCCAGCCCCAGATTGCGCTGGCAGCGGAGCTCGGTATGCGGGTGGTGGTGACGGATCACCATGAGGTGCCCTTTACGGAAAAAGAGGGACAGCGATTTGAGCAGCTGCCTCCTGCCCAAGCGGTGGTGGACCCCAAACAGGAGGGCTGCGGTTATCCCTGGCCCGGAATCTGCGGGGCAGTGGTGGTTTACAAGCTGGTGCAGGCGCTGGGAGAGCGGAGGGGGTATTTGGGGTTGGCCGGTCTGACGGAGGCGTTGCTGCCCCTTGCCGCCATGGCCACGGTGTGCGATGTGATGGAACTGCGGGACGAGAATCGGATCCTGGTGCGGGAAGGTTTGAAACGCTTTGCGGCCTGTGAGAATCCGGGGCTGCAGGCGCTGATGGAGGTAAACGGTCTGGAGCCCTCCGCGGTATCCGCCTATCATATGGGATTTGTGCTGGGCCCGTGTCTCAACGCCACCGGACGGCTGGATACGGCAAAGAGAGCGTTGGAACTGCTGGAGAGCCGGGATAAAGTGCAGGCCATGAATGCCGCCAGGGAGCTCAAGGAACTGAACGACAGCCGCAAAAATATGACCCTTAAGGGTGTGGAGGAGGCGGTTCGCCTGATAGAGGAAGGCGGCGAACCGGATCCGGTGATGGTGGTCTATCTGCCCCAGGTACATGAGAGTCTGGCGGGTATCATCGCCGGACGGATTAAGGAAAAATATCACCGCCCGGTCTTTGTGTTGACCAGGGGGGAGGAAGGGGTAAAGGGCTCCGGGCGCTCCATTGAGAGTTATCATATGTATAACGCCATGACCCGTGTGAAACAGTATTTTACCAAGTTCGGCGGGCATAAGATGGCCGCGGGCCTGTCCATGCGGGAGGAGGATATAGAACCGCTGCGGCAGGCGCTGAATGCGGACTGTGGCCTGACACAGGAAGATTTTGCCCAGAAGGTACATATAGATGTGCCCATGCCTGTGGGTTACGCGGATATGGAACTGGCGCGGCAGCTGCAAAGTCTGGAACCCTGCGGCACGGGAAATCCCCGCCCCCTGTTTGCCCAGAGAGGACTGCGCCTGCTCAGGGGGCGGCGCATCGGGGCTAAACAGAATTTTGCCAGGCTCACGGCGCTGGCGGAGGGAAAACGTCAGGAACTTATGTATTTTGGCGATCTGGAAGAGTTTTGTCGACGCCTGGAGGAGAGACACGGCCAGGGCAGCGCGGAAACGCTTTTTGACACGGATACGCTGGGGAGCGCCCCTTTACAATCTCCGGGGTATGAGATAGATATCACATACCATCTGGGGATCAATCGTTACCGGGGACATGAAGAACTACAGTATGTGATACAAAATTTCCATTTTGTTTAGGGTCATTTAATTTTTTGCTTAGGATTTAGACACATTTTGGACACAATTTATGGGTATAGTATATTTCAGATAGTTGATGAACTCACTATCTCCCCCCCCTCATAAGAAACAGCGAAGGCTCCGGCAGCGATACCGGAGCCTTTGCTGTTTGTGCGCATGGAAAGCAGAGTTTCCGTTTTGTTTAGGTTCATTTAATTTTTTGCTTAGGATTTAGACACATTTTGGACACAATTTATGGGTATAGTATATTTCAGATAGTTGATGAACTCACTATCTCCCCCCCTCATAAGAAATAGCGAGAGCTCCGGTAGCGATACCGGAGCTTTTGCATTGTAAAGCGTATGGGGCAGGAAAATCGGAAGCAAGGTTTCAAATGAGAAAAAAACATTTACATATGGGTGTCTGTCATTTATAGTAATAGATAGAAGGACTCCCCAGGGGAGAGAAGGAGACGCAATATGAAACTGACGGATTTATTGTGTAAAGTGGATTACAAATGTATACAGGGAGATGAGGACAGGGAGATCGGCCGGGTAGTCTATGATTCCCGGAAAATAGAGGAGGGCTGCCTGTTCATCTGCATCCGGGGCGCCAATTTTGACGGCCATGACTTTGCGGCGCAGGCGGTGGAAAATGGGGCGGCAGCGCTGGTGGTATCCAGAGAGATACCGGAGATAGCGGATAAAAATGTGACGGTGATACGGGTGGAGGATACCCGGTACGCCATGGCGTTTATCTCGGCGGCTTATTTTGGCTATCCAGCGGAAAAACTGCGTGTGATCGGCGTCACCGGCACCAAGGGAAAGACTACCACCACTTATATGGTAAAATCTATTCTGGAGAATGCGGGCTATAAGGTGGGGCTGGTGGGAACCATAGAAGTGATCATCGGCAAAGAGCGTATTCACGCGGGGAATACCACGCCGGAATCCTATGCCCTGCAGGAATATTTTGCCCGGATGGTGGAGGCGGGGATGGACGCGGTGGTCATGGAGGTATCCTCCCAGGGCCTGATGCTGCACCGTACCCAGGGGTTTGTGTTTGACCTGGGGATCTTTACCAATCTGGAGCCGGATCATATCGGTCCCAACGAACATGCCAGCTTTGAGGAATATATGCATTGCAAGGGTCTGCTGTTCAAGCAGTGCAGAGTGGGGATCGTCAACGGCGACGACTCCCATGTGGACGCGGTTTTAGAGGGACACACCTGCCAGGTGGAGCGGTATGGTATCGGAGAGAACAACGATCTGCGGGCGGAGAATGTGAGGCTGGTCAGAAAGCCGGGAGAACTGGGCGTGGCGTTCAATGTGGAAGGGCTGATGGACTTTGAGGTGGAAGTGCCTACACCGGGTCGTTTCAGCGTCTACAATGCGCTGACGGCCATCGCCATTTGCAGGCATTTCAATGTGCGGGAGGACGATATCAAGCGGGCGTTGCTGGCGGTGCGTGTCAAGGGCCGTATCGAGATGGTCAAAGTATCGGAGCATTTTACACTGCTGATTGATTACGCTCATAACGCCATGGCTTTGGAGAGTCTGCTTACCACACTGCGGGAGTATGAACCCCACAGACTGGTCTGCCTGTTTGGCTGTGGGGGCAACCGCTCCAGACAAAGGCGTTTTGAGATGGGGGAGATCAGCGGCAGGCTGGCGGATCTGACCATTATAACCTCTGACAATCCCCGCTTTGAGGAGCCCCAGGCCATCATTGACGATATCAAGACGGGCATAGCGAAGACCGACGGAGCCTATGTGGAGATCAGCGACCGCAAGGAGGCGATACGCTACGCCATAGCCCACGGACAGGAGGGCGATATCATCGTGCTGGCCGGCAAGGGGCACGAGGATTATCAGGAGATCAAAGGGGTAAAGTATCCCATGGACGAGAGAGTTCTGATCAGGGAGATCATGGAGGAGCAGTAAAACGCAGGTATCGAAGGGGTTGCAGCGGAACTCTAAAATAGGAGAAAACATTGACAAGATACGCGGATGTGATCATAGATATTTCACATGAAAAAGTGGATCGCCCTTTCCAGTACAGAATACCGGAGCATATGCGGGAGACGCTGGAGGCGGGCAGCTGCGTGATGGTGCCCTTTGGCAGAGGCAACACGCTGCGCAGGGGGTATGTCACGGACATTACAGACAGATGCGCCTATGATCCCCAGAAGATCAAAGAGCTGCACAGCATCGTGACGGACGGCGTGGGTGTGGAGGACCGTCAGATACGGCTGGCCCGGTGGATACGCAGATCTTACGGGGGCACCATGATCCAGGCTCTCAAGACGGTACTGCCAGCCAGACGCACCGTAAAAAAGGTGGAGCATAAAAAAGTGCGGCTGGCAGTCACCCGGGAGGAGGGAATCTCCCTGCTGGGGGAGTGCAGGCGTAAAAAACAGAAGGCCAGGGCCAGACTGCTGGAAGAACTGCTGCGGGAGCAGGAACTCCCCTATGAGCTGGTGACGGGAAAGCTGATGGTGTCCCCCTCGGTCATCCGTGCGCTGGAAGAACAGGGAACCGTTCAAGTGGAGGTGGCGCAGGCGTTCCGCAACCCCGTAAAACAGCAGGCGCGGGACGAGGAGGCAAAGTCTCTGAGCAGTGAACAGCAGGAGGCGGTGGATCGGGTCATGGCCGACTACGACAGCGGCAACCCGGGCACCTATCTGCTGCAGGGGATCACCGGCAGCGGTAAGACGGAGGTTTACATCCGGCTCGCGCAGGAGACTGTGCGCCGGGGCAGACAGGTGATCGTGCTGATCCCGGAGATCGCCCTGACCTATCAGACGCTGATGCGGTTCTATCGAAGATTCGGGGACCGGGTCAGCGTTCTGAATTCCACGCTGTCGGCGGGGGAGAGATACGATCAGTGCGAGAGGGCCAGATGCGGTGAGATCGACGTGATCATCGGTCCCAGATCCGCCCTGTTTGTGCCCTTTCCCCAGGTGGGACTGATCCTGATGGACGAGGAGCATGAGGCCAGCTACAAAAGCGAGAGCACTCCCAAATACCATGCAAGGGAGACCGCCGTCTATCTGGCCTCTCTGCATGGGGCCAGCGTGGTGCTGGGATCCGCGACTCCGTCCATGGAGGCGGCCTATCGGGCCAGGGCGGGGATTTACCGCCAGCTTTTTTTGACAAAAAGACTTACCGGCGGCAGCCTGCCCCGGGTATATACCGTGGATTTGCGGGAAGAACTAAGACGGGGAAACCGATCTATTTTCAGCGGAAAATTGCAGCAGCTTCTGGAGCAGCGGCTGGAAAAGGGACAGCAGAGTATGCTGTTCATCAACCGCCGGGGCTATGCGGGATTTGTTTCCTGTAGAGCCTGCGGACAGGTGATGAAATGTCCCCACTGCGATGTGTCCCTGTCGGAGCATAGAGGCGGCAGGCTGGTATGTCATTACTGCGGCTATGAGACGCCGGGTGTGCGCAGATGTCCCTCCTGCGGCTCCCCCTATATCTCGGGATTCCGGGCGGGAACCCAGCAGATCGAGGAGCGGCTTAAGGAGAGATTTCCGGCCATGCGGATCCTGCGTATGGACGCGGATACCACCAGGACAAAGGACAGCCATGAGCAGATCCTGGCGGCCTTCGCGGCCGGAGAGGCGGATGTGCTGGTGGGTACACAGATGATCGTGAAGGGCCATGATTTTCCCAATGTCACGCTGGTGGGAGTGCTGGCGGCGGATCTCTCCCTGTCCGTGGGGGACTACCGCGCCGGAGAGAGGACTTTCCAGCTTTTGACCCAGGCGGCCGGGCGGGCGGGCCGGGGCAGCGAGCCGGGGGAAGTGGTGATCCAGACTTATCAGCCGGAGCATTATGCCGTGACCTATGCGGCGGCGCAGGATTATCAGGGGTTCTATCAGGAGGAGATATTGTACCGGGAGATGATGGGTTACCCTCCGGTGGCCCATATGCTGGCAGTGCAGATCTACGCGGCGTCGGAGGAACAGGGCGGCGCTCTGGCCCGGCAACTGGCCTCGCAGGCCGGAGCGTTCGTGGATGAGAGCCAGCCCTGCGGCAAACGGATGATGATCGTGGGGCCTGCCCCCGCAGGCATCGGCAAGGTCAATGACATATACCGTTTTGTGTTTTATGTCAAGGATCAAAGCTATGACCGGCTGATTGCGGTTAAGGACGGCCTGGAGGCATGGATGGGGGAGCGGCAGATGCCGCGGCAGATGAGTCTGCAATTTGACTTTGACCCTATGAATACATTATAGTACTTGAAAAATTTCCCGATTTTTGAGATAATAAAATGATTGTGACACGAAGGTATGGACGATTCCATGCGCTTGAAAGGAGAATAATATGGCTATTCGTAATATACGGGAGATCGGGGAGGAGATTCTGACCAAGAAGTGCAAGGAGGTCACGGAGATGACGGACCGGACCAGATATCTGATAGAAGATATGCTGGAAACCTTGTATGAGGCTAGGGGTGTAGGGCTGGCGGCTCCCCAGGTGGGTGTGCTGAAGAGGATCGTGGTGATCGACGTGACGGGGGAGGATCCCTATATTCTGATCAATCCCCGGATCGTGGAGACCGGCGGGGAGCAGACCGGCTCGGAGGGATGCCTGAGCGTACCGGGGAAGGCTGGGATCGTCACTCGTCCCAACTATGTGAAAGTGGTGGCTCAGGATATGGATATGAAACCTTTTGAACTGGAGGGCACGGAGCTGTTGGCCCGCGCGATCTGCCATGAACTGGATCATCTGGACGGTCATCTGTATGTGGAAAAGGTAGAGGGAGAATTGGTGGACGTGACGGCGGATCAGTCGGAGGAGGAGTGACGACCTATGAAGATCGTTTTTATGGGAACTCCGGAGTATGCGGTGGGAGCTTTGGAGGCATTGATCGGGGCTGGACATGAGATCACGGCAGCGGTGACGCAGCCGGACAAGGCGAAGGGACGCAGCGGCAGCCTGCAATATTCCCCTGTAAAGGAATGCGCGCTGAAACACGGTATACCGGTGTTCCAGCCGGAGCGCGTCAAGAGACCGGAGGCAGTGGAGACTCTTAGGAGTTATGAGGCGGATGTCTTTGTGGTGGCGGCTTTTGGTCAGATACTGTCCCGGGAGATCTTGGATATGCCCAGACTGGGCTGCCTGAATATCCATGCCTCCCTGCTGCCCAGATACAGGGGAGCGTCGCCTATACAGCACGCGATCATAGACGGGGAGGAACGGACGGGCATCACCATCATGCAGATGGACGCGGGGATAGATACCGGGGATATACTGTATCAGAAGGAACTGCCTATCGATCGCCGGGATACAAGCCAGTCTCTGTACGATAAACTGACGGTTTTGGGCGGTCAGACGATCGTGGAGGCGCTGAAACTTCTGGAACAGGGGATGCTCGTGCCCCGAAAACAGCGGGAGGAAGAAGGCAGTTATGTTAAAATGATCACCAAGGAGATGGGCCGGATCGATTTTTCCAGGGATGCTCTGTCCATTGAACGGCTGGTTCGCGGCATGACCCCATGGCCCAGCGCCTATACATTATTCCGGGGCAAACAGATGAAGATATGGGATGCTGCCGCGCTGGAGGGGGATGTGTCCGGTCGGGCTGCCGGAACCGTTTCCGCTGTGGGCAAGGAGGATTTTACCGTGGTCACGGGGCAGGGACTTCTGAGGATACGGGAACTGCAACTGGAGGGCAAAAAGCGTATGAGCGCCCACGATTTTCTGCTGGGTATGCGCGTGACACCCGGAGAAAAATTAGGATAGAAACGGATATGAATGCATAACGCGGCTTATCCGTGAGAAAATCTTAGCCGGACAGTAAGTAAAGTCGCGAAGGCGCACGAGAGGAACATTCATGAGTGCGTTTCCTCATGAATGTTTCTCTCATGAGGGTGCGCCGAAGTGACTTTACCCTTCAGAGCCATCGCGCAGCGATTTCAAATAGGAGGAATGGATATGTTTTATTGGGACCCTACTTATATATTAGTTCTGATCGGGCTGGCGATCAGCCTGGCTGCCAGCGGTATGGTCAATTCTGCCATGCGGAAATACCATCAGGTGCCCAATACCACGGGCATTACCGGCGCCGAGTGCGCCAGGAGGATACTGGACAACGAGGGACTGTACTATGTGCAGGTGGAAGATCTGGGCAGCAGGGAAGGAGATCATTTTGACCCGGCGGCGAACACCGTGCGGCTCTCCAGCCAGAATTATCACGGCAGATCGGTGACGGCCATGAGCGTGGCGGCGCATGAGTGCGGACACGCGATACAGCATGCCCAGGAATATACGCCCATCAAGATCCGCACCGCGCTGGTGCCGGTGGTGAATATCGGCAGCCAGGCCAGTATGCCGCTGATCATTCTGGGGGTGATACTGAGTTGGAACCATGTGCTGATAGAATTGGGGATCATTGCGTTTTCCCTTACCGTAGTGTTTCAACTGGCGACCCTGCCGGTGGAGTTCAATGCCTCCTCCAGGGCGCTGGAGCGCCTGGAGCGCTATGGCATAGTCACCCAGCAGGAAAACAGGGGCTGCCGGAAAGTGCTCAGTGCCGCGGCGATGACCTATGTGGCGGGAACGCTGGCGGCGGTGTTGCAGCTGCTGCGGCTGGTCCTGCTCTTTGGCGGCGACCGTCGCAGAAAGGACTAGTGTACTGACTCGTTCATAATTTGACTAATGACTTGCCTAAATTTCCATCTGCTGCGTTGTTGTCGGTCAACGATGCCACCGCATCGCCTCCCTCCGCCGCCTTGCAGAGTGAAAATTTATTCTTCGTCATTAGTTCAAAAATGAGCGTGTCAGCACACTACACAGAGGAATATTATGGCTGAGAATGTGAGGGAGATCGTGCTGGACACCCTGCTGGAGATGGAGCGGAGCAGGGAGTATTCCGATCAGATCATCAAGGCAGTGTTGGATAAATACGATTATCTGAACAGCCAGGACAAGAGATTCATCAAGCGTCTGTCCGAGGGCTGCGTGGAGCGCAGGATAGAACTGGACTATATTCTGGACCGATACTCCACAGTGCCGGTAAAACGGATGAAACCGCTGATCCGCTGTCTTATGCGGATGGGCGTATACCAGATCCTGTACATGGATACAGTGCCGGACAGCGCCGTTTGCAATGAGGCGGTAAAGCTGGCGGGGCGCAGGAAGTTCACAGGTCTTAAGGGTTTTGTAAACGGTGTGCTGCGCAGGATCGCCGCCGAGAAGGAGAGGATTCCCATGCCGGATCCCGCATCCGAGCCCCTGGGCTATCTGTCCGTGCGGTATTCCATGCCGGAATGGATCGTGGAGACATGGCTGAAAGAGTACGGCGCGGAGCAGACCCGGCTGCTGTTGGAACAGCTGCTGGCTGTTCATCCTGTGACGGTACGCTTTGACGGGCGGGTCCCGGAGTCCCGGCGCCGGGCGTATGTGGAGAGTTGGCAACAGGCGGGAGTGCGCGTCACCCGGTCGAAATATCTGGACTACGCTTATCATCTGGAGGGTGCTCCGGGCGTGACCGGGCTTGCGGGTTATGAGGAGGGCGCCTTCGCGGTGCAGGACGTCAGTTCCATGCTGTGCGTGGAGGCGGCCGGGCTGCGGGAAGGGGACAGGGTCATGGACGTATGTGCCGCTCCCGGAGGGAAAGCGCTGCTGGCGGCGCAAAAGGCCGCCCATGTGCTGGCTCGGGACGTATCGCAGCAGAAACTGGAACGGATACGGGAGAATGCCCGCCGCATGGGGGCGGAAGAGAAAATATCGGTACAGTTGTGGGACGCCTGCCGGACTGACGAGTCCATGGCGGAAAGCGCGGACGTGGTGTTTATGGACGTGCCCTGTTCCGGTCTGGGAGTGCTGGGCAAAAAGAGGGATATCAAGTACCGTGTGACGCCGGAGAGCCTGCGGGAGCTCACTGAACTGCAGCACCGCATCATAGCGGGGAGCTGGCGCTATGTCAAGCCCGGCGGTGTGCTGATGTACAGCACCTGCACCATTGACAGGCTGGAAAATCAGGATATGTGCCAATGGATATGTGGGAATTTTCCTTTTACTCTGGAGGAGAGCAGACAGCTATTGCCGGAGGACGCGCGGATGGACGGCTTTTTTTATGCCAGACTGCGGCGCGGGGCGGGCTGAGAGACGGGCGGTGTCAAGAGATGAACCGGACAGTGCGGGGATGTAAACCGAAACTGAGAGACGGATAGGACAGAACCGGGAACGGAGATCGTCAGAAGGGCGAAAAGAGCATGGAATGGGAGAATCAACAGGGAAAAACGGATATCAAGTCCCTGACGCTCAACCGGCTGCAGCAGGAGCTGGCGGACATGGGCGAACCGTCGTTTCGGGCGCGGCAGATCTATCAGTGGATGCACAGGAAACTGGTCAGGGGCTATGAGGATATGACCAATCTTCCCCGGAGACTGCGGGAAGAGCTGCGGGAGCGCTACGGGTATATCAGCCTGCGGCTCGTCAAAGTGCAGGAATCCCGGATCGACGGCACCAAAAAGTTCCTCTTTGGCCTGGAGGACGGCAATGTGGTGGAGAGCGTCTGGATGCGGTACAGACACGGAAACAGTGTGTGTATCTCCTCACAGGTGGGCTGCAGGATGGGGTGCAGTTTCTGCGCCTCCACGCTGGGAGGTCTGGTGCGGGGACTTCTGCCCGGAGAGATGCTTGACCAGGTCTATGCCATCAGCCTGTTGACAGGGGAGCGGGTGTCCAATGTGGTGGTCATGGGTACCGGTGAGCCGCTGGATAACTATGACAGCCTGCTGCAGTTTTTGGGAATGCTCACGGATGAGGAGGGCCTGCATATCAGTGCCAGAAACGTCACCGTGTCCACCTGCGGGCTCGTACCTCAGATCCGGGAACTTGCCCGGGAAAAACTACAGATCACGCTGGCGCTGTCTCTCCACGCTGTGACAGATGAAAAGCGCAGGAGCCTGATGCCCATAGCGAACCGCTATTCTATCAGGGAGCTGATGGAGGCCTGCGGATATTATTTTGAGCAGACGGGCCGACGCATCACCTTTGAGTACAGTCTGGTGGGAGGCGTCAACGACAGCCGGCAGGATGCCCTGGGGCTGGCGGCTCTGGCGGGACCGCTGCACTGCCACGTGAATCTGATCCCCGTGAATCCCATAAAGGAGAGGGATTATAAGCAGTCGGAGGCGGGGCGGATACAGGCATTTAAAAATCTTCTTGAAAAAAATGGAATAAATGTTACTATTAGAAGGGAAATGGGGAGGGACATCGACGGCGCCTGCGGGCAGCTGAGACGTTCCTATATGCAGGAGGAATAGACGTGCTAAAGACGTTTTCAATCACCGATATCGGCAGAAAAAGAAAACAGAATCAGGACTATGTGTTTACCTCGCAGCGGGCTATCGGCAATCTGCCCAATCTGTTTATCGTGGCGGACGGCATGGGAGGGCATAAAGCGGGGGAGTACGCGTCCAAATATACGGTGGAGACGATCTGCAACTGCATCGAGCGTTCTTTTGAAAAGAATCCTACGCTGATCTTGCAGAAGGCTATTGAGCTTGCCAACGCCCATATCCGACAGAGAGCCAGCGAGGACATCAGTCTGGAGGGAATGGGAACCACCGTGGTGGCGGCCACCTGTCTGGGGAAATATCTACAGGTAGCCAACGTGGGTGACAGCAGGCTCTATATAGTAAATCAGGAGATCCGGCAGATCACCAGGGATCATTCCAAGGTGGAGGAGCTGGTCAGGGTGGGAGTCCTGGACAGAGCGGCTGCCCGCAACCACCCGGAAAAAAATATCATTACCAGAGCCATCGGAGCCAACGACACCATAGAGGCGGACTTTTTTACGGAGGAACTGACTGCGGGCGATATCGTGCTGATGTGTTCCGACGGTCTGACCAATATGCTGGAGGACGAGGAGATACGGGATATACTGGGCGGCGAGGGAGAACTGGAGGACAAAGCCCGACGGCTGGTGGAGGCGGCAAATGTTCATGGAGGCAGGGACAATATATCTGTGATCCTGATCGAGCCCCAGGAAGAACTTATCCGCAGCGTGTAAAAAGTGGGAACGGAGAGGCAAGCATGGTAAAAATAGGGATGATGATAGGAGACCGCTACGAGATACTGGAAAAGATCGGTACCGGCGGGATGTCCGATGTATATAAAGCAAAATGTCATAAACTGAACCGCTACGTGGCAGTGAAGGTTCTGAAACAGGAATTTAGCGAGAACGAGAATTTTGTGTCCAAGTTCCGGATCGAGGCCCAGGCCGCGGCCAGTCTCATGCACCCCAATATCGTCAATGTGTATGATGTGGGCGCGGAAAATGACATTTATTATATTGTCATGGAACTGGTGGAGGGGATTACGCTGAAAAAATATATCGAGCGTAAGGCCCGGCTGTCCTACAAGGAGGCGGTGAGCATCGCCATCCAGGTGAGCATGGGCATTGAGGCCGCCCACAACAATCATATCATACACCGGGATATCAAGCCCCAGAACATTATCATCTCCCGGGAGGGCAAGGTCAAGGTCACGGACTTCGGCATTGCCAAGGCAGCCACCAGCAATACCATCACCTCCAACGTCATGGGCTCCGTTCATTATACTTCGCCGGAACAGGCCAGAGGCGGATACAGTGACGAAAAGAGCGATATCTATTCTCTGGGGATCACCCTGTTTGAGATGTTGACGGGGAGGGTTCCCTTCAACGGAGAGACTACGGTGGCTATTGCCATCAAGCATATCCAGGAGGAGATGGTCTCCCCCAAGGAGTTTGTGCCCGAGATACCCAGCAGCGTGGAGGCTATCGTGCTGAAATGCTGCCAGAAATCCCCGGACAGGCGGTATCAGAATATGTCCGAAGTGATCGCGGATCTGAAACAGTCCCTGATCAGTCCGGACGAGGACTTTGTGGTGAACCGGGACATGGACGAGGAGGCCAGCACCCGCACTATCTCTGAGGACGAGATGAATCAGATCAAGAGAAAGGCTCAGCGGCAGGACGCGTACGAGGAGCAGATGCGCCTGAACACCCAGTACACCAGGCCGCCCATGGACGAGGAGTACGACGGGGAAGAGGAATACTATGAGGAAGACGAATATGACGCCGGGGACAGCAAGATGGAAAAGATCACCGTCGTCCTGGCCGTTCTGGCCGGAGTGGTCATCTGCGCCGTGGTCCTCATGGTGGTAGGCAAAATATTCGGAGTTATGAACACCGACGACATCGGCAGCAAGATCGATCCGGACACGGAGGAGAGCAGCAACCAGATGCTGCCTTCGGAATCCGTTCCCGACAGCAGCGCCAGCGATGTGCTGACGGTGAAGATGTCCGATGTGCTGGGATGGAACGTGGAGGATGCGAAAAAGGAGATCGTGCGCATAGGCCTGGTTCCCGAGGTGACCATGGTGGAGTCTGAACTCTACGAGGAGAACACGGTGATCTCAACGGATATTCTGGCGGGAGAGGACGTGGAGGTGAACACTACCGTAGTCCTGACAGTCAGCGCCGGTACGCAGGCCGTGGAGGTTCCGGCGGTGACAGGGCTGACCTATGAGGAGGCATGCAATAAGATCACCGGAGAGGGACTTACCGTAAGCCGTCTGGAGAGCTATTCCGCCACGGTGGAAAAAGGGAAGGTGATCGCTCAGAATCCTTTGGGCGGAGAACCCATAGCCCCTGGGGGAACTGTCATCTTAAGCGTGAGTCTGGGAATGCAGGCTAATAAGGTGGCAATGCCGAATATGATCGGCTGGGATCAGATTCAGGCGGAGGAGTGGATACACGAGAACGGCATGATCCTACAGTCCATCGGTGAGGAATACAGCGATACCATTGCCGAGGGCCTGGTATGCTATCAGAATTTCTCGGCGGAGAGCATGCTTGACCCGGGCACACCCATTGTATTCAGCGTCAGTCTGGGAAAAGATCCCGCCGGCACGGCCACCTACAAGTACAACGATATCATCGCCGCGCCCACTGTGACGGAGGCTCCCGACTATACTTCCGGCAGCGATGTGCACATTACTCTGGTGACGGACAGCGGAAAGGTTCTGATGGATGTGACTACCAGCACATTCCCCCAGTCGGCGAATTTCTACGGCATCACCTCGGCGGGCGGAACCGTCACGCTGGCCTACACGGTCACCGTAAACGGCGTGGCGGAGAGCAGATCCGTAGAGCGGAGAGTGGCGTTCACACAGGAGTAACGTTTATGCAGGGAAAGATCGTAAAGGGAATCGCCGGTTTCTATTATGTGCATGTGCCCGGAAGAGGGATCTATGAGTGCAAGGCCCGGGGAATCTTTCGCAAAGAGCAGATAAAGCCCCTTGTGGGGGACAATGTGGAGATGGACCTGCTGGACGGGGAGGAGAAGACCGGTAATATCATCCGCCTTCTGCCCAGATCCAGCCAGTTGATCCGCCCGGCAGTGGCCAATGTGGACCAGGCGCTGGTCATTTTCGCGATCACGCGCCCGCAGCCCAATTTCAATCTGCTGGACCGTTTCCTGATCATGATGGAGCAGCAGAAACTTCCCTGTGTCATCTGCCTGAATAAGCAGGATCTGGACCTACAGGGGGCGGGGCAGGAATACGCCCGTATCTACAGCGCCTGCGGCTATCAGACATTTATCGTCAGCGCCGCCGGAAAACAGGGGATAGAGCAGCTCCGGGAGCAGCTCCGGGGCAGGACCACCACGGTGGCCGGGCCCAGCGGTGTGGGCAAATCCACTCTGGTGAACTGCCTGCAGTCCGGCGCGGTGATGGAGACGGGGGAGATCAGCGAAAAGATCCAGAGGGGCAGGCATACCACCAGACATTCGGAGCTTATCGCTTTAGGGGAGGATACCTATATTCTGGACACGCCAGGATTCAGCTCTTTGGGATTGTTTGATCTGGAAAAAGAGCAGTTGTCCTCCTGCTACCCGGAATTTGGGGTCTATGAGGCAGACTGCCGTTTCTCCGGCTGCACCCATACGGCGGAGCCCCAGTGCGGCGTTAAGCAGGCGCTGGAGCGGGGAGAGATCAGCGGGCTGCGGTATGAGAACTATTGTCAGTTATACCGTGAACTGAAAGAGAGAAAACCTGTTTACAGATAAAAATCAGGCAGGCAATACCGCAGAAAGAATCGGCGGTATGCAGGAAAGAGGTTAATATAAAACTAGGCATCGTTATACGCGAGCCTATTCCCATATCTTCACGGATTTTCATAAATGCTCATAAACACTAGTATTTTCACGCACTTGCGAGGTTTAATAATCAATAAAGTTTCATGCCGATTTATACAAATCCACGCCAAATTGGTGCGGATTTGGTGCGGCAATTTAGAGAAAGAGTTCAAACACAGAAAATCACGCATCAGGATGTTGGACAGATGGATATGTATATCCGTATGTATGATGAATTTAAGCGCAGCGAGGGGGATAGTCCCACAATTGGTATTGTGCTTTGTTCTGACACGGATGAAGATATTGCAAAGTATTCTGTGTTTCACGGTAATGGGCAGTTGTTTGCTTCCAAGTATAAACTTTATCTGCCAACGGAAGCAGAGCTGAGAGCGGAAATTGAAACACAGAAGGCGATGTTTACTTGCAGCAAAATGAAGGAAGATGTACGGAGATATAAAATCTTTCTAAACTTAAGCTGAAGCGAATAAAGAGGAACAGACAATGTCATTTTTTGAATTAATCAATGAAAAATTCTTCAACCCATTTTGCTGCCGTAACAGAGAAATATACATTGCGTGTATTGATCAGTTGATTGAGAAATCGAAAGAGATACCGGTTCTTTATGAAACAGATGCCAGAAATACGCTGATTTTGTATCTGAGAAACTGTGAGTATACCATCGAGACGGAAAATATTGGGGAGGAGGTTGGTAGCGGGAAAAGTCCGCAGGAGAATGCAGCTGCGATTCTGCGGTATTTTCGTATATGCGGCTGGATCACACCACAGGAAATCGGGCGCAGTGGGGACAATATTGCGTCGGTGTCAGCATACTGCAGGAAATTGATTGACGCGATTCATAAAATTTTTGACAGGGATGCCAACGGCGCGATTACGAATCACATTTTTTCTATGTATGAGATTTTAAAATCCTCCTTTGGAAGGGACAGCGCCCGGGCGATACGCCCTTACCAGAATGTCTTGGTTCCACTGGTGGAAAATGAATGTGATTTAAAGAATGATCTGTTGATTCTGAAGGACAGCATTCGGGAGATTATGCGGGTTGTATTGAAGATGGCGGATGCCAACAGTTTCGGGCAGTTTTTGATTAAGGATGAATTGCTGAACCGGTTTTTTAACGACTATTTTTTTATAAAGAAGAGCGGTATGATACCGTCTTACATAGCGGACATTGATCGAATGTTGCGAAAGCTGCGCCGGTCGGAACTCTACGACCGCATAGTTGAGGACTGCCGGCGAATTGAAAATCTGGAAGAAACGCGGGCAAAGGAAAAAATTGAACGCCAATTCGCGGAGCTGGACAGCTTTATCAATCTGGAATATGAGCAGGAAATGGATTGCATTGACCGAAAGATCAACACCTATTACAATCTGTATTCTACCCGAATGATGATGGTGCTTAGCAATAACACAAATCTGGAGCATGAGCTGAATCGGCTTCTGATTTTTATGAAAAATCTGGATGATGAGGGCAGAGAAATGATACTGCGTCAGCTATCCGGAACGCACCGCCTGATGAGTATGGGCTATATCGGGAAAAAGTCATTTGAGCGGCGTAAAAAGTCTAATCCAAACCGGAAAACGGCAGGCTTGTCTGCGACCAGCCTGTCGGAAGAGGAGCGGCAGCGTTTGACAGACGAACTGCTGTCTGAGACGCCGGACAGATATAGTGTTGAGAAGGTGCAGAAGCATTTTGACCGGCTGATGGGAGACCGGAAGAGAATCCGGGTTGAGGAGAGTGGGATTCGTACCAGAGAAGACGCTATTATGTTTGCTGCCAGTATCATATATTCGGGAACAGAAGGATTTCCCTATGAGGTGGAGCTTGGCGATGGATTGGTAGAGACAGAGGTCGCAAGAATACGTCAGATAACTGTGAAAAGGAGAGAACAATGAGTGATATTCGTCTGCAGATTTCTGTAAAGGAAGAGAGTATGAATCTGTTTAAACGGAGCATACGAAAGCTTCTGGAATCAACCTTTATTCTTCAAAGCAAGGATGAAAAGTTGTATCAGTTTGTCTCCAGAGAATCGAACCGGCAGGATATTTCCGAGTATCTTAGAATGATAGGATTTGATGTGATTGTCGATGAGAAGACTGGCGTGTGCATGCTCATAGCCAGCGAGGAGGATGCGGAAACAGTGGGGCTGAAACGCGCCAACGTGGTGACGTTTACGACATTACAATATTATCTGTTGCTGGTTCTCTGGAAGGTTTATCTGGAAAATCTCGGTTATAATGAAGGGAATTTTGTGACGAAAGGAGACCTGATAGATAAAATCAAATCCTATGGTCTGCCGTTAGTGCGTACAGAGCTGAATGCAGCCTTTCGCCTGTTCAAAAAATACAGTCTGATTAATTTCAATGAAGACGAAGAAGGGGAGGATATGAAGATTGAGCTGTACCCCTCCCTGCAGTTTGGCTGGGATATTCCGCAGTTTCAGACGGTTTTGAAGGAATATCTGAAGGAAACCCCGGAGGATGAAGAAGTGCAAAGGGATGAGGATTTCGCAGATCAGGTAATCCCGGAGGATTTTGAGGAGGAAGAGGAATGATAGCACTGAAAAAAGTCCGGTTGATCAACTGGTACGGTTTTTCAAATGTGACGGCGCCGATTGGATTTTTTACTCTGATTGCCGGAAGAAACGGAAACGGAAAGTCAGCCATGCTGGATGCCATCAAGTATGCGGCCTACGGAGACACGGTATTTAATAAATCGTCGGAGAGTAAGGGAAGTCGGACATTATCTTCCTATACAAGAGGGCTTTTAGACGCTACGGCAGGCACTTACATGCGTCCGACAGAACGTATACCGAATGTATACAGCCATATTGTACTGGAGTATTTTGATGATGTGGAGGAGAAATCCTTTGTATTGGGAGCGGTGATTGAGACAAATGCTGCGAACAATTGTCAGACCTACCGGTATGTGGCGGATCGGCTGTCACTGGATCAGATGGAGCATACCTGTGAAGAGGACGGACTTGTTATGCCGTTTAGCGCATCAGCGCTTCAGAAGAAATACAGGCTGACGCTTTTGAACCGGGAGCAGGGGCTTCCTCGCTTTATGCAGATGACAGGTTTGAAACTGAATTTGGGACAGATGCCGACGTATCTTCGGAAATTGCGGGGAATCATGTCCTATGATCCGAATGCCAGAATCGACCAGTTTATCCGCGAAAGCGTTCTGGAAGAGCGGAATGTGGATTTTAAGAAGCTGATTGAGGCGAAAGAGAATATTGAACAGCTAAATGCTAATTTTAATATGATTCAGGAGGAAATCAGCGAGCTGGATGGCGTATTGGGAGAATACGAGGCGTGGGAAAGTGAGAGCAATCGTCTGTTAGCGGATGATATTCGTATTGTGTATAAGAATGTGAAGGCTCTGAAGGAGGAAATTGAGAGACAGAATACAGAGCGGGAACGGGCGCAGAGGGTACAGGAAGACGTCATGGAGAATCTGGAGATTCTGGAGAACCGAAAACGCGATGTGGAAAAAAGACTGATTCAGGCAAAGATAAACATGGAGAGCCTGGATAGTACGCGTATGATCACCCAGGAGCAGGAAAGACTGGAAAAACTGGAGGAGGAGAGAGCGGTCTTACTTAAAAAGTGCAGAGATCTGGAGCAGTTTCAAACGGTTATCAGCGAAATCATGAACTGTTTTATGGAGAAAGCGGAGCAAATCGCGGACAGGGATATTCTGGCTTCTCTGTGCGGATACGAATATACCGCCGCGCAGAAAGCGTCGGCTGTTGTAGGAATGAAACAGAAGACAGATCTGGCTTATGATGAAATCGTGAAACAGATTTTCAGCGTGGAGCGCAGTATCGAGGATCTGGAGAGAGAACTGGATACGCAGAACCGGATTTTGGAGGAATGTAAAAAGCATCAAAATACATATAGGCAGATTCCAGAGTATGTGGGGCTGAAAGAACAGATTAACCGGGAACTGGAGAGGAGAAAGATATCCGCACGAGCACAGTTTGCCTGCGAATACGTAATTGGTCTTGAGGACGAGGAATGGAGAAATGCGGTTGAGGCGTTTCTGGGCCCTCGCCGTTATACGATTCTGGTGGATCCGGAGTATTATGATATTGCGGACGATGTGCTGAATGGGTCCGAATACCGGTACGCTCATTTGTTTAATACGAAGCTTTTGATGAGCAGGAACGTAAGGGTAGAGGAGGATTCTGTGGTATCCATGCTGCAGATCAAGAATCCGGTGGCGAAACGTTACTTTGAATTTCAGCTTGGCAGAATGCACGCCGTACCGGTGGAAAAGGTGCGTATATATGAAAATGCGATTTCTAAAGAAGGGCGTGTGTCAGTCGCCATGGACGGCTATTTCCTGCGGTTTGACCGGATTCGTTCCTACTATCTGGGCCAGAAAACCTTCGAGCTGAACCGGATTCGGGCGCAGAAGGAAATTTCACACCTTCAGGAAGAGAAAAAACAGAAGCTGGCCGCTAAGAACAAGCTGACGGGACAAAAGAGTATTCTTGCACAGAATAAAGAATTTTTCCGGGAATATGATTATGACGTTCACTCAAAATATCAGAGGGTGTCGGTAGAGATTAGAGAATCCAGGGCACAGCTAGAACGTCTGCAAAAGGCGCAGGCAGACAATCAGGAGTATATTGAACTGAATGAGACTGTAGGACGCCTTGTGGAGGAACAGAAGGCGATCGGCGAAGAATATACGAAAAATGTTCAAACAGACAGCGCTCAGAAAACGGTGATTATGCGCTGTGAAGACAGAATAAGAGATAAGACGGAAAAGTTGGGGGAGCAGGAACGGCGGTATAAGGAATATCAGATTGAACATTATACAGTTGTGCAGAGAACCGTGGAAGCCTATGAGAAATATCTGGAAAACGGGAAGTCCGGTTCGGGTGGGCTTCTGCAGGAGCAGACCAGAGTCCGTATTAGTCAGAGCATTCGGAAACACGAGAGCGATTTGCTGCAGCTTCAGGCCGACTATAATGCAAAGCACTCCGGCAATATGCTGCCCAGGGGGACGGAAGGACGCAGTCAGTACGCAGCCAGACGGGATCGTATCTGGATGGACAATCTTCAGGAAATTCGACAGAAACTTGAGGAGCAGACCCGTCGTTATGAAGATATATTTAAAAATGAATTTGTGCTGACGATTCTAAATTCCTGTGAAAGGGCCAGGGAGGATCTGAAACAGATTAACAGAGAGTTGGCAAACTTAAACTTTGCTGCAAAATATGAATTTGATGTGCACTATGTGCGGGATGGTTCGGAATATGCAAAAATTATCGACTATGCCCGCTTCCTGGACGAGCGGGAGCGGCTTGGAGGCGGAGCCAAAGGACAGATGACTTTTGGAATGCTGACGACGGTATCCGACGAAGAGGGAGAACAACTGGAGCAGGACATGAAACGGATTGTGAACCGAATCATCGAGAAAAACAGCGAGGAGGTTATATCCCGGTTCGCGGATTACCGGAATTACATGACATATGAGATTTTGATTACAAACCAGGTCCTGAATCGGGCGAAACTGTCCCGGCAGACAGGTTTTAATTCCGGTGCGGAGGTGCAGATCCCCTATCTTTTGATTCTGGCTTCGGCGCTTCTTCTGATATACAATCAGCGGACCAACTCGACCCGTCTTGTCTTTATTGACGAGCCGTTCGCTAAGATGGATCCGGGAAATGTAAAACGGATGTTGGATTTTTTGCGCTCGCAGCGGCTTCAGGTGATTTTCTGTTCGCCGGATAAGACGGATTCCATCGGAAATGAGTGCGAGGTGATTCTTCCGGCGCTTCGTGTGGCGGCAGACAGAATGGAACTTGGTATCGTGCAGTTCCATAAGGAGAAAGCATATGGAAACCTATGAAAAAAAGCTGCTTGCAACGTTGGCGGAGAAATATCGGAAAAGTAAAAAGGACAGCGGAGCAAATGTGATTGCCAGGCGCATCCGGATAACGCCGGACAAGCTTTATAAAGCATACAAACAAAACGACGGTGATCTGGAAAAGATTGAAGCAGTAAACCAGGCGGTCTATCGATGCAAGGAGAGAGGTTTTCTGACCTTTGAGCAGGAAGGTTTCAGCAATGAAATCCGCACAATCTATCTGGTCGATGAGAAGATTGAGGAGATTGAGCGATATTTGGAGGAAACGTATCAGTATGAGTCAAAATATGCAAGGAAACGGCGTCTTGAGGAACTGATTGCTGCATATGAAAATGGCTCCTCCGCTGCCGGTTACGAGTGCGGAAAGCTGAAGCAGATGCTGGAGAAAAATCAGATTCCGCAGAACTTTCTACAGCTGCAGGATATGCTGAAGGCGCTTGCGTTTATTGAAAAGAATGAAAGAGAACTGTTTCTTAGGGAAGCCTCCATGCTTATATATGGGGATTCTAAATATCTGGAGGAAAATGCTCTGCACCCGGTGTGCCGTGCGTTTCGGGAATATTTGGAACGGCCCTGTCAGGAAGATGAGCTGGAAGATGAGATTCTGGAGGAGTATCATATTGTTCATGAAAGACAGAAGCTTTGTCTGAAGGGCAATATGACCGTTCGGATAGCAGGAAGAGAACTGGATCTTGGAGCATTTGCAGACGGCGTGGAGTTTTTTGCAGACGAATTGAAACGGTTGGAGTGGATTCATATCCATACACCTCATTTTATGACGGTTGAAAACAGGACGTCCTGGCTTAGGCTGAAAATCCCGGATACAGCGCTGTTTTATCTCGGCGGATATTGTGTGCGTTCTCAAAGAGATTTCCTTAAAAAAGTTTGTCGGGACAATCCGGAACTCACCTTTTGGCATTTCGGGGACATAGACGCCGGCGGCTTTTATATCCATGAACACTTGTGCCGGGTGACAGGGATTCCTTTCCGGTTGTATCGAATGTCACGAAAGGAATTGGAAAATCCGCACTTCCAATCTTGCCTGCGCCCCTTGACACAGCAGGACCAAATCAGATTAAAGTCGTTGGAGAGGCAGGAAACATACCGGGAGCTAGTCTCATACATGTTGGAACGGAATGTGAAGCTGGAGCAGGAAATAGTGAGCTTTTATGGAACGGAGAATGAAAATATGGAAGATTTTTTGTTTGCAAAGTTGCTTTAAGAGGCTCGAAGAAAGATGATATGATTTCTTTGCTGGAAATAGCAAGGTCTAAAGGTTTATGAGAGGATAGATTCAAGACGATAAAAATTTTATTTGTCTGCGAATATCGGTTCAAACTTCTTTTAGAGGATAGAAGTATTTCGGTGCTTACCTACAATTTAGAAACGATATTGGCAGAAAAATTGGATACAGTAATATCCAGAGGAGATCAGAATACAAGACCGAGAGATTATTGTGATATATACATATTGGCTAAGCTGCAAAATTCAAATATAGAACCTAATTCCTTAAAGGCTGCTTGCGGAAGAAGTGCAGATGCTCCGCAGGCATAACAAGGAGCAGGAAAAAGAAATCCGCCGCCTGAAAGAGGAGAATGAATTTCTGGAGGAAGCAAGCGCTTTTTTCGCCGCCAGCCGTCGGAAGTCTGCAAAAGGCAGAGAATGATGTTCATTGCCATAAAAACCGAGGACGGCGCCATCAGGGGAAAAACTGCTTTTTACTGCCGGATGCTGAACGTGACCCGGCAGGGATTTTATAAATATCTGGCAGACAAAGACCGCCCGTGGAAATATCAGGATTTAGCCGATGCCATGCGGGAAATTGCGTCAGAGGACGAATGCAATGACACTTACGGGCGAATCCATATGTATCAGGCGCTTTTGCTGAAACATCCAGAGGGAGTCCGCATTCCCGGGGAGAGAACCGTCTACCGCGTCATGGAGAAAACAGGTCTTTTTCACTGCCCGAAACGCAACCCAAACGGGACCACAAAAGCAGACCGTGAAGCGCGCAAATCTGACGACCTGCTGAAACGGGATTTCACATCCGCAGAGCCGCTCAGGAAGTGCGTGACGGACATCACTGAAATCAAGGCAAAAGACGACAAACTCTATGTGTCTGCCATATTTGACTGTTTTGACGCCGTCGTTCTCGGACTGGCAATGGACACGAACATGAAAGCGTCATTATACGAACAAACGCTTGCCAATGCAGTCCGTTCCTATCCGGCACGCAGGGGAGCCGTCCTCCACTCTGACCGTGGAACACAGTATACCAGCGAAACTTATTGCATGGCAGTTGCAAAATACGGCATTGTCCAAAGCATGAACAGTGCTGGAGGACGCTGCCATGAC
>CAZGVI010000002.1:0-25665 GCA_964529395.1 uncultured Acetatifactor sp.
AGTATAACACAAAACGGCTATAAAGTGTAGCTAAATAATATACAATGTACTAGTTATAGTACTTTATCACTATATGGAACAGAAAATAGGATACCTCCTTTATGAACAGAAAAAAAGGATCAAACGAGAACAAACGGGGAAAACTTTATTACTCATTTCAGGCTATCAGTATGGTTCCGCTGCTGCTCTATGGTATTGTCGTCATTATCTTCAGCAGCACTTCTTTCAGCCACAGTATGCAGGAGCAGGTATACGCAGAGCTGAAGAATGTGGCATCTCTGGTGGACACGCTGCTTGACACAGCCTATCCGGGGGATTATTCCCTGGTGGGCGAAAAGGCTTTGTCCCTGTATAAGGGCGACGTAAACATCACCGGTGATTATACGCTCATCGACGGCATCCGGGAACACACTGCCATGGATGTGACCCTGTTTTATCAGGATACCCGGATTCTGACTACTATCAAAAACTGGGAGGGAGAACGAATCATCGGCACCCGGGCTCCCGAACAGGTGCTGACCGATGTACTGCTGGAGGGCAGGTCCTGCTTTTACGACAATGTGATCATCCGGGACACCACCTATTTTGCCTATTATGCTCCGCTGCGCAATAATGACGGCCAGATCATAGGAATCCTGTTCGTGGGAAAACCCGCGGCGGAAGTAAACGGACAGGTGAACCGGGCTCTGTCTCCCATTGTCATCGTAGGAGTAGTGACCCTGGTTCTGGCCTGCCTGTTCTCGGTCTATTATGCCGGTACATTTTTAAAAGCCCTCTACGGTCTGAAATCCTTTTTCTCTCAGGTGGCCACCGGCAATCTGAGCGTAGGGCTGGATTCCTCGGTGCTAAAGCGCGGAGACGAGTTGACCGAGCTGGGGCGTTCCGCTCTGTCCATGCAGCATTCCCTGCGCAATCTGATAGAGCGCGACACTCTGACGGAACTTTATAACCGCCGCAGCGGCGGACACCACCTGACCAACTCCGTAGAGAAAGCTAAATCCAAAAACACACCTTTCACTCTGGTGATCGGCGATATCGATTTATTCAAAAATGTAAACGATACCTATGGGCATCTGTGCGGAGACGAGGTGCTGAAAACTGTGGCCCGACTGCTGCGAAAGCATCTGAAAGACAAGGGCTATGCCATCCGCTGGGGCGGCGAGGAATTTCTGCTGGTATATGAAAACAGCCGTCTGGATGAAGCCTACGAGTCTCTGCGCGCGCTGCAGGAGGAGATCAACAATACCCGGATCCCTTTTGAGGACATGGAGATCAATGTGACCATGACTTTCGGTATGGCCTGCGATCCCGCCAAGGATCTAAAGGAGCTGCTGCGTGAGGCGGACGACCGGCTATACTACGGCAAAAACAACGGTCGTAACCAGATAGTAACATGCTGCGGCGAGAATCCCCAACCATAAAAAATTGCAAGGAAGAATCGTAAGATGATCGATAAAAAATTAACGCCCTATATATTAATGTTCGCGGCGGTATTGCTGCTGGCGGTGGATATCCGTATCCCCGTCAAAGCCTATCCGACCTTTGAACCCTTTGTCACGGAAGCTCCGCAGACGGTGGATCTGGTGGTCAATCATGTGATCGGCCACCACCTGATGTTTGATTTGCTGCCGGATGTTCTGGGTTACATTCTGCTGGCCGTATCCTGTGTGATGCTGGGGCCGGGGAACAAGCACTTTTTCCGGCAGCTCTCATGGATCGCGGTCAGTCTGGGGTTCTATCTGTGCCAGCAGCTGATGCCCTTTTCCCTCAACGGCGGCATGCGCTTTCGCGCCGGATATCTGCTGTACTTTATTTCCGGCGTCCTGCAGGTGCTGATCCTGATGCGCGCCATGCTGCATGTCTGCGACAGCCTGGACACCACGGAAAACCACAGTTTCAACAATCTCTCCATCATTTTCATGATCATCAGTTGTTTCGCGGGAATGGTGGCGGTGTTGATCTGGTTTTTTGATCTGGTGTGGATCGCCCTGGTCTACTTTGTCATACAGATGATCTTTTTGGGAATCTTCTGGTATCGGATCTGGGTGGATCGGCATCTTTTGATGGGAGACAATGGGGGAGAAAAGGCCGCCGGATAAACTTGCATTCCATACTTAAATGGAGTATAATAACCTTATTCAAGGTGGATTTTGACAGAAAGGATCATACGCAATGAGACTGATTACACGTTCTGATTTTGACGGTCTGGCCTGCGGCGCCCTGCTGAAGGAGGCCGGTATTATTGACAGTTGGAAGTTCGCCCATCCCAAGGATCTGCAGGATGGTCTGGTAGAGGTGAACGAAAACGACTGTCTGGCCAACGTGCCCTTTGTAGAGGGGTGCGGTTTGTGGTTTGACCACCATTCCAGTGAGCATGAGAGAAACGAGCTGAAGGGAAAGTATAAGGGCGAAAGCCGGATCACTCCCTCCTGCGCCCGGATCATCTATGAATATTACGGCGGCAGGGAGCGTTTTCCCCAGTTTGATGATATGATGGAGGCCGTGGATAAGGTAGACTCCGGTCACCTGACCATCGACGAAGTGATGAATCCCCAGGGGTGGATCCTGGTGGGATTTCTGATGGATCCCCGTACCGGACTGGGCCGCTGGAGACAGTTTACGATCTCCAATTATCAGTTGATGGAAAAGCTGATGGATGCCTGCCGGACTATGACCACAGAGGAGATCCTGGCGCTGCCGGACGTGCAGGAACGTATTGAAGTATACAATGAGCAGACGGAAAAGTTCAAGGAGATGGTCACTAAGTATACCCGCACCGAGGGCAATGTGATCATTACCGATCTGCGGGGTGTGGACCCGATCTACACCGGCAACCGCTTTATGATCTACAGCATGTATCCCGAACAGAATATCTCCGCCTGGATCGTCAGCGGCCGGGGCGGTCAGGGCTGTTCCGCAGCCGTGGGGTACAGCATATTGAACCGTACCAGCGACGTCAATGTGGGACATCTGATGCTGAAGTATAACGGCGGCGGCCACAAGGCGGTGGGAACCTGCCAGTTCACAAACGAGAATATGGAGACGGATCTGCCCAAGATGCTGGCGGAGTTATGTGAGATGGCGAACGCCTGATATACATTTATATTATAGTACACTCAAAGGGGCTGTCACAGCCCCTTTTAAATTACCCTTGCATTCTCCAATCCGGAAGATATTGTGGCAAAAATTAACCGAAATATCTTTTAAAAGCTTGAAAACTTATATAAGATTGTATATACTAATAAAAGAAGTTTAGGGCAAAACTGACCAAAATATCTTTTAGGAGTGATAAATATGAATAAAGAAATCAAGAGAGATTATTATTTGAACCAGTTAATAGCGCGGAAAGATAATGGTTTAATAAAAATCATCACCGGGATCAGACGCTGCGGGAAGTCCTATTTACTTCGTACTTTATTTAAAAATCATTTGCTGGAGCAAGGAGTTGATAAAGAACATATCATTGAAATGGCATTTGATCTATTTGATAATATAGAGTACAGAGATCCAAAAATATTCTATCCATGGGCAAAGCAACAATTGAAGGACAATGAGAAATATTATTTTCTGTTGGATGAAGTGCAGTTACTGGATGAATTTGTCAGTGTTCTAAACGGACTTGCAGACAAAAAGAATTGTGATGTGTATGTTACCGGAAGCAATGCGAAATTCCTCTCTAAAGATATTGCGACGGAATTTGGTGGCAGAGGTGATGAGGTACATATGTACCCCTTAAGTTTTTCGGAATTTATGTCTGTTTATGAAGGAAACCGTTATGACGGATGGAATGAGTATATAACTTATGGTGGCATTCCGCCTGTTGTGTTAGCTCACACAGAGGAACAAAAAATGACCATGCTGGACAATCTGCTCAAGGAAACTTATATAAGCGATATTGTAAAAAGAAATAAAGTCAGAAACGTGAGCGAAATGGAGGCTTTGTTGGATATCCTTTCATCTGCCATCGGCTCTTTAACCAATCCTAATAAACTGCAAAAATCCTTTAAAAGTGTGAGCAAGTCAAAGATTACCGCAACAACGATCACAAAATACATCGAATATTTAGAAGACGCATACCTGATCGAGGCGGCAAATCGCTATGATATTAAGGGCAAATCGTATATAGGAACACCTCTTAAATATTACTTCATGGATATGGGGCTTAGAAATGCTCGAATTAACTATAGACAACTGGAGGTGACTCATTCTATGGAAAATGTCATTTACAACGAACTTAGAATGAGAGGCTATAGTGTGGATGTAGGAAATCTTATGATCGTGGAAACTGGAAAAGAAAATAAGGCAGTTAAGAAACAGTTGGAAGTGGATTTTATTTGTAATAAGGGATTTAAAAAATATTATATTCAGTCTGCATATATGCTTGGGACAGCAGAAAAAATAGCACAGGAAATCAGGCCATTTTTGAAAATCAACGATTCCTTTAAGAAAATAGTGATAACCTCAGACACACCGAAACCATTTTACAGTGATGAAGGAATACTAATGATGAATGTATATGATTTCCTGTTAAACGAGGATTCGTTGGAAACGTAAGGTAAAAAAGGTGTACAGCGCCGTCTCCGCAGGAAACGGCGCTATATTATCACTGCTCCATCTGTCTGCCCAAAAAACCCGCCGCCGACATGATCAGTTTATACTCCACTTCACCCATTTTACCCTTGTAATCATTATCCAGCAGGATCACGGAACCGATCACATCCCCCTCGCAGATGATCGGGGTAAAGGCCATATGCTGGTACTCTCCCTCCTGGTCGTCACAGACACGGAAAAAGTTCCGGTCCCCCTGGGAACAGATGCCGGTCTCCCGCTCGTTCATCTTTTCCTCCAACTGTTTGCTCACCTCTTTTCCCATGTAGCCCTTTCCGCCCCCCGCAGTGGCGATAAACTGATCCCTGTCGCTGATCAGGGCGATGTGGCCGGACACTTGGGCCAGGGACTCTGCGTACTGCTTGGCAAAGGTAGTCATCTCCCCAATGGGGGAATATTTTTTCAGGATCACCTGCCCCTCCCGGTCCGTGTAGATCTCCAGAGGGTCCGACTCCCTGATCCGCAGGGTGCGGCGGATCTCTTTGGGGATCACGATTCTTCCAAGGTCATCTATTCTTCTGACAATTCCCGTTGCTTTCATAATCTCTGATTTTCTCCTTTTTACAAATTCTGTTGCTTTGTCCATCTGAATTTCTGTAGAGCTAGTATCTGTAAAAAGTGGGATTTTATACCTTGGAAAATTTCTCTGGCTTTTTTCTTTTTGGGCTGTTACAATAAGTCTGACAACCTGAAAGGAGCGATCGGGGCGTATGCAGGACAAGATCATGATCGTGGACGACGAGGCGGCCATTGCCGACCTGGTGACCGTCTATCTGAAAAACGAGGGCTATCAGGTATTTACCTGTTACAATGCCGGGGAGGCGCTTGCCTGCGTGGAGCAGGAGTCTCTAAGCCTGGCCATACTGGATGTGATGCTGCCGGACATGGACGGTTTCACCCTGTGCCAGCGGATCCGGGAAAAGCATCTCTTTCCCATCATCATGCTGACGGCCCGGGGAGAGGACATGGACAAGATCACCGGACTGACGCTTGGAGCGGACGACTATATCACCAAACCCTTCAATCCGTTGGAGCTCACCGCCCGGGTGCGCACCCAGCTGCGACGTTACACCCGCTATAACACGGCGGCGCCCGGACAGGAACAGACGGAAAAAGACATCCGGGGACTGCACATAGACCGGGACTCCCATCATTGCAGCATAAACGGCCAGGAGATCGTCCTGACTCCCATTGAATTCAATATTTTGTGGTATCTGTGCGAGCATCAGGGGAGTGTGGTATCCTCCGAAGAACTGTTTGAGGCCGTGTGGGGAGAAAAATATCTGGACAACAATAACACCGTCATGGCCCACATTGCTAGGATACGGGAAAAATTAAAGGAACCGGCCAGACGGCCCAAATATGTCAAAACGGTATGGGGGGTGGGGTATACCATTGAATAACCTAATATTACAGAGGAGCCGGATTTCCCGGCGTATCATGCTGCGCTATGTTTTATCTCTGATCGGGTTTGTGATCGGGCTGATCCTGTTTGTTTTTCTGTGCTGGTCTCTCTGCCAGCAACGCATCTGGTATGAGTGGGAGCCGTTATATCAGGTTCTGCGGCTGGTCAAGGAATACCTGTTTCTGATCATACCTGTCACCATCGTAGTCGGATGGGCCTTCATCACCTACCGCTTTATGAATCTGCCTCTGCGGTATCTGGACGAGATCATAGCAGCCTCCGGCAAGCTGATCACCTCCAGAGAGGAGCCGGTGCGGCTCCCGGACGTGCTCCGGGAAGTGGAGGGACAGCTGAACCAATTCCGTCTTCAGGGACTGTCGGCGGAGGCCATCGCCCGGGAGGCCGACCAGCGCAAAAATGATTTGATCATCTATCTGGCCCATGACCTGAAAACGCCGCTGACCAGCGTGATCGGCTATCTGAGCCTGCTGCATGACGAGCCCCAGATATCCCCCGAACTGCGGGCCAGATACACCGATATCGCCTTGGACAAAGCGCTGCGGCTGGAAGAGCTGACCAACGAATTCTTTGATATCACCCGTTTCAGTCTGACCAGCCTGACGCTGGAGACAGAGCAGATCAACTTAAGCCGTATGCTGGAGCAGATCACCTATGAATTTCTGCCGGTGCTGGCGGACAAGGGCCTGTCCTGGCAGTTGGAGATACAGCCGGAGGTACAGATAAACGGTGATCCGGATAAATTGCAGCGGGTGTTTGACAATCTGATCCGCAATGCCGTGAACTACAGTTATCCCGACACCGCCGTCACCCTGCGCATGAAAACGACGGACGAACCCGGCGGCAGCCGCGTGGAAATATGCATCAGCAACCGGGGACGGACCATTCCTCCCGAAAAGCTGAGCCGGATCTTTGAACAGTTCTTCCGCCTGGATACCTCCCGCAGTTCCGCCACCGGCGGCGCCGGACTGGGACTGGCTATCTCCAGGGAGATCGTAGAACTGCACGGGGGCGGCATACAGGCGGAGAGCGCCGACGAGAATATCGTCTTTACCCTGTGGCTGCCAGTGTCATAAAATCGTAAGGTTTTTTTCATAAAGTGCGAAAACATAATTTTTCCC
Source organism: uncultured Acetatifactor sp. (assembly GCA_964529395.1). Classification (GTDB taxonomy): domain Bacteria; phylum Bacillota; class Clostridia; order Lachnospirales; family Lachnospiraceae; genus Acetatifactor. Next base: position 7,153 of record CAZGVI010000002.1, read on the forward strand.
GCTCTGATACAATGCGGTATCAGAGCGGGAATTTTTTTACGTCTGTAACGGAATTGTCACTCAGGAGCTCTATAATGGCTCCCATAAAGAGCTCCCCTTCCAGCGGGACGCGCTCTGGCAGGATCTCCGCGATACGCGGAAAAGAGGTGAATAACATGAACAGGAAACAGATTACACAGCTTTTTCCATGGCTGATCCCTCTGCGCAAATGGCAGAGGAAACTCTTCTTTTATCTGGGGATGAGACTGGACCGCAATCATTACAGCACTGTCATATCCCGAGAACAACTGCCCGTGGAGGTGTTTGCCTCCGGCTGTCCCATGTACAACAGGGACACGGGATTTGACATGATCTATCAGGAAAATAAGGTCCACAACCTGAAACTGGCGGCAGCGGCCTTTGATCATATGTTGATCCGTCCCGGAGAGACCTTTTCCTTTCATCTGGCCACACGCCGCGCAGACCGCAGGGAACCCTACCGGGACGGTCTGACCGTGATCGACGGCTGCCTGACCACCGCCCCCGGCGGCGGTATGTGCCAGCTCAGCAACCTGCTGTTCTGGGTGTTCCTGCACTCGCCGCTGACCGTCCTGGAACGTCACGGGCACAGTAGTAAGGATTTTCCGGAGCCGCCCAGCGACGCCCCCATGGGAGTGGACGCCACTCTGGCGGAGGGCTGGAAGGATCTGAAGGTCCGCAATGACACGGACTATACGTTTCAGATCCACATCGCCTTTGACCGGGAACATATCTACGGATATCTGTACTCGGACCGGCAGGATCCCCTGCTCTACTCGGTGCGCAACGGTCCGGTGAGCTATTATCGCAGACAGGGCGTAATCCGGGAGGAAGTGGACGTGATACAGACTCTGACGGACAAAAAGAGCGGGCAGATACAAAAGGAGCGTGTATTGTACCGCAATGTCTGCCGCATTGGATATCCTCTGCCGGAGGATACACCTATCATAGAAGAACAGTGAGGACAAAATCGTATGAAGAAAAAGAATGTGATCGTTTTTTTCGGGGGATGTTCCTCCGAGCATGAAGTTTCCCTTGCCTCCGCCACAGCGGTGATCCGCAATCTGAATAAAGAGCGGTATACTCCCATTCCCGTGGGGATCACCCGACAGGGAGACTGGTATCACTACACGGGTAAAACAGAGCAGATTGCGGCGGACCGCTGGATGGAGGATGTGTCGCACTGCGCTCCCGCCGTGCTGTCCCCCCGGCGAGATATGCATGAACTGTTGACTTTTGGACAGGAAGGCATAAAGCGGCTCCCGGTGGACATAGCCTTTCCCGTGCTCCACGGCAAAAACGGCGAGGACGGCACTCTCCAGGGGCTGATCGAACTGGCCGGCATCCCTCTGGCGGGCTGCGGCACTCTGGCCTCGGCTCTCTGCATGGATAAAGACCGCGCCCACCGACTGGTCTCTCTGGAGGGGATCCGCACCCCGCGGGCCCTGGTGCTGCATACCGCGGATCTTGAGTCTGCCCGCTCTTTTGCCCGCCAGACCGATTATCCTCTGTATGTAAAACCGGTGCGGGCCGGTTCCTCCTGCGGCGTGACCAGAGTCGATGCCCCCGAAGAGTTGGAGGCCGCGATAGAACTGGCTTTTTCCTATGACAGCCAGGTGATCCTGGAGGAAAACATACCCGGATTTGAGGTGGGCTGCGCCGTGCTGGGCAGCCGGGAACTCATCACCGGGGAGGTGGACGAGATCGAACTGTCCGGAGGATTTTTTGACTACACTGAAAAATATACGCTCAAGACTTCCGCGATCCATGTGCCCGCCCGCATCTCCCGGGAAAAGGCGCGGGAAATCAAGCAAGCCGCCATAAAGATCTATAAGGCGCTGGGCTGCGGCGGTTTTGCCCGGGTGGATCTGTTTCTCACGCCAAAGGGGGAAATCGTGTTCAACGAAGTCAATACGATTCCCGGATTTACCGAGCACAGCCGCTATCCCGGTATGATGCGGGCCGCTGGGATCGATTTTCCGGAAGTACTTCGCCGGATCCTGGAAGAAGTGTAGATGAGGAGGAGTATTCTGTGAAAAAGATAGTATTGGACCGGGAAGATCTGCACAGAGGCGCGCTGATCCTGGTCAACGAAAAATACGGAATCGGCTGGAACGCCCCCGGAGAGTTGGAGGCTGTCGGCAGGGATGTCCCGTCAAAGCCGCAGAACGGCAGACTCAAAGGCACACTCTCCGAGGAGCGATCTGCCGCGGCGCTGAAACCGCGCGACGGCGTGCTGCTGGAGCGGCAGGCCCGCGCCTGGCTGGAGCGGCTCATGGATAAGATCGGCGGCTGGGATATCATCGTCCCCGTCAGCGGCTGGCGCTCCCGGTCAGAGCAGCAGTCCATATGGGACGAAAGTATGCGGGAAAACGGGGAGGAATACACCAGGACTTATGTAGCCCTTCCCGGACACAGCGAGCATCAGACCGGTCTGGCCATCGATCTGGGACTGCGCCAGGAGCATATCGACTTTATCTGCCCGGAGTTTCCCGACACAGGCATCTGCGGGCGATTCAAGGAGCGCGCCGCGGACTATGGTTTTATCCTGCGCTACCCTGCGGGCAGGGAAAATATCACCGGCATTGGATATGAGCCCTGGCATTTCCGGTACGTGGGGGTTCCCCACGCCCGCATCATGGCGGAGAACGATATGACGCTGGAGGAATACACCGTCTACATCCGGCAGTTTGACTCGCCCGTGCACCCCTGCTGTATCCGTCTGGGCGGGCGGGCCGTCTATGTGTCCTACGCTGCCGCGGATATGGGGCAGACTGCCCTCTGGGTCAACGAGACCGCGCCCTACTATATCTCCGGCAACAATGTGGACGGCTTTGTGCTGACGCAGTGGCAGCAGGGAGGAAATTGCCATGGATAAGAGTACATCCTCCGGCTATAGAGCCTGGATCGAACTGGACCCGGACGCTCTGCGGCACAATGTAAGCTATCTGCGATCCCTGCTGCCCCGCCGCTGCGCCCTGATGCCGGTGGTCAAGGCCAACGCTTACGGACACGGGGCAGGACTGATCGCCAGGGAATTGAACGCCCTGGGCATCCGCAGTTTCTGCGTGGCCTGTGTCAGCGAAGGAATGGAACTGCGCAGGCAGAATATCACAGGGGAGATTTTGGTGCTGGGCTATACCCACCCCGACCAGTTTCCTCTGCTGGACGAATATGCCCTGACTCAGACGGCAGTGGATCACGCCCATGCCCTGGCTCTGAGCGACTATGCCTGCTCCGCTTCCAGACGCAGTCTCTCCCCTCTCCCCATACACATCGCCGTGGATACCGGCATGCACCGTCTCGGAGAACCCGCTGAGAACAGCGGGCAGATCCGGGAGATGTTTTCCCTGCCCGGTCTGAGGATCACCGGCATGTATACCCATCTGGCAGCCTCCGGCGGCAGCGATATGGTCTCTCGAAACTTCACGGAAAAGCAGATCCACGCCTTTTTGGGGCTGAAAGAGAATCTGGGAATAGTTCTGCCCTCCCATACAAGACTCCATCTCCAGGCCAGCTACGGCATACTGCGCTATCCTCTGACGGATATAGACTGTGCCAGGCCCGGCATCGCCCTGTACGGACTGCTGAGCAACGCGGCCGACACGCGGGCCTATGAGGACAGACTGCGTCCTGTGCTCTCCCTGCGCGCCCGGGTGGCCTCGGTTCACCGCCTTGCACCCGGGGAGTCCGCCGGATACGATATGGCCTACACCGCCACGCGCCCCGCAGTCATAGCCACCGTCACCATCGGCTATGCGGACGGTCTGCCCCGCTCCCTTTCTCAGGGAAAAGGAGCGCTGCTGCTCCGTGGAAGACGCGCTCCCATCGTGGGCAGGATCTGTATGGATCAGCTGCTGGCGGACGTGAGCGGACTGCCCGCAATACGGCCCGGCGATATTGCCACGCTGATCGGGCAGGACGGAGAAGAACACATCTCCGCCGCCGAGCTGGCCGACGCCTGCGGCACCATCACCAATGAGTTGTTAAGCTGCCTGGGACCCCGTCTGGAGCGGCGGATGTTGTGATTTTTGGCTTGTAAGTACATCTAAATCGTGCTATGCTTATAGACAAATACACAACAGGAGACTTTATATGTCAAAAAAGATAATGCCTAACCGACTGGACCGGATTTTCTACAGATATCAGGATGAACTGGAAACCAGGGTTTTGGCAGTTCTGCGCTCCGGACAGTATGTGCTTGGCCCGGAGGTAGAAAACTTTGAGCGGGAATTTGCCGCCTATACGGGTTCCAGGTACTGCGTGGGGCTGGCCAGCGGTCTGGATGCCCTGTGGCTGGCTTTCCGGGTTTTGGGCATTGGCAGCGGTGATGAAGTGATCGTACAGGCCAACACCTATATTGCCAGCGTGATGGGTATAACGATCAACGGGGCTACACCCGTGTTCGCGGAGCCGGACACTTTCTACAATATGGATGTTTCCCGCCTGGAGGAACTGGTGACAGAGAAAACAAAGGCGGTTCTGGTTGTCCATCTGTACGGTCAGGCCTCGGATATGGAAGGCATTCTCACGTTCTGCCAAAAGCATGATCTGCGCCTGGTAGAGGATTGCGCCCAGTCCCACGGTTCCTGTTTCCGGGACAGAATGACCGGAACCTTTGGTGATATCGGCTGCTTTTCCTTTTATCCCTCCAAAAATCTGGGCGCATACGGAGACGCGGGCGCCATCGTCACCGATGACGAGGACATCGCCAGGAATATGCGAATGTACCGCAATTACGGCAGCGAGAAACGCTATTACAACAAAGTGGTAGGAGCCAACTCCCGGCTGGATGAAATGCAGGCGGGACTGCTGCGCGTCCGGCTGCGGCATCTGCCGGAACTTACAGGGGAGCGCAGGGATCTGGCGGAGCGCTATAGCCGGGAACTGCGCAATGAACGGATTCTTCTGCCCCAGGTGAGGGCAGGTTGTGACAGCGTATGGCATCAATATGTGATCCGTTGCTCCGAAAGAGATAAACTGATACAGTATCTGGATGAACAGGGAATCGGAACCATCATCCACTACCCCATCCCCCCTCATCTGTCAGAAGCCTATGCTTACTTGGGGCACAAAAAGGGCGACTTCCCCATTGCGGAGGAATATGCGGATACCGTATTATCCATTCCCATGTATAATGGGATGACCGCGGAGGAACAGGGGTATATTATAGAGGCATTGAATGCCTTCCGGTAATATTGAAACAGAGAGAAAGACAAGGCAGAGAAGATCATGGATCTGGAACAGCAATATAAAATCATAGAGTTTGAGGATCTGGGCGACGAACGGGGCAATCTGGTGGTGATCGAGGGAAATGGCCAGGACATCCCCTTTGACATCAAGAGAGTATTCTATATATACGGTTCGGACGCGCAGGTAATACGGGGGCAGCACGCCAACCGGGAAACGGAATTTTTGCTGGTGAACGTATCCGGCACCAGCAAGGTAAGGATCGATAACGGCCGGGAATCCCGGATCATAGAACTGAACCGCCCGCGAATGGGATTGTACCTCTCTCCCATGGTCTGGAAGGATATGTACGATTTTTCCGCTGATTCCGTGCTGCTGGTACTGGCCAACAGGCATTATGACGCGGCGGAGTATATCAGAGATTATCAGAATTATCTGGCTGAACTGCGCAAAATGGAGGAACCTGTAGATGAGTAAGCTTTCCATTGTAGTTCCGGTGTATTACAACGAAGATACTTTGATGGATCTGTATAAGGATATGCAGGCCAAGATCCTGGACAGGCTGGGGGATTATGAGATCGTAATGGTGGATGACGGCTCCGGGGACCGCTCCTGGGAGATCATGAACCGGATCCGAGATCTGGACGATCATGTGAGGCTGGTAAAGCTGTCCCGTAACTTTGGGGAGCATGCGGCGCTTCTGGCTGGTCTGTCCGTGTGTACAGGGGATTGCGCGGTTACCAAGCAGGCCGACCTGCAGGAGGATTCCGAGCTGATCCTGGAAATGTATGAGAGCTGGAAAAAGGGAAACAAAGTTGTCTTGGCCGTCCGGCGCTCCCGGGATGAAAACCGCGTGAAAATCTTTTTTGCCAATCTGTACTACGCTCTGGTCCGGAAATTTGTAAATAAAAACATGCCGGCCGGAGGCTGTGACTGCTATCTCATTGACCGCAAAGTCATCGAGGTACTGGAGCGGCTGGATGAGAAAAATTCCAGTCTGACCTTGCAGGTACTGTGGGCAGGGTTTAGGACCGACATGGTGTATTTTGACAGAAGGGACCGGGAAAAAGGAGAGTCCAGATGGACATTTTCCAAAAAATTCAAGCTGGTGATGGATTCCATGATGAGTTTTTCTTATATTCCCATCCGCTTCATGTCCGTAGTAGGCGTGGTCTTTAATATCGGCGCGGTCATTCTGTTTATCAGCGTTCTGACGGAATATTTCAGAGAGGGCACACCCATTGCGGGCTGGCCATCCCTGATGTGCGTGATCCTGTGTTCCTCCGGGCTGATCCTGCTGATGCTGGGGATACTGGGAGAGTATCTGTGGCGCACGCTGGATGCCGCCAGAACCAGGCCGCCATTTATCATAGACGAGGAGGCTGCTCCCCGGAGTGAGCGGGAAGCAGGCGAATGAGCATGACAGCAAAACAGTGGAAAATCACTTTTACCATCCTCATGGCGGGCAGCATTCTGGCCGCCTTGAAACTGATCTTTTTTGATTATACCATGGATGAGGAATACCAACTGATGATGGGCTACCGCATCCTGCGGGGTGACCACCTCTTTAGAGAGATGTGGGAACCGCACCAGACTTCAGCTTTTCTCTGCACCGGCCTGATGTGGCTGTACAAAACAATTACGGGAACCTACACAGGCATTTTGATCTATCTTCGGATATGCACCACTCTGATCCAGATCGCCGTCAGCCTGTATCTCTATCGGATCCTGCTGCGCGGTAAGATATTGAGCGCAAGATCCGCGACGCTCTGCGCGCTTATCTACTTTAACATGGTGCCCAAGATCATCCAGATCCCTGATTTTTCCAACATGCAGCTGTGGTTTTTTACGCTGACGGTGCTGTGCCTGATACACTACAGGCTGGACAGCGGACATGCGGACAGATACTGGCTTGTCCTTGCGGCGGGGCTGTGCATGGCTCTGGAGGTTCTGGCCTATCCCTCCTGTGTGATCCTGTTTCCCTTTTTTGTGATTTATCTTTACCGGAACTCCGGTGAGAAAAAGTGGCGCGACATCGGGCTTTTTACGGGCATATGCGCTGTCAGCGCCGCGCTCTGGCTATGTCTTGTGCTGCGCTCCGTGGGCATGGAAGAGCTGATCCGCAACTTGCGCCTGCTGCTGAGCTATGACCTGACCCACGAGATTTCCGGCGCCACCGCGGGCAAACTCTCCGGTATTTTTTCCAATCTGCTGGGATGCGGCGCCTTCCTGCTTTTGACTTTTGCCCTGAGTACCCCCGTCATGGTCATGGCGCGGAGAAAAAATCCGACCTGGCGCAAAGTGCAATGCATCCCGGCCTTTATGTGTATTGCGGTGTTTATATCCGAATGTATCCAATTTATTCTGTGGACGGTCAAAAAGAGCGGCTATGAAGTTTACCAGCTGCATCTTTTTATGCTGCTGCTGGCCGGTCTGCTCTCCTACAGATATGCCGGAAACCTCAAAAAATACCTGGCCCCGGGTATATTCGGCACTCTGCTTTCCTATATCGCCGTGATCTATATCAGTGATCTGGAGATGTTCTACGCATTGCCCCACGGTGTGCTGGGAGTGTTGTTCTGCGCGATCCTGCTGGCTCTCGCCTTGCAGAAGAATCTGGGGAAGGCCGCGGAAAAATGGATCTGTTTCCTGTTAGTATGCCTGTGTCTGATAAGCATCTGGGGCAAGGGATACACGCTGCGCGCCGGCCGCGGCTACAATGTGGTACCGGATACGGAGAGTATCATGAAATGCGGCCCTGCGGTGGGCATTTTATCCGACTATATGAACTGTTACATTTACAACTGTAATTACGAGGACTTTCAGGAATATGTCAAAGAGGACGACGTGGTATTGATCGTAACCAATATGGTCACTTCCGCCGGCACTACGCCCTATATGATGGCAGGGGCGGAAGTGGCGCACTACTCCATCGTAGATCCCACCGCCTACGATGAGAGACTGCTGACATACTGGGAACTGTACCCGCAAAAGAGCCCCAACGTCATAGTAGTAGATTGCTGGTACGGGGAACTGAAAGAAAGCCCTGACAGTTGGATCATGCGGTATATAGAAGAAAGTTTTGGATACAATCAGGTAAATGACGGACGGTATGTGCGCTTTTACAGAAAGCAGTGCCAATGAAAAATATAAAACAATTTCTAAAATTCGGTCTGGTGGGATTGTCCAACACCCTGATCAGTGAGTTGGTCTATGTCGTGATCGTCTGCTTGAAAGGACATTATCTGTTCGCCAGCACCGCCGGATTTATTCTCAGTATTTTCAACGCCTATTATTGGAACAGCCGCTATGTGTTCAAAGAGGATGAAAATCTGGAAAAACGCGTCTGGTGGAAAGTGCTTATCAAGACATTTATCTCTTATCTGTGGGGATTTATAGCCAATCTGATATTGTTGGTAGTCTGGATCGACATCTTTCACATCGCAAACTACATGGAGCCGCTGGTCCGGCTGCTGTATGGGCTGAACATCCGCTTTACAGATGCCAAAATGCTGGGGAACCTGTTCGCGGAGGGATTGAATCTGTTCCTGGTATTACCCATGAATTATGTTTTCAATAAATTCTGGGCATACCGCCAGGCAAAAAGTGAGAGCAGCTCTGACGGCCATTCATGAACCCGCGTTTATTCTGCTGTGGACACCTCTTTGGCCACTATGGCAAAACGTCCGTCCTCCACATGATAAGCACAGGTGGAGAGCGTCAGAAAGTTATCCCCGTACTGTGCCGTCACGCCGGTGTCATACAGGGATAACTCCTTGATATTCCCGTAAAAATCGTCGAACTCCTCTTGGGTCTGCGCCTCATAAAACTGATAATACCGGAAACCCTCTTCATCCGACCTGTAGACCCGGGAGCGAAATACCGCCACGATCTCATAGGTTCTCTCCTCATAAAGCGTATCAAAGCAGATCGTGGGATGCTCCAGAAAAAAACTCTCCTTCTGATACAGGTCCAGATCTCCGAACATGGAACCGTCCTTCATGTTATGTCCGTAGATAATAAAGTTGGTCCCCGGCGTGTTGACGTCAGCCCTGTCTCTGACATACAGACAGCCGTATTTGCTGTCCTCCCCATAGAAATCGTGGTGCAGATAATACTCGTCGTCCTCGCACTGCATCACAGGATAGTCAATGACCATATCCTCTATGGAGAGCCATCCCACAAGATCGCTGTTTTCCCGGTACAGAGCCTCATATCTCTCCAGCATGACCGGCTCCGGCGTGAAAGCGGGCGGCGGCGTTTCCTCCGGCTCGGCTGAGGGCGGAATCGTTTCCTCCGGCTTGGCCGTGGAGGGGATCGTTTCCTCCGGCCCCGGGGAGATCTCCGCAGGCCTTACAGCCTTCACGACTTTTCCCCTCATCTCCTGCAAGGCTTGCTGTTGCCGCCGCTGCCGATAGGAGGAGAAAGACGCCTGCGCCAGAAAAGCCAGACATATGATCGTCACCGCCAGCAATATCCCTCTGGCGATCCTCATTTTTCCTTTATGACTCATAGAACACATCAATCCACTTCCTCAAACAATATCTCCCGGTAGCGATTCTTTACATCTGCATAATAGCGTCTGGAGACAGGAATATTATGTCCTGCCAGCAAAAGCTCGTTTCCGTCCAGCTTATCCACATGATACATATTGACGATAAAACTCTGGTGACACCGCAGAAATACCTGGCCACCCACCTGAATCTCCAGATCGTCCAGCTTACCCTTGCACTCCTGCACCGTTCCGTCCTCACAGTGGATAAAAAGCGTATGCTCCCTGCTGTCAATAAAAAGAATCTTGCTGTAAGAGATAAATCCCGTCTGGCCGCGCCATTTATAGCCCAGACGCTGCTCCCTCTCCCTGGCCACCCTCTGGGACACCCGTTCCAGCAGCAAAGCCATATCCTCCTTACGCACCGGTTTGATCAGATACTGCACCGCATACAGGTCATAGGCCTCCCGGTAAAACGCATCGCTGGAAGAAATAAAACAGATCACGGCATCACTGTCACGGGAGCGGATATGTCCGGCCAGATCGATGCCGCTTATGGAATCTTTCATGTAAATATCCAACAGATAGAGGTCAAAATGCATATTGTGCTCTTCCACATCCTCCAACAGCCGCTGCGAGTCAAAATAGATCCGGACATCCTGTCCGGTAAGATGAGATTTAATATACATAGCGTCCTCTTGACAGTCATCGCATACTGCTATTTTCATAGGCATCTTCCCTTTGCTCTTGCTTTTTTGTGCCGCGGCATGATCCGGCCCGATGCAGCCCCGCATAATTCTTTTGGGTTGTGGTTGGTTGCGGGCGGAGCGTTTTACTCATTATATCATACTTTTCTTGTCTTTTGCACATTAATTTCGTTTCCAAACAGGTTAATTCTGGATTGCGTACCCACTAAAAACGGGCCTATAACGAACCGCCGAATATGAATGTCAGCTGCAGTTCTCCCTGCGGCGTCAGATGAGCCTGCGCAGTTCCTCCCATGGCCTGCGCCAGCAGACTGCAGACGGTCAGTCCCAGTCCGGTACTTCCGCCTGACCGGGCATGGTCCGCAGTATAAAAACGTTCAAACAGAAACGGGATATCCGCTTGGGTCAGCGTGTCCGTGTCATTGCAAAAGTCCAGGTATATCCTGCGTTCTGTGCTGTCCGCCCCATCCGTTTCCCGCGCCGGTTCCTCACCGTGAAGGCAGACACGAAAATAGCTGCGGGCATACCGCAGTGCGTTCTGTATCAGATTGTGCAAAATGCGTTCCAAAGTTTCCCTGTCCCCGGCGACCGTCACCGCCCTCTCCGGCAGTTCCAGCTGCACTGCCAGCCCACGCTCCTCAAACTCCAGTGAATGAGACAGCACTGTTTCTCTGATCAGGCGGGTAATCTCCACCGGTTTACACTGGAGCGGCGCACTGTGCCGCTCCAACCTGGACAGATCATAAAAATCGTTTATCAGCCCTTGCAGATAGCGGCTCCTTCTCTCCACCACTGCCAGGGCCTCCTTGTCCTCCCCCGACAGCCTGCCGGTATCCACCAACTCCAGATATCCTAAGATAGCTGTCAGCGGAGTCCGCAGATCATGGCTGATATTCTCGATCTGCTCCTGCTGCTGCCGCTCCTGACGCAGCCAGGCGGACCGCTCCTGCTGATGATACTGTATGTAGCGGTTGATCTGCACAAACAGCCGCTCCGCCTCCCCGGAGGGGGCGGCTACCCGCAGTATACGGTTCTCCTGCGGGTTTTCCATTATCTCCGCCATGTCCTGTCCGGCCTGCCGCACGCAGTCTTTCAACATTCTGTATCTCAGCGCGTAAAACGCAGCCAGAATTCCCAGCGCCACGGTGATTCCCCCAACGATCCACATATTATATCCCTTTCCGGGCCGCTTTCACGCGGCCCCGATCGCATATTTCATACTCTCCAGGCAATCCTGCCAGCTGAATACCCTGCGGCTGGCAGGCAAAACCGCTGACCGCATGTCCCGCAACCGATAGGCAATCCCGCTGTCTACAACTCCCTGCGGCGCATGGCAACAATCCCTAACGTGATAAACACGCTCATTCCGATGATGCCAGCCTCCTGACACTTCAAGAATCCCGCCGCTGTGGACCAACTGTATTCCAACCATTCCTCTGTGGGTATGGTAGTGGAGATCAGAGGATAAAGCATCCAGGACGCCAGCCTTTTGCACAATTCAAACTTCATTCCCAGTATGTTCACCACCGTCGGGGCAACCACCATGATCAGCAGCCAGCTCCAGATACTGGCGCCACTGCTGCCGGTCATATAGCACAGACTGATGATCGCAGTCATTCCCGCCGCCCATGCCGGAATACAGGCCGCCGTCCCTTTCAGCAGAGACAGGGTATATGCCGCGCCGCTGTCCTCCAGCAGCAGATACCCGCTGCCGATCAGCACGGACTCAGTGACCAGCACACAGACGGCGGAAACCGCTATCCCCACGATCACTTTGGCAAGATAGATCTGTTCCCGGGACATTCCAAAGGCCACACTGTTGTTGATGGTCCTGTGTTTCAGGTCGTCACTGACCACCAGAGAGCCCATTACCGCCGAGAGAAACAGCGGAATATGCATATCCGCCTCCAAGGTGGAAAAGGCATGTTTTGTGGTAGCCCACGGGAAAACCGAACCCATCGATGCCTCCACTGACGCCATGATCCACAGCACTGCCACATAGAGCAGCACCACCGCCGCACAGACTCCGGTCAGGATAAACACGCCCTTCGTATGGAGTATCCTGTAAAATTCGCTCTTTATATAGTTCGTCATAGTATTTCTCCTCCCTCCTGTTCTCCTATCAAGCGCATATAGAAGTCCTCAAGCTGTATCTCCCGGCGCTCCAGCTCCAACAGATCCATCCCCTGCTCTACCGCCAGTCTTCCGTAGGGAGCGGTGTCCTGGGTCTGCTGCATAACACGGATCGCCCCGTCCGGCATCACCTTATAATCCGTCAGATGCAGTTCCCTCTCCAACAGAGCCGCGTAACGCTCCGGTTCCGTCACCCGGATCTCCAGATAGGTGCCGCATTGTTCGTGGAGGGATGGAGCATCGATCTGCCGGATCAGCTTACCTCTGCTCAGAAAACCATAGTCGGTAGCCATATTTTCCAGTTCCGGCAGATTGTGGCTGGAGATCAGGATCGTAATGTTCTTTTCCCGGTTCAGACGCAGCAGCAGGTTTCGGATCTCTATGATGCCCGCGGGATCCAGCCCGTTAATGGGTTCATCCAGCAGTAAAAGTTCCGGCTCTCCCAGCAGGGCCAGCCCCAGTCCCAGGCGCTGTTTCATACCCAGAGACATCTGTTTAAACTTCTTGTGAGCCACATTGGCCAGCCCCACCCGCGCCAATGTCTCCGCAACTTTCTCCTTTCCGGGAATCCCTCTCTGTATCCTGTAATACTCCAGATTCTGCGCCGCCGTCATATTGGGATAAAAACCCGGCGCCTCGATGATGGCGCCGCAGCGCCTGCGGTTCCTGCGCCAGGATACTTCATCCTGCGCCTCCCAGAGGCTGAACTGTCCCGAAGTGGGAAATACCTGTCCCAATAAAATTTTTAAAAATGTGGTCTTGCCTGCGCCGTTGTTGCCCACCAGGCCATAGATACTCCCTCTGGGAATGTCCAGATCCACTTTGTTTAAAGCAGTTGTCTTCCCGTACTGCTTAGTCAGTCCGCGGGCCTGTACGATCATGCTTGTGCCTGTCATACCGCACTCTCCTTTCTGCCGGGCGTAAACCGTTTTTTCAGTCCCGCCCTCTCCTGTGATGATCTGATCATAAGACATTCCCTGTAAATAAGTCCTTTAGAAAGATTAAAGAAATCGTAAAGAATCGAAAACACTCCAAAAACAGTATCAGGCCATGCGAAACCCTATGCCCCATACCGTAGCAATGTATTCCGAGTCGTCCACCGCGGCGATCTTTCTGCGCAGATTGCTCACATGGACATTCACCGTATTATCCTCCCCGTAATATCCCCCTTGCCATACCAGCTCATACAGACTCTCACGGGAATACACCTTCCCAGGCTCCCTGAGCAGGATATACAGAATATCATACTCATGGGCCGTCAGATTCAATATCTGTCCCTTCACCCTTACTTCCCGGCGGTCCGCGTCCAGAGTCAGCTCCCGGAAACGCAGCAGCTTTGCGCCATCCTGCGTCCCCTCCTTCTCCAGTTCCCGACGCCGGGTGCTGCGCCGCAGGGCGCCTGCCACACGGGCCGCCACCTCCGCCGCCGCAAAAGGTTTGACCAGATAATCATCGGCTCCCAGTTCCAGCACCGACACCCTGTCCTCCAGCCCGGACTTGGCCGACAGCACAATAATGGGAATATCAGGGTCCGTCCGACGTATCTGTGCGATCAGCTCCTCCCCCGTCATCCCCGGCAACATCAGATCCAGCAGCAACAGATCAAATGAACCGCCGGGCTGCTCCATCTCCAGCCGCAGTTTCCCTTCCGTGCCTGAAAAAGCCTGCACCGTTTCGTATCCCTGTTTTCGCATGATCCTGGCCAGGAGATTGTTAATGTCCGTGTCGTCCTCTATTATCAGAATCTTTGCCGCCATTGCCCCGCCCTCCGTATTGTACATATGATTCAGTTCATTTGCATTCTGCGCACTGCGCAAGATTCCTGTTTGGAATGCTTAAATTGTAGCATATATCTCTATCCTCCTCAAGACCGGTATCATTTGTCATTAGATATATCGATTGCTCCCTATTAAAGATTTGAAAAATACATCAGAAATTTCCGAAATGTGTCACAAATCAAAGGAGCCTATTTATATAACCAAAAATGGATACGGAGATTTGGTTATAATGAGTATGGAGATTTTTGAAAATGCCATGCGTCGGTTTGCAATATATGAAGATATTGAACTTTCAGAACAACAGATAGAAAACGGCCAGATAAAGGATGCCAGATCAGCTTTGGCGGAAATGAGCAGGCCGCACAACATTTATTAAATGAAATAAATAAAGTATATGACCGTCTCGAAGAAAATCCACTGCAATTTCCGGTTAGCAGAGATACTTATCTGGCCGACAAAGGATACCACGAAGCTGTTCTTGAGCAAATGAACTATATCATAATATACAGCATCAATGCAAATATTGTAAATATAGTCGGTATATTTCATCATTTGGAAAATTATTGGAAAAAGCTAAACATTTCATAAATCTCCAAGGATAATTATTGCATAATTCATCTACCGCTGATCTGCCACCTGCGGTAGAGCATACCGCCCAGCAGCGCAAGGACAAAAAGCAGCAGAGGATACAGGAGCATGCCTGCCTGCCAGTTCGTCAGGTAATGGCCCGCGCCTCCCACCAGCCGCATATCGCAGAAAGCACTGCCCCGGACCAGCTTGGTCGGCAGCAGAGACAGGCACTGGGACAGCACTCGCAGCCTCTCCGGCACATCAAACAGCATAGTTCCCAGAATGTAGGCCGTCATCAGACTCATGGTTGCCACGCTGCTCTTGGTCCAAACGGACAGAACCAGCGTCAGGACACTGTGCAGAGCCGCCGACAAAAGCAGCAATATCAGCATGATCATAATGGCCTCTCCCATGGTCAGGGCAAACGGAGAGGTTTCCAGATGCATCTGTAGCGGCGCGTTCCAATTTTTCCTGTATCCATAGAGAATGCCAAAGCTGGCCAGCGTGATGCCTCCCACGATAAACGTGGCCGCCCCTCCCAATGTCACGGCCGCCAGCAGCTTGGCCCGGTAGAGCATCCCCCTGCCATGGCGGCTGCACAGCGCCAGCTGGTCTGTTTTACGCATATGTTCATCCGCGAATATGCCTGAAAACACCATGCCGATCACCAGAGCCAGCAGCGCCAACAGTGTCTTTATACAGGCAAGCATTATCATCGGACCCTGGTCCCAATAAAAGGGATAGGGGGTCTGTGTTTCATGCCCGCGCCAGTATTCTTTTTCTCCCTCCGTGAGATACTGGGCACTCTCATAGTCCTGAATCACCTGCCGCCTCTCCCCATAAAAAGCGGCGGCGTCCACCGTGTGTACCTTGACGTTGCCCACTACCTGTCTCACATAATCGTAGACGGCCTCATACTGCCTGCGCTGCTCTGCAAGTTTCGCTCTCTCCGCGTCGTCATCCCCCGAAAAAATAGAGATCATTTCGGTCGTACTCCCATTTTCCGACAATGTCTCACGGCTCTGTACCGCCGCATAGGCCGTCTGCATCTCCTGCAGCAGCGCGTCGTCGATGAGCCTGCCGTCCAATCGTTCCGCCCACTCTCCCCGCTCCCTTACTCTGTCGTAGGCGCTGTAGCGTACACTTTCCCCGGTCTGCGCGCTGGTACTGTTGTAATTGTCCAGCAGTACCTCAAAACAGGCGAACAACATGATCCCTACCGCGCCCACAAAGGCGATCCATGTCATCTTCCGTTTCAATATCTTCTTCATCTCATATTGATACAGTATTCCCAACTGGCTCATTGCCGTATCCCTCCCTTTTCTGTCTCGTCTCCAAACTGCTCCAGGTAAAACTGCTCCAAGTCTCCCCGGCTCTCCTCCCATTTTCCCTGATAGATCAGCCTTCCGGCTTTCATCATCAAAATACTGTCCGCGATATGCTCCACATCCGACACGATATGGGTGGATAACAGCACGATGCTGCTCTTTCCCTCTTCGGCGATCAGATCCCTGAATCTGACTCTCTCCTTGGGGTCCAGCCCCGCTGTGGGTTCGTCCAGCACCAACAGCCTGGGAGCGTTAAGCAGCGCCTGGGCGATCCCCAACCTCTGTTTCATGCCGCCGGAGTAGGTTTTTATCTTTTTGCGAGCCTGCTCTGACAGGCCCACCATCTCCAACAGCTCCCCGCTCTTCTCCCGGGCCTGGGGCTTTGACAGCCCTTTCAGCGCCGCCATATAGAGCAGAAATTCCCTGCCTGTAAAGTCCGGGTAATACCCGAAATCCTGGGGCAGATATCCCAGCATGGCCCTGTAGGATTCGCTGGTCACAGGCTCCCCCGCCAGCGTGATCTGTCCCTGGGTGGGCTGCAATATACCGCAGATCATCCGCATCAGTGTGGTCTTGCCCGCGCCGTTGGCCCCCAGCAGTCCGTAGACCCCTGTGGTGAGTTTCAGACTGATCGGTTCCACTACAGTCCTGCTTTGATACTTTTTAGTTATATTGTCGATACACAGATTTGTCTCTTCTCCCATCTCAACTCATTCTCCCATCTAAAGATTCGCCAAAATCTCCGTTTCACATCTCTGACTGTGATATTCCACATATTTTTAAAGACGATTTTCCGTATCTGACTGTCCCAACATTCTGACACGAAACATGGCACTTTCCAAGACCAAGCCATATTCATAATTCTTCCGAACCACCAGACGTTTCTCAGGTCCCCGCCTGCTCATAGATCCTGCCCGCCTGGCAGGCACAGCGGTAATACTCCCATGCGTTCCCGGCCAGCAGCAGCGCAAGCGCCAAAATCCACCAGCCGAAAAAACGGCCTTCATACCACTGCATGATCCCCTGTCCCATGATCTGTACGCTGCCCACCAGCACCGCATTGCCCAGACACAGATAGATGGTCTCCCATCCCCGCACTTTTCTGGAACAGACCATACTTAAAAAAGTGGTGGCCAGATAGGGCACCAGCAGATATACGCCGGTATGCCATATCCCCATCTGCTCATACAGGGCAAGCACCGGGAACAGCAGACACAGCAGCGCCAGATGAAATCCGCCCAGCAGCCCCATTCTTGCCAGCATGATACTTTTTACGGAAAAGCGGGTAGCCAGCTCCAACTCCGTCATATTGTAGGCAAAGGAACGCACCTGTTCCTGCACTGCCGTCAGCGCGAAAAACGGCATGGCGCTGGCGGCCACCCACAGCACATCCTGCTGCCATCCGGCGGTGATCCCCACCAACACGGCAAACACCGCCACGGACAGCACCCACACCCGCTTGCGGATATAGGCCGCCTGGGTCAACACAAATGTGCCGTGGCCTATGGATGGCCGGGGTCTGCCAGCCAGGAATATGTCTCGCCTCTGAGGAGCCGGGGCCTGCCACAAGATCCGCAGCCGCTCTTCCAGGATATCCATGGAATGCTCGTTCCTGCCGCCGTTATATTCTCTCTCTCTCTTGCTCCGTTTCATATTGATCTCCGTTCCGCCGCCTCGATCCGGCGGCACACTCTCTACCCTTCCCGCTGCGGCAAGACCGCACGCATTACCCTCCGCCATTGCCTGAGCCCGTCCGCTCCCCAACGCAGCAAGGCCGGATACCTCACTGGCTCCCTGGTCAGACCCTACTTAAGCTGATCCCGCAGCTTTTCCAGCGCCGCCATGATCCTGCGCCGGGCAGCAAATCGGGATATTCCCAGCATTTTCGCCAGTTCTCCCATCGGGATCTCGCTGGCATAACGCAGCGCCAGCAATTCTCTCTCGCTCTCCGCCAGGGTTTCCAGCGCCTGCCGCAGCCCCAGGCGCAGCTCCGGCTCCGGCGCCACAGGGGCGGGCAGTTGTTCTTCCATCTCCAAAGTCAGGGGCTGCGCCTTGCGTCTGCGGTATTCGTCAATACACAGATGTCTGGCCGTGGTATACAGATATTGCAACGCCTTGCCCTGCTCCCGGTATTCCCTGCTCTCCCACAGCCGCAGAAAGGCTTCCTGGGTAATATCTTCCGCCGTCTGCACCTGCCCCAGCCGATAGTAGCAGTAGCGGTAAATCTTATCATATAGCGCTTTTTCGTCCATGGACACCAGGCCGCCCTCCTTTCACTGTGTATAACGGATCAGATT
>CAZGVI010000002.1:25675-155537 GCA_964529395.1 uncultured Acetatifactor sp.
GCATACAATAAAATTGGTTTTCATATAAGCGCCAATTTTTATTTTTTCATAGGACTAAAAAGGATAAGCTGTGCGAACAGCCTATCCCCGTTCCAAAACATGCAAAAACGCTCACTCTGTATCCCCATTCGCCGTCAAACAGGATAATTTCCCTGCCCGTGGGTCTATATAAAGAAATATGTGATTTATACCCCTGCTTTTCACCGAAAACGGGGGCTAAAAAGCCCAATTTTTATGCATAGGCCCAGTCGGAGCAAAAAATAGAGGATAAAAACTCTAAAAGTGGGTACAAAAACAAATTTTTTTCCCATAGACCCACCCAAGGAAAAGCTCTCGCCAAGCTATCCCTGGTGCAGGAAGAACATTCACCGTTTCCTGACAGGCCTTACAAAAACAGCATCACTCTCCGGTTCTCACCCTGCCAATATAATAATCAATCAGATCATATATCCAGTCGTTTATATCGGAGAAATGGAATCCCAGCCTTTCCGCCCTGTCCACCCGGATACTGTACTCCGGCTCTCCGTTGTAGGGGGCCGCCTCCCCCGCCGGGTCCAGACAGGCTTTCCCGCCTGTCTTTCTCTCCACATAGCCGATGATCTCCCGCAGGGACAGGCTGCCGTGGGCGCTGCCGTTTACAGCGCCCCGGAACTCCCTGTCCGCCAGAAAAGCCATAAACTTACCCGCCTCGTCGGAACGTATATAGCTCATCCGGGAATCTACGTTATCAATATTCATGGGAATAGACTTCATCGTATGTTCCACATAGAACAGCAGGCGTTTCGTGTAGTCGTCTTCTCCGATGACAAAGGGGTACCTGACGGCGATCCAGTCCCTGTCGCCGTATTTTTGCCACAACGCGCACTCGGCCTGTCTCTTTACCTCGTCATAGGGAAAGTCCCGGCGGTCGCACCATATGAGTTCCTTATTCAATGGATCGAAATCCTCTTCCCGGGTATCCGGTTTTTTAGGATCATACACTGCCGTGCTGGACATATAGATATATTTCTCGCAGTCTATAGCGTCCATGGCATATTTGATGTCGTTTGAACAGTACGCGATCTTATCATACACCACATCGTATCTCTTGCCCCGAAATGCATTTATCATGTCAGCAGGATCGGTTCTCTCCACCTGTATCCTTTGAACGGCATCGCCAAAGGGATCTTTATTTTTCTGTCTTGTGGCGATCGTAACCTCATGCCCCAGCCGCAGCAGTTCCTCCACCATGGGGATCCCGAAAAACCTGGTTCCGCCTAATACCAAAATGTCCATAGACGCTCCTTTCCCACTTATTCTATTTTAGGTACCGGAAAAAAGGGGACCGCAATTACCGCTCAGTCTATCTTCAGGATCAGCCCCAGGATCCTGCGGGCGCAGATCTCCATCTCCTCCCTGGTCAGCGCCCCTTTCTCCTTGGCCTCCAGAAGTCTTGCAGGGAAACCGCAGGCCATCTTTACATCGTTGCCCGCCTTCGTCTCCTTGTAATGTTCGCCGTGAGTCCACCAATCGGTAGTTACCATGCCCTCAAAGCCCCACTCGCCCCGCAGGATATCCTCCAGCAGCTCCCGGTTCTCGGAGGCCCGATGTCCGTTAATGATGTTGTAGGAGGACATGATGCTCCAGGGCTTTGCCTCTTTTACAATTCTCTCAAAGGCCCTCAGATAGATTTCCCGGATGGCGCGCTCGGAGGCTCTGGAGTCGCTTTCCGTGCGGTTCGTCTCCTTGTTGTTCAGGGCAAAATGCTTGACCGTGGCCGCCACGTGATTGCTCTGGATCCCCGTCACCATGGCCCCCGCCATCTTGGCGGTGAGGTAGGGGTCCTCGGAATAGTACTCAAAGTTACGGCCGCAGAGGGGGCTGCGGTGAATATTGACGGCGGGCGTCAGCCATGCGCCCATATTGTTTTCCTTGGCCTCCGCACCTCCCGCTGCGCCCACCCGCTCCGCCAGCCGGGGATCCCAGGTACACGCCAGCAGGGTACTACAGGGCCAGGCTGTGGTACAGACGCCGCACTCCGGCGCGATCCTCACTCCCGCGGGACCGTCCGCTGTCATGATATTGGGCACGCCGTAATCCGGCAGATTGCCGTAGCCGAAGGTGTTGGCCACTCCCATGTTGGGCTGTCCGCCCAGGAGCTCCGCAAGCTGTTCGTCGGGCAACTGCGCCACAAACGCATCCAGCGTCATCCGGCCTTCTGCCACATCTATAAGTTTCGGACGTTTATCCTCATAGCCCCACAGCGGATAGCTCTCGCGGCGCTTTACCACCGGCGTGACGCCCCCCGTCTCCCTCTCCGGCAGCTTAGCCGGGAATACGCTGGCATCCGTGTCCACGGGTTCTCCCTGGGGCAGCTCCTCATAACTGCCGTCCGCCAACATACGTCTGCCCAGCTGTGTGGGAACCATTTTGGGAGTAAGCTGCTCTGTGACTGTATCCTCCTCCTGTACCATCACATAGCTGCTCTCCACGGTGTCCCTTACGGAAGTGCCCACATAAAAGCGATATTCTCCCTTTTCCAGTACATAGGCGGATCTGGCCACCTTGCCCAGATCGTCGTAGGAGGCCATATTGTTGATATCAATGCGCAGCACGATGGTCTGTGTCTCCCCGGGCTGCAGCAGCCTGGTCTTCTGAAAAGCCGCCAGCTCCCTGGCCGGTTTTCCGAGCTTGCCCTGGGGGGCGCTGTAGTAGACCTGCACTACCTCTTTGCCTGCCGTCTGCCCGATATTGCACACGTCCACCATAACCCTGAGATGATGTCCCCTCTTTTCCACGGTGGGCATGGAGAGAAGAAATCTGGTGTAAGACAGCCCGAAACCAAAGGGATAATTGACCTTCCCCGCCGCTCCGGGGACAGTCTCGAAGTAACGGTATCCCACATATATATCATCGGTATACTCTACATAATCGTCGGATTCGTGAAAATTGTATGTGGAGGGGTAGTCTTCCAGCCGCTTTGCGAAAGTATCCGAGAGCTTACCGCTGGGATTGGCCTCACCCACCAGCAGATCCGCCGCAGCCAGCCCGCCTTCAATACCGCCCTGCCATGCCATGAGCACGGCCTGTATCTTATCCTCCCCGGCAAACCAGTCCGTGTCCACCATGCCTCCCACGTTCATCACCACGATCACCCTGGGGAAACAGTTCTTTACCGATTCCACCAGGGCTTTTTCTCCCTGGGTCAGATAAAAGTCCCCGTCCTCAAAGGTTTCGTTTTCGCTTTCCTGTTTCTGTTCCAGCCCCGCGATGACTGTGTCGTCTCTCTTTTCCTTTTTATCATAGACGCTCTTTCGGTCCCAGCCCTCGCCGGAAAAACGGCAGATGCTGATGACGGCGGTGTCCGTGAACGCTCTGGCCTTTGTAAGCAGCTCCCGGGGCAGCGCAGGTTCCAACGTCATACCCGGCCCCACACCCCGGGCATACTGCTCCTTCACGTTCTGCCTGTAATAGTCGGCAAGTTCCTCAAAGATCTCCACATGTCCCGCTTTTTGTTTCAGGCCCTCATACAGATTGCGGGTGTAAGCCACTGTCACGTCTCCGCTGCCCCCGCCGCCTTTCACATAGTCAAAGGTGGCCTTTCCGAACAGCGCCACTCTGCTGCCCACCGGCAGCGGCAGCACATTTTCCTGATTTTTTAAGAGTACCATGCCCTCCCGGGCTGCCTCCCGGGAAAGCGCGATGTGCTCTCTGCTGCCCGTAACTCTGCGCCCGTCCTCTCCCAGTGGGAGTACCGGCTGATACAATGCCCTTGCCCATCTCTTCATGATCGATCCATACCTTTCTGTTATTATAGTTGATCCTTTTCTCCATTCTCACATAAAAAATAAATATCCGCAACAACATTTTGCCGAATATTATGAGATAATCCTTTCTGACAGAACCGTTGGCAGCGTTTCCAATCAGGAGAAAACGAGTCCAGGCAGAAATAAGCATCTGCGCCGAAGCGCCCCATGCCGACCATTTCGTAAAATGTCCCTTGTCGGTCGGCTGTAAAAACCCTTGACAACCCCGCTGACCTCGTATATTATGAATTACGAACCAAATATTACTCGCTAGGGGAGCGCATCGCTGAGATTGGATATGACATATCCTAACCCTCACTACTTGACCCGGATAATACCGGCGTAAGGAAGCAGAAGTATACGGTTGGAAAATTTTTCCTCCGTATTACGATGTCGTCCCTCCTTGCACCCACAAAGGAGGATTTTTTTATGTTCTATGATGTTGTTGTCAACGAATGGGGAGAGAACACTTATGTCCCCACCACTCTGGGCAGTATCCTGCTGGTCGTTCTCATCCTAGTGCTGCTGGGCGGCGCCGTGGCTTTTGCACGGATCCAGGGGCAAAAAAAGGGAGAGAGTTCTTCCGGAAAGGGGCATGGTAAACTGACCGTCAAACAGTTGGTGTTCTGTGCCATGGCTATCGCTCTGGGCACGGTACTGTCCAATATCAAACTGTTTTCGTTTCCCTGGGGCGGCTCCGTCACGCTGCTTTCCATGCTGGTGATCTGTCTGCCTGGATATTTCTTCGGACTGGGAGCCGGACTGCTCGCGGGCGTTGCCTACGGCGTACTGCAGCTTTTGATCGACCCCTATGTGCTCTACCCCATGCAACTGGTGGTGGACTATCTGCTGGCCTTTGGGGCTCTGGGACTCTCGGGACTGTTTTTCCGCAGCAAAAACGGCCTGGTCAAGGGTTACATCGCAGCGGTGTTTGGCCGGTATCTGTTTGCCGTGATCTCCGGCTGGATCTTCTTCGGCGCCTACGCCTGGGAGGGCTGGGCTCCCCTGCCGTACTCGCTGGCCTACAACGCGATCTACATCTTTGCCGAGGCGGCCGTGACTGTCATTATCCTGCTGCTGCCCCCTGTGAAAAAGGCTTTGGGCAATGTGAAAAAAATGGCGCTGGAGTGAGGGGAAGGTTTGATAAGTTTATGTTGATATGCTCAGCATAAAAGACTTGCCAAATTCTTTCTCCTATGCTATTATAAGTACATAAAAGGAGCAACCGCCCACAAGTGTGGTTAGCCTCCCAAGTTGGCAAATAAGCCTACCTGTACTGGCTAAGTGACAAGGTAGGCTTATTTATTTTCGCTTGTTATCCCTATCTATGTAGGCAAGCAGCGCAATTAAAAATGTAGCAAACAGGACTAAGTCCTTTTTTTCTACTTTCCCGGCTCCGTCACACAGCACCCCAGACTGGAAGAATACAGGATCTTTTCCCCCACCGGCAGCCCCATCAATTTACCCAGGGCCTCCTCGTAATATTTGAGCTGCTCCGCATAGCGGTTCCACAGCTCCTCCCCTGTCCGCACCCGGTCGGTCTTGTAGTCCACCACTACGATCTGACCGTCTTCAATAAAGAAAGCGTCTATGATCCCTTGGATCAGCACCTTCTCCTGCTCCGGAAAACAGGGCTTTAAACGCGCCGCGCTGATACCGTAGACAAAAGGCTGCTCCCGATACAGCGTTCCCGCCCTCTGGGCCCGCCACATACGCCAGGCCAGACCGTCCCGAAAAAAGCGCAGCAGCTTGTACTCCTGCAGCACCTGGCGATAGCTTTCCGAGAGCCGTCCCTGGGCCGTCTCCCGAGCCAGCATCTCCCGCAGATTGTCCCGCAGCCTGCTCTCGTCCCCTGCCTGCGTGAACGTCTCTTCACTGTCCGGCATTCTCTCATATACGTTTTCATACAGACCCTCGTAGTCCGCCAGTTCCATGATTTTGTGAAAGGCATTGCCCCGCAGCGTGCCTCCCGCCTCCTGAGCGCTCTGCCGGAAACTGGGTATATAGGGAACTATCTCCTTTTGCTCAAATGCCTGGAACGCCGCCTCGTCCTTCTCCTCCATGGCGGCGATCTTCAGCTCGGAAACGCTGGTCTTGGTGTAGAGCTGCTCCAGCTCCTGATAAGGATAAGTATAGGCGAAACGCTGCTCCAACTCCCTGACCTGCTCCCGGTCCGCCCACAGTCCGGCCTGCTCCAGCCGCAGCTCTCTCCCTGCCATATCCACCTGTTCCCGCGCCGCCTGTCCGGCCAGTTCCTCCTCCTGCCAGACCGTCACCTGCACGGACCCAGAGTCCAGAGCCGGCAGGATGTAGGCAAGATAACTCCCCGCGCCGATAAAATCCAGGTAGCTCAGAGGCCCCTGGCCCCGCAGCAGCTGCTGCTGCCACATCCCCTCACAGTCCGCCGCGCATGCGGTCATGATCAGCTTTTCCCTGGCTCTGGTCAGCGCCACATACAGCACTCGAAGTTCCTCCCCCAGGTTTTCCTCCCGCATCTTTCTGGAAATCACCGTGCGGCGCAAGGTCTTGCCCCGCACCCGCCGCTCCACATCCACAAAATCCGTTCCCAGCCCAAAGTCCGTATCCATGAGAAAGCTCTGGTTCGCATCCTGCATGTTGAAACGCTTGGCGAGGCCGGAGACAAAGGTAATGGGGAACTCCAGCCCCTTGCTTCTGTGAATGCTCATGATACGCACCACATCCGCATTCTCGTCCAGAGAACCCGCCTCCCCGAAATCCACGTCATACTTCTCCAACTGCTCAATATAGCGCACAAAGTGAAACAGTCCGAAATAGCTGGTCTTCTCAAAATCCGAGGCCTTGGTCAGCAGCATCTCCACATTGGCCCGGCGCTTGCTCCCGGCGGGCATGGCGGTCACATATTGCAGATAGTCATATTCCCGCAGGACCGTCTCCAAGAGCTGGCGTATGGGCATATAGACCGTGTAGCCCCGGTAAGTGTCCACACGCTCCCTGAAACGGCGACATTTTTCTCCAAGTTCCCCCTCACGGCCATCCTCCTCCCCTGCGGCGCACAGGGCTTTCCACAGGCTGATCTCCCGGTCCCCACTTCTCAGCAGTGCAATCTCCTCTTCCGAAAAGCCGCCAAAGACAGATTTCATGACGCCAAACAGAGGAATGTCCTGGGTGGGATTGTCCAGCACCCGCAGGAGCTGGAGCAGCTCCTGCACCTCGGTGGCGGCAAAATACCCTGTCTTGGAGGAGATATACACGGGAATGCCCTCCGCCTCCAATACCTCCCGAAACTCCTCGTCCCAGCCGCTTAACGTGCGCAGCAGGATCACCATATCCCCGTACCGCACCGGCCGCAGCTTTCCGGTAACTTTATCCGTCACCTGGTGTTCCCGGCGCAGCCTGTGAATCCTGGCCGCGATCATCTGCGCCTCCCTGGCTCTGGGCGTAACCTGGCTGTCCTTCTCCGGTTTCTCCGCCAGCAGCAATTCGCTGCGGCAATCCGGTCCCTGGGGATACTCCGCTCCCGCATACAGCGCCGCCCGGTCGTCATAGACGATCCCCCCTTTATCCCGGCTCATCAGGTTGGCGAACATGCCGTTTACGGTCTCCAATACCTCCCGTCGGCTGCGAAAATTACGGCTTAAGTCTATCCGCTGCCGTATGCCCTCCTCCCGGGTATAGGTCTCGTATTTTTCCAGAAAAAGCTCCGGTCTGGCCAGACGGAATTTGTAGATGCTCTGCTTGACGTCTCCCACCATGAAACGGTTGAAATGTCCGTCCTCCTCGCCGGACACCGCCCAGAGCAGATATTCCTGCACCAGATTGCTGTCCTGATACTCGTCGATGAGTATTTCCCGAAAATACTCCCTGTACTCCCTGGCCACAGGGCTGGGTACTATCTCCCCCTCCTCCCGGCGCAGCAGGATCTCCAGCGCATAATGCTCAATATCGGAAAAATCCATCAGTTTTTTCTCCTGCTTGCGCTCCCGGAACGCCCGCCCGAACTCCAGTGCCAGATCGATCAGCGTGCAGACCGGGGCCTGGCAGGCCTGCATCTGGGCCAGGCTTAAGGAGATAGGGGTGGCAAAAAACTGTTCCCGCAGATCCCTCAGAGTGTCCTTCACTTCGCCGCGCAGATTCTTCACAAGCTCCCGCTTTTCCGGGGACACGGCAGGGTCCTTTTTCACCGGCAGTTTTCCGAAACTTAACTCCGACAGCTCCTGGGCCATACGGCTCATGGCGCGGTCCTCCCCCGAAACCGCCCCGACAGTCAATTTAAGCCGTCCCAGGAGCGAGAGCAGCATGTCCCGCTCCTGTTCCAGCAGCGGCGCGTACATATAGGGGCCGTCCGGCTCCCCGCAGATTCCCAGCATATGCTCCAGAGTGTCCGCGCAGCCCTGCACTATCCGGTTCAGGTACAGCCGCAGATATCCGCCGCAGGCACAGCGCTCCCAGGACTCCTCATCCGCTATGGCATAATCGCCCTTTCTATCCTCCAGCCACTGCTCCGGCCAGGGGCAGCTCTCCGCGTATTCATGCAGTTTCAGGATATGCTGCTCCAGCACGCTCTCCCTGCCTCCGGGGCAGAAAAATTCCACGCATGCCCCAAAGTCCGGATCCTCCCCGGCAAAATGCTCTTCCAGCAGGGCTTGCAGCACATCCTGTTTAAGGAGCTTGCTCTCCCCCTCGTCCGCCACCCGCATGGCGGGGTCCAGGCCGATCTCCTGAAAATGGTTGCGAATCAGATAGAGACAGAAACTGTCGATGGTGGTGATCAGCGCATTGTGCAGCAGCGTCACCTGGCGCTCGATATGCTCCGAGCCGGGATGCTCCTCCAGTTCTTTCTCCAGTCCCAGCCGTATCCTCTCCCGCATTTCCGCCGCCGCCGCGTTGGTAAAAGTCACGATCAGCAGCCTGTCCACGTCCACCGGCCTGTTTTCGTCGCAGATCATGCGGATGATCCGCTCCACCAGCACTGCCGTCTTGCCGCTGCCCGCCGCCGCCGACACCAGTATGTTCCGGTCCCGCAGGTCGATGACTTTCTGCTGGTCCGGCGTATATTGCATGCTCATGGCGTCTCTCCTTCTCCTTCAGTATACCGTGCCGCCCACGTCACAGCAGGATCTCCAGGCGCTCTGGCGCACCCTCTGTTCAGAGGAGCCAGCTTGCCCGCATTTCCACCCGCCGCATTGCCATCAATCGACAGTGTGACCGCGGTCTGCGCTGTCCAGCGCCTCTTCCATGTTCTCAAACACTGTCTGTTTATCCAGATCCTGCAGTACCCTTTTGCGGTATCCGGGTATGCTTACGTCAAACCCACACACCTTTTTGTAGGCGCAGTAGGTGCAGGCGTCCGTACTGCCTTTTTCATAAGGGTTTACTTCCTTATGACCCTCCAGTATCTCCCGGCCGATCTGCCGCACCTTGTGGCTCACATAGGCGGACACCACTTCCATCTCCCGGCTGCTCATCACACCGGACCGCGCGCTGTAGCTGCCATCCTTCTTTCGCTCCACCGGTATGACGCTGGAGCGATCTCCCATCTCCCGGTCCAGCCGCTGAATGATATCCTCCTCGCCGCATACCACGCCGTTCATCCGCAGTTGTTCCAGTATCTGCTCATTCACCTCCTGGGGCGTCAGTTCCGCCTGAGTCTCCACCATGGGATCTGTCACATGATAATAGAGCATGGCCGCCGGGACGATCTCCTTGTCCGGATGCCTGCGGGCCTCCAGCTCCGCAGCGGCGTTCATATACACCACCAACTGCAGCTGCAGGCCGTAGTACAGCGCCGCCAGATCAAAACGGCGGTCCCCGGATTTATAGTCGATCACCTTCACATACACTTTATCTTCGCTCTCGGAGATATCCACCCGGTCAATACGTCCCGTAAGGCGCATCTTCTCTTCTTCCGACAGGGTTATGTTCACCGCCTCCAGCGAATCCGCCATATGAAAGGACAGCTCGTGCCCGTCCGGCACAAAGCTGCCCTTTCGCAGCTGGCTCTGCAGCGCCTGTACCGTCCGTTTTAATATCCGTCCCATGCGCCGGATACCGTAGGCGCTGCGGGCGCTGGCATACAGCACACTCCCTCCATACTCCGCCGCAAACGCATCCAGAGACTTCTCCACAGTCTGCCGCGCCCATTCCTGAGGAAAATCAAACCATGTATAACCGCTTTCCTCCAGGCTGCCCGCGAACATATCCAATACCTGATGAAAGGCATTGCCCATATCCACATTTTCAAATCCAAATTCTTCCCGCTCCCGCAGCGTCAGACCGTACTGCAAAAAATGCCGGTAGGCGCAGGCGGCATAAGTCTCCAGCCGGCTGACGCTGTTCTCCAACCGCAGCCCGTAAAGGGCCCTGGCCACCGCCCGGGAAAGTCCGCTCTCCCGATAGCGCAGAAAAGCCGCCCGGCGCAGCAGCTCCACGCTCTCCCGCTGCTCCGTTCGCCCGGCATATGCCGCGTACAGGGTAAAAAAATCCCGGCCTGTCCGCTCTATGTCAGATTGTCCCGAACCTAATGACTCCCCCTGGCTCTCAATGATCCCCTCCGCATAGTCCCTCAGCCCCTGAGCCAGGTAGCGCATGCCCTCCCGGGGCGTCACCACTTGGGAGAGCACCGGTTCCCGCGCGGGGTATTGCACCTCCAGCCCGGGAAACAGGCGCTTTAAAGTTCCCACCAGATAGGCGGGGCGCAGGCTCTTGCCGTCGTTGCCCATGCGGGCATAGGACAGATACAGCTGCCTGGAGGGCTTGGTCAGATTCAGATACAGGTACAGCCGCTGAATGAACATCTGCTGCCTGGGAGTGGGGGCCAGCTCCAGCCGGGAGCCCCGCAGAAATTCCCTGTCCATGTCCGAGATGATGCCGCCCTTGGAGACACTCTTGGGGATATTGCCGTCATTGACACCCAGAAAGAATAATACCTTGATCTGTTTCAGCCTGGTGCGCTCCATATCTCCCACCAGAATACGGTCAACGTTCTGGGGCAGTGTGCCCACCTGGATCTCGCCGAACCCCGCCTCCAATATCTCATAAAACTCCTGGCGCGAGATCTCCTCCTCGCCAAGCAGCCCGTAGATCTGTTCCAGCAGTTCCATCACCAGCCGATAGATCTGCTCATACTCCTTGGCCCGCACCAGATCCCCGGCGGCTTTGAAATCCGCCGCCATACCCGTCAGCAGACGCTGTACCTCGTTGTCGTGTAAAAAATCATACAGCCGGTCCACATGATCGCAGGCTTTGGATCGCCCCTCCCCTGCCAGGGGCCGCAGCTGCTCCATCATCCGCTCCCGCAGCCCGTTAATACGCTTAAGCTCCTCCTCGTCCTCCCCCATGGCCCGGGGCTTCCTGGTGAAAAGGCCGCTCCACTTTTTCAGCCCTCTCACGCCGGTTTCCCGGACATAGTTTTCCAGATCGTCCGTCTCCTGGGGCGTCAGCGCAGCCAGTCCGCTGCGCAGATAGTGAAACACCGCCTCATAAGAAAAGTCCTGCAAAAATAATTGCAGGGCGCTCTTTATATATTCGATCATGGGGCTGAGCGTGATGCCTCTCGTGCGGTCTATATAGCAGGGAATCCCCATATCCGCAAACTCTGTCTCCACATGGGAGGCGTATGTCTCCAGACTGCCCGTGATCACCGCGATATCCCGGTACTGTAGCCCCTCCCGGCGGATCAGACCCAGGATAGCCAGACCTGTCTGGTGTACCTCCTCCTTGGGCGTATCCGCCTCGAAAAGCCGTATCTGCTCCTGGGGCTCGGTATAGGGCGCAGGGTCCGTGCGGAAAAGGTTCTGTTCCAGACTCTGCAAAGCCGGATTACCCACAAAGCGATGCCTCTCTCCGGGGGTGATGACCACATCCTGCCCCCTCTCCACACCCGCCTGCCCTGCCAACGCCGTCAGGTCGTGCACCGTCTTTTTGCTCAGGTAAAACAGTTTCTGCTCCCCGTCCAGCCTGTAAGGATCCTCCCCCGCCCCCAGCGTCACCGTGACCACCACCTCAGCCGCCAGCCGCATCAGTTCCTGGATCACCCTGTTCTGTATGGGCGTAAAGCCGGTAAATCCGTCAAAGACAATGACGCTGCCGGGAATCAGCCGGGACATGCGCAGAGAGCGGCACACCAGGTCCAGCGTTTCCTCTGTGGTAATGAAATGCCCGCTGATATAATCCAAAAACCCCTGATAGAGCAGCCCCAGATCCTTGAGCTTATGATGGAGCGCGCCCCTCCCCATGGCATACTCCGTCAGCTTGTCCACATCCTGCGGGGAGAGACCGTACTGCATGAACTCCGATATGGCGCTCTTTACCTCGTGGATATAGCCCTGGCGGTGCAGATATCCCCCCAGCGCGGGCAGCCGATCCTTAAGCCCCGCCGCCACCTTTTGCAGCACCAGGCTCTTGCCCGTATCATCCAGCACGGGGATGTCCTCGCCGCCCACCTCCTCCAGGATGCGGTGGGACAATCGTCCAAAGCTCAACACATCTATGTTCATTATACCTTCACAAGGATGCATAGTTACCAATTCCTGCTGGGTCTGCATCGTAAACTGATCCGGTACTACAATCAAGAAACTGCTCCGCGGACCGTTTCCGCCAGCGGCCTTCTCTTCCATGGATCTCTCCACGATCTCCTGATATAGCCTGTAACTTTTTCCCACGCCCGAAGGACCAAAATAAAACCGCAGACTCATAGTCCTCTCCCCTGACTCCCTGTACTTAGGTGTCCCAATGACCGGGATATGCTTTTGCATCTGCTCATTGGCACTTGTATATCGATTCTCATATGATATCCAGCTCCACAGGGCAATGATCCGACCCCATGACCTGGGCATGGATCTTCGCGTCCTCCAGCCTGTCTCTGAGTACCTCGGAACATACAAAATAGTCAATACGCCACCCGATATTCCTGGCTCTGGACTGGGCCATATAGGACCACCAACTGTACGCCCCCTCCAGATCCGGATAAAAGTGCCGGAACGTATCCACAAAACCACTCTCCAATACTTTGGTAAAACAGTTTCGCTCCTCATCGGTGAAACCGGCATTGTTTCGGTTGCTCTTAGGATTCTTCAGGTCGATCTCCCTGTGGGCCACATTCAGGTCTCCGCAGAAGATCACCGGTTTGCGCTCTTCCAGCTTTTTCAGGTATGCCAGAAAAGCCGCCTCCCATTCCATACGATAGTCCAGTCTGGTCAACTCCCGCTGGGAGTTGGGCGTATACACCGTCACCACATAATACTCCGGAAACTCCGCCGCGATCACCCTTCCCTCATGGTCGTGCTCCGGGACGCCGATACCATAGGATACGCTGAGCGGCTCCTGCCTGCTGAACAGAGCCGTGCCGGAATACCCCTTTTTTTCCGCGTAATTCCAGTACTGATGATAGCCCGGCAGCTCCAGATCGAGCTGTCCCGAAGACAGCTTGATCTCCTGCAGGCAGAACACGTCCGCCTCAGCCTCCCTGAAAAAATCCATAAAGCCTTTGTCCAGACAGGCTCGCAGTCCGTTTACATTCCAGGAAATCAATTTCATACTTACCTCTTTCCGCATACCGCGGGCTTTGCCTGCGGTATTGCACTAATCAGTATTTGAAACGTCAGTTTCAAACTTATACCTCCCTGCGCGTTTCAGCGTATGTACCGATCCACATGTGAAAGTTCACTTTCACACTTTTCTCCTCCGCTGATCTATGCTATAGTATATAGTATATCATACTTGATTTCTCTCAAAGGGACAAGTAAAAAATGAGCGGTATATACGAAAAGGAAAAGAGGTATGGAGCGTTATGGCAGACAGAACCCATAAAAGAAAAAAGGCGGGACCCGCAATTGTCTTCCTGATTTTCGGACTGGCCGGAGTGGGTATGCTCATCGGCGGTTTCCTGTTCATGAGAAACAGTCTTCACTTTCAGAGCATAGCGGTGGAAGTCACGGGCACGATCAGCAATATTGAATCCTGGCGCGATTCCGATGGAGACACCAGTCATAAGACCTTTGTGAGTTACAGCTACGAAGGACAGGAGTACGAGAACATGCCTCTGGGATACTACAACAGCGGCATGTATGTGGGCAAGGATATCTCTCTGCTGGTGGATCCCGCCAACCCTGCTCACATAGCCTCCAGATCCGGCAATACCTTCGGGTATGTAATGCTGCTGGCGATGGGACTGCTCTTTTTACTGGTGGGAGTTATCCCCCTGACCACCATGCTGCTGGGCTCCATAAAGGGCAAAAAGCTGATGCAGACCGGGAAACTCTTACAGGCAATGGTGGATCACATTGACTTAAACCGATCCGTCACTTATAACGGGCGGCATCCCTATCTTATCTACTGTACCTACTACGACGCGTACAGGGATGTTACATACCGTTTTAAGAGCAGGAATGTGATGGTAGATCCGGGATACGCGCCCGGGGATACGATAGAGGTGTACGTGGATCCGGAGGATTACAGCAAATATGCGGTCAATACCGATCCGCCCGCCAACCCCAAAGTGATCGACTACACCTGAAAAACGGCTTGACGGCATCGCCGGGCCACAATTGTCCGATTGCTGACTATACCTGAGAAAAACCGCATTCCCCAAAACACAGGGAATGCGGTTTTATTGAGTTCTGCTCTATTCTTCATATCCGTTTGGATTCTGCCTCTGCCATCTCCAGGAATCGGCGCACATCTCCCGGATACCATACTGTGCCTCCCAGCCCAGCTCCTCTTTGGCAAGGGCGGCCTGGGCATAGCAGGCAGCGATATCTCCGGGGCGGCGGCCCTTTATCACATAAGGGATCCTGACGCCGCTGGCCGCCTCAAAGTTCTTGACCACGTCCAGCACACTGTACCCCACGCCCGTTCCCAGATTATAGATCTTCAGTCCGGCATTCTCCTGAATCTTCTTAAGCGCCTTTACATGTCCCAGAGCCAGATCTACCACATGGATGTAGTCCCGCACGCCCGTGCCGTCCGGCGTGTCATAATCGTCGCCGTAGACGCTGAGCTGCGGCAGTTTTCCCACCGCTACCTGGGTGATATAGGGCATCAGATTGTTGGGAATACCGTTGGGATTCTCGCCGATGGTCCCGCTCTTATGGGCTCCGATGGGATTAAAATACCGCAGCAGGATCACGTTCCATGCAGGGTCTGCCTTCTGGATATCCATCAGGATCTGCTCCAGCATGGACTTGGTCCATCCGTAGGGATTGGTGCACTGGCCCTTGGGGCACTCCTCCGTGATGGGTACGAAAGCCGGATCGCCATACACGGTGGCGCTGGAGGAAAAGATAATGTTCTTCACGTCGTGGCGGCGCATCACATCCACCAGCGTCAGGGTGCCGGAGATATTGTTCTCATAGTATTCCCATGGCTTTTGCACCGACTCAGCCACTGCCTTGAGTCCCGCGAAATGAATCACTGCGTCCGGTTTCTCCGCCTCAAATATCTTTTCCAAGGCCTCCCTGTCCAGAATGTCCGCCTTATAGAAAGGCACGGCCTTCCCCGTGAGCTTTTCCACCCGCTTAAGAACTTTTTCACTGGAATTGCTCAAATTATCCAGCACCACCGCCTCATGGCCCGCATTCTGCAGTTCCACCACTGTATGGCTGCCGATATATCCTGCGCCGCCTGTCACCAATATTTTCATATGTCCCTCTTTTCCGCCGGGGTCTTCTGCTCCGGCAAACTACAGTTCCACCCCGTTTTCCCGCAGCAGGGCGCGGGCGCTCTCCACCGAGTCGATGCCCGTCTTGTTCTTGATGGGAGCAAACTCCCGGTTCCTCTCCACCTCATAGGGCAGACAGGTGTTCATCTGATGGATCATATCCAGCACCAGATTTTCATATTTGTAGCCGTTGGGCTCCTGGGGCTTAAGCAGATTCCCGTTTTCGTCCAGACAGGGAATCTTTTTCTCCACGATGTGCAGCGGCAGCTTGCCGTCCAAAAGCTGTTCCAGGGCGGATACCCTGAACAGGTAGTTGAGGATCACGCCGAAGTTGTACGCCGGATTTCCCTTCTCGTCCCGGGCATCCATCAGCTCCTGGGTCAGATCGTAGTATTCCACGATGGAGGGTCTGCCATCCTCCAGGCACATCACGCCCACCTTTTCATCCGGCGCGTTCTTGCGCACCACTTTAGCGCCCACGTCACAGTTCTTCTCGATGGTGGCTCCCACAAAGCAGGGATCCGCGATCCGCTGCAGCACATTGTCCACGGCAAAGACATTGATCCACTCAATGCCCTCTTTTTTGACCAGATCCAGCAGTCCCGCGTTTTTCATGGAGACAAACCAGCCGCCGTTTCCGTTGGGAGAGGTTGCCAGCCTACCCTTTTCCTCCAGATAGATCCTTCCCTCATAATCCGTGGCCGCCGCCATCTCCTGCTTGAAGAAATGCACGAACTCGGGATTGTAACCGAAAAACTGCTTTTCCCGCATAAACTGTATGGTCACGTCGTTATTCTTCTCGCTGGTCATGACAAAGAGATGGAACCATGTGCCGCTCTGTCTCACCACATCCATCATATTGTTTACCAGACACTCAAAGATGTACAGTTCTCTGTTGATACCCACGTTATACATGCACTTGGGATTGTCAGAGCCCAGCCGGGTGCCCATGCCGCCCGCCAGCAGCACCGCGCCTACCTTGCCGCCTCGAATCGCGGTAAGACCTGTCTCCGTAAAATGCTGTCTGTTGGCGGCGATCTCGTCCAGCTCCATGGCCGCCAGCGGAGTGATCTCTCCCTTTCTGACCAGTTCTTCCCTGTGTTTACAGGAGGCCAGAACGCTCATATCCGTCTCCGCGATCTGGGTCAGCAGCGCCTCCCTTTCCGCCTCGTCCAGTTCCTCGTAATACTTCAGCACATGCTCCTGGCCGTACTGCGCCAGTTTTTGTTTTGTCTCTGCCAATGTCATGGTGGTTTCCTTCTTTCTATGTTATTTAGTTACTATACAAGTGTCATTGTGAAGATTGTATACTCCAACGCAGGCACGCTCTCGCTCTGTCCTCGCCGTAGCGGCACATAAGGTGCCAAAATACGGCACCGGGGGTTGCGAGCAACCCCTATGCCGACGGCTGCGGAAGGCCTGCTTATGGAATATACAATCTACACAATTCGGTACTGATAACTAGCAGTTTGACAATTATAAAAATTATACCTTACTTACTGTACGCCTTAGCGCACTCTCTGTTCAATAGAGTTAAATGCGGAGCATTTTACTTATTATACCAACGTTTTCATAGTGTCGCAACCGTTTTGACAGTATTTTCATATACGACATTTTATTTGACAGGATTCTCTTATAGGGATAACCCGGCAAAGAAGTCTCCGTGTCCCAGCTCTTCCTGCTGATAGCGCAGGAAGGCCGCCCGCAGTTGGGGCTGGTCTTCCCGCATCTGCCGGATCATGGCCTCTATGTTCTCTCTTCCGGCACAGCCCAGGCGCAAAAACAACTGCGCCTGCTCCGGATGAGCCTCCCCCTGCGCCAGGATCACCTGCCAGCTCTCCTCGCTCTCGCAGCCCTTGGTATGTGTCCGCAGATACTGCTCCAGATACTGCCCCATGTCAGGAGCAAGCCCCTGGTCGCACGCAAGGCGCAGCATGGCCAGCCGCACCTTTTTCTGTCTTCTGGCCTGCAAAAACGCCTCCATATCCGTGCTGCCGTAATCCTCCTCACCACAGAGCACCTGTTTGGAATATCCCTCCCCGTCATCGGCTCTCATCACCGCCTCCAGACGCGCATCCCACTTTCGGAGCCACTCCCGGCTGCCCACCGCCTCCGGCTCCAGAAGATAATAAGCGTCCAACCGAGTCACAGCCGCCGCCAGCAGCCTTCCGCAGGACACAGGCCAGGCCTCCATAACTCCGTTTTCACTATGGCGGACGCCGGATATGCAGTCTAATCTCTCGCAGTCCAAAAACAGGGTTTTTCCTATTTGGGAACACTGTGCGGACAGAGTAACCCGCTCCAGACTGTCACAATAGGCAAAAGCCCAGTCACCCAGGCTGCGCAGACTCGCCGGCAACTCTATCTCCCGCAGGTGCTTTTTGCTGAGAAAAGCTTTTCTGCCAATGCCTGTCACCGTCTGTCCGTCTATCTTCTCCGGCACCCTGACCGCGCGCCCGTTCCCCCGCCATCCGCTTATACAGATTCCTTCCGGCTCTATCGTATACTTCAGGCAGCCGTTGCCCGTATCATACTCATACTCTTTCATCTCTCCGTCTTCACTCCAGATTCAACTGCGCGATCTGCCCCTGTATCTGACTCTGGCGCTGGGCAAGCATCAGATCCTGGCTGAAACGCTGATAGTCCTCGCTGCCGAATGTGGCTATAAACCCGGCCCCGGCGCTGCTCACGGTGAGCTGGGTCACCAGGATCAGCATTTCATTTCCCTCCGCAAATGCCTCCTGGGCAAACGCAAAGAGATTGTGCAGCTCCTGCTGCACCCGCTCCGTATCCCGTTTCATGGCGGATACTGCCGCCTCATACCGCTCCCGGACCACTGCAAACGCTCTCTCCCCGCCGCCAACTGGGGCAGACTGCCCTTGCGCATCCCAGCCTGCGGCTCCGCCCGATTCCCCTGTCATCACCGCCCTGCGAGACTGTTCCAGAAACAATAGCACCTTCTTACTCTTTTTTCTATCCTCTCCCGACAAGGTTCCGGCTCTGTCCAGCGCAAACATCTGCTCCCGCTTTTTCCCTTCCAACTGCTCCATGCAGGCTGCTATCTGCTCCGGCCGGGTATCCTCCGTCACCGTATTCTTCACCGCCAGCAGCAGGGCGCGGGTATCGGTGAGATAAGCCGCCTGCTCCATGACCTCCTGCATATCCGCCAGCATCCGGTCCAGCAGCATCCCCACCAGAGACAATCTTTCATCGAAAGCCGCCTCCTTGGCGCGGGCGATGGACTGTACGGTGGGCCTGCCCTCCAGGATCTCCTGGATCCGGTAATCTTTCTGATATTTCTGGTACAGGTCATAATAGGCGGTGAATTCCCTGACGATCTTATCGTTGCGGATATACTGTCCCACCAGGGTTTCATCCACGCTAAGGCTCTCCTCCTCATAGTGCTGCAATATCTGTGATAAGTCCTCCCACCCCCGGGCCGTCACATAGCTGCGCCCCTTGGGGGTGATCTCCATATGATAGAAATACTCCTTTTTCAGATCCAGAAAATTCAGCACCGCGCCGTGGAGATGGCGCTCCAGGGCATACTCCTTCCAGGTGCGGTAGTCCGCCTCCACCTCCATGACTTTCAGACGGTCCATGGTCACCACGTCAAACTCCCGCACGGACTTGTTGTACTCCGGCGGGTTGCCCGCAGTGACGATGACCCATCCCTCCGGCACCCGATGCCGTCCGAATACTTTATACTGCAAAAACTGCAGCATGGCGGGAGCCAAAGTCTCGGACACGCAGTTTATCTCGTCCAAAAACAGGATTCCTTCGCGGATACCGCTCTCCTCCATGGTCTCGTAGATGGCCGCGATGATCTCGCTCATGGTATACTCGGAGATGTCGTACTCACGCCCTCCGTAGGTCCTGTGGGAGATAAAGGGCAGTCCCAGGGCCGACTGACGGGTGTGATGGGTCATGGAGTAGGACACCAGCGCGATCCCCATCTCCTGAGCGATCTGTTCCATGACCGCCGTCTTGCCGATTCCCGGCGCCCCCAGCAGAAAGATCGGCCGCTGGCGCACCACCGGAATGCAATATTCTCCAAACTCGTCCTTTTTCAAATATATGTTCACGGAGTTTTTGATATACTCCTTTGCCTGTTTGATGTTCATGTCTCCTGCCCTTATTCCTCTCCTATTATAACTTTCATGCTCCAGGGCGGTACGTCCCGCCGCATCTCATCTTCCTCCAGGAACGCGAATATCACGTCATAGCCCGGCATCCTCTCCGGATATATGCCATAGCCGTCGGTAAAATAGATAAGCCCCTTCAGATTGTCAAATTCTCCCTGCGCGAGCAGCCTGTCCACATAGTCAAACACCGGCCTGAAATCCGTGGCTCCGAATCCTTGCAGTTTGCCGTGGGCCATAAATTGCTCAAAATCCTCATCGCAGGTTATTTTGGTATCGCTCTGCACCTCATGGTCGCACTGGATGATATGCACGTTTATCTTTGTGAAAAAATTCTCCGAACCTTTCAGCAGAGAGTAGGTTTTATTCAAAAATGCCTTTACCACCGGCCCCCGGCAGGAGGCGGAAGTGTCCAGCGCGATAACGAACTCTTTCACTTTTTTAGCGTCCCGGTACTCCAGCGGTTCGATCAGCGGCATATTGCCGTAATGAGCAAGCCCATAGGTGTAATAGATATAGTCAAACTCCTCGTCATTGACGGTCATGTCTTCTCCCATGACCGTAAAGCGTTTCAGGATGGCTCCGTAGTCGTACTTATCGCGGGTGGCCTCCGCCAGGTTTTTTTCCAGCCCCTGGGTATTTGTCCTGCTCCTGGTAAAGGACTTCAGATCCGCTTTGACCCGCTCGCTTATCTTTTTCCACTGCTGGGGCGTCATCTGAACCTCCTGAGCAGGCATCCAGCGCCCGTGGTCGTCCCGGTAAAACAGCGCCGTCAGCTCCTGCCGCTCCCGGGGAGTGATGGGATCACGTTTCATATATCTGTAGATGCGTTCCGCTGTCAGGGCCCCCACATCCTCCCGCCATACCCGCAGTTTTGACTCCATCTCCGCGTCCGTATCCAGACTTGTCATGGGCAGATCCATCTCCAGGATCACGCTCTCCACTGCCATATCCGCAGCCAGATCCCACAGTTCCCGCTCCAGCCTGTCATACGCAAAGCTATGATAAAAGATACAGTGCAGCAACAGATGCAGCATACTGCGGTTCACCAGCCGGGGATCCCGGCGGTACAGCCGCAGGATATGCTCGGGATCGTACCACACGGTGCTGCCGTCCGTGGCCACAGCGCCCGTGGACGGTCTTTCCTGCCAGACAAGCCCCAGCAGCGCCACATCCAGGAATCTCAGAGATACCAGAATGTTGTCCCTGGCCAGCGCCAGCACCTCTCCCGCCAGCTTTCCGATCTTCTGTTTCCTGTCTTCCGGCTCCTTCGCCAGCTCCGCCTCCCACTGTTCTATCTCCATAGACACACTCCTGTCTCTTCACAGATATCTCTGACCATGCCTGGGATATCGCTTATACATATCCGGATGTATACCGTCTGAACATAGTGTACTGGAAAATGAAAAAAATATCAAGCATATCGAAAATATCAAGCCGCTTTCCCCCAAATATGCTATCCTTAAACTACGACGTCGAACCTTTTACCGCGGCGGTCCCGTCCTCGTTATCACCGGGCCAGGAGCGCACTGCCGCACCTCTGATCAGAAAGGATCTATGTATGGACAATCTGACCCTGTTGAATCTGGCACTGTGCTATATGGAGGAAAATCTGTGTGAAAACATCACGGCCGAGGATGTGGCAAGAGCATGCTACTGCTCTCCCGCCAGCCTCCAGAAAATGCTGCGCCGGCTGGCAAACTACTCCGTCAAGGAATATATCATCAAGCGCCGCCTGACCCGCGCGGCCCGGGACCTCTTAAACTGCCCCGGGGACAGCATACTGGACATCGCCCTGCGCTACTGCTATCAGAGCAACGAGTCCTTCACCAGAGCCTTTGAGTCCATGTGGAACTGTAGTCCGTCCGCATACCGCCAGGAACGGTCTTTCGCGGACCTTTGCCCCCGACTGAATCTGTCGGAGTATGATTATGGAGATGAGATCATGAGTAGAAAGAAAATGGTAGACATCAGTGAACTATATGACCTGTTCAAGGAGCGGAAAGACTGCTATTTCGTATGCTGCGACATCCGTTCCCTGATTCCCATCAATGAGATTTCCCGCAAGGCAGGCGATCTGGCCATCGCCGAGACCGCCCGGCGCATGGATATGTGCGGCGGCCCGGAAGACCTGGTCTTCCGCATAGGAGGAGACGAGTTTGCCCTGCTGACCGCCAGCGAGGACCGCGCCTATGCCCAGCAGATCGCCGACCGGATACTTGCCATGAACGGTCAATGCTTTTCATATGAGGACAGGGATATCCCGCTGAGTCTCTATGCGGAGGTTGTCCGTTTCACGGCGAAAAACCTCCGTTACAGCGAACTGT
This sequence comes from uncultured Acetatifactor sp., assembly GCA_964529395.1. Lineage (GTDB taxonomy): Bacteria > Bacillota > Clostridia > Lachnospirales > Lachnospiraceae > Acetatifactor. The sequence continues at coordinate 47,568 of CAZGVI010000002.1, forward strand.
TTGCCTCCCTGCATCAAACCATTGAGGATTGCAAAAAATAGCCCTGTTTGACACAATCTAAAAAAGAACCGGATGCCCCTGGGGTATCCGGTTCTTTCACGTACTTGACAGACAACGTACCGGGTTATTCCCGGCCCTGCCACCTACTTGCTATGTTTAGCCTTGAAGTTGGTCAGGAACTTGATGAGATCGTCAACCTCCTTGTCGATGCGGGGGTTGTCCTTCTCCATCTCCAACAGACCGCTAAGTATTGTCTTCTTGTCAATGATGGTGTGGAAGTTTTTGAGATCATCCAGGAACTTCTGGCTCAAAACCTCTTTGGACTTCTTTGTGGGTCCGAATGTCCTGCTCAGCACATTACCGCTGTGGGTCACTCCCTGTACCTCGACCAGCTCAGCCGCCAGCAGCTTGCGCAGCACGGCCTGCACCGTACTCTGTGTGAGTTCCTCGCCGGAATTGACGATCTCCGTGGAGGTCAGAGCTTTCTCGCTCTCAAGCAGGATTTTTAAAACTTCCAGTTCTCTTGGATTCAATTTCATAGGTATTCTCTCCTTATCAGTGTTTATTTGAAACCATTGTAATACACTATCCAAAATTTCGCAATACTTTTTCTTTAAAATAATATGCTAAATTTAGTTTTTTCATATTTTTAGGAGATAATCAAACACTTCTGTCTGGGTGAATCCCATTTCCCGGAGCTGTTCCAGAGAACTGCGGACATGATCATCCGTATTATAGGAAGGGATACGGGGGATGCGGATCTTTACCCGCTGCGGCGCCACTGCCTCGGCCAAAATGCGCAGATTGTCCCGCACAGGCTCCTGGGACTGCCCGGTATAAGACGCATAGACCCCCTCATCCATGTCTTTGATATCCACGATAAACTCGTCCACCACCTCCAATACCCGCTCCAAATCGGGCGTGGGAATATGCAGGGAAGTCTCCGCCGCCAGATGCCACCCGGATCCGCAGACTTGGCGGAAGGCGGCGATAAAGGGCGCATGCAGCAGGGATTCGCCGCCCCCAAAGGTCACGCCGCCCCCGGTAGCCAGAAAATACAGATTGTCTACCTTAACTCTTTCATACAACTGTTCCGGCGTCATATTTTTGCACACCTTCAGGGTGGAGGGATCCCACGCGTGGGGATTGATGCAGTATCTGCACCGCAGAGGACAGCCGTAAGCCCCCACCAGCGTGGTGACACCCTGGCCGTCCGTGGTAAGACGGTGACGCTCTATGGCAAATACAGGAAGTGTGACGCTCATAGTCCTGTCTCCTCCTACTCCTCCGGGCGGGCGTCCGGGGTTTCCTCACTAGAAAGAGGCAGTGCTCCTGCTGTCACATCGGGCAGCGCGATATCCCCTGACAGCTCCGAAACCGTCTCCTCCGACTCTGTCTCAGGCGGCAGCATCTCCCCCATGACCAGCTCCTCCGATGCCTCAGATCCCGTGCTCTCCTCCGGTATACTTTCCTCAGAGGCCCGGTCGTCCTCAAAGGGGAGGCCTTCCTCCAGACCGCCTTCATATGTGTCTGTGGGCTCCCCGCCCTCCGGATCCTCGGGCCATGGCTCTTCATAGCCCGCTATGTCCTCCGGCTGTATCGTCACGTCTCCGGACGTCTGTTCCACGGGAAATCCCAGCGCGTCTTTGATCGCGTCCACGGGACTGCAGGCCGTCAGCCCGGCGCATACGGAGGTGGAGATTCCCACCACCGCAACCGCCTTTCCCAGATTTTTCCTGATCTCCAGCTCCCGCTCCAGATAGCGCAGTTCAGACTCGCATTTAGGGCAGGTTCCCTTACATTCCCCTTGATATGTGCACTGGGACACCACATAGGGAATGTCATTCTCCTCGGCTATCTGTCTGCGGATCTCCTTCAACGCTTTGCACTTCGCTTTTCCTCTCATATAACATTATCCTCCCTGTTTGAGTTCCGCATATCCCCTTCTGACACACAGAAATGGTGATATGCTGTTTTGTCTCTCTATTATCAACTGTCAGTAATTTTTGGTAATTGGTCACAAAAAAATCCAAAATTCTTATATTTTTCTAAACTTATTGCAATATCCCCTGTTCCTATCGTATAATGAAACCATGAAAAAGACAAGGAGAACATTTACAGCCATCTTAATCACGCTGGGCATATGCTGTCTGGCCGGTGCGGGAGCGATCCTGCTGTACCGCTACCAGAGAAACCGCATATCCCAGGAAACCCTGGAGGCGCTACGGCCCTCCATGGAGGACTCCGCACCGCTGGAGACCCCCACCCCCATTCCCATAGAGGCTCCCCCTACAGCGGCCCCTGCGGAATCGCCGCAGCCCACCGCCACCCCGGAGCCTACGCCGCAGCCGGTGGACAATCCCTATCGGGACGCTTTCCTCGCCAACGAGGATATGGCTGCCTGGCTGGTGATACCGGACACCCCGGTAGACTACCCGGTCATGTGGACGCCCCGGGATGAAAATTATTATCTTCGCCGGGGATTTGACGGTGGCAGCGACCAGAACGGATGCCTGATCCTGGACACGGACAGCTGTGTGGATCCTCTGACCACCAATCTGATCATCCACGGACACAACATGAAATCCGGCGCCATGTTTGGAGAGCTGGACAAGTATAAGGAGGAGGAGTATTTTCAGGAGCACAGTGAAATGTTCCTCCATACCGAGAAGGGAGTCCACACTTATGAAGTGATCGCAGTCTTTCCCTCCCAGGTATACAAAAAGACGGAACAGGTCTTTAAGTTTTACCAGTTCTTTCAGGCGGACACACAGGAGGAGTTTGACGATTTCTACAACAATATCAAGGCTCTCTCCCTGTATGACACAGGCGTCACGGCGGAGTTTGGAGACCATTTCCTGACTCTCTCCACCTGTTCTTACCATGTGGATCACGGACGTTTCGTGGTGGTGGCCCGTGAGACCGGTTACGAGGAGAATTACGCTCCGTTTCGCTGACATATGACAGCCAATTCCGCGTGGATATGCGCGGCCTGACAATATCGGTGTATAAACTTGCGTTATGCATGAAAGGAGAAAAATATGAAAAAACTGAGAACTTTTGTTTCACTGCTGGCTGCGGCCGCGCTGCTGTTTCTGACGTCCGGCGTCGGGAAACTGCAGGTTTCCGCGGACGGGCCCGTGACCTACTCCCTGAAATATGTGGCGGCCAACGAGGAGTGGCGCTTTCATATCGGGAGCTGGGATGACAGCAACCCTGGCCACAGGGAGCTGTACTACCTGAAACAGTCCATCAAGGACGGGGATATCATCGTGATCGAGGAGGGAGACCATTCGCTGGATCTGGAACTGCCTGTGAGACTGAGCAACATCACTTTCAATCACTGCAACACCGCCGTTATCACCGCGAAGAGCGTGGACAACGTGTATGTACTCCGAGACAGCGTGGGCGTTGTCAACGGAGATGTGACCAACGCGTATGTATATGACAACGCCGTAGCCAACTTCAACAACAATGTAACCAATCTCTATATTATGAAGGAGCGCTGCGGGGAGCAGTCAATCGCTGTGTTAGGCACCGTTGACTATGTGAAGACCGGGGATGCGGAAAAAGTATACAATGAGTTTTACAACTTCCAGGCCAATTCCTTCCGGCAAGAAAAGGGTATCCTGAAGACGGATCCCAGCAAGTACAGCCTGGTGCCCGCCGTTACCACGCCGGTGGTGCCCGTGGCTCCCACGGATCCGGCTCTGGTTCCCACCACGCCGGTAACTCCCACAGTCCCTGTGCCCCCTACGGATCCGACTCTGGTTCCTCCCGTGACCCCTGTGGTTCCCTCTGCGGGCGGCGAATATGACGACGTACCCAAGACAGGAGAGCCTGTGGCTCTGCCCGCTCTGCTGCTCCTGGGCGCAGGTCTCTGTTTTGGCGGCGCATATCTGGTAAGGAAAGGCTCCAGACGCGGCATGGCACAATAAGATACGAGCAGGAAGGGCCGGGGTTCCCCAGTGGAACCCGGCCCTTCTTTATTCCTGCGCAAAATTCGGTTTACTGCCCTACCAGATCGGACAGAGGCTTGAAAGTATAGCCCATCTCCTCCCATTTTGTCAGCAGTTCATCCATGATCTCCCCATTGGTCTGGGAAGTGCTATGTAACAGTACGATCGCTCCGGGATGGATCCGGGAGAGCAGTTTGTCAAAAGCCTCCTCGTGGGTAGGCTGTTTATCCTGATACCAGTCCACGTAGGCAAGGCTCCAGAAAAATGTGGTATACCCCATCTCCTGCGCCATCTTTAGATTCTCGGTGCTGTATTTTCCCTGGGGAGGACGGTAAAAGGCGGCCATCTCCTGCCCGGTGATCTGCTGGTACAGAGCCGCCACGTCATTCATCTCTTTGGCAAAGGTCTCCCTGTCGGAGATCGCGGACATGTCCGGGTGATGATATGTATGATTCCCCACCGTGTGTCCCTCTTCCACCATCCTCCTGACCAGCTCCGGCGCGGACTCCAGATAATGGCCCACCACAAAGAAAGTGGCTGTGACGTTGTGTTTTTTCAGCGCGTCCAAAATAGGCTCCGTATTGCCGTTCTCATAACCGGCGTCAAAGGTCAGATAGATCACTTTCTCCTGAGCGTCTCCCACATAGTAAGCATTGTACTTGGCCAGTTCCGCTGCAGATACGTTGCCGCTTGGCTGGCTGCCCTCCTGACCGAATCCCAATCCCCAGTTTTCCGGCGCATTAGCCCCGGCGGAAGTGGTGAGCGTGGCATGGGTGACTGCTCCCACCGCTCTCCCCAGCAAAAACATCGCCAGCAAAAACACCACTGTCAGCGCAATCTGGGGATAGTCAAGTTTTTTCCAGTCTACATTTCTTAAGTCAAATTTTTTGATTCGCTCCAGCATCATGACTCCCGATACTTTTTGTAGCTAGTATATGTATTCACAGAGTCAAAAAATACCTGACAGGCCGGGTCTCTCCTATAAGGATCTACACGATGCCGCTCAGTTCCTGATACAGTCTCTTGGCATAGCTGTCCGTCATGCCGCAGATGGAATCCGTCACCAGCAGCAGACGCAGATACAACTTTTCTTCCGGGGATTTATCTTTGCTGTAAAACCGGTAGATTGCCTTGTAGTTGTCGGAGATCAGCGTCATCAACTTACTCTGCACCGCCGTCATGGACTGGGGAATGTCATAGGCGATAGCCGCCCCCACAAAGCGCTCCAGCAGAAAGCTCAGGATCGTCTGTGCCGCGATCTCCAACTTGTAAATGGGTTCCGAGGTAAAGGCGTACTGATAGGCGATCTCCCCCAGGATGTGGGCCATCAAGCCATAATCTCCTTCCGAAAGCAGTTCCCTCTTATAAGTGCCCTCCATGATCTCATCGTAATTGTGGGCAAAATTGTCCGTAGCGCAGGCCAGCAGCCTGCCCTGTACATTGACGATCCAGTTCTGCACCGCATACCCCTCAGGATCGGAGACCTGGCGCTCCTGCCCCTTTTGATATCTGTTTTCCAGGGTCTCCACCAGCTCCCGGTATTTCTGCCCGGCCCCTGCCTTCTCGCCCCGCTCATACAGCTCCCGGACCAGCTGCCCATAAGTGATACAGCCCTTTTTAAAGGCGTCCTCCACATCCGCAGTTTTATAGGCGATATCATCCGCCGCCTCCAGCACAAAAGCCAGAGGGTGCCTATGCCCCTCCGTGCCCAGAGTGTGTTGTATCTGCTCAAACTGTTCCCGCTCCGCGTAATAATATCCCATCTTCTTGGTGCGGATATCCCCGCTCTCTTTGTCTATCTCCAGAGAGGAAACGGGATACTTGATGATCGTGCCCAGCAGCGCCTGGGTCAGATTCATCCCGTGCTCGTCCACCAGATAGTGCAGCTTGGTCACCAGCCGCAGCGCCTGGGTATTGCCCTCAAACTCATAGAAATCCGCCTGCATCTGCCTGGTCAATATCTCCGTCAGCGGTCTGCCCTGCAGCTTAAGGTTCCCCATATTTTCACGAAACCACTCCCGGATCACCGTCTCTCCGAAGTGGCCGAAGGGCGGATTGCCGATATCGTGCAGCAAACCCGCGCATTGCAGGATATCGCAGATATATCCCTGATACTCCGGCTTGAAATCCGGATCTTTTACCTCCTGCAATATCTTCTGGGAGATATTCTGCCCCAGAGACTTTCCAAAGGAGGATACCTCCAGAGAATGGGTCAGCCTGGTACGGATGAAATCGCTCTTATCCAGCGGGAACACCTGGGTCTTATCCTGCAGGCGCCGAAAAGAAGCGCTGCCGATGATCCGGTGATAATCCTTCTCATACTCCGTCCGCAGATCCCCCGACCCGGCTCTGGCACGGACCGGACGTATCCGCTCATCACTAAGCAACTTTGTCCATTCCATGGTGTGACACCTCCTCTACCCCTGCAGCCCCCTGGCCTGGCGGTCCATATCCTCCACCACGATATCATAGATCTCCCCCAGGCCCGCGCAGTACTCCAGCACCTTCCAGGGTTCATTGGTGTGGAAGTGGATCTTAATCAGCTCGTCGTCCCCCACCGCCAGCAGACAGTCTCCCTTAAAATGTTCGGTGAAATAGTCACTGATGGCGTCCTCGTCCAGATCCTGTCCCTCGATCAAAAGCTGTGTGTCATAACGAAATTCCAACGGTTCCATCTCATTCTCCTCCTAATTAGAGTTCCGCATGTTTCAGTATGACTCCTTCCCGCAGAGCAATATCTGACCGCAGGCGGCCCGATATTCTCTGGGAGTCATACTGAAACACGCTGTTTAGAGTTCCGCATGTTTCAGTATGACTCCTTCCCGCAGAGCAATATCTGACCGCAGGCGGCCCGATATTCTCTGGGGGGCATTCCGAATCATGCTGTGGTTTTAGGTTGCAGATTGCATTGTTTAAATATCCGGCGCAGCATAAATACGGCGGCGGCCGCCAGCACCATCTCCGCGAAAGGCTGCGCAAAGGGCAGGCCGTACAGCGGAACCAGCCAGTTCAATACAAACAGGGCCGGTATCTCCAGTACGATCTTCCGCATCAGGGCGAAGATCAAAGCGTTTTTGCCCTTGCCCAGCGCCTGGAACACACCCACCGCCAGGAAATCCATGCCCAAAAACGGCATGGCCAAGCTGAATCCCCGCAGGAATCTGGTTCCGTAGGCAATGATGGCCTCGTTCTCCATAAAGGCCCTGGTCAGGCCCGCCGAGAATATCCAGAACAGGGCCATGACGCCAAAGAGCGCAGGCATCATTATCTTTATGGCAAAGGTGATCGCCTTCTTCATCCGCGGATGATTGCCGCTGGCATAGTTGTAGCTGATCAGAGGCATGATGCCCTGAGAAAATCCCAGCGCTATCTGCAGCGGTACCATGCTGATCTTCTGGGAGATTCCCATGGCAGCCACCGCATCCGCCCCGTACTCCGATGTAAAATTGTTCAGAATGGTCATGCCCGTCACGTTCAGCAGATTCTGTATGGAGGCGGGTATGCCCACCCCGCAGATCCCCAGTATGATAGCGCGATTCCATCCCAGCATCCGGGGATCCACACAGACATACGTGGCGCGGCGTTTTATATACAGCAGTACAAAGAAGTAACAGCAGGCCGTGCAGTTGGATAAAAAGGTGGCCAGACCCGCTCCTGCCGCCCCCATGTTAAGCCCCCAGGGCATGATAAAGATCGGATCCAGCACAATATTGAGAAGGCATCCGCTCATAGTTCCGATACTGGCGTGGAGAGACGCTCCCTCGGAGCGCACCAGATAGGCGAGCACCACATTCAGGATAGCCGGAACCGCGCCGCAGGACACGGTCCACAGCATATAAGCCGCGGTGGCGGGGCCAGTCACCGCGTCCGCCCCCAGCAGTACCAGCAGCGGATTCTTAAAGACCGAGCACAGGATGGCAAAGACCGCTCCGCAAAAAAGCGCGCAGTAAAAACCGATGGACGAACTCCTGCGCACCATGTCGTATTCCTTACGGCCCAGCGCGCGGCTCATCATGCTGGAGGTGCCCACGCCGAACAGATTGTTTACCGCGTTGAACGCCAGCAGCACCGGGGCGGCCAATGTTACCGCCGCATTTTGCAGAGGATCGTTCAGCATCCCCACAAAATAGGTGTCCGCCAGATTGTACAGCACCATCACCAAGCTGCTCAGGATCGTGGGGACCGCCAGATTCGCCACCGCCCTGGGAATGGGCATGGATTCAAACAGATAATTTTTATCGGCTGATTGATTCTTCAGACTTGTCACCTCCTGTTTCTGCTCCTGCTATCTCCGTTCTTTACGCCGGACACAGAATAATAGCATCCATCGCAGAGAGCGCCCCTGGCTCCGATAGGCAGCAGCTTACCGCAGCAATCGCAGCGGCGCAGATAGAACTTCTTGCTCTTTCCCAGCTCCGACAGAATGATATCCTCCGTCTTTAAGCGTTCCTCTATCACCCGCTCCTCATTCATGATCTTTCCGAAACGCACTGAAAACTGATTGTACAGATCCAGCAGCTTGTAATAAGTCTCCGCCCGCTCCAGGCGTGTGTCCCCCCGCACCTCGTCAAAGACCGGGAACTTGACGGACACGTCCGCCGTATAGGTGCGGCAGTAATACCGCCACATGGCCATGCATTTCTCATTGCCCAGATCCACGTCGCAGGAGATCATATTGTAAACCTCCCGCTTGTCGTCAAATCCGGCAATGCTGTCCCTGATATTGTACAGGTTCCTGTATTTTATCAGCATCTCTTTGATATCCATCTTCCGGTACACGTCCAGATTCGGTTTGATGCTGTACCATGATGTCAGGATCTGATCGATGGGCTGATCGATATCCAACAGCACCTGGGGAAATCCGATGATTGCGTACTCAATGGTATGTTTCATCGGGTATTCCCGTTTGATATGCTCCAGCCCGGCCTCAGTGGTAGCCGTCACATATCCCACATCATACATGCCCCGACGACCTGCGCGCCCCGCGATCTGACGCACCTCAAACTCATTCAGTGGGCGTCTCTCCTTGCCGTCAAATTTCATATGCTCCATGAACACGATCCGCCGGATGGGCAGATTGACTCCCAGACCGATGGCGTCCGTGGCCACCACCACCTCATTTTCTCCGTTCAAAAACATCTCAAACTGCTTTTTGCGGATCTGGGGCGGCAGATTGCCGTAGATCACGCTGGCCTTTACCCCCTGCAGCTCCAGCCTGGCCGCCACGTCCAGCACCATTCTCTTGGAAAACAGGATCAGGGCGTCCCCCTTGGTCAGATCGTTGTCAATATCAAAGGGCCTGTCCTCAAAGACCAGCTCCGTATTTCTCTCGTGGCGCACTATATCATACTTGGCGTGGCAGCGTTTCAAGATACGGCGGATGATATTCTCCGCCTCCGGCGCCATACAGATATGCACCTCTTTGGCCTTGATACCCATGACCAACCGGGACCATGCCTGTCCCCGGAAAGGATCGCTGATCATCTGCGCCTCGTCTATGACCGCCACGTCATACTCCGGCTCCAGATCCACCATCTCCGCCGTACAGGCCGTCACCCGGCTGTCCTCACCGATATGCTGTTCCTCACCGGTGATCATGGAGCAGGGCACCTGGGCCTCCCGCAGCTTGTCATAAATCTCCAGCGCCAGCAGGCGCAGCGGCCCCGCGTACACGCCGCATTTCGCCTTTTTCAGCCGCTCCACCGACTCGTAGGTTTTGCCGCTGTTGGTGCCGCCTATATGCAGGATAAAGCGCCTTTCCATAGCCAGGGCCTGGGTATATTCCACCTCGGCATCGGTCTGCACCATCCCCAATATGGCTTTGCGCAGCTCCTTCTCAGAGGCTTTCAGATACTTGTTATACAGATCGCCGATCCCGGAGGCCACCATATTGATCTCCGTATGCTCCAGCAGATACCTGGCGAACCGCTCGCTGTGGGCACAGCTGTCAATATAGGTCAGATCCATGGAGATGATCTGCCTCTGGGTCTTTTCCATATTGCGCTGCTGCGCTATGTTATTGCGGCTCTGATAAAACTCCAGCAGCGCGGCGCACTGCCGCTTGGGACTGGCAGAGAGCGCCTTGCCGTTATCCAGGCGGGCATCTATGGTAACACGCATCTCTCTGGCCCGGTTGGCTGCACTGCGATTGTCTTTTATCTTGTTCTCATGAAAACTCAGGAAATCGGTTTCATACCGTTTCCTGAGTCTATCCTTAACATTGGTTCCAATACTCATACATTTCCTCTAGTCATTCTCAGGCCCTCCGCGAGCTACAGCCAGCGGTTCAGCACTTCCATCAATCGGTTTAAGTCAATGGGCTTGGCCATATGTTCGTTCATACCGGCGGATTTTGCCGCCTGAATATCCTCCGCAAAAGCATTGGCCGTCATCGCCACGATGGGAATATATCTGACGTCCTTGCGTTCCAGAGCCCGGATGGCACAGGTAGCCTCGTATCCGTTCATCACCGGCATCTGTATATCCATGAGCACCAGATTGTAATATCCCGCCTCTGACCCGGCAACCATATCCACGGCGATACTGCCGTTTTCCGCCGACTCCACTTCCAGCCCCACCATCTCCAGGATCTCGGTGGCAATCTCTCTGTTCAATTCGTTATCTTCCACAAGCAATACCCTCTTGCCGGTGAAATCCTGTTTCAGGGTCTTTTCCAAAGTCTTTTCCAACCCTTCGTCAGCCGGCTCCGGTTCCTGAGGATGCTGCTCCTCCAGCAGGCTCCGCAGGACGGTGGCCAGCCTGCTTTTGAACAAAGGCTTGGTAATAAAAGCGTCTACACCCGCCGCTCTGGCCTCCATCTCGCACTGCGTCCAGTCGTAGCCCGACAGGATGATAATGGGCACATCCGGACCCACCCGGCGCCGGATCTCTCTGGCCGTCTCGATACCGTCCATCCCCGGCATCTTCCAGTCCAGGATCACGGCAAAATAGTTCTCATGCCGCTCACATGCTCTCTCCACACAGGCTACTGCTTCCTCACCGGAAAGAACACCTTCACTGTGCAGTCCCAATTCATCCAGCATCAGGCAGGTACTCTGGCAGGCGATCTCATCGTCATCCGCCACCAATACAGGGAAACGGATCAGCTCAGCAAGGGACACCGCATCCTCCTCCTGATACTTAAGCAGTATCTGTACCGTAAAACGGGAGCCCTTTTCCAGCTCGCTTTCCACTCGGATATCCCCGCCCATCATGCGGATGATATTCTGGGCCACAGGCATTCCCAACCCCGTGCCCTGTACCTTGCTGGTGCGCACATCCTCCGCGCGCTCAAAAGGCTCAAAAAGATGCTGTAGAAATCCCTGGGACATACCGATTCCGTTGTCTGTAAAGATAAACTCGTAGCAGCCGGTCCTCACCTGGCCGGAAGGTTTCTCCGTCAGCTCAATACGGATCTTTCCTCCGGGCGGCGTGTATTTTGCGGCATTGCTGACAATATTCATAAACGCCTGCTGAATACGCATGCTGTCACCCACCACATTCTCATGTTTCAAGTCGTGAATGCAGACCTCCAGGTCATGATGCTTTTCCTCGATCATGGGACGCACCATGCTCAGCAGATTGTCCATCAGGCTGGACAGGTTAAACTCTTCTTCGTTCAGAGACAGGGTTCCCGATTCAATCTTGCTCATATCCAACACTTCATTGATAAGGGCAAGGAGATGTCTGCTGGCCGAAGTGATCTTCCCCAGGCATTCCGCCATCTTTTCCGGCTCCTGGAGATGGGTTCCCGCAATGGCAGTCATACCGATGATGGCGTTCATCGGTGTGCGGATATCATGGGACATACGTGAAAGGAAATCCGTCTTAGCGCTGCTGGCACGGTTTGCAGCCTCATAGGCGTCCAAAAGGGCCTTTCGGGTCTCCCTCTCTTTCCTGCGCTGGCCGGTGATATCTTTTAAATTGTTCATTGCCACGATATCGCCGTTGACACTGTCGCGGATCAACAAAATCGTATGGCGCAGGATCGCAGGCACCTCATCGTCTATCCTGGTCTCATATTCCAGCACCAGCTCAGTTTCTCCCCGCTCATACGCTTCTTTCAGGTACCGGGTATTGATGCATTTATCATAGTTCTCCCGATCCTCCTCCGATATCTTTTCCTGCGCCCATCTGCCGAAAAACTCATCCGCGCTGCAAGGCGCGTGCAACCCCACCAGAGGCAGGATGGAAACCTGCTGCTCACCGCCTATCTTATAAAAATCTTCTTCAATGGCATTGCGGCTTACATTGACATTGAATACAAAGAGCGCCTCGGAAATAATGGCCTGCCGGTATTGCTCCTCCTTATTCAGGGATCTGCGCAGACTTGCGTTGTCTACCAGCAGTGCGTCAGACAGATTCTTTTCCCTGGCTTTCTCCTCCGATATATCCTTCACATACCACATGACAACAGGATGCTCCGGAGAATAATCCGCCATGGGTATCACCTCGGAGCGCACCCATAGGCACTTTCCCTGCACCAGCCTGCGATAGGTGAAATAAATGGGTTCTCCGGAAGTACTGTTCAGCACTGTCCTCAGATTCTCCGGCGAGAGAATGTTCAGAAAACTCTCCCGGAATTCCTCATCCACATATCCGTTGGCGCAGTGGTCCAGTACCTTGCGGTAGTCTCCCCGCAGCAGTGATTCCTCCTGTTCTTCCACGCCTACCAGTTTCAGCGTTTCGATATGATTTTGCCCAAGATCCACAAAACTGATGCGGTAATAGGCATCCTTCATCAGGCTAAACGCCTCCTGGTGCAGCTGCTGCCTGCGGTAGTCCTCATCGATCAGCCGCAGGGAGCATACCCATATCTTTCTGCCGTCCCCGGTGGTGGAAAGGGTGCGCACTTCATTTACCCACACAGGCTCTCCGCTCCCGTTCAACATACGATATTCCCGGACAAGCATCTCCTGCATGTTCTCTGTATCAAAGATCTGTCTGTCTTCCTCGTAGACCGCCTCCAGATATCTGCCTTTGGTACGCTCCATAAAACTCTCAAAAGACAGGCCTAAATTGTGCAGGGCAAATTGACTGATAAAGTACACCGGATAGCCTTCCTCAAAGAAACCGCCCACCACACCCACAGCCAGATTGCCCCGCAGGAGATCAATGATCTTTTCCTGATTCTGCCCCAGTTCCCGGTCGCTCTTATCGGTAAAAAAGATTTCTTCCTTGTAAAAAAATTTCTCCTCCATCGTATTGGCCCCCGCTTTACTCCTGATACCATTTTTTTACAACATTTTCCGCCTCTTTCAGATATATGTTAAATCCTGTATCCTTACATGCCTCTTCCAGGGTATGATAGATATGGGTTCCCCAGTCCCACCAGAACACTCCTTCAAACCATTCCTGGCCGCTCATGACCGACAGGCAGGACTCATAGAACCTGGCCTGCTCCTCCTGATCGGCCGGAAACTCCTTATGCACAAAGTCCCATGGCATCTGCGCGCAGCCCCGGGCGCTGCGGCATCCGATCTCCATGAAAATGATCTTTTTGCCCAAGCGTTCGCTCACTGCCGCCAGCCTGGCGGCTACCCGCCGCCAATTCTCTTTCATCTCCTCCAGGCTGCCCCCCGGAGCGCTCTCCACCGGATAATAAGCGGAAGTTCCGATATAGTCCAGAGCATCGTACCACTTTGCCGCCTCTTCCTTGCCGTGATTGGTGTTATATACCAGAGGTCCGTGATAGATCTCCCTGACCATGGCAATGGTCTGCCGCCAGTATGCCTCCTTGCGCTCCGTCCCCAGCATTTCGCAGCCCAAGCAGAACATCTCACAGCCCGAATACTGCGCCACCTGGGCATAATGGGTCAGAAAAGCCTGGTAGCTGGCGAACCATTTTGCCCAGTAGGTATCCTCCTCCAGCATGGTCCCGTCCGGGAAATCGATATAGGCCCGCCAGATACCGTCATCGGAGTTGATCATGGGTTTCAGACACACCTTTACGCCCCGGTCGTGGAAACGCTTAATGGCTGCCAGCAATTCCAGATCCGGCACATTCTTTCGGTAGTCAAACAGGATCTCCGTGGACGCATAGGTTTTCTGGTTCACGGGAAATGCCAGGCATACCCAGTTTGCGCCCGTATCCATCAGCGCATCCTGACTGTATCTGCCCTCTTCGCTGTCATAAAGTCCCCTGACTGCGTGATATCCGTATGTAAATCCCTTTATGTTCATCGCTGCACCTCTGTACCCGCCTCGGCGGTCTCATCAAACTATATTTGAAAGTCCCTTTTCACACTTGTCTCTTTTTTGCAGTTTACCAGTGAAACGGCTCGCGGCGCTCAACATATCAAGCGAAACCGGCAGTGTCCTTCAAAGAGAAAATGCCTCCCGGATGCTGTCATAGTGCAGAAAGATCCCCTGCCTGGCCAGCTCTTCGATCTCCTGGGCCGTGGCCAGCCGATAGCCGTCCGTCTCCGCCTGCTGGAGTCTCAGCTCCTCCTCTGAAAAATCACCCACAAAACGGTATACATCCACAAAATAATTGTCCCCCTCGCCGGGGTTCTCCCGGTGATAGGTAAACAGATATCCTCCGTCCCAATCCGTCACGTCCAGTCCGGTCTCCTCCCGGACTTCCCGCCGCACCGCGTCCAGGGATTCCTCCCCCGCCATGGCGCCGCCGCCGGATACCTCCCACCAGCCTGGCGCCCAGGCCTTGGTCTCCACCCGCTTAGTGATCAGAAAGCGTCCGTCCCGCCGGGCCACTACGCCCAGCACCGTCAGATGGTACTCGCCGTCCGCCAGGTGGAAGTCGCCTCGCCGCATGGTACGCCCGGTGCGTTTTTTATCCGCGTCATAGATATCCCATAGTTCCATCGTCTCTTCTCTCCGCCGCTCTTTCCGTATTGATTTCATCAATATAGTATACCAGAAAAAGTATAGGACTGGCAAGTTTTTCTTGCCAGTCCTTTTTACCCTTTCATGACCCTACACTTCTTCCTGTTACATGCGATCCCATACTTTATCACAGTATGGATTCCGTCTTCCTCAAGCCTGGCTGCATACTCCAGGTTTTCTATCTGATCCAGAGCCTCACGGCAGCCTTGTTCCAGATTGCCGTCTTCACGGTACTTGACCTCTATCACGATGCCGATATCGGCCTCCTCATCCTCTACTAATATGTCGCTGAATCCTTCTCCCGACTCCACGTTGGAATACAGCAGCCAGTCTTCTCTATACCGCAGCAGTCCCAGCAGAACGCCGTGATAAAAATTCTCTTTCAGCCCTCTTCGCACTCCCGTGTCACGGATACTGATGGTCCTGCGCAGATAAGCGCTGAATCTCTCCTCCACCGTCTGCGCGTCTCCCCGGAGAAAAGCGCCACAAAAAGCGTCCAGCGTAGAAGTGTCCCGGCGTACCTCCTCCTGGAACCATTCTCTGATCTGCTCGGCATAAATCTGCCGGATCTCCAGATTGGGAATGGCCAACTGATAGGTAGTGGCATCGATCTTCCCCCTCTGAGTCAGATAGCCAGTGGTAAAAAGCACGCTCCACAGATTGTCAATGCTGGCATACAGATCCCGATAGGTCAGTTCCTGGCGGACGCTGTGGACTACGCTTTCTCCGTTTACCAGCCGCTCAATCTCCTGTCTGGTCTGCGGGGTAGCCCGCTCTATAAAACTGCGGATAATATCGTTGCCACTGGTATTGATCCAGTAAGCCATGGGAAAAGCATCCGGGTCACTGCGCAGCTCCGCGCAGTAATTAATAACGTCCCATGGACAGTAGATGTCCGAATCCCCAAAGCGGTATCCGTCATACCAGGCTTTGACTGTGTCAAACTTATCGCCAAGTCCATAATAGTCCAACATAGTCCGTACTTCCCCATCTGTAAACCCAAAATACTCGTCAAAGGGAATGTTCGTGATTGAAAATACGTTCAGATTGTTGAGCCCTGTAAAAATGCTCTCTTTGGCGATCCGCAGGCATCCTGACATCACCGCGAATTGCATACAGTTATTGCTCTTTAACACCTGTGCAAACAAGTTGCGGATCAAAGTGACCATCTCGTCATAATAGCCATAATGCTGCGCTTTATCCAGCGGGACATCATACTCATCGATCAGCAAAATAGGCTTTTGATCGTAATGTTTATATAGGAGTTCACAGAGAACCCGCAGGGAATCGGCAAGGATCTCGTCCGACATTACAAAACGTCCGTCCGGGCTGATATTCAGCAAAGCACGGTACAATTGTCTGTCCGTGTCCTGCAGCCGCTCGTCAGACAGGAGAAATGAAAACCTTCTTGCCTCATTCCCAATAACCGAGCACAGCATACCCCGTGCCGTTTCATAGTTTCCGGCGCCAATATCTTTCAAGGTGATAGAAATCACAGGGAATTTCCCCATATATTTGTCACAATAACTCTTTTCTCTGCTGATATTAAGTCCGTCAAAGAGAAAACTGTCACATCCATACTCAAAAAAATACTTCAGCATGCTCATATTCAGAGACTTGCCAAACCGCCTGGGACGTGTAAAAAGATTAACCTCTCCCCAGTTATCCAGCAATTCCTTGATCAGTCCGGTCTTGTCTACATAATAAAAACCTTCCGTACGGATCTTCTCAAAATTTTCTATGCCAATGGGCAGCTTTACGGTTTTCCCTGTACGCATATGGTATCCCCCTTTCAAACCTTATTGCCCGCCCCTGCTCATTATACCTTGTTTCCGTACGTCTCGGAGCATTTTACTCATTATACCTTGATTCCGTGCGCCCCGGCGCACTCTCCGTTCAGTAGAGTTAAACGCGGAGCGTTTTACTCATTATACCCTATTTCCACCCTCTGTTCAACTGAGGAATAGGCCCAAGGATATATTATATATTGGCAATTCATCTGTCCTTTATCAGTGCCCTATTTGTCGCGCATATACGCATGGCCTGCTTAACATGTGTACGTCTGCCGACAATATCAGAGACGGAATAAACGGGCTGTTTTACCGTACATGAAAAGACGTCTCGTGTTCCTCCAGCGGAATCTCCCTGTACTCCATGGTATCTATACGTATATAGTCGCTGCGGTTGATCATCACCAGCATCCGGTTGATGGCCTCCTCCGTGCCCTGTACCTCCATCTCCACGGAGCCGTCCCACTCGTTTTTCACCCAGCCGGTAATGCACATGCCGTCGGCGGCATGCCTGGCCCGGTAACGGAAACCCACGCCCTGCACCTGCCCGGTAAAGCGGTAATGTTTTCTGACCATGGTATACCCCCCCTGCCCAAGGCATAAGCCTATTGTTTTTCTGTGTCATACACGTTTTTCTTAATCGTAGGCACAATATTACAAAATTTTTGTGCGATTCACTCCCTAAAATAAACAGGTTAAAGGTTCACTTATTGTCTACTGATTCACCCTCTGTTGTTTGCTCCAGCATAAGGAAACGGTCAAAATCGCTTTGATACAGACGATCTTGAATGATTCTATACTTCTCAAATTCTGTTTCGGCATGGAGTTTTGCCTGCTCAGCACTTATTTTTCCAGGCCCGATCAGCAGTTTATTGCCATTGAATTCCAGAAAGCCATCCAGTCGTTTCGCCCAATCCTCCATACTCATGGGTATTTTTCGCTCCGCCTGAAGTTCAGCATAGTCCAAGTATAGTGTTACTATTCTCTCTAAGTAAGACATTTCTTTTTCATCCAAATAGTTTTTGGCAATAGCCACATCTGTCTTAACGATTTTTCCATCAGGAGCACTCTCCCATGTAGTTAATCCCATGTGCTCTTTGGTGGCATCTGCCCGTTCCACAATCAACTCTGCTGCGGTATGACGATGAACTGCATAATGCAGCTTATTTTGAACGGTTTGAAAAAACACCCGAGTGGTCTTGGCATCCTTATCATAGTCAAAGGCCGTTGCATATAAATCTGTGACCTTCTGGTAAAACTTACGCTCTGATAAGCGAATTTCACGAATGTACTGCAACTGGCGCTCAAAATATTCATCCGTAAACATATGGCCCTTTTTCAGTCGCTCTTTATCCATTGTCCAGCCCTGGATTGTGTGGTCCTTGACAATTTGGCCTGCCCATTTTCGGAACTGGACGGCACGTTGATTATTGACCTTAAACCCAACCGCAACTATCATTTGTAGATTGTAGTGATCCAGATTGCGAGAAATCCGGCGCGCACCCTCGGTTTGAACTGTCAAGTATTTCTTGACAGTTGCCTCTGGGACAAGTTCTCCGTCGTCGTAAATGCGTTGAATATGCTGAGAAATGGTCTGTTTAGACACATCGTATAAAGCCGCCATCATTTTTTGTGTCAGCCAGATATTCTCGTCCTCATAACGCATTTCAAAACTCTCGTCGCTATCGCCAGTAGATGCCACAAAAGTAAGATACTCTGCGGCAGAACTGCGAAACACCAACTCTTTCTTCTTTCTATTCATATCAACTCATCTCCGATTTTCGTTTTGTCTTACATACTTATTCATGGCAATCCCGCCCACTGTCGTCTCTGTTTTTTCCCACTCCGGCCATTCGGGATACAGCCTGATGCCGCCCCTGTAGTTCGTGCTCCAGATGCTCTCCTCCGCAAACCAGAATATATCCTCCTCGTAGAAGTCTTTCTCGATCCGGTTCTCTTCCACCAGTTCTCCATTGGAATAGATCAGCTCTCGATAACCATCAGAATATGGATACTGACCATTTCCCGGTATGTCATAAAATTCCGTCTCCGAGTAAATCCGCTCAAGCCGCCTAATTCTCTGCCACTGCCCATCCGCCCAGACATACATATTCTTTGCGCTATAGTGATGATCGTGCATCGTATCATCGCAGGACACAAGAACTGACATATCCGTGTTCCACATAGCCAAATTGTCCGCCGCCCCCGTCACACATTCCTCATAACAGCCCCTGTCGCTGTTCCAAATCAGCATTTTCACAAAAGACCAGTTGCCGTTTTTCCCTCCCATATAGACGTCCGTACAAAATGCCACATCCAAAAATCCGTCTCCTGAAAAATCGATCAGCCAATATGCCTCCTCATAAGCCACAGGATAGTGGACGATCATCTGCCGGGAAAGGGTATTCCCCTCTCTGCCATGCACCGATAGACAGTAATCCGCCTGTATCTCGCCGCTCTCATATCCGGGATTGTAGATGGGACTGATCCTTTCAAACTGTACGGTATATTCCTCCGTCCCAAGACAAAACGACTGCTCCCATACTCTCTGCGGGAGAGCGCCCGTACCGGCCTCCACGCCATCCTGCGCGCCAAGCAGAGATTTCTTCTCATGAACAAACAGGTCAAAATCCAGCGCTTTTTCCCCGTCCCTCTCATAGAAATAGATCGGGATGCTGACCTGGCGGACGTCCCGCTCCTCGTCAGGAATATACCGCAGAGATACGCCGATGGGCGTTTCCACATAGATTTCCAGAATCTTCCCATAGACATCCGGCAGATACCAGACAGCGTCATTGTCAAGATCCTGAACGGCAATATATTGTTTTCCCAGAAACGCCTCATGTCCATGCCTTGTATATGCTGTATCGATCTCCTCTGTGGGCATATAATAGGCAACCATATGATTGCCCAGATCCAGTACCGCATTCTCTCTCAGGATTCCTTCTGTGTCCTGTGGAGATGGCATGTGCGCTGCCGCCCCCTCTCCCTCTGTCTTCTCCTGCGAGTCACAATCCTGTGCCCCCTGGCCGGATAAAGCCTGTCCCTCTTCATTTGATTTTTGAGCGAAATTGAACGCCCCGCAGCCGGAGAACAATAAGAGTATACATAAAATAACCGGAAAAACGCATTGTGCTTTCTTTCTCACATCCGTTCCCCTCCCCTCATAGAGCCGATTGAACCAACTGTCACGAAAGATGCCATATTGGGATCTGAGGCATCGGGATATCTCGTTTGCCGCCGACGCGCTCTATCTTTCCCGTATCTGAAAGTAATTTCATGGCTCTCTTAATGGATCTTAAAGATGCTTGCGTTTTATCTGCTATAATCGCTTGTGTCATAGAGGAATCCTTTTTAATAATAGAATGAAAATACTATTTTCCAAAGTGCCATTTTGGTCGTCCCCAGCTTTCAATATACCCCGCTCGGTAAAACACTCACTCAATCTTTGGATTAAACGGGACGGAATTATGCCGTCTCACAAGTTTCTCTGCATTCCAGCCAAGAGGAAGAATGCATTAATTACCGATACACATGTTTTCCTGCTCAACTTTTATCTGAATCGGTACGTTCATCAACCAGTCAGAATGAATCAGGGCATTACCTCGAAACTGCTGTTTCGTGCTGCCGCTGCGATAGTGATATTCGCCATTGCTCCACAAGAGCTTTCAAATCATCCATTTCAATCCATCCGCCATTTTTAACCGCATCTTCTGCCTCATTTATCTTCTCCAGAAGCCTTTTCTCCATTTTTATACGCTCATATTCTTCAGTGTTAAGCATCGTATGTTCTCCATTCCAGCGTAAGTCACCTTAGTCCGTATCTGTCAAATACCTTCCTATCACTTTCAAGTAACTCACCCGATAATACATTGTCGTCTACCCCCGGATACAGATGTTTTACTACCTGATAAATACCCTTCAAATTGCTTAAATACATAATTTCTTCCTCAATCTCAATTACCTCCCCTTTTACGTACCCCCAGCCATTCTCCTCTGTAAACAACTTTATAAACTGAATTATATGCAAAAACACTGCTAAATTCAACTTGAAATTTTATACCCTCCAGTTTTGCCTGATACTCCTTAAGCCTTTGAAATATCTCCACATTTTATCCCCTCCCAGGTGTCATTCATCCGATTTACTTATCCCGCACCCCTTCCATGCTCTATTATATTTACAGGCCAAAAGCCAGAAAAAAACAGGAGGTTACAGAATATGAAAATCATTCATATCGGTCAGCAGGCAAAACAGGCGGACTATGCAGGCACCGGTGAGATCGTGCAGGAGATCGCCCAGACATTGGCCCGCAACGAGGGCACTACCCAGGTATTGCAGATCTATACTTACCCGGAGGAGGCTTTCTTGAAAAGGGGCACACATTTTTTCTCACAGGGAGAGGTGGACACCCTATGCCGGGATCTTCGGTCGCTGATGGGGGAATATCCCTGCGCCGTTCTCTGCCTGGGGATATTGCGGTCGGAAACCATCGCGGGAAAGCTCTTCCTGATCAATTCCGCTTTAGTGTTCTATCGACAGGATTATGCGGCGTTTGACAAGCAGGTGGTCAGCGACGTAGATACCGTATGGAGACACTGTACCGCCCCGCAAACCATATCAGAAAATTTTATAGGGGTCTACATCGACGGAATCCGTGGCGGGCTTGCCCGCGGAAATTACTCACATACCTACTTTGTCCCTTTGTTCCCCGCCGGGGTTCCGGGAACTCCAGAGACTCCCCATACGTTCTCGCAGATGTCCATCAAAACCGATTATTTTTGTTTTCCGGAGCGGATGCTGACCAGCGAATTGATGTGTCGGACGTTGGGCACTCCCGAAGACTGGAAATGGAAAAACTATATGCTGATCCCCACACGTGAAAAGACTGTAGCCCTGTGGATCGGTATCTGCATGGAAATCCCCAGCAAAAATTTCCTGCAACGGTACCAATATTGGCGTCCCCAGATCCACTTTGATACAGAGGTGGCTGTCATTCTAACCAATGATCTGACTTTGGGACATAACATAGATGTTCTTCCGCGCATCCCTCTTCTCTATAACGATAAGCACAACCGCTTTGTCTACACGGGTAGGATAGAATCATCTGAACAGTCAGAACAGCTGCAATTACAAGCCTATGATAACGGAATCATCGAGGTGTGAACACAAGTGTACTGACCCGTTGATACGCAGAGTTGACAGGAGGGGCTGTCGCTTTAACGAATGAAAATTCGTAGAGCGGCAGCCCCCTGATTTCCTTTCGGATCAGTTTTTTAAGCAGCCAATGGGAACCACATACACGCCGTCATGCCGACGATAGGCGTAGTCGCCGATTCCCGTTAAAACCATCAGGAACGACGGCGCGTTCATCCTGTCCGTCTTTATCCCGATAATGATAGACGCCGCCATTCAGTGAATCCGTAAACACCCGAAGATCCCGGACACAGAGCGTTTCAAAGAGAAAACCAAATGTTTTTAAGTCGTTTATCAAATCGCCCGGACCGATGCCTAAAGCCGCAGCAGCAATAGAAGGGTCGATATAATATCGTGTATCAGAAGATGCTATATAGATGAATTCTACAATGGTTTTCCGATGGTTGGCGAAATATTTTTACGTCGATTGTCAGTATAAAAACCGGATGATTGGCGTCCGCCCCATTTACTTGCCGTCCACCCTTACTCAGTCTTCCTCATCGACCCGCTCCCCGTTCATCGCCTTATCGATCAGGTCAAAATCCTCCTCATAATATTCGTAGAGATCCTCTATGGTATAAAGCTCCTGATAAAACCCGTCCACCATCGAGTTAAAGGTTCCCGCCTCCATGTCCTCCGTCTCCCAATAGACGAAGGTTTCCGAATCAAAGTCGCCATTCTCTTTTTCATCGGTGCAGTATACCCTGAGCCGGACAGAATCCAGGGGCAGCACGGATCTCCCCCTCAACTCATAGACCTTTTCGGTCACTCTCCCCGCAAGCGCGGGAATCAGATAATCCTTATAAGTCCTGGCATTTATGATGACCGTGTCCTCGTCCGCGAGCACCACCACGCTAAAGTCATCCTCATAGAGAAGCGCCTGGTTTTCCGCAGTCAACTGTTCTTTTATGGCCGCCAGGGTCTGCTCCTGATCTAAAAGGCCCAGGCTGTCCGCGCCGCCCACAGGAGGGATCACTTTAGCCCCCTCATCGCTCATTCTGAAAAAGATCGTGTCCTCATCCGCCACATCGTATATGTAGTCTCCGGTCTTCCCTTCCAGTCCGGCGTTTCGGAAACATACCACCATCCCGTCATATCCGGCAGGCACTATCACAAACGAGTCCCCTTCCCATGTCATAACGCCATTCTCCCACTCACTGTACCCGGGACCGCTGAATATACTTTCACATTCCGTATAATCCTTTCCGTTATACCGGATCGTGTATTTCTTTCTTTTATCTTCCCTGTCATAGACCTCGTCCCACGCCTCTGTGTCATAATAGTTCTCGTTGCTGTAATGCACCCCGATCCCATAGTCCCTGGCATTGTCATCGCTGAACTCGATCTTGATATGCACCGCGCGCCACTCATAGCCTTCCGTGATCCTGTCCTCAAAGATCCGGTAGTCGGAGAATGTCAGTATCCCCACAGTGGTCAGGGACTTATCCTCGGCGCAGCAAGTGACATAGTCATAGGTCTCCCCCACCCTGGCATTGATAGAAAGCCCGTGGGCCTCAAAAGAGGGCTGCAGCGGTTCTCCCTGGGTCTTCCCGCAGACCGTGCATGTCTGTGGGGTAAAATAATCGGCCTCCTGCCAGTCATGTTCCGCCGCCTCCCCCTGGGTCTCTCCGCAGACGCTGCAAGTCCGAGGATGGGTGCAGTCCGCCTCCTGCCAAATATGCCCCGGAGCCTCCCCCTGGGTCTCCCCGCAGACGGCGCAGGTCCGGGGATGGGTACAGTCCTCCTGCCAGTCATGCCCCAGCGCCTCCCCCTGGGTCTCCCCGCAGACGGCGCAGGTCCGGGGACGGGTGCAGTCCGCCTCCTGCCAGTCATGCCCCAGCGCCTCCCCTTCGGTCTCCCCGCAGACGGCGCAGGTCCGAGGACGGGTACAGTCCGCGTCCTGCCACTCGTGTTTCATATGACATCCGGTCAGCACTACGCCGAAAGCCATTGTCAAACCTATTAAAAATGTCTTCTGTCTCATTGACTCCCTCCTCAAAATTTTCGATCTATCTCTCATTTTATCAAAAAAACTCTGTTTTACGGCAATGTTCGCAAGCGGTAGGAAATCCGGTGTGAGCGGTCTCCAAAACGCGGATGTCAACCGTGAGAGCAGATATCCAAAGATAAAACGATGGACAAACCTTTTGCGGTAATCTATAATTTAGATACACGGCCGCTTGAATCATTGCCTGTGAAAATCAAATACCCCACTGCAAGCACGGCACTTGGCTCATTGCTCGCGGGAATAAACAGCGTCATCCTATGGGAGGAGTATATATCATGTATGAGGAACTGTATGAGCTATACAAAAGGAATCTGCCCTTTGTCGTGCGGGATCGGGAGACTGTGCTGCGCATCCTGATGAATGAAGGAAATACGGTGATAGAACACCGGAATGAACACAATAAATTGGCCGGAGTGTCCGTTGTGAATCAAAATACCATACTCCTGCTGTGTGTTGACGCGCCGTACCAAAGGCAGGGGATCGGAACAAAGCTGCTGAAAGAATCCGAGGAGATCGTCAGGCGCGGCGGATATGACAAAGTCGTGGCCGGAAACGGTTTCGACTACATCATGCCCGGCGTTCCCACCTCAAAACGCTATTTCCCTGCGGAAAACGAAGAACTGTATCCCGGACTTGACGAATCGGCCAGCGATTTTTTCACAAAGAGAGGCTATACCCACGCATGGGGCTGCAACTGTTTTGACATGCGGTTTCCCTTAGAGCGTTTTGACCAGGGCGGTTTTCGCCCCGGAGATACCATAGAGGGCGTCACATACCGCTGGGCCGTCCCTGCCGATCTGCCGGGGATATGCGCCTGCACGGATGACGCATTCCCCGAATTTACCGGATTTTATCGGGACGAAAACCTGTATACCCAGAGTGGCAGCGCCAGGGTTCTGCTTGCGGTCCTGGATGGAGAGGTCGCAGGAACCCTGATCGTGGAAACAGGTGACGGCGGACAGCCCGGCAGCATCGGCTGCCTGGCTGTCAAACAGGCCTATCGGGGAAAGCATATTGCCGTCAATCTGGTCATGGTGGGCACAAAACACCTTAAGGATACAGGGTTAAAAGACGCATATCTAAGCTATACCTATTCCGGCCTGGATCACCTGTACGGCTACGCCGGGTACAGGATCTGCGCCTATTTTATGATGGCGGAAAAGGCTTTACTCTGAATACATTCCGGCCGAAACGCTCCGAAATACCAGGCAGGCATCAGAACATAGCCGCCCGGTCCGGAGCGTTCCTGATATATCGGATAAACCTCTTTATATCTGCCGCCTGCGCCTCATGACAAGCAGCGCGCCCGCCACCAGCGCCGCCGCCAGCAGCAGCTGCCAACCCTTGCCCTGCATGGCCCCTTTTGACATGGAAAAGAGACTGAATGCCCCCAGCCTGCGCCCCATGCCATAGCTGGCCAGGTAGTAGAGCATACAGGCCATAAGTCCTCCGGCGGCATTGCCGGTAACACCGGAGACCGCCAGTCCCAGCGCACCCAGCAGCAGGGCAGAGCAGATACAGCCCCAGATGTGATAGGGCAGCACCTGGCTCTCTCCCGCTTTCATGATCCCGGTGAAACACAGGATCAGCAACAGAACCGCCAGGACGCTGTAGAGTATCCTGAGCAGACACACCCACAGATAGCCGGTCCGGCGCGCCCGCACCACATCCCGGATCTCCGGGTTCTGCTCCGGCAGGAACACCGTGGCCAGCAGGGCCGGGCCTATCCAGATCAGCAGCATCTCCAGGGGCCGGGCCACCGCGTCGCCCTCCAGGGAATATATGTTGAACATAAACATGGTCAGCGCCATCAGTGCCAGGGCCGCCAGAGCGGGCAGAGGGAACTGCCTGCGCAGATTTATCCTCAGGATACCCCAAAGATTCTCCGCGTTTCCATGCGTATCCATCACTCGTCACCCACCTTCTTCTTTTCGGCGTCTCCCCGTCTCACCGGGAAAAACAGCCTGTTCGTCCAGGCCATACCGCCTTTTCTCCTGCGCTCATACAGCCACAAGGTCAGTCCCAGGCAGAGCAGCGCCACAGCTGTCAGCGCCAACCGATTGCACAGGAAGTTATTTTCCTGGCTCTGCCAAAGGGCGGCCTGGCCCAGAGTATTGTGCCGCACCTGTAATCCAAATCGTCCCACATCCCCTGTCAGTTTCGTTCTTGACAGCGCTAAGAACCACCATACGCACTGTAAAAAAATGGCCAGCAACGGGGAGAACAGTTCCGTCAGCAATATCCCAACAGCGGAGACAGCCAGGATATCCGGCAGCAGCCACAAAAGCGCCATCCCGATCCCGCTGCCCCAGCCGATGCTCATCTGAGGGTACATTCCGCTCACCATGTATACCGTGTACAGCAAAGTCAGCAGCACCGGCACGCTCATGCAGCACACCAGCGCCAGATAGCGCGTTCCCACGATCCGGGCCGTGGAACTTTTGCGGGTGTAGATCAGGGACTGCATGCGGGCTCTCCTGTCAAGCTGCCACAGCGCCGCAGCCACAAAAACAGGCATCACCGCCAGATTGATCCCCATATAGTCGCAGTGCAGCCGCAGGTATGCCTTGCCCAATTCTCCCGGAGTCATCAGGGCCTCATACTCCGCAAGCGCCTCTTCATAGGTCATGGGCGCCTGGCCAAAATAGACGGCAAGCATCTCCGCGGCATAACTGCTGCCTCCGCCTATCAGTCCGTCTGCCTCTCCCATCAGCTCGAGGAAACGTTCGTAAGTCAGACTCTCCGGCAGGCTGTACTCGGGAAGTACCATCGCCTGATAGCCTATGAGATTGCCGTCCTCATCCACTCCATCAGCGATAAATCCTTCCTCCGCAAAGCCGTCAAAACCGTCTATCTCCTCTCCGGAAAGCCCCGTGAGTTCTTCCAGAACGGCGCGCATCTTAAGCCTCTTACTCTCTTTCAGCCTGACATTTTTATAGAGCCCGATGGGATAGGCCGTATAATTGCCGGACAGATACTCTCCCAGCAGGCTGTCCACCGCCGCAGACATGATCAGACCGGGATCTTCCCGTATAGTCACGCCGTAATCCGCCTGTCCCGGTCTGGGTTTGTCTACAAACCTTAGATCACTGCTGTACTGTGTAGCATACATTGCCACAACAGTCACCACAAACAGAACAAATGTCATAGAACAGATCACTTTCTTACATTCTTTTAAAAATAACATCAGATATCACCTCCCACGATCTCGCATCCATGCTGATGCAGGCAATACATATAGGCGTCCTCGCAGTTGGGCATGGCCGCTCTGGCTCCCCCCTGCCCCCGGTTTTCGGAAAAAGCGCCGTCAGGGCTGCCCCCCGGCTGCTCATCCGCCAGAAAACGCACCGTCACCATATGCTCGCTCCGCAGCATACCCGTCACGATATAGTCCCGTTTTACCTGGGGCAGCATACTCGCCGGGATCTCCGCCGTATATACCTTACCTCTGGCATTCTCCAAAAGCTGTGTCACCGTTCCGCTCCATAGCAATTCCCCTTCATTCAATATGGCGATATTTTCGCAGGTGGCCTCTATATCCCCAACGATATGGGTAGACAGGATCACGATACGCTCCTCAGCCACCTCACAGAGCAGATTGCGAAAACGTATCCTCTCCTCCGGGTCCAACCCTGCCGTGGGTTCGTCCACGATCAACACTCTGGGATCGTGGAGCAGGGCCTGGGCGATTCCCAGCCGACGTTTCATGCCGCCGGAAAGGCTTTTTACACGGCTCCGCTTTTTTTCCGTCAGATTGACCCGCTTTAACAGCATGGCAATCCGTTTTTGCCGCAGGGCCCCCGGCATCCCGGACAGCATACCCAGATAATCCAGACATTCATAGACCGTCATATTGGGATACATGGAGAAATCCTGGGGCAGATACCCCGTGATACCGCGGATCTCCCTTGCATGGCTGATGGGAATGCCGCACACGGATATCTCTCCCGCCTGCTTGTCATGCAGGGTGGCCAGCATTTTCATCAGCGTGGTCTTGCCTGCGCCGTTTCTCCCCAGCAGACCGAACATGCCCTGCCCGATGGTCAGGCTCACGTCTTTCAGCGCCTGCTTTTTGCCATAATACTTATCCACATGGCTGATACTGATACAATTTTCCTCTTGATTCATGATCTGTTATCCTCCAATCAAAAAATGGTGCGGATCGCTCCACACCGTTATACTACCTCGCATCTATCAACTATTTATCTACTCCCCGGCAATTTCTTATAAAATATACTTCCTTTTCAGAATTACTTACCCATTGAAAATAACAAACAAATACTCTTTAATCAAATTTGATTTAAAATTCTTCACAACCCAGCCGAAACCGGGCTGTCGCCCGTCCGCCGCACACCCCATTGGACAGCGCCAGGCTGCCACCGCACCTGGCGCAGATCAGGCGGCAGATATACAGCCCCAGCCCAAAGTGTGACTGCTCCATCTGCCCTTCTCCCCGATAAAAAGGCTCTGCGGCATGCTGCAAATCCTCCGGGCTAAAGCCGGGGCCGTCATCCTCCGCCACGATCTCCAGATATCTCTCCTGCTCCTCCCCGGACAAGGACTCTTCTCCCCGTACCACCCGCACAGTCAGCTGTGATTTCTCCGCGGCATACCGAACTGCGTTGGTCACCAGATTTTCGCACACCTCCAGTACCAGCGCCTCGTCCAGACACAGAATGCCTTCTGCCTCAAAGGTAAAGGAGATGTCAATCCGGGTCTGTCCCAGTATCTCGCACATGCTCTTAAGCTTTTCCTCCAGATCAGACGCCCAGACCGGCGCCGTCTCCGGCTCTAAGTCTTCCAGTTTCCTAATGCTGCTCATCTTCTGGGTATAGCTCTCCAGTCTGCGTATCTGCCCGTTCATCATCCCCAGGATCTCCAAAAGTTTCTCCTGAGATATCCTGCCCTCCGGCACATATCGCTCCAGCATCTCCCCATAGCCCTTGAGCACGGTGAGCGGAGTGCGCATATCGTGAGCGAAAGCGGCGTTCAGTCTCTTTCTCTCCTCCAACTGCTGCCAGGTGATACGGTTATTGTCATACAGCGCCGCCCGCATCTTCTCAAAACCGTCCCGCAGCCGTCCCAACTCATTGTCCTTTACCGGTTCTATCTCAAAATCCAGGCAGTTGTCCGCGATCTTCTCCGAGGCCTCCTGCAGCACCCGGAGGGGCTTTTCTATCTCCCTCTTGTAAAATATCCACACGGTCACTCCCACACAGACCAGTACCCACAGCGGGATCAGAATGAACTGCGCGGAGCTGATAGCCTCATACATAACTCTTTGCGGCGTTTTCAACTGGATCGGAATATAGGACATGTGTTCTTCCTCCACATAGGAATGATACACATTCCCGTCCTGATCCACATAGATCTCATAGCTGCCATCCCGAATACGAACGCCCTCGTCCAGATATTTTGAGGAGAACCAGTCCTGTATATCATTGGTGCACATCCCAATCGCCATGGTTCCCAGCCATGCCAGGGCAGCACAGATGGGGATACAGTAATACAGGAGATGCCGCAGGGATCTCCTGCGCTTTCGGCGACGCCGGAGACGCAGCGCCGCCACTTTTCGGAACCCTTTCCCCGTTCTCCTCTCTCCGGCATGTAAAATCTGCGTTTCCTCACCTGTCTCTCTCATTTCTTCCATCTATATCCCATCCCCCACACCGTCTCCAGATGATATTCCTCGCCGTATTCCTTGAGTTTGGCACGTATCCTGCGCACATGCTCCGCCACCACGGTGCTGTCCCCCTCGGCGTCATAGCCCCAGAGTTTCTCGTAGATCCTTTCCTTGTCAAAGACCTGACCCGGATGCAGCGACAGCAGTTCTATGATCTCATACTCTTTTTTGGCGAAAGGGATCACCGGGCCCTCCACCGCCACCGTTCTGGCGGTGTAGTCTATGACCATCCTGCCCCAGAACCGCACGTTGGCATCCGCCTTGCAGCGGTGCTCCCGGCGGATATGAGCCGCCACTCTGGCTCCCAGTTCCTCCATGGAAAAAGGTTTCTGGATATAGTCGTCCCCTCCCGCCGCAAAGCCCTGTATCTTGTCGCTGTCCTCCACCCTCGCCGTGAGAAACAGGATGGGACAGGACACATAATCCCGTATCCGGCGGCACACCGCCAGACCGTCCATATGGGGCATATTGATATCCAGCAGGATCAGATCCGGCTGCTTAAGAGCCAGTTCCATGGCCTTTTCCCCGCTATTTGCCGTCAGCGTCTCGTATCCGTTTATCTCAAAATAATCTTTGATCAGGCTTACCACATCCGGCTCGTCGTCCACAATGAGAATCTTAAACATAAAAAATACCGCCTTTCCTGTCATCCCTCCCAGGCCTGCGCCAATCGGCAAGTCCCCCGGTCCTTCACTCAGCATAACAGTATAAGGCGGAAATATCAACTTTTTATCTACTTTTCATAGCCTTACTTATTCCTGTCGGAACACGATATTGTTGCCGTCGATCTGTACTCCCTCGATGCTGCTCACATAGCGGGACAGACGGGCATATCCGTAATCCTTGTACTTAAAGTCCGGAAAATGCTCGTGGAGCTGCTGCCCCAGGATCTCCAACTTGATATGCTGCTCCGCCCTGCGGATAATAAATTGCTGCACATTGGTCTCCATATTGACCGGCACGCCCTGGCCGCCCCGCACCACCAGGATCGTAGTACCCTGCTTGGCAATCCTGAACTTGGTAGCCTCGGTGATAAATTTCATCATGGAATTGTAGCCGTAATTGCGCTCGTCAAAATCGGGATAGAGTCTTTGAAGATTGCTCTTGACCATCCCCAGATTGGCCGGTTCCCCGTTGTTTTCGCACTCCTGCAGCAGATTGTTGATGGCGGACTTGATCTCACCGATGGGAGTAATGGAATCCTTCTCCGCTGCGGGCCTGTCCCCCTTGGACTCGTCATCCACGATCTTGTCCAGGAATTTGTATTCGTCACAGACGGCGATAAAGGTCTTGGAGGCATCGCTCTTGCCCATGCCGATCACGGACTTGCCCTCCTCCCTCAGGCGGCTCACCAGGCGGGTAAAGTCGCTGTCCGAGGTCACGATACAGAAACCGTCTATGCTGCCCTTGTACAGGATGTCCATGGCGTCGATGACCAGCATGATATCCGCAGCGTTCTTGGCCGTGGAGTACCGGGACTGCTGTATGGGCACAATGGCGTATTTCAGGGCCTTCTTGTTCCAGCTGGACAGATCCGGATTGGTAAAATCCCCGTACATCCTCTGGTAAGTTATGATTCCGTATTTTTTCAACTCGCTGATGATCACGTCCACATATTTGGAACTGGTATTCTCAGCGTCTATTAACAGCGCGTATTTTCTCTCCATAAAGCCCTCCCGTCTCTGCTATGTTTTTATTGTATCCCACTTTTACAAAAAAGGCAACCGTCGGAAGAGAAAAGAAATGTTTGCGCAAATGTGTGGGGCAGTGGTACAATGTCTGTAAGAGGACAGAGAGAAATTGTCCGGCCAGTAAAACGCATAATGACAAGGGGGAAATACCAAATGGAAAAACAGATTTTTACCAATGACGTGATCTTATCCTGGCTGCAGTACTATTCTCAGAACACTACCATTGATCTGGAACATGTGAAGATCATCGATATCACTAAGAAGAATAAGAACGTGATCCCCACGGTGGAGGCGCATAAGACCACGCTGATCTTTACCAACGCGGGAATCAACGATATCTTTTACCGGCTTTGGAATGCGGGACTGGGAGAGTGTGAGGTCTGGTACAACGAGGGTTCCGACCCCAGCGGGCCGATCCTGCACAAGCAGATCAAGGACATGATCGACAGAGGGATCAACGCCTCCGCGGGAATGCTGATCCTCAACCCCAACGCCCGCAACACCGCTAAGATCGGACTGAGCAACGAACTGCTGCAGAGGGGTTCCATACAGTATGTGGGCAGTGAGATCCGGGCTATCATCCTGAACAAGATGGCGGTGGATCCCCAGGACGACCTGGTGGTCATCGGCGGCGAGAGTATTGCCATAGAAGCGGCCCTGATCGCGGCGGAAGGCTCTGTCACCGCCGTGGAATACAGCAGAGCCGACCGGGCTACTCTGGAGGATAATGTGGCCCATTTCGATCTGCACAATGTAAGGATCATCGATCATGTGGATGCGGAGAGCATGAAGGACTGCCCTGTACCCTCCCTGGTATTTTTGGTGGCCTCCGCCAGCACCGATCAGGAGCTGGCATACCTGACCGGCATCAATCCCAACATCAATGTGGTGATCTATACGCTGGATTTCAAGGCCGCCGCAAGTCTGCCCGCCTCTCTGCGCGCGCTGGGATTGGAAGATGTGGATACCATACAGGTATCCGTGTCCAAGCTGGGCAGCAACAATACCTTTAAGACGGATCCCGCGCCCTGGATCATCACCGCCAGATCCCGGGAGAATTGATTTGCACAGGTATCCTACAGCCGGAGGGATTTGAACCCTCATCTTACAGATTAAAAGTCTGCCATTCTGCCATTGAACTACGACTGTCTATGTGCGTCAGTTTCCGTACTGCGGTAAACTGACGCCGACTGCGTACGCACGGCGCCGCATCTCTAGGCGCTGGCCGCCGTCTGTATCTGGCGCACTGCCAGGATCTCCTCTATATGAACTCCAAACACTGCCGCCAATACCAGCAGATTGTCCACTGTGGGCAGCGCCGTGCCGTGCTGCCACTTGTATATGGCCTGCGGAGTGGCAAACCCAAAGATCTCCTGCAGTTCCCTGACCGTCATTCCCCGGGTTTCCCTCAGCCTCGCAATATTCTGTCCCGTTGCCACCATGTCGATGGCCGGCATCTGTCTCATCTCTGTCACCTCCTGCTGTTTGAGGATCTCCTCTCCCCGTTTTTCCGCATTCACTCCGATATCAAGGCCAGGCATGGATCTCCGGCCGGGCTTAATCCATGCTGCCCATACAAAAAGACCGCATATCTCTCTACAAGACAAGCGGTCGTCACGTCCATGCATCTATTCTGCTTTGCCACCCGCCGGATCCTCATCCGGCCTGGCCCTGCATCCGTTTCCGTTTTCGCTCCATCCTGTAAAAGCATAGCAAAGATAAGCTCTGATCTATTTTCAGCGCCTCAAGATATTCCGGTTTAGTGTATCTTTGCTCAAAACTTCCGCGTAACATGGCTTTTTTCCTCTCCGGCCGGGCACCCCCGGCCTCTCTTCCTTTAAATTGTCCTAACTATAACATATTCCGTGGGATTTGTCATTATACTGCAGGTATACTTTTTTCGTTTCGGACAGGCTAATCCACTTTTAGCTGGCTCACAGCCTGCTCCATCTGCTTTGCCTTCTCCTCCAACTGCTCCACCGTGGCTTTCAAGATCTCCACATATTCCTTCTGGCGCTTGGCGATGCCATCCACCTGTACGGAATTGGCGCTGGTCTGCTCCGACACCGCCGAGATATTGGTGATGGCGCTTACGGCTCCTTTCTTGGACTCCTCGATCTGCGCCATCCCCGCCGTCATCTGAGATAAGTTGTCCGCCATCATCTTTACCCGCTCATTCACCTTGTCAAAGGCGTCCTGGGTCTTACCCAGGGAATCGTTCTGGGAGGTGACGATCTCGCCGGCCTGATGCACCGCATCTACCATCTGATCCGTCTGTGCCTGGATCTGCTGCACGATGCCGCCAATCTGCTGCGCGGCGCTCAGGGACTGGTCGGCCAGTTTACGGATCTCCTCAGCCACCACCGCAAATCCCCTTCCCGCGTCCCCCGCTCTGGCCGCCTCGATGGAGGCATTCAGAGACAGCAGATTGGTCTGAGAGGCGATCTCGTCTATCACACCGGCAAAATTGCCGATGGACTGGGTCTGATCGTTCAGGGACAGGATATCCGTCCGGATCGCGCCGGTGATGTCCGCTGTGGCCTTGGACTTGGCGCTCAGATCCTGTATAACTTCCATCCCCTCCGTAATAGTCCTGTTGGCGTCCTCCGAAATCCTGCTGATCTCATCGGAATATTCATATACCGTGCGTATCTGGTTAGACAGAGCGTTGATCTGCACCACGCACTCCTGAGCATCCTGCGCCTGCAAGGATACGCCCCTGTCAATCTCCTCGATGGCACCCAGTATCTCGTCGCTGGACTCCATGAGCTGCTGTGTGCTGTCTCCCACCTGACCGGAGGTGTGCTGCACTGTCAGCACCACGCTCTGCACTTCCCGGATCAGGGACTTCATACTGGCGATCATATGGGACAGACTGCTCGCGATCTGTCCAAATTCATCCTTTCGCCTAAGCGTCACTTCCGCCGTAAAGTCTCCGCGTGATACTTTATCCAGCGGCTTTGTGATCTGTGTCACACCTTTGTTCAGCGTTCCCGACAAAAAGATACACATGATGACGGCGATCACAAGAGCGATCAACACCATCAGATATGTAATGGCCTGAATCGTGCCGGTATTTCCCAGAAACTGACTGGTGGGCACCAGCGTGATCAGCATGGCTCCCGTGGATCCGATCCGGGAATAGGCAAACACATAGGGCCTTCCCTGAAAACGGACGTCCATATATCCGTCCGCCTCCTCCGCGGTGAAAGCTTTCTGATAGGCATCCATCTCGCTGAATACAGGCGTCTCCGCCTCCTGGGGAGCCACGCCCGAATCGCTGCCGCAGAACACCGTCTCCCTTCCTCCAGGCGCCACGAACGCGACATAACTGCCGTCCCCGTTATTCAGCTCCGACAATGCGTTATAGATTGTATTCTTGTCAATATCCACGATCAGGATGAGATTGGTCTTCATATTTACTTTGCGCCACAGGCTGACAGCATAATCGGAACTGTTAAATTTGTCGTCCTTGTCATAGACCACCTGCTCCAGATAGGGATGAGCGCCCAGATAGCCCCATTTCTGCTCACTGCCGTCGATCTGCTGCCCTTCCTCCGACGCCACAAAGTCCCCGTACAGGCTCATATTCATAGTGGCGGGCGTGGTAGACACGCCAGTGGCGATGTCACTGATCAGGTATACATGGTAGACAAAGTCGGAAATGCTCTGCATGCTCCGAATCTTGGAGCCCACCTCATCCTTGGCGCTGGTCTGCTCTTTCGTCAGCGAAGACAGATTCAGATTGGGATTGAGATAATACATACCGCATTCCTCCATGGAGATGATCTCCATCATCTGATTGTCCACCTGCTGCAGTCCCAGTTCCAGATAACTGCCCTTGGCGGACACCGTCTCGGCCATGGACGCCTTCACTTCCCCGCTGACCACATTCTTAGCCACAGAGTAGGAAACCGTTCCCACCAAAAAGATCATGATGATCAGGATCACAAAAGCTCCTATCATCTTGATCATCAGACTGTTAGGGGATATTCTGCGCTTGGAAACGTTTCCGGTCACAACCGCTTTGGCCCTCTGCCGCCTGGTATTTTCTTTTGCATTGCCCATATTTTCTTATCCCCCATTATTTTAAGCATATATAACTATGTTCAGTCTGCCATTCCAGCCGTTTCCTGTCAACGAAAACCGCTCTATTTCATCTCGTTGGCCATCTGGTACAGACGCCAGTAGATCCCCGCCCGGGCCATAAGCTGCTCGTGGGTGCCCTCCTCCACGATTCCCTCCTCGGTCAGCACCAGAATGCGGTCGCTGCCACGGATCGTAGACAGGCGGTGCGCCACCGTGAGCGTAGTGCGTCCCTCCGACAGTGCCGCCAGAGATTTCGCCACTTCGTACTCGCTCTCATTGTCCAGCGCCGAGGTGGCTTCGTCGAGAATGATGATGGGCGCATCTTTCAAAAACATCCTGGCTATACTGATCCTCTGTTTCTGTCCGCCGGAAAGTTTCACGCCCCGCTCCCCGATATAGGTGTCATAACCGTCCTTCAGCCCCATGATGAACTCGTGCGCCCCGGCCCGGCGGGCGGCGTCCTCCACCTCCTGGCGGGTGGCGTCCATCCTGCCATAGATAATATTTTCATAGACCGTGCCGGAGAACAGATATACCTCCTGCTGCACCACGCCGATGCTGCGGCGCAGACTCTTCAGCGTCAGTTCCCTTATATTTTTGCCGTCCAGATAGATCTCGCCTCCGGTCAC
This sequence comes from uncultured Acetatifactor sp., assembly GCA_964529395.1. Lineage (GTDB taxonomy): Bacteria > Bacillota > Clostridia > Lachnospirales > Lachnospiraceae > Acetatifactor. The sequence continues at coordinate 83,456 of CAZGVI010000002.1, forward strand.
GTCATAAAACCTGGGGATCAGATTGCACAGCGTGGTCTTGCCCCCGCCGGAGGGCCCCACCAGCGCAACTTTTTCCCCGGGCCTGATACACAGGTTCAGATTGCGGAACACCTGATTGTGATCGTCCGGGTACTCAAAGCTCACGTTCTCAAACACGATATTGCCCTTGGCGTCCGTCAGTTCCACCGCCCCCGGCTCGTCAAATATCTCAATGTCCGCGTCCATGATCTCCAGGAAACGCTCGATTCCCGTCATTCCCCGCTGGAACTGTTCGGCAAATTCAATGATGCGCCGCACCGTGGCGATAAACGTGGACACATACATCACATAGGCCACCAGATCGCTGGGGCGGATATCCCCCTGTATCACAAACAGGCCGCCCGCTACGATGGTCACCAGGTACATCAGCCCGTCAAACAGCCGGGTAGAGCACTGAAACAGCCCCATGTAGCGATAGCTGCGCTTTTTGATCTGGTAAAATTTCCGGTTGTCCTGTTCAAACTTTTCATTCTCCACCTGCTCATTGGCAAAGGCTTTTACTACCTTTTGTCCCAACAGGCTGTCCTCTATCCGGGCGTTCAGTTCCCCCACCTGCTGCCGCTGCTGGCGAAACAGCGCCCGCAGCCGGAAATTGATCTTGCCGCACACTGTCACCATTACCGGAATGACGCAGAAGATGATCAGAGTCAGCGGCACATTGATGGTGCACAGGATGATAAAGGAAACCACCCCTTTGATCCCGGCTATGAAAAACTCCTCGGGACAGTGGTGGGCAAATTCCGTCACATCAAACAGATCGTTGGTGATACGCCCCATGATCTGCCCCACCTTGGTGTTGTTGTAGTAGGTGTTGGACAGTTTCTGCAAGTGCCCGTAGGCGTCCCGTCGCATGTCCGTCTCTATGTCCACACCCATCACATGGCCGGTGTAAGCCATATAGTAATAAGCTGCGGCATCGATAAGCCGCAGCGCCAGATACACAAGTCCCAGCCCTCCCACAGTGCGAACCGTCAAAAGCGCCATATCCTCTATGGCCTGGTTCGTAATGTGCCGGATGATCAGCGGCAGCACGATCTCGCAGATCGTAGTCAGAGCCGCGCAGAACAGGTCCAGACAGAGCACTTTCACATGGGGTTTATAGTAGGGCATAAACCGTTTGATCAGCACCGACGATTTGTATTTTCTCTCTTCCATTTCTTTCCTCTTTCTTAATATATATCCAGCGCCTGTATACGCGTCGCCGACGGCTGCGCCGTTCCCGAAACTCCTTCCGCCATGTGCCCATATGCCGCTGTACTATTTTAACAGCACCGCCAGCTTTTTCTGCATGAACGATATCACCGGCCCCAGGAAAAAGGCCACTCCCAGCGTAACGATGCCCACATCGCCCCCCAGCGCAAAACCTGCCGCCATAAAGGAGATATCCCAGATCATACGGATGGCCTTGAAAGACAGCTTTTTACATTTGTGGGAAATGATAAAAGGCATGGCGTCATAGGGAGAAGAACCCAGTCCCGCCGTCATATAGGTGGACGCCCCCAATATGAACACGATCAGCACCGGCACCAACAGCCCCCAGCGCACAGCTGTAGCTGTAAAGAATCCCTGGGGCAGAACACCGTCCCATATCCAGCCAAAAAAATCCGATATGTATCCCAGAAACACCATATTGCCGATGGTGCCAAACCCGATATAGCTCATGTCAAAACGCAGCACAAACACAAAAGTCACCAGATGGCACAGCAGCTGGGCCGTTCCAAAGCTGATGGGCACATGGCGGATCACGCCCTGGGTCAGGCAGGAACAGGGGTCCGTGCCCAGCGCCAGCCGTATCAGCAAAGACAGGCCAAAGCCCTGCACCGTCACTCCGACGATCATCATCGCCAGCCGGGTCCAGAATTTGGGCGGTCTGGCAAAACAAGTCAGTTTCATGGCAGATACTCCTTTTTGCTCAATGCGTAAACTGTTATTCAAGTGTAGCACTTATGGGGCGTTCTGGCAAGTATTCTCTTGCGCGAAACCGCTTTTTGTGATACAGTTCTGCCATACCGAAAAAAAGCCGGAATAGGTAACCGGAAAAGAAAAAGGAAAACAAATATGACACCTCTATCAGAAAAAAGACTGTTCCTGTTCGATATAGACGGCACCATCGCCGTGGGCAATACACTGTATGACGGCACCCGGCCCCTGCTGGACTATATTCGTTCCGCAGGGGGCAAAGCTTATTATATCACCAACAATTCCACCATGAGCAATGGGGATTACGTCAGGAAATTCCGGACGTCTTTCGGCCTGGAGACAACGGAAAACCAGTTTGTCACCTCCGGGTATATGACTCTGCGCCATCTGCTGGAGCATCACTCCCGGGACAAGATCTATGTGCTGGGCACCGCCTCCTATATCGCCGAACTGCAAAGGAACGGCCTGCATGTGACCGAGGAGGCCGAGGAGGATGCCGCCTGCGCCGTGGTGGCATATGACAGCGAACTCACCTACCAAAAGCTGGTCCGGGCCTGTAAGCTTTTATCCGCCAAGGATATTCCCTTTTACGGCACCAATCCGGATCTGTGCTGCCCCATAGATTTCGGCTTTATCCCCGACTGCGGCTCCATCTGTCAGATGATCACCGCCTCCACAGGCAGGACGCCCCAATACCTGGGAAAGCCTAATCCCCAGGTGGTAACTCTGTGTCAGGCGGACAGCGGCTTTACGGACCGGCAGACTCTGGTGGTGGGGGACAGGCTCTACACGGATATCGCCTGCGGCATAAATGCGGGAGTAGATACCTGCGTGCTTTACACAGGAGAGGCCACCCCCGAGGAGGTGGCCCAAAGTCCGTATAAACCTGACTATGCCTTCGCGGACATACAGGATCTGCTGGAGGCCTGCGCAGCCTCTCCCCGAAAGTGATCCCAAGCCGCGGTTACAGAATCTCTCCCAGTACCCGCAGCACATTGGCATGAAATACCTTGTCGAGCTGCCGCTCTGTAAACCCGCTGTGCCTGAGCGTTTCCCACAGCTTTTCCATGGCCTGGGCACCGGGCAGAGCCTCATTGGTCTCGATGCCGTCAAAATCCGATCCCAGTCCCAGACAATCCTCACCGCCCACCTGTAAGATATGCCGGGCATGAGCCGCCACATCCTCCAGCCTGCCGGGATTTTTCTCCCCCTCTGGCACAGTCCGCAGGAAATCCGCGCAGAAGTTCAGTCCCATAACGCCGCCCCGCTCGGACAGAGCCCGGATCATCTCATCCGTCAGATTGCGTACGCAGGGACATACCGAGCGGGCGTTGGAATGGCTGGCCACAAAGGGCCTCCGGCTCACCTCCGCCACATCCCAGAACCCTCTGTCCGACAGGTGGGATACGTCCACCAGCATCCCCATTTCCTCCATGCGCCCCACAAAAATCCGTCCCCTATCCGTCAGGCCTTGCTCCATATCCGCCTGAAACAGCGCTCCATATCCCCGCCGGGAATCCAGAGCGTTGATATTGGGCCATCCCAGCTCATTGGGAAAATTCCATGTCAGGGTCAGCATCCGCACGCCCATGTCATACAGCTCCTCCAGACGTTTCAGACTGCCGCCGCAGACGCCTCCCTCCTCCACCGTGAGCAGTGCGCCCACTTTTCCCACCCGGCGGCACTGCTCCAAATCCCCGGCGTTCTCCACCGGATGCAGCAGATCTGCGCAGTTCTCCAGCTCCTGTCGATAAACCTGGTGCAGCTTTTGTACCTCCGCCCAGGCCATATCCGGCTGCCGCCCAGTCGTCCGCTCCCCCTGCCCCGGTATGGCCCCGCATCCCCGCAGGCTCACGAACAGGGCGAAACACTGGAGCATATAACCGCTCTCCTTCAGTCGCCGGGCGTCTATATGCAGGGCGTTTTCCCGCAGGCCGCACTCCTCCCCTTTTTCCATACGCCGGTGACGGATCTCGCTGACGGTATCGCAGTGCATATCAATAATCATTTCCATCCTCCCGATTATTTTTCCTTGTTTCTCACGGAGAAATCCACACCGGTCTCAGAGGGCGTTTCCTCATCAAATACATAATCCTTACCCGGGAGTACGGCATTCATAAAGATACCCACCAGGGCGCCTACCGCCAGGCCGGACAGCTGGATCGTCACGCCGCTTACAGTAAAGACAATAGCTCCGTTCGCGCTGTACGCGATACCGATGGACAGCACCAGGATCATGGCTGCGATCAGCACATTGCGGGTCTTGCTGAAATCCACCTTCGTCTCCACGATATTCCGCACGCCCACAGCGGAGATCATGCCGTACAGCACCAGGGACACGCCGCCTACCGTCGCAGTGGGCATACAGCCGATCACCGCCGCAAACTTGGGACAAAAAGAGAACAGGATGGCAAAACAGGCCGCCAGGCGGATCACCAGCGGATCAAACACTCTGGTCAGGGACAGCACGCCGGTATTTTCTCCATAGGTAGTGTTGGCGGGCGCGCCGAACAGAGAGGCCAGAACGGTGGCCAGACCGTCTCCCAACAGAGTGCGGTGCAGGCCCGGATCTTTGATATAGTTCCTGCCCACAGTGGAGGAGATGGCGGATATATCCCCGATATGTTCCACCATAGTCGCCAGCGCGATGGGCATGATCGTGATCAGGGACGTGATCAGCATTTCCGCGTCCCCCTTACCCAGCAGGGAGAATACGGTGTCGTTCCAGTGTATGGGAAAGCCCACCCAGGCCGCCTCCCGTATGGGGGTAAAGTCCACGGGCTGTATGGGAATAAAACTGATCCTTCCCCCCAGAACCGCCGCCAGCAGATAGGAACCCAACACGCCGATGATGATGGGGACGATCTTGATCATTCCCTTTCCCCATATGTTGCAGATGATCACCAGCAGGATAGCTGTGAGGGCCACGATCCAGTCGGTACTGCAACTATTGATGGCGGAGGGGGACAATGTCAGACCGATAGCGATAATGATCGGGCCCGTAACAATGGGCGGGAAGAACTTCATCACCCTGCCCGTGCCGAAGAGCTTGATCAGCAGCGCCAGCACCAGATAGAGCAGCCCCGCGCAGGCCACGCCGAAACAGGCGTAGGGCAGCAGCTCCTTGTCCGGCTGTCCGTCCAGCATGGGCGCTATGGCCATATAGCCTCCCAAAAATGCAAAGGACGATCCCAAAAACGCGGGAACCTTCCCCTTGGTCAACAGGTGGAACAACAGTGTGCCCAGTCCCGCGAACAGCAGTGTGGTGGATACGTCCAGTCCCGTCAGCATGGGCACCAGGATCGTAGATCCAAACATGGCAAACATGTGTTGAATGCCCAGGATAGTCACCTTGGGCACTCCCAGGCTTTTGGCGTCATATATGTCACTTTTGCCCAGTGCGTTTGATTTGTCACTCATCTCATTTTCCTCCCTCGATTTAAGTTCCGCATATACCTGCAAAAAAGGCTGCCCGGTGAGCAAACTCCCTTGCAGCCCTTAACAGCGTATTCCTATGTGATTTAGTCTATTATATCCCAACCGGCTATGTCAGTCAAGCAAAACCGCGTTATCCCTTAAAAATTCTTCCCACAGGCTGATATACTTGGCTTTCAGATGAACGCCGTCAAAAGTGTAGTCGCTGTTCAGCGCGCCGTTTTCATCGCAGAGCGCCGTATTGACGTCCAGATAAAATACCTTTTTGCCGTCCGCCAGCTGACTCAGCGCGTCGTTGCGGGTCTGGATCGCCTCATTGTTGATATAATCTCCCTTGTCAGACCGGGCCTGGGAGACTTTCAGGATCGACTGGATATAGATGACCGCATCCGGCTGCAACTCCTGCAGGCGCGCTACCACCTCCCCGTATGCCTGGGCAAAACTCTCCGTCGTACCGCTGCCCACCTCGTTGATGCCCATCATGATATATATCTTGCCAAAGCTCTGATGCTGCAGGGCCTCCTCCACCGAGATAGGATCAGGCTGCTCCGGCAGCTCCACGATCTCCGCGCCAAAAAGCTTGTAGATCGTCATACCGGTGGAGGCGTAAAAGGTTGACGTCTCCCCCCAAACGCCGTATTTATACAGCCCCACCGTGCGGGAATCCCCCAGAAACAGGGCGTCGGAAAAATAATCGTCCTCCACTCTTCCGATGCGAATCTCCGGCTCCGGAGTTGCCGTAGGCTCTGGAATTGCAGTGGGTTCCGGCGCCCCCTGTGTCTCCTCTGGAATTGTCTCCGGCTCCGGAGTTGCCAAAATCTCCGGCTCTCCGCCTCCCAAAGAAGAGTCCGGCCCCGATAGATCCTCCGGAGAATCCTCTCCCACGGCGGGGCTCTCCGGGCCATCTTCCCCCTCTGTCACAGGATTCTCTACAGGATTCTCCTCGCCGGTCTGAGCCATGCCCCGCCAGTCATTGAACCATTGTATTCCCAGGGGCGCTCCGCAATACACCGCGCCCGCCATCGCTAATATGATCAAAAATGACCATCTTTTCCACCACTTCAAGGTCATCCTCCACCTTTGTCAGTCTCTAAAAATTCCGGTACATGAAAGGATTCTCTCCCACCAGCATGATCCTGTGTACACAAAACCAGAATCCTGCCGCCAACAGCAACATTCCAAACCAATGTTTTTCCAGTTTCTGATATGCCCAGCGCACCAGAGGCGTACTGGCTGCCACGCCCGCCGCCAGCAGCAGGCCGTAGTCGGAGAGCGCGTTTCGCCAGTCTCCGGCATGGACCGCCACGCCCTCTCCAAGGGCAAACATCCTGCTCAGATAGATGCCCAGCTGTCCCAGGTCGGTGATGGCAAAGCACATCCAGGTGACAGGGATCACCGCGCACAGGTACAGATGGCAGATTGCGGGAGCCTTGCCTTTCCACAGTCTCCCCGCCTGTCTCTCCAGAATGATCAGCAGACAGATTCCCATGCCCCATATCAGGAAATTACCCGTGATCCCGTGCCACAGAGAAGTCAGCAGCCACACGATCAGCAGATTGCAAACTGTCCTGCCCTCCCCCCTGCGGCTGCCGCCCAGAGGAATATATACATACTTGCAGAACCAGTCGCCCAGCGACATGTGCCATCTGCGGTAAAATTCCCGCACGGACTTAGCCATATAAGGCTGGCGAAAGTTTTCCGGCAGGCTGAAACCCAGCATATGCCCCAGTCCCATCGCCATAACGGAATACCCCGCGAAATCAAAATACAATTGCAGAGAATAAGCCACCGCCGCGATCCAGGCAAGGGGTGTGGAGATACTCTCAAATCCCGTGACCTGTACCTCCTGCCACAAAAGCGCAAGCTGGTCCGCCAGCAGGACTTTTCCGCACAGGCCCAAAATGAACAGTTTCAACCCCTCCTGCAGGCCCTCCGCATTACAGCTGCGGCGGCGCAGCTGCCTGCGCACATCCCTGTAATTTGTGATGGGCCCCATGACCAGCTTGGGGAACATCATAATATACGCGGCGAAGTCCACAAACTTTCTCTCTGCAGGCACTTCCCTGCGGTATACGTCCACCAGATATGACACTGCCTGAAAGGTATAGAAACTGATGCCCATGGGGAGCATCGCGCCTCCCTGATAATATTTAAATAAGATCAAAACGCCGATATTCACCGCCACCGCGGCGATCAGCCCTCTCTTCCTGCGTATCACCCTGGCCGCCATAAAGTTGCCCGCTGCGGATACCGCTAAAAGCCCCAGCCAGCGCAGATCCCCATACGCATAGAAGATCATGCTGCCGATCACCAGAACACCGTTTCTCGCCTTCTGCGGAACGATCATATAAACCAGGATAAAAATCGGGAGGAAGTACAACAAGAATTCAATACTGCTGAATACCAAGACGACCACATCTCTCACGTAATTTTTATAATAAAATTGTAGCCGCTATCTCCCCAAAATACAAGAGAATTAATCTTAAATTTTCATTTCTTTTATTCATATCTTTGTCACAACTTTTTAAGAAATGTTGCCAATATTTGAAAAATGCTTTAAACTATATGTAAAAAGATCAGGGAAGGTGCGATTTTATGAAAGAACAGCTTTATACCATACCGCTGAACGAGGCCATGGAGGCCCAGGATGAATGCCCTTTCTGCTTTATCGAGCGGGCTGTGGAGCAGGATGTGATGGATTTTTGTCTGGGCAACAGCAGCTCCTATATGGAGGCGGACATCCGGGAGGCCACGGACAAGGCGGGATTCTGCCGCATGCATTTTAAGAAGATGTTCGACTACGGCAACACTCTGGGCAATGCCTGGATCCTGAAAACCCACTATCAAAAGACTCTTAGGGAGATGAAACAGCAGTTTGCCTCTTTTTCTCCCGGCAAGATGTCCTTTAAGGACAGGTTAAAGGGCAGCAACGGCGGCAACAGTATCAGTATGTGGGTCTCCCAGAAGAATGCCTCCTGCTATATATGCGATCATTTTAAGGACAATTATTCCCGCTATATGGACACATTTTTCCATATGTACAGCCGGGACGAGGACTTCCGGGAAAAGGTAAAAAACAGCAAGGGATTCTGCCTGACACATTTCGGGGATCTGTGCGCCGCCGCGGACCAGAGACTCTCCGACAAAGAATTGAAACAGTTTTACGATGTGGTGCTGCCCCTGATGGAGCGCAATATGGAACGCCTGTATGAGGATGTATCCTGGATGGTGGAAAAATTTGACTATCAGAATAAGGACGCGGACTGGAAAAATTCCAGAGACGCCATACAGCGGGGCATGCAGAAACTCAAAGGCGGCTACCCGGCCGATCCGCCCCACAAGATGAACAAGTAGGAGCGCCAGGGGCTATCCCTTCACGATGCGCTCCAGCATATCAATGTATTCCACAGTCTCGGCGTATAACATCTCCGGCTGGAAGGACGCCTCCAGAAAATGTTGCTGCATCAGTCCCTGTATTGTGTAATGCAGCATCTGCTCCAGTTTGCGCCCGTCCACGCCGGAGGGCAGGAGCGTATAGTCTATCTGGGTATGGATCCTGTCGTACGCCGCCTCCAGATCCTCCCGCTTTGTCTCCGTGGCCAGCAGGGCCTCGCTCACATCCTCCCACATGCAGCGGTTTAAGAATTGCTGCATATAGGGATACCCTTTCATGGCCTGCATGCGGGCTGCCTCCATGGCCCTGCACACGGCGAACAGATCCTTCTCGCCGGACGGCACCCTGGCGCCCAACTCCAGGATCATATATCTGACACTGTAGTCATATACAAAGGTATAAACCCCCAATTTGCTGGTGAAATAGTGAAACAACAGCCCCTTGCTGATACCCGCCTCGCGGACGATCTCATCCGTGCTGGCATGACGGTATCCCTGCTGGGCAAACACCTTCAGGGCGGCATTGATCATCCTGTCCTGTTTTTCTTTTTTCAGATCAAAAAATTTCCCGTTCATACATTATACCTTAATTTTTGTGCGCTTTAGCGCTCTCTGTTCAGAAGAGCCAGACACAGAGCGTCCTACCCATTTTAACACACCAAATATATGCTTGCAAGAAGTGGTTCCCACAGTTTTTATAAACTTTTTATACATATTCTCTTTTCATTTCCGCAAAATAGTATTAAAATATCTATTACAGATAACAAGACTCACTTTTGAAAGGAGCAACCCCATGGCTAAAAAATTTGGCAAGTTCTTACTCTTTACCGCCGCTGCGGGCACTGCCGCCGCCGCTGCCTACTACTATCTGACTAAGAAAAATACTGCCCCTGCCGCCCCTGCCGAGGAGGACGACGATTACGACAACTTCAGTGACGATCTGGAGGATGAGGCATCCACACCTGCGCGCAATTATGTGTCTCTGGCCAAGGAAGCCTCTGAGAAGGCTGTGGAAAAAGCCGGGGCCGTTGCCGAAACCGTAGTGCAGAAGGTGGGAGACGCAGTAAATACGATCTCCGAAAAACTCTCCGGCGCCGAGGAACATTTTACCACCCTGTCCCAGACCATCTCCGACGCGGAAGAGAAAGCGGAAAAGGATGTGGAGGAGTTCTTTGACGAGGAGGAAGCCGCCGAGGAAGACTCCATCGAGGAAGAGTGATACGGTACTTACAGCCAGGCCTGCCGCAAGAGCGTCAGGCCTTTTTTGATCTCCTCCAGTTCCAGACCGCCATAACCCAGCAGTACGGTATGGCCGGGATATCCGCCCGCTGATCCCACCATATTCTCCGACAGGCCGTAGACTCTGACGCCCTTAGTCCGGGCCGCCGCCGTCAGACTCTCTTCCGTCTGTCCTCTCCTGCCGGTGAGCAGCAGATGCAGTCCCGCGTTTTCACCCGTAACGGTAAAATCTTTCGCGAAATCAGCCAGCTCCTCCAGCATCAGATCGTGTTTTTCCTTATAGTACTTGCGCATCTTATTCAGATACCGCTCAAAGTATCCTCCGGCAATAAATTCTTCCAGTATCTTCTGATCGATCCTGGACACAGTGGCAGAGTAAAAGCTGCACCGCTGTCGGTAACGTTCCAGCAATGTGGGGGGCAGCACCATATAGCTGACCCGGATAGCGGGGGCAATGGATTTGCTGAAAGTGCCAATATAGATCACGCGCCCCTGGGTATCCGACGCCTGCAGGGACGGGATAGGCTTTCCCCGATAGCGAAATTCACTGTCATAATCGTCTTCGATCAGGTATCTCTCCGGCGCCTCGTTGGCCCATTTGAGCAGTTCCAGTCTCCGTCCGATGGGCATCAGCACTCCTGTGGGATACTGATGGGAAGGCATCACGTACGCTGCCGTCACATCGCTCCGGCGCAGTCCCTCCGCCGACATGCCCGCCTCATCCATATCCACGGTAGTGATCTCATAAGCGAAGGAACTGAATATCTGATAGGCCCTCTTATAAGTGGGATTCTCCATGGCTATCCGCACATGCCGCCCCAGTATCTTTTCCAGCAGCAGAAGCAGATAGTCGTTCCCCGCTCCCACAATGATCTGCTGGGGAGTACAGTTTACTCCCCGGGAGGAATGCAGATACCCGCTTATCGTCTCCCGCAGGCTGTACTCCCCCTGGGCGTCCCCCTGCGCAAACAGACCGCTATAGCTCTGACTAAAGACATTCCTGTTGATCTTGCGCCACACACTGAAAGGAAAACGGGACATGTCCGTGGCGGTGGGAGAAAAATCACAGACATATCTCTCCCTGCTCTCCCGCTCCTCACCCTTCCCATGCATACACTCCGCTCCGGTTTCCAGCCGATACAGTTCCTCCATCCGGCAGACATAATATCCTCTGTAGGGCCTGGAGGCAATATAGCCCTCAGACAGGAGCTGATCGTAAGCCAGAGTGGCCGTACTGCGGGAGATCTGCAAATATTCCGCCAGAGAACGGGTAGAGGGAAGTCGCTCCCCCGGACGCAACTTCCCCTCTCTGATCTCCTGCCTGATATATTCGTATATCTGCTCATACAGACATTTTCCACTGTCCGCGCGCAGCATAGCGGTCAAATCGTACATACCTTGATTCCCTGATTTCCTATTTCCCTGTTTCTTTTTTCTTTGCAACGATCAGTTCCTTCAGATCTCTGGCCTTATCCTTGACACGGTTGTTAGCCATGGATGCCAGAAGCCTGGACACATACTGAGAGGCCGTATCAAGCTCACCTATCTCATAGGCCAGCGCTGCGGTCAGGTAATCCATGGTATATTCGTCCATGCCGCACATGGGATAGCGCTCCGACTTCTGCGCCTCCACAAAGCCTTTAAAGGCATTTTGCAGATATTCCTGTTCCTGACGGCCCAGTTCCTCTCTCTGCTGAGGCAGCAACTGACGCTTGCTCTCCAATTCCTCGGCATAACCGCGCAGCAGCCATGCGGACTTCAGGCAGATATAAGCCTTCTCGCTGTTTTTGGCCTTCTTCACCATGGCGCACACCAGCGCGATCTTGTAGCGCTCCATAGCCTCTTCGTAAGTGTAATAGTCCTCCGAATGGGGCTGCAATTTCACCTTGTTGCTGATCTGCTCTTTGATCAGATGGATCTGCCCGGACGTCATAGCCGTAAAGTAACGGGTCAACGCCGCATATTTGCAATGGGGGCACAGTTCCACATCATACTTGGTGGCATCGATTCCCACATACCTGGGTCTCAGATCCAGATCCATCGACACCAGTTTCGCCTTACCCGTCTTCATCACCCGCGATGTAAACTGTGTGTCACACACGGGACAGGTAAAGGACTTGTCATAAATATAGTCCGTCTCCTCTGGCTGCGCCGGCTCTGCCGCCTGCTGCTCCGCCTTTTCCTCTTCCGCAAACAGCTCGCTGTTTTCCAGATCACCAAGACCCAACTCTTTCAATCCTGAAAAAATACCCATAACCCTTAATCCTCTTTCTTTCCAATCTTTACTTGGGCAACACAAAAGAACTCTTCAATGACACGATCCGGTTAAATACCGGCTGCTCCTGAGTGGAATCCTTCGCGTCCACACAGAAAAATCCCTGACGCACAAACTGGAACCTCTCATATGCCCCGGCGCCTGCAAATGCCGGCTCCAGATATCCCCGTTTCTCTGTCAGAGAATTGGGATTCAGATACAGTTCTCCATTCTCGTCATAGATGGAACCCTTTTCGTCCGCTTTCTCTTCGTCGATCAGATTCTCATACAGACGGATCCGGGCAGGTATGGCAGTCTGGGCCGCCACCCAGTGAATGGTTCCCTTTACCTTTCTGCCGTCAGGGCTGTTGCCTCCTCTGGAGGCGGGATCATAGGTACAATGTACCACATTGATATTGCCCTCCGCGTCTTTTTCACATCCGGTGCATGTCACGAAATAAGCATTCATCAACCGCACCTCATTGCCGGGAAACATACGAAAATACTTTTTGGGCGGTTCCTCCATGAAATCCTCTCTCTCAATATACAGCTCCCGTCCAAAGGGAATCTCCCTGCTGCCCAACTCTTCATTATCCGGATTGTTTACCGCCGTCAGGTACTCCGTCTGCCCCTCGGGATAGTTGTCGATCACGAGTTTTACCGGATCCAGCACCGCCATATAGCGGGGAACCTGTGCCTTCAGATCTTCACGGATACAGTATTCCAGCGCCGCATAGTCCGCCACGGAATGCGCCTTGGACACGCCGCACATCTCCACAAAGCGGCGAATGGACTGCGGTGTAAATCCCCGGCGGCGCAGCGCCGCGATAGACACCAGGCGCGGATCGTCCCAGCCGTCTACCTTGCCCTCCAGCACCAGTTTCTTGATATAGCGCTTTCCAGTCACTACATTCTTCAGATACATTTTAGCCTGCTCGATCTGCTTGGGGGGATGGGGATACTCCAATTCCCTCACCACCCAGTCGTACAGGGGACGATGATCCTCAAACTCCAGCGTACAGATAGAGTGGGTGATACCTTCTATGGCGTCCTCGATCGGGTGGGCAAAATCATACATGGGATAAATGCACCAGGCGTCTCCCGTGTTATGATGGCTCATATGCGCCACACGGTAGATTACCGGATCCCGCATATTGATATTGGGGGAGGCCATGTCGATACGGGCGCGGAGTACCTTTTCACCGTCCGCGTATTTCCCGTCCTTCATCTCTTCAAAGAGTCTCAGGTTTTCCTCCACGCTGCGGCCGCTGTAGGGATCTTCCCTGCCCGGCTCGGTAAAACTGCCCCTGTACTCCTTGATCTGATCCGCCGTCAGATCGGACACATAGGCTTTGCCCTTTCTGATCAGTTTTACCGCCGCCTCGTACATCTGTCCAAAATAATCCGAGGCAAAAAACAACCTGTCCTCCCAGTCGGCGCCCAGCCACTGCACGTCCTCCTTGATGGACTCCACGAACTCGATGTCCTCCTTGGTGGGGTTGGTATCGTCAAAACGCATGTTGAATTTGCCACCATACTGCTGTGCCAGAAGATAGTTGGTCAGTATGGCCTTGGCGTGGCCGATATGCAGATAACCGTTAGGTTCCGGCGGAAAACGGGTATGCACCGTGTCATACACGCCCTCTGCCAGATCCCTGTCGATGATCTGCTCGATAAAGTTCCGGGAAACCTTCTCCTCCGGGGCCTCTCCGGCTGTCATATTGTCCAGTTCACTCATAGTATACATATCCTTTCCCGTCCATGACCTATTATTTTTATCATAGCATACCCGGCTGTAAGTTTCAATCAAATTCCTCACTTCACCAGAGATTCCTCCTGAAGCCTGTCGATCTCAGCCATACACTCCTCCACCGTCGCCCCGTTTAACAATTGCCGCACCACGAGACAGATATTTCCCCACTGCTCCATCTTCATCCCTGCATTGGCCCCCAGGACATAAACGTTTTCCTGAATTCTGTCGTTCAGCGGTTTCAGCGCGGGAATACAGTCCACCTCCACGTTTTTGGACGGTGAGATCACCCGGTTGGTCTCCGCGTATACCCGGAGCGCCTCATCGGACAGGATCACATCCAGAACTTTCATTGCGTCCTCCCCGTGTTCCGCGTTCACGCCCACGCCGTACCCCGTCATGGGCATCACCGGCATCTGTCCCCGGCTGCTGGGGAAACCGATGACCAGCATGTTAAAATCCGGATTTCCATATGCGGTCTCCGTGTTCGCCGCACCCCAGTACGCCATAACAATAGGAGTCTTCTGAGCCAGGAAATCTTCTCCCTCCCCCTCGATGGCCTCGCTCACACGGGCCTTTTCGGCGTCAATATAGCCGCGGTCTATCATCTCCTGCAAAAATTCAAAACCCGGCCGCAGATAGTCGCTGTATCTGCTCTCCCCGCTGTTCAGCGCCGCGATCTCCGCCTCCGTATTTCCTCCGTTGTACAGATCCGCATAGGCCTGTGCCAGCACAAAAGTCTCCAGCCACCAGCGGTTGGCTCCCACCGGCGTGTCAATCCCGTTTTCTTTGAACACTCTACAGCACTCCAAAAATTCTTCCGGCGTCTCCGGCAGTTCCAAGCTATATCTGTCAAACATGTCCTTGTTTATAAACAGGCCATACGCCACCACCTCCTGGGGAATGGCCACCAATTTCCCGTTCACCGTGTTCGCCGTCTTTACCACGTCCCGCAGATTCTCTACGCACGACAGCTCGGACAGCTCCCGCAGCTTTCCCTCTTCCCCAAGTGTCTGGATGACATCGGGGTTCAGCAGATACAGATCGTCCATGTCATTGCGGGCCCGATCCAGCGCCACCTCATCATAGGTTTTGTCCTGATAGTCCTCCGCCGTATAGGTGATATAGCCTACGGTGACACCCAGCTTTTCTTCCGCCATGACGATGGTCTTGTCCGCAGCGCTCCTGGCTACGTTCTCCGCGTTGGGATCCGTTTTTTCCATGGGGCTGAACAGATTTACGATCCGGCCGCTGTCTTCCTGGGATTCCACCAGATTCAGACCCGCTCCGTCTCTTCCTCCGCAGGAAACCATGGACAGAGCTGCTGCTCCTGCCAAACAGACCGCCGTCCATCTTATATAATTCTTTCTCATATTCTCCTTCTCCTCAACTCTGCATGCCATACTTTTTATTTTTCTTCCTTGCGGACATATTGCCGTATCACCTTTTTGAGCATCTCTATATCAATGGGTTTTGCCAGATGGACATCCATACCCGCCCCCAGCGCCTCCCTCTCGTCCTCCGCAAAGGCATTGGCCGTCATGGCTATGATGGGAATCTCCGCCGCGTCCCTGCGTTTCAGAGCCCTGATAGCCCTGGTGGCGTCATAACCGTTCATAACCGGCATCTGCACATCCATCAGGATAGCGTCAAACTCGCCCTCCCCGGACTCTTTGAAACGCTCCAATACCAGCTTGCCATTCCCGGCGATTTCACAGCTGGCCCCCTCCAGGGCGAGGATTTCTGTCAGGATCTCCGCATTGATCTCATTGTCTTCCGCCGCCAGGAAACGCAGGCCCTCCAGACTGCCCTCCTCACCGTTTTCCGGTTCCCCGACCTTACCCTCGACTACCGCCTGTATCCCCATCACCCTTTCTTTCAGCGCCGACAGAAAAAACGGCTTAGCCAGGACGCTGGTACAGCCCACTCTGAGTACCTCCTCCATGGAGTCCAGACTCTCTGCGCCATGAGCCGTCATGAGCAGGATAGGCACCGTCCCCGGCAGAGCTTTTCTGATCTCTTCCACCGTCCGGAGTCCTCCCATGCCCGAATCGTCCCAATCCAGCAGCGCCATGTGATACCTCTCCTCTGCTCCATTCTCCCGCAACATGCGCAGAGCCTCTTCCCCGGAGACAGCAATATCCACCGAGATACCCATGTCACTTACAAGCGTACGAATGGTATTGCAATCCTGCGCATTCCCATCCACAACCAATATACGGGATATTCCGCTTGTTTCCCAAAACAGTTTATCTGCCTGCCCCTCCGGTATGCGAAACTCCAGATCCACCCGAAAGAGACTTCCCTTATCCACCTCACTGAATACTTCTATAGTTCCGCCCATCAGTTCCACAATGTTTTTCGTGATCGCCATGCCAAGACCGGTACCCTGAACCTTATTGGTGGTACTGTTCTCCGCTCTGGTGAAGGCGTCAAATATTGTCTTTAAATATTCCTGAGTCATCCCATAGCCGTCGTCCTCCACCTCGATCTGGATATGTTCAAACTGGCTGGAGCGCTGCCGCAGTCCGATGATGCGAAACCAGATGTTTCCCCCCTCCGGCGTGTATTTGACAGCGTTGGACAGAAGATTGATCAGAATCTGATTGATCCTGGTCTCGTCGCCTATCAGGTATTCATGCTTAATATCTCTCACTTCCACATGGAATTGCTGGGATCTGGCAGCCGCCATGGGACGGATGATAGCATCCACGGAGGATACCAGATCGTTGAGCGTGAATTCCTTCAGATTGAGCACTACTTTCCCGCTCTCGATCTTGGAGACGTCCAGAATATCATTGATCAGGCTCAGCAGATGCTGCCCGGATGCCATGATCTTCCTGGTGTATTCCCGCACCTTGTCCGGATTGTCCGCATCCCTGGCCAGCAAAGTGGTAAATCCGAGGACCGCGTTCATGGGGGTACGGATATCATGGGACATATTGGAGAGGAACATGGTCTTGGAACTGCTCGCCAACTGGGCGGCCTGCAATGCCTCCGCAAGCTGTTTGCTGTGCATTTCCCGCTCTGCCTCCCGCTCTCTCCTGACCTTATCCTGCTGCCGCTGGTTAAAATAATACAGGACACAGCACAGGAAAAAGGCGACCAGCATCACCGTCACCACGATAAGAATGTTCTGGCTGACAGTTTTCCCCTCCCGCTGAATAGCCTCAACAGGCACATAACCTGTCAGAAAGAGCGAACCGCCGTTCACCGTCCACATATAATTCAGGGCGCTTTTGCCGCGTATATCATGGTAAAACATCATGTTTTTCCCATTCTGCACGCACTCTTCCACCTCGGCCCGAAGTTCCTCCTCCAGGATGTCGTTGGCCCGGTAATAATCCTCCAGATTGATATGCCCCGCGCTTCGCTCCCCCATCCCCTTGGGCTTAAGCACGAATCTTTCCGTCTTGGCGTCCATAATGTAAAGCATGGCGCGGTTATCATAAAATCCGTTGGGAAGGGATCTGTCCAGGGAATCATAGGTGTACTCCACATAGAGAGTACCGATCTCCCGGTCATCTTTCACTATGGGACATCTGATGGAATATGCCCACGTGCCCATATAGTTCAAATAGGAGCTGGACATCTCCAGCCCGTCTACCGTCCAGCCCGAAGAGAAGTCCAATTCCGCCTCGGAAAATATCTCCCCCGTACTGGAAATCCCTTCCGTCTCTCCCGCCAAAACCAGCGCAATCTTCACCATGGTCCGGTTTTTCTGATAGGAGCGCACATAGTCTTCCGGGTTATCCCATCTGGCAATCTCCAGTGCCATCAGCTTTTGGAACTCTGCTTCCTTGTTTAGTATGGCCTCAATGGTACACTGTACCAGATCCAGGCTCTCATTCAGGTTCTGGATGGCTGCCGCGGACATTTCCCGATTCGTTTTCCGCGCCACAGAAAATACCACGGTACCCAAGATACAAAATACCATTATAATGGAGATCAGCAAAGGAAGTCCTTTGTTAGCCCCGCTCTTGATCTGTTTCCTCTTCGTCCGCATCACTAACTTACCTCAATCCCTGCATACAATATAGTATACCCGTTCTCCACCTTTTTTGTGGCGTGTCTGCTACCTACACTTCCTCGTAATTTTCTCCCAGCTGCTTGTGTTTGATGATGAAAATATTCTGAGGATTGTCACAGTACGCCGCCAGATAGTCGCCGGGAACGCCCAGCATATAGCCGTCCTCATCCCAGAGAGGAAACAGCTTTACCCCTTTTTCCAGCTCTTTTATATACACCTGGAGGTTGGCGTTGGGCCTGCAGGATCTGGCATAATCCTGTATGTGAAAGGTAATGTTCTTGGCCTGGTTTTTTATCGTAGGCTCATAGGAAGTCTCTGCTTTCCAGTCAAACCGCTCCTCCAGAATATCGTAATAAGGTTCAAACTGGCTGCTGCTGGTCTGGATGATATCTCCGTCGTCCTCCAGCACCAGGTATGTTCCTTCCGCCACGTTCAGATTCAGCGTCACATCCCCCTCCTGGGTGCGGAGAATAGCGCTTTTCCCGATTCCCTCTATGGTGTCCACCCGCACATATCCCATTAAGTCAGGACGCTTCCGATAGCGCCGCAGCCCTGTCAGATCGATCCGGTATTCCTTGGCGTCGATCACCATAAATTCCGTAAAATACTGATTCATGCGGTTGTTGAAATAAGCATCCGCATGGAGAGAGCCGTTTTTCTCCCCATACAGTCTCTTGCTGATATAGCCGCCTGCCTTCTCCGCATGTCCGCCGCCGGAACCGATGCCTTCCGTCAGATAGGCGGCCAGCTCATTGGCGTTGACTTCCCGGATACAGCTGCGGACAGAAATCTTGTAGCCGTCATTTATCTCATTGTACACCAGGCACACGTCGATCTCATCCACCTGCAGCAGGAAATCACTGATCAGCCCCAGGATATTGGGATCGCAGGGCTGGGAGTGGATCACTGCAAAGCGGTACTCATCGTTGTAGCTGTAACGGATCATGGCGATACCCGCGATCATCAGCTCCTGCAGGGACAGGTTGGAATTGCGGAACATGGTGAGCAGCCTCTTATTGGTATTGAGAGTTTCCCACATGTCCATGTCCCGGGGATTGTGCATCTCCGAAAGCTGGTTGGTGTCTGTGTAAAGCCCGTAATACAGCGCTGTCCCCAGCACCACATCCTCATTCACCGGATAGTCTTCCTCCCGCAGCATGGTCCATACCAGCGTGCAGCAGCTGCCCAGGTCCGACTGGATGCGGCTCATGGGCATATTTTCGATCTCAATGCGGTGGTGGTCTATCACAGCCACCTGCTGCGCCTCAAAGCGGGTCACATTGCCCGCCCCGTACTGGCAATCCACGGTGATCAAAAGGCCCGGGAAGGGCTGCTGCCCCTCCCGCTCCACATACTCTATAGGAAGTTTTAACTTGTCGCACATCATGCGCAGATTGGCTTTCTGTATCCTGGAAAAGCCGCTGTAGATCATGCGCACATCCTTTCCCATTCTGCGGAAATAACAGTACAGTCCATAGGCAGACCCCAGCGCGTCCGCATCGGGGTTGTCGTGACATTGTATCGTTATCGGGTTGTATCGCTCCAAGTCTGCCAATCTCATGTCCTGTTATTCTCCTTATCTCCGGCCCGCGAGGCCGATCTTCCGTCCTTTGTCGGGGATACTTTAGTGATGGAACAGGCGGATGCCGGTGAACACCATCGCCATGTCGTACTTGTCACAGCACTCGATCACCAGGTCGTCCCTCACGGAACCGCCGGGCTGGGCAATATATTTTACACCGCTCTTGTGCGCTCTCTCAATGTTGTCGGAGAAGGGGAAGAATGCGTCGGACCCCAGCGTCACATCCGTATTTCCATCCAGCCACGCCCTCTTCTCCTGCGCTGTAAACACGGGGGGCTTAACCTTGAAGATCTTCTGCCACGCTCCGTCCGCCAGCACATCCATGTACTCCTCACCGATATACAGGTCGATGGCGTTATCTCTGTCCGCCCTGCCGATGCTGTCAAGAAACTCCAGTCCCAGCACCTGGGGAGCCTGACGCAGATACCAGTTATCCGCCTTGCTGCCCGCCAGTCTGGTGCAGTGGATACGGGACTGCTGCCCCGCGCCGATGCCGATGGCCTGCCCGCCCTTCACATAGCACACGGAGTTGGACTGGGTGTACTTTAGGGTGATCAGCGCGATCTTCATGTCGATCAGTGCCTCCTCCGGAACGGTCCGATTTTTTGTCACAAACCGGGACAGCAGATCGCCGTTTATATCCAGCTCATTTCTGCCCTGCTCAAAGGTGATCCCGTACACCTGCTTTTTTTCTATGGGGGCAGGCTGGTAGGAGGGGTCGATCTGGATCACATTGTAGTTCCCCTTTTTCTTGGCTCTCAGCATCTCCAGCGCTTCCTCGGTGTAGCCGGGTGCAATGACGCCGTCGGACACCTCACGCTTGATAAGGCGTGCCGTGTCCCCGTCACACACGTCGGACAGGGCGATAAAATCTCCAAAAGAGGACATTCTGTCAGCGCCTCTGGCACGGGCATAGGCGCAGGCCAGGGGGGATAACTCGCCCAGATCGTCCACCCAGTAGATCTTGGCCAGGGTTTCCGTCAGGGGCAGTCCCACCGCCGCTCCAGCCGGGGAAACATGTTTAAAGGAAGTAGCGGCGGGCAGGCCGGTTGCCTCCTTCAGCTCCTTTACCAACTGCCAGCCGTTGAAAGCATCCAGAAAATTGATATATCCGGGCTTGCCGTTTAAGACAGTCACCGGCAGTTCACTGCCGTCCTCCATGTAGATCCTGGAGGGTTTCTGATTGGGGTTACATCCGTATTTCAATTCGATCTCATTCATGATATTCTTCTCCTGATTTGGGTGCCGCATATTTCCTGCCGACATCATTGTCCGCAGCATGCGATCCTATTTGTTCTTGTTGATAATTCTGGATTCATAGCGCCCGGTAGCGATATGGATATACCGCACGAACAGGGACACCTTGTTCTCCTCGTTCAGGCTGTTCCACAGCATGTCCGTAAATATGTCCATATCATCCATCATCTCTACGGCTTTGGGCTCGCCCTGAAAACTGGGCAGCGGATTGCCGTCGTGCATGTATGTGTGGATAAAATGTCCTTCTCCCTTAAGCGGCGTCTCATAGGCAAATGTATTGCGCACGCAGGAGGAGCCGTCGCCGTGATTGCTCTTTAATATGGACATTGCATAGCTGTATCTGCCGTTCTCGATATGCATGATGCCGGATATTCTTGGCGTAAAGTTCGGGCCGTCAGGCTCAAACTCCCTGCTGCGCAGGGACTGCTCAAAGGTGAGCTGATGATCCATGCCCTCATAGATGGTGTCGGTCTGATCCCCGTTGGTCACAATGGTCTTGTTGCCCAGCACACGCACCGGCGCGTAAATGATCAGGCTGGGATCCTCCAATTTGGACGGGTCGAACGCCTGGGTGCGAATGCCCTCTCCGTCTGTCACAAAGATACGGTTACGGCTGTTGGAGCTTCGCCCCATGATAAAATAAGCCGTCACAGCATGGCTGGCGTCAGGCGTCAGGCCGATCACGATACCCCTGCCGGGATACGCATTGCTTTCCAGTTCCTGCTTTAGTGATAACATAGTCTACCTCCTGTGAAATTGAGTGAAAAAGACCACCTGGGCATACACAGTCAAGGTGGCTGCCCAGGCGGTCGGCTTATTTTACGTTTGCACTCCCCATGGGTCATCCCATAACAGCTTTAGCTGTCTTTCCGCCAGTCGTGTAACGATTACTTATATAGTACATGCTTTAGGACGTTTTGGCAAGTGCGGAAACAAAAAAATATGAATTGTGCCGGGTACGCAATTTTCAGTATTCTATTATTTCGTGCGCTTTAGCGCACATTTTGTTCAGAAGAGTTAAACGCGGAGCGTTTTACTCATTGGTTGAAATAAGGAGCTGTAAAAGTCACGCTCCCTGTGGAGAAGACTTCTTTACAGCTCCTTATAAATTAACAATATCCTCTTAAGTTACATGCTGCCGAACATCCTCGTGATCAGCGTATCATTCTGCATCTTCTTGCGCATCATGCCCATACGGTAATCCTCCAGCAGCTTGTTTTTCTTCTGCTCGGAAACTGCTTTCGGGATATCCAGATCCTCTATCCGGCTCCTGGCGCTCAGATGGTTATAGGATGCCCCGGTATTGTAATTGTAGGCATGTTCCATGGCGTTGGTATACGCCCCTGTACTGCTGCGAGCCTCGCTGATCTTTTTCATGGCCGCGTCGAGGACTCCGATATCGAAGTTGCCCGTGACATTATAGCCCTCCAGCCCCAGAGACTTAAGAGATACATTCTCCATCTGGATCTTGAGACCCGACCCGTCGGCATTCATCGCAATATCCATGTCCGCCATGCTGCCGTCCAGCAGTTTCATCCCATTGAACTGCGTCGCGGTGGCCGTATACTGGATCCCCTCTAAAAGCTGGTCAACTTCCTTCTGGATCATCTGCTTTTCGGAATCGCCGTAGAGGCCGTTGGAGGCCTTGATGCTGAGTTCATGGATCCTCTGTAGGGAATCCTGCATGGATCCGAGAGCACCGTCCTTGATGTTCGCAGCGCCGATGCCGTCCATGATATTGGAGGCGCCCACATCCAAGCCGTTATTCTCTCTCTTCAGCTTGTTGGCGATGGCAAGCCCAGCCGCGTCGTCCGCCGCTGTCTGGATCCTTTTTCCGCTGGCGATCTTTCCATATAGGGAGTTTACATTACTCACACCTGAAATATTCATGTACGCTCCTTTCCTGCGCGAGATCATCCGCGCATGATCCTCACATCCTTATTTCACTTATATTATAGTGCATCTGCCGCCACGTTGCAAGATGAATTTCGGGAAAATTTTCCACTGCTCTTTACGGGTCTACGCATCCACGCTGTAGTTGGGCGCCTCCTTGGTGATATGTATATCATGGGGATGACTCTCTTTCAGGGATGCGGCGGAAATCTTCACAAATCTGCCGTTCTCCTTGAGCTCCTCGATATTCTGGGCGCCGCAGTAACCCATGCCGGAACGCAAGCCGCCCATGAGCTGGAACACGGTGTCCTCCACCAGCCCCTTGTAAGCCACACGGCCCTCCACGCCCTCGGGCACCAGTTTCTTGGCATTCTCCTGGAAATAGCGGTCCTTGCTGCCGTTTTCCATGGCGGAGATAGAACCCATGCCGCGATACACCTTATATTTTCTGCCCTGGAACAGTTCAAAGTCCCCGGGGCTCTCATCACAGCCTGCGAATATGCTGCCCATCATGCAGACATTGCCACCCGCCGCGATGGCCTTGGTGATATCACCGGAATATTTGATACCGCCGTCCGCAATGATGGGAATCCCATATTCCTTAGCCACGGCGTAAGCGTTCATCACAGCGGTGATCTGCGGTACGCCGATCCCTGCCACCACACGGGTAGTGCAGATAGATCCGGGACCGATCCCCACCTTCACCGCGTCTGCGCCGGCCTCGATCAGGGCTCTGGTGCCCTCGCCCGTGGCCACATTGCCCGCGATGATCTGCACTTCGGGGTATTTCTCCTTGATCATGCGGATACAGCGCAGCACATTCTCGGAATGTCCGTGAGCGCTGTCCAAAACGATCACATCCACCTTGGCCGCTACCAGCGCCGCCACACGGTCCAGCACATTGGCCGTGATGCCCACCGCCGCGCCGCACAGGAGCCTGCCCTGCTCGTCCTTGGCCGCCAGGGGATACTTGATGGTTTTTTCAATATCTTTAATGGTGATCAGGCCTTTTAAGTTGAAATCCTTGTCCACGATGGGCAGTTTTTCCTTGCGGGCCTTGGCGAGAATCTGCTTTGCCTCCTCCAGGGTAATACCTTCGGGAGCGGTGATCAGACCTTCTGAAGTCATGGATTCTTTGATTTTTTTGGAGAAATCAGTCTCGAATTTCAGATCGCGGTTGGTAATGATACCCACCAGCTTGCGCCCCTCGGTAACGGGTACGCCGGATATGCGGAATTTACCCATCAGCTCGTCCGCGTCAGCCAGTGTATGTTCGGGAGTCAGGGAAAAGGGATCTGTGATCACGCCGTTCTCGGAACGTTTTACTTTATCTACCTCTTCCGCCTGTGCCTCAATAGACATGTTCTTGTGGATGATGCCGATGCCGCCCTGTCTGGCCATTGCGATCGCCATGCGGTGTTCCGTGACGGTATCCATACCGGCACTCATCATCGGAATGTTGAGCTTGATCTTCTTGGTGAGCCACGTGGTCAGGTCCACCTGATTCGGCACCACCTGCGAATATGCCGGCACCAGCAGCACGTCGTCAAAGGTAATGCCTTCGCCAATAATCTGTCCCATTTCCAGTCCTCCTTTTGAAATTTAGATTTTTAGATTTGCATTCGAGTGTAACAAAATTGACAGCCGCTGTCAACTGTCAATTTGTGTTTTCTTAAATATTTTTTTATAAGTTTAATCCGTAAAAACTTTTCTGGGCGCCACGTTGCGAATGGCCTTCACGATCTCCTCGGAAGGGCTCAGGATCAGTTTCTCACCGCCCTCATAATACACGGCGTAGCGCAGATCCGGTTTCAGTTCCTCGCCGATGCTGTAATCCTTGATCTTGACCTGACGGTTCTTGTAATTGTCCAGCCGGTAGGAGTGAAACGGCGCCATGATCTCCATACGGTCCACCTGGTAAGTGCCCACGCGCTTGCGCCTGCTTTTGGCCAGCACCTTGTCGATGACCAGCTCCTTATCCAGATACAGGTATTCATATTCCAGATCGGAATACAATGTGACAAAATAAGCTCCCACGCCGGTGATGGCTCCGGGAATGATCGCCAGAATAATGCCCAGCAGCATAAGCAGCACAAACACGGCGGTCAGGCCGATCAGCAGATATTTTAAAAGAACCATTCCTGTTTTGGATTTTGCCTTTACCAGGCATTCTACATAAGTCTCGCTCATACTTTCCTCTTTCCTTTACTTGTATTTGTCCGGCTCCCTCATCCTATAACAGAATGATATACCAGATGGAGCAAACTTGCAAGGTTTTTATCCTTTTTTTATACTCATATTATGAACGCTTTATTGACATGCCCTGTTGAAACCTTTATTATTCATAATAGAACAAAAGCGAACTGCTCGCTATGGAGGGATCGGTATGCCGGTAATGGATGAATTCCGTGAAGAACGGGAGGCAATGAAACAAAAAAGCCTGAAGGAACGTCTCAAATATTTTGTGGATTATTATAAGTGGCATGTGATAGGCGGCGTGGCTCTGATCGCCTTTGTCATCTCTCTGGTATACAGTGTGGCAACCCGCAAGGAATGGGCGTTTTACGGCGCTTTTATCAATTCCTATCAGACTGCGGGGTATGACGCTTTCCGAGATGATTTCGCCCAGAGAGCGGATATCGACCTGGATAAATACGATGTTATGTTCGACTCGAACATGTATATCACGGACAATGCCTTTGACCAGGGCAATGTGGACGCCTCGGAACGTCTTGGGGTCTACATTGCGGCGGGAGATGTGGATGTGATGGCAAGCGGTCCGCTGGTCATCAACCGCTATGCCTATAATGGTGTCTTTCAGGATCTGCGGCAGGTGCTGCCCCAGGAACTGCAGGAACGTCTGGAGCCCTACTATTATTATATAGACACCGCCGTCGTCGCCGAGATCGATGCCGCCCGGGATAACCCCACTCTGGAGGAGTATGTGCCCTCCTATCCGTCCGACCCCCGGGATCCGGCATCCATGGAAGACCCGGTTCCGGTGGGCCTGTATATCCAGGACTGCCCCCGCATTCAGGACGCGTTCGTATTTCAGGAAGACGATGTGATCCTGGGAGTGCTGGGCAATGTGACGGACACGGAATCCGTCCTGCAGCTTATCCGTATGATCTATGATCTGTAAAACGAGACTATTTTCGCAGAGACAGGGGCCGCTCCCGCCGGGAGTCAGGCCTCTGTTTTGCTCTCCCGCAGCAGCTCTTTCAGCAGTTCACCGACGCCCACCGGATCTGCCTTTCCCCCCATGGCTTTCATGGTCTGTCCCACCAGGAAACCGAGAACCTTTTCCTTGCCGCCGTGATAATCCGCTACGGACCTGGGATTGGCCGCGATCACTTCCCGGACGGTCCTGCCCAGGACCTCCCTGTCGCCCACGGTCTTCAGCCCCATTTCCTCCACATACTCCGCCGGGTCCACATCCCGCAGGAACATGACTTCATAGACTTCCTTGGCCACGCTGCCGGTTATCTCCTTTTGGTCTGTCATCTCGATCAGAGCCGCCAGATGTTGCGGACTGACCCGGATATCCTGCGCGTCCATCCTGTGCTCCCGCAGCAGCCGCAGGGTTTCCCCCATCAGCCAGTTCGATACTTTCTTCGGCTGGCCGCAGATCGCGCTGGCCACCTCAAACAGATCCGCCATATGTTTGCTGCCGGTGAGAATCTCCACATCATAATCAGGGATCTGGTATTCCCTTTTATAGCGCGCCATTTTTTCCGTGCGAAACTCCGGCTGTCTGGCCCGTATCTTTTCCGTATATTCCTCACTGATATATACTGGCGGCAGATCGGGATCCGGGAAATAGCGGTAATCCCTGACGTTCTCCTTGGAGCGCATGGAATGGGAACAGCCCGCGTCTTCATCCCAGCGGCGGGTTTCCATGACTACCGCGCCCCCGCTCTCCAGCAGGGCAGCCTGTCTGTCCCGTTCTGCCTCAATGGCTCCGGCAATGGCATGGAAACTGTTTAAGTTCTTCATCTCCGTGCGCACCCCCAGCTGTGCCGTGTCCTTTTCCCCCAGGGACAGATTCACATCCACCCGCAGGGATCCCTCCTGCAGCTTACAGTCGCTGGCTCCCAGATACTGGATGAGCAGACGCAGTTTTTCCAGAAAAGCGATGACTTCCCCGGCATTTCGCATATCCGGCTCCGTCACGATCTCTATCAGCGGCACGCCTGAACGGTTGTAGTCCACCAGCGTGCGTTTCCCGTCCTCGCAGTGGATCAGCTTGCCCGCATCCTCCTCCATATGGATCTCGCGGATGCGGATCCGCCTGCTGCCCTCCGGCATATCGATGTCCACATAGCCCTCCCGGCAGACGGGCAGATAAAGCTGAGATATCTGATAATTCTGGGGATTGTCCGGGTAAAAATAGTTCTTGCGGTCAAATCGGCTCTGCCCGGCCACCTCACAGTGGGTTGCCAGCCCCACCGCCACCGCATAGTCCAGCACCTGACGGTTGAGTACCGGCAGAGCGCCCGGCATACCGGTACACACGGGACAGGTATGGCTGTTGGGCCTGCCGCCAAAGGCGGTAGAACAGCCGCAAAATATCTTTGTCCTGGTGGCAAGCTCCACATGTACTTCCAGCCCGATCACAGTTTCGTATTCTCTGGTCATCGCCCTTCTCCAATCACTGTCTTTCTCCGGGCTGCCTGCTCGTAGGTATAGGCTGCCCGCAGCAGTTTCTTTTCCTGAAAACAGTCCGCCATGAGCTGTAGTCCTATGGGAAGTCCCCGGCTGTCAGCGCCGCAGGGCAGACAGATCCCCGGCAGACCGGCCAGGTTGGCCGAGACCGTGTAGATATCCCCTAGGTACATGCGGACCGGGTCCGCCAGATTATCTCCCAGACGCGGCGCCGTGGTGGGAGCCACCGGCCCCAGTATCAGATCGTACCGTGAGAAGGCACGGTCAAAAGCCTGTTTTATCATGCCTTTGACTTGCAGCGCTTTCAGATAATAGGCGTCATAATATCCGGCGCTGAGCGCGAAACACCCCAGCAGGATCCGGCGTTTCACCTCCGGGCCAAAGCCCTGGGAGCGGGTCTTTCTGTACATGTCCTCCAATCCCTGCGTCTCCCGGGCGCGATATCCGTATTTGACGCCGTCAAAGCGCTCCAGATTGGAACTGGCCTCGGCGGCGGCTATGGTATAGTAGGCAGGGATCGCATACCGCACCAGCTCCAAGTCAAACTCTTCTATCAGGGCTCCCCTGCTTTGCAATATCTCCGCTGCCCGCAGCAGAGCCGCTTTTACCTCCGGCATAAGTCCCTCTCCGAAATAGTCTCTGGGCAGACCGATGCGCAGGCCGCTCACATCCTCCCGCAGAGCGCCCGTATAATCCATGTCCTGAGGATTCATTTTCACGGAGGTGGAGTCTTTTGCGTCATGGCCGGAGATCACCTCCATTACCGCCGCGCAATCGGATACATTGCGGGTCAGGGGGCCTATCTGGTCCAGAGAGGAGGCGTAGGCGATCAGACCATACCGGGACACGGTTCCGTAAGTGGGTTTCATGCCCACCACGCCGCAGTGGCCCGCGGGCTGGCGCACGGAACCTCCGGTGTCGGAACCCAGGGCAAAAAAACATTCCCCTGCCGCCACCGCCGCCGCGCTGCCGCCTGAAGAACCGCCGGGCACATGACAGGGATCGTGGGGATTGCGGGTCACTCCATGACAGGAGGTCTCCGTGGTGGAGCCCATGGCAAACTCATCCATATTGGTCTTGCCCACAAGCACGGCTCCCGCCGTCTCCAGCCTCCGCACGGCCTCCGCCGTGTAGGTGGGAACAAAATTCTCCAGCATCCGGGAGGCGCAGGTGGTCTTAAGCCCCTGGGTACACAGGTTGTCCTTTACCGCCATGGGCACGCCGACCAGGGGCCCGCGCAGGGCACCGCTCTCTATCTGCCGCTGTACCGCCTCCGCCCGCTCCCGCGCCCTCTCCCGGTCAACGGTCACATAGCAGTGCCAAGTCTCCTCCGTCCTGTCTATCTGTGCAAGCACCGCCTCCAGCGCCTGGGGCGCGGTGGTTTTTCCCTCCCTGATGGCCGCGGACAGCTCCACGGCCGAAAGTGATAACAGTTTCATCCGCCCGCCTCCTCAATCCACAGTTCTGGGAACCACAAACATGTGATTCTCCTCAAGGGGAGCATTGCGCAAAGTCTCTTCTCTGCCGTCCCCGTTCGTCACCTCATCCTCCCGGAACACGTTTTCCAGCGGAAATATGTGAAATGCCGGCTGTGCGCCCGCGGTGTCAAGCTCCCCTAGGATGTCGATATAGTCCAGCATTTTTTCCATATCTCCAGCGGCCTGCCGCCTCTCGCCATCGGTCAGCTCCAGCTTTGCCAGAGCGGCGATATAGTCGATGGTATCGTCTGTGATCTTGATTGCCATATTTTTTTCTGTCCTTTTTCTTTTATATCCCTACTCTATCGCGATATACACGTCCATATAACATGCGCCGTCCCTCTCGTACTCCCTTTCAAAGCAGTCGATGATCCGGCCGTCCCATTTCCCTTTGAGCCCGTTGGTATTCATATAGGCCATCAGGACCTTGTACGCGTTGGGAATCGTCTCAAAGGGCGCCGTTTGGTAGTCTTTGATCGTTATGGCGATATATTTCTGGCCGTCCTGCTTTTTCACCTCCGCCGGAAGGTTTTCCTCCCGGAAACCATCAGGCAGTACCAGCGCCACCCCATAGCCGTGCATATGGTGTACATTGATCTGCTCCTGAGAGACCGCAGGAAAGTCCCATCCGATGATCAGGGGATCCCGCATGTCGAGCTGCCGTGCCCAGCGCCGCGCATGTTCTATGGCGTCTTCCTCCGGTTCCGGGCTGATGACGGTATATTGGATATAGCGAAAGGCCTCCACTTCCTCTATGCGGATATTGGAATAGGCTTCACCCGCAATATCCATATTCTCCCGAACGATCTGATCCAGCGTGCAGGAAAATAATTCGCACAGCCCCAGCAGTTTGTCCATCTCCGGATAGGCCGCGTCCAGCTCCCACTTGGAGACGGTCTGCCGGCTTACGGCCATCTTATCAGCCAATTCCTCCTGGGTCATATTGTTTTTCATTTTTCGTAAAAATAACAGGTTCTTTCCAAAACTCATTCTGTTTTTCCTCCGTTTTGAGTTCCGTGTTCTAAGTTCCGTGACTTCCCAGCGCTGATGGAATTATCATACAATGATTCCCGTGGAGGATTCCACCAACTTCACGGTTCTCTTTTGGAGGAAATCGCAACTTAAAGTTGCAGGTAACATGATGTTCATGAATCTAACGCCACATATTGCTGTAACTGCGGATATTCGGCGGCATGTTCCCGCACATAGCACCTCTTGAACGCCGCGAACGCGGACTCACGCCTGAGGAGACTGCGGACGGTCCGCATGACTACTTTGGAGTCAGGATAAACACACATCTTCTCAAGCTGCTTATATAGCACATTCATCGCCTGTGTTGTTTCTCATACCTGTGTTTTTTAGGGAAAAAGCTGCTATTACCAGCATAGCTGTCCTCTTCTGCACGTCATCACCCGGGTCGGATACCGCAACTTCCACATCCTCTCCCTTAAGCCTGAAACGCAGACACTTCTCAGGATCCTGCTTACAACAGTCCAAAATTCCCCCATCATACGCGCCGTTTGCCTTAATCCCATTACACCGTCCGCATGACCAGAACAAATTCTCCCAGTCAAATTTTTTCTCCGGATATTTACCGTTTTTATGAGAAAACAGATGCTCCACATTGGGATCCTGCAAGCCTTTCATCTCACATATATAGCATTTGTCGTGAAAGTCTTTCTTTAACCGCTCTATCACATCCGATCTGTCGTACTTTCCATTACGCTTTAGGGCCTCTTCCGCCAACGATCGGGGAGCCGGAAAAGAACGCTCGATCTTAACCATCTAAACTATATCCTCCCGGTTCATATATTCCAGTTTCAATCTCCGGTACTCGGTGGTAAAACCGATTGCAAGGTAATCCGGTATTTCATCCAGATATAGCTCCAATTTCGCGATCTCGCTTATCTCATCATCGGACAAAGTCTTTTTGCGCACAAGGCTCCTGTAACGTTCGTATTTTTCCTTTAGGGTGTCCGACAGCCTATCCGCCTCAAAATATCCCTCCACAATGCCCTCATAGGGGAGATTGTTCATGCCCTCCTCTACCAATATGTGATTCTCCAGATCGTAGATCACAGCATTCTCCAGGCTGCTTAATATAAAAGGCGAATGCGTTGTAACTACAAACTGGATATTTGGAAACAGGGTGGTCAGCAAAGGCATAATGTTTTTCTGTAATTCCAAATGCAAGTGCGTTTCAATTTCGTCTATTAACACGATGCCTGGTAAGTTAAAGTCAAAGGAGCGCCCTGTCTGGCTGACCATACGCATCATTATGTCCAGAACGATGTCCAATACCGCCTGATAGCCATCGGATAATGTGTTAAAATCAAACGGCTCTCTTCCCTGCTGTAGAACATGAAACTCAAAAGTATCCTCATCAAATGTCAGTTTTAATGACTCGTCCTCAAATATCTCCTTTAAAAGCTGTTCCAGATTTGCAAACCAGCCGCTGATTTCATCCGCCTTTTCATTTTTCTGACTGTTCCTCGCAAGAGCTTCCGTCATCTTCAGATCCAACAAATACTTTACAAATTCATTTCTGGGGAATTCCGTCGGGCCATACTCTTCTTTAAACTGTACCTTTTCCACATGTTTCGGCTGCTCTGCCACAAAGGCGCGGTCCGCTTTGTAAAATGCCAGAATAAAATTACCTTTTTTCACTAAAACAGGTTTTGTTTCCATCACAAGATCATTTGTACTATAATCTCCGCACCGAAAGTTGTATTTTACTTCTATTTTTTTTCTATCCTGAACAGCATCTTTCTCTTCTTGAAAAAAGCGCTCTTTTAGTATGCGAATCTGATTGTTTACTTCATCGTCCTGTTCATCCGATTCTTTGCGCATTTCTGATAATTTTGCATAATACGCCAGCACCCGTTTAAATATACCCTGGTCTAAAAACAAAGAATCATTAAGGAAATCTGCCAGAGCCTCCAATACACTTGTCTTTCCACTGCCGTTTTTCCCTGTCAGGATCAAGTGTTTAACTCTATCCTCCGCCAACGGGATATAAATATCCTCCAAATGCCTGACTTTATGGATCAATAAACTGGTCATAAATATCTGTACCATGGTTCAATCCCCCTTTCCTTCTGACAATTCTTTTTGCACAATATCCTTTCCAGCAAAGATTATAGCATCCTCTCCCATATCCCACAAGTGCATACATTCCTCAATTTCCGTAATAACCGAGTCCTGCCTATGAAAAAATCTCTGCCTGATATCTTGGAAAAAGTCGAGACGACACGAAAGCAAAAAGACAAACGACACACGTCATATGTTATTTTTAATCATAGCATATGACGTGTGATCTGTCAAAAAATTTATTTTTCCTCAAACGGATACACCACGCCCCACTGCCGCCGCAGACGGTCCATCTGTTCCATGATCTCTATGGTTTCGGCGTGAGGCATCTCGCCGCACTCCTGTTCCCCTGCCTCCATGGCGCGGATACTGGCCAGCACTTCATACTCATAGCCGTTGATCTGGGCAGGAATCTCCGGCTCCTGTACCAGGTTTCCCGCCTCGTCATATACCCGGATCGCCGAAAAATTGTTCAGCGTATCTACCTCTATGTGCCCTTGGGTGCCCCGGATCTCTCCCCGGTTTACAGGGCCCGTCACCATGGAGGTACGCAGATGCGCTTTTTTGCCGTCGTCGTAGGTGTAATAGATATCATCCGTGGCGTCCACGCCGGTGTCCAGCTTTTCCGCATGGGAAACCACCTCCGCCACCGCGTCTCCGAAATACATGGAGGCAAAGGTCAGGCAGTACATCCCCAGATCCAAAAGCGCCCCTCCCGCCAGAGCAGGATCATACATGCGCTGCTTGTGGCTCAGAGGCACGGAAAATTCCGCCTCCAGAGAAAGGGGTTCCCCGATGACTCCCTCCGCCAGCAGTTTTTCCACCATCCGTCTGGCGGGCATGTACCGGGTCCAGATAGCCTCTGTCAGAAAGACCTTTTTCTCCCGAGCCAGCTCGATCAGCGCCCTGGCCTGGGCCGCATTGGCGGTAAACGCCTTCTCCACCAGCACCCCTCTGCCGTGCTCCACACAGAGTCTGGCGTTGTCATAGTGCATGGCGTGGGGCGTGGCGATATAGACCAGGTCTACCTCCGGGTCTGCCGCCAGCTCCTCATAAGAGCCATATGCCTTTTGAAAATGCCACTCCTGCGCGAACGCCCGCGCCCTGTCCAGGCTCCGGGATGCCACTGCATAGGCGCAGACCCGGTCCTGCAGGCCGTTTATGGCCGCCGCCATCTGCCCGGCAATATTGCCCGCTCCCAGGATCGCCATATTGATCTGTCTCATCTATAATTCCTCCTCTCAAGAAATCAGCAATACGCTATAATCCGCCATATTAAATCTTCCTTACATATTCATACACCTTTTCTGACCACTGCCAAATATCCCTGCAATCGTTCGAGACAAACCAAACCTTATCCTCAAGATCCTCGGGGAGATAGCTTTGGACAGCGTTTTGATAAGCCGTCGGAACAATGATCGCATAAACCCAATCTTTCAGCACCACTTCATCTTTTATCTTGAGCGGCAGGACTCCTTCAAATACCGCGTTGGGATGCCGAATGATATCATTATACCGGAAGAAAAAACGTACTCCCGGCATAAAGTCTGCGCTAAGGTCGGTTTCATTTGGAAATCTCCCCAATTTCCGCTCCATCACCAAGCGGTCTCCGGCCTGACAGTTTCCCCACGCAAACATAATATAATCGAAATAGTCTTCCGGGTCATTGGCCGCATTTCTCTTCTCGGCTTTAAGCTGCCTGGCGGACATGTTTCGCGCCAAGACCGGTGAAAGCAGGCTGCCGCACTCCAATATTTTTATGGCGTTTTCTATCGGGGAAGTATGGCACACAAAATCGGTCATACAGCCTCTATACCTTGGACAGGCCGTGCATTCCGTTATTCTCTCCGGCGCCGGAACACGGCTTTTATTTTTTCCGGCTGTTTTGTACTTCTCAATCTGCTCCACTATGGACTCTTCCGCCTCGATTTCACAGGTTCTTCCATATTGGGTTTCATAGTCGATAAAGTCCAGGATCGTCTGCATTTCCCATTCCGTAATGTTCGGATAGTCTGATAATTTTTTATAAAATACTCCGTCCCAGCATTCGGTACAATCAAAATTTCCTATTTTTATCAACAATCCTATTGTTCCTCCAAGTGCCTGTTTTCAAGCTGATCGATGTAAACATAACTGTGTGATTACTCACATCTGTCCGTCCAAATAGTCGGATACAATTTCTATAGCTATTTCCCGTGCTTTAGCGCTGGACACGTCTTTGCCGTCCGTTTCGCCCAGATATACGCAAAAGCTGATTCTTTTATCCGCGCTGTCGGCAAACCCTGTAAACCAGGAATCAACAACAATACCCTGCACCTTGCCCATTCCCGTTTTTCCATAGATAGAAATATCCGTTCCGTTTTGTTCCGGCAGCAACATGACCTGTTCCAGTTGATCTATTGTCTGCTGTGAATAATCTAATTTGCCTCCAAAGATTTTTTCCATCACCTCTGCCTGTTCTTTGGGCGAAATCAGCAGGGAGGATTCCAGCCAAAACCCTGTCAGGGCCGGATTGGTGTTACCTGTGTTTAAGCCATCCCAATCGGATATATCGGCATTGCCGTATGGAAGTCTGTTAAGTTCCTCCTGCATCGCCTGCTGTCCGATCTCATCAATAACCTGACGAAAATACCAGACGCAGGAGCTATGAAACGCATCGGAAAAATCAATATCTCTGTTCCACTCCTCAAATCCAAAAATCTCTCCGCTCCATTCACGAGTAGAGTCATCAACTTTGATTATTCCGTTTTCCAATGCGATCAGGGAGGAAATGATCTTAAAGGTGGAGCATGGCGAACGTCGGGTATCCGCCAATTCCGGATTGTATATCTGGTAGCAGTTTTCTGTTGTATCAAAAATTACCGCAGCGCCGTTGATTCCGTCGAAATAATATGACCAATCTGTCTCCACTACAATCGGCTCGGTCTGTTCTTCCAGTGTTTCATCCGCTACCGTCTCTGCGGATTGCGTCACGCTCCTGTTTACCAATTCAGATATCTGTTTTTCTATAGTCTGTTGATCCTGTATATCGTCACTTTCTTTGGAGCATCCCGCAAAAGTTAATATGGAAAATAGTGCGCATAAAAAGCAGATTTGTCCCATCTTTCCATAATATCCCATTTAGGTGTCCTCCGTCTCGCTGTCAGGAAGTTTCCCCGACTGTTCTGCTATTTTCTTCTCCTGTGATTTTACACGACGCTCCAATTTCTTTATATCCTCGGACACAGGAAGTTCCTCCGGCTTAATTCCTCGGACCCCGAGCATACTGCGAACAGAACGATTATTTTGAATATGTTCTACAGTGATAGATGTTTCTCCCTGCAAATCCTTCTCTTCTACATTGTAGTTTGTCATTTCAGTAGCTAAGTTTTTGGCCGCAATTGTAAGTGTTGGCAGGAAATCGGCCAGGGGCCTGTTGTCTTTAACACCTAATTTCTGTTTCATATCCTGAGTGGTGTAACCGCCAAACAGAGCAGTATCTCCTTTAGAACGAATTCGTCCAAATCCTGCATCATCGACACCTCGCTCATAAATATTCTGGGATAATCTCTTTTCCGATTCCCGTAGTCTGCCACGTGCCTCTGTGCGTTCTATATAAGCAATACGCTCTTCAATGAGTTCCTGCCTTCTTGTCTGTACAGCAAAATAACTTTGTGCAAATGCGATTTCTTCTTTCTTAGGATCGCCATTTTGCGCAATTAGATAGCAGGCATAACGAGTGAGCATATAATCCTTTATTTTTCGCTTTGCACCGCTGCCCAGCCGGACCATTTTCGTGACCTCACGAAAATGGTCCGACATCTTAATGCCAGACGTTTCACAGGAGTCCATTGAACGCTTGATTGCTTTCTCAAAGTTTTCCCAGCGATCATACCCGAGCAATATCATCAGTTCTCGTGCTAACCAATATTCAATATCCGTTTTATCTACAGTATGTATCATTTCATCAAACTTTTGTTTGATCGTCAAGACTCTGTTTTTATCCATGAAGATATCCTCTTAGCTTTCTTCCAAAATATTCATTGTCATCGCCGCACTTCCCGCATACATTTTATATTCAAAACCACTGTCTGTTCTCCAAAACAAAGTTTATAAACTCTGAATATCTTGTTTGGAAAAGTAGTCTTTCCCCCTCGCTTATCCCGTGTTCGCAGTTAAAATCATCGAAAATGATTCGATTATCTTCAATTATTCGATTTGCAAAATATTTGCTGTCCCTGTGCTTTTTACACATTTTCCCAATTAACTTCAAAAAGTCCGTATATGCACAGGAAGTATTCTTATAATGCTTGAGCAATAAATAAGAGACACATTCTCTCTTTTGCAAATCACTGTAATTGAAGATAGCGCATTCTAAATCCTTTAAAATTACAATTACGCTTATAGCACCCT
The DNA here is from genome assembly GCA_964529395.1 of uncultured Acetatifactor sp. Taxonomy (GTDB): domain Bacteria; phylum Bacillota; class Clostridia; order Lachnospirales; family Lachnospiraceae; genus Acetatifactor. The sequence goes on from CAZGVI010000002.1 coordinate 119,873, forward strand.
TGGTTATTATCGCGTAATCGCAGTTCAAATCGTTTTCGTCTCTCATTGAAATTTGTACAGTGGATTCAGTCATTTCTCCTATATCTCCAATTCACAAAATTTCGATTGTACGCCCTGTTCCATTCGCCAATAAACTGACTGTTATGGATCTATACACATTCTCCTATAGGTCAATCTTGCTGGGCCTATACAAAAAACTGCCGATTTATACCCTCATTCGACACGCAAGATCAAGATTTTCTGTCCATATACACATCTTGCTGGGCCTATACAAAAAAATTAGCCGTCTGTATCCCACTTTTAATGCAAGATAGGGGGACAGAAAAAGAGATTTTTGTGTATAGGCCCATCCGAGCTACAAAACGGAACATTTATCCTCATAAAGTGGGTACAAAAATGAAATTTTTTTCTATATGCCCACCAGAATCCAAAACCAAATATGTTCCTTCACAAGACGGATTCAATAATAGTTTTGCCGCAGATTCCTCCCTTGCGCGGAACACCATCTAATGCATACTCCCAGCGTTTTTGTAGCCCATGGATAGTTTATTCTCTGATGATTATGGAATAAACCCCTTTAAACGAAGAAAGCCAGACTCTACCCCTCTACAGTCCCGATCAGCACTCTCTTTCCGCAAAAGGCAAATCCATACTTTCGTATATGTTCTTCCGGGATGCCCTTTGCCATCAGGGATGCCTGATAGTCCCGCTCCTCAATCTGCCGCAGGGCCTCCGATACCGTATCGGACAGCTCCTTTTCCCGCAAACCCTGCACCTTGAATTCCAGGATGATGGCATCGTCCTTTGTCATATCTCTGGGCTCCAACATCACATCGTACCGGCCGAACCCGCTCTCCCGGTTGGATGTGATGATATACCGGTCCGCCAGTTTCACCATCAGGCCCAGCACAAAACCATGGTAAAAGCGCTCCGGAGCATTACTTGAAACATTACTCTCATTCGGTTCCGTCTCCTCCCTGACGCCGCCCGTATCAAAATAGCTGAACATCTCCAGCGTCACCGATATATGCCCTGTAGTTTTTCACTTTCAAGTAGCCGCTGGCCAGCAGAAGACTCCAGATAGCGTTATCTGTCATGGACAACTGGTTATACACGATCTGCTCGTCGATTTCCGTCTTAATGCTTTCCCCCTGAAGCAGCTGCTCAAATGCCTTTTTCACATCCGGGTTGCCCTCCCGGAGCAGCTTACCCACCAGCCTGTTTGAACTGGTGTTAGACCAGTAGGCGCCCGCCCTTTTCTTGTCCAAAAAATTAATAATAGACCATGGATTATAAATGTCCTTTCTGCTCCCGAAAGTAAAACCGTCATACCATTCTTTGACCTGCTGTTTCTGATCCCAAAGTCCGTATTCCTCCAGTGCCGCAAAGACTTCCTCCTCCGTAAAGCCAAAAGAATCCGCATACTTCTCCGAGGTTGTTGTCACCACTTCCACGTTATTCAGATCGGAAAATATGGATTCCCTGCTCACTAGAGTAATCCCTGTCATAACGGCTCTTTCCATATAAGGATTTGTCTTGAACGTCGCATTGAACAGACTCCTGGTAAACGCCACCAACTCCTCCCAGTACCCGCTCACATAGGCCTCCTGTATGGGAGTGTCATATTCGTCCAACAGAATGATCACTTTTTTCCCATAATATTTCATCAGACAATTTGACAGAAGATTCAGGGAATTGGCCGCAATATAATCCTCCATATCATCAGACACTTTGCCAAACGACCTCTTTTCGCTCTCATTCAGTTTATCACTGTCTGACAGAAAGTAAAACCGGCTGAACAGTTCCGCTATGGTCTGGCAAATCTCTTTTCTGACATTTGGGTAGGACGCGCTCTTTATTTTCGCAAAGCTGAGCGCGATCACCGGATACGTCCCCTGTAGATTGCGATACTTTTCCTCCTGCCAGATGGAAAGCCCCTCAAACAGATCGCCGCGTCCGGAATAATCTACCGAGAAGAACTGCTCCAGCATACTCATATTCAACGTCTTCCCAAAGCGCCTGGGCCGGGTGATCAGCGTCACGCTGTCTCCGCTTTCCCACCACTCCCGTATGAAATCTGTCTTATCTATATAAAAATAATTCTCTTTTCGGATCGTCTCAAAATCCTGATTACCGATTCCAATTGTCCCGGCCATACCCCACCTCTCTCCGGCTCATGCCCCCCTATAGTTATAATATATCCGTTTTCTACTGTGAAATCAATCAGTTTTTCCCTCTCCCCATGGCCTGACGGAGGTTGTATTGCCCCTGCGGAAATTTCGGTCAGAAATTTCTTGCTATTATTTGTCAAACCCAATATACTGGACTTGGGAAAGTATCTTACTCCTTTTAAGGAACTATGCGCTCCCCGGAATGGGAAAACAGGCAGCTCCCTTATAGTCAAATAGATCAACCGGTATCAGCGGAGGCATCAATATGGCGGATATGTTAGTAAAATTATACAATATTCCCGATTCACGGGATCTGGAAGAAAGACTGCTGGAAGAGGGAATCCGGATAAAAAAAGCGTTGGCGCCTGACAGGAGCAAGATCGTTGAGTTCTCCAGAACATGCGCGAAAGATGATTATTCAGATGAGGTAAGCGCCGCCTTTTCCAATAATCCCGTAACTTGTTATATAGCAACCAGGGATCAAAAAATCATTGGTTTTGCATGTTATGAGGCCACTGCCAAGGATTTTTTCGGCCCCATGGCCGTGTCGGAAACCGAGCGAAAAAGGGGAATAGGAAAAGCGCTCTTATTAAAATCCTTAGGATCCATGCAGGAACTCGGATACGCGTACGCCATTATAGGATGGCCGACAACGTCTGCCATTGATTTTTATCGAAAATGTGTGAACGCAGTTATGATTGAGGAAAGGTCTTCCGGAGTATATAGGAGAATGATCGAAATTGACGAATAAAACGGGATCTTAAAGTAAAAGGTGACACAAAAAGATCGTCTATGAACGGAGAGAACACATGGGAAAGGGAATCCTTATATGCGGCCTGAACGGCGCGGGAAAAAGCACGCTGGGAAGAGCCCTTGCCAAAGAGCTCCACTATCATTTTATCGACAATGAAGACCTGTATTTTCCTAAAACCGACCCCTGCGCGCCCTATGCCTCTCCCCGCTCCCGCGAAGAGGTTGAAACACTTCTTTTAGCGGAGATAACAGCGCATGAAAATTTTGTATTCACTTCTGTAAAGGGGGATTACGGCGAGACGATTCGGCGCGCTTTCCAATACATTGTGCTGCTCACCGTCCCAAGAGAGTACCGACTGGAGCGAGTGAAAAACCGTTCCCTGCAAAAGTTTGGCGCCAGGGCACTGCCCGGCGGTGAATTATACGAGCAGGAGGAACGATTTTTCGACTTTGTGAAATCCAGAGCCGAAAATACCGTTGAAGAATGGATACAGTCCATGAATTGCCCTGTCATACGGCTGGATGGGAGGGATCCGGTGGAAATAAATGTAAAACGCATTCGGAAACGAATATAGCATTTTACTCATTATACCACGAGTCTATTGCACCCCTGTTCCGCGCATATTATAATCAAAAAGTCCCTCCCCGAAAATCCGGTTCATGACCGGCATTGTGCCGGCGGGGATATTTGTTGGGATGTGTATTTAAGAGATTTATGGAGGAACAACATGAGAATCTTACTTTTACTCAGAGGTTCGGCCGGGTGCGGGAAATCCACCTGGATCGAGGAACACGGCCTGAAGAGATATGCGCTGTCGGCGGACGATATCCGCCTGCTGTGTCAGGGACCGTCCATGCTGGTGGACGGAACGGTGGGCATCAGCCAGAGCAACGATAAGACGGTGTGGAAGATGCTGTTTAGCCTGCTGGAGATCCGGATGCAGAACGGCGAATTTACCGTGATCGACGCCACCAACTCCAAGACCTCGGAGATAAACCATTACAAGGATCTGTGCGATACCTACCGCTACCGCATGTACTGCGTGGACTTTACCGGCATCCCCATGGAGGAGGTGAAACGCCGGAACGCGGGCCGGGAGCCTTTGAAACGGGTTTCCGACCAGGTGATCGAGAGAATGTACTCCCGCTTTGCCACCCAGAAGATCCCCTCCGGCGTCAAGGTGATCACCCCCGAGGAGCTGGATACGATCTGGCTCAAACGGATCGACCTGTCGGCCTACAAGCGGGTCCACCATATCGGCGACGTGCACGGCTGCAACACGGTCCTGCAGAAATACCTCTCGGATAACGGCGGCATCAAAGATGACGAATTCTACATATTTGTGGGAGACTATGTGGACCGGGGCCTGGAAAACGTGGAGGTGCTGGACTTCCTTATGTCCGTCAAAGACAGAAAAAACGTGCTGCTGCTGGAGGGCAACCACGAGAGATGGCTGTGGCTGTATGCCAACGACGGCGTGGGACGCTCCAAAGAGTTTGAACTGGTGACCAGGCCCGTTCTGGACGAGGCCCACATGGACAAAAAACAGCTCCGGCAGCTATACCGCAAATTCGGCCAGTGCGCCTACTATACCTATGGGGACCGGGTCTTTCTGGTCACTCACGCGGGTCTTTCCACGGTTCCCGATAACCTGTCCCTGGTGGCCACGGAGCAGATGATCAAGGGCGTGGGAAACTACGATGACTTTGAAAGGATCGCAGAGACCTTTTATGAGACCACCCCGGACAACTATATCCAGATCCACGGGCACAGGAACACCAAGCAGCTCCCCGTCATGGTCAACGCCAAGGTCTACAATCTGGAGGGCCAGGTGGAATACGGCGGCTGCCTGCGCTGCGTACAGGTTGACCCGGAAGGTATCAGAACCATAGAGGTAAAAAACGAAGTGTTCAAGACCCCTGAGATGCGGCAGGAACAGACCGTGACGGGCAGCTCCGTGGCCGACACCATTATTGCGCTCCGCGCAAGCCGCTTTATCCGGGAAAAGAAATTCGGCAACATCTCTTCCTTTAATTTTACCAGCAAAGCGTTCTATGACAAGATGTGGGACGAACAGACCACCAAGGCGAGAGGGCTGTATCTGGACACCCTGAAGGGGAAAGTGGCGGCCCGGGCTTACGACAAGTTTTTCAATATCAACGAACGTCCGGAGACCAAATTCGACATGCTGCAATACAAACTGCAATTTCCGGTCACCGCCTATGTGAAGGAGAACGGCTTTCTGGGGATCGTCAGCTACAACGAGTATGAGGATGAACTGCTGATCGCCAGCAAGTCCACCATCGACAGCCAGTACGCCGGATGGCTTAAGGATATGGTCTATGAAAAAGTGTCCGCGGACAATCTGGAAAAATTGAAAGAATATATCCGGGATAATCAGGTGTCCTTTGTCTTTGAATGCGTGGATATGGAGCATGACCCCCATATCATCGAGTATCCCCAGAGCAATCTGTACCTGTTGGACATCGTACATAACCGGATAGATTTTTCCAAATATGAGTACAAGGATATGTGCCATGTGGCGGAGCAGTTCGGTCTGACACCCAAGGAAAAGGCTTTTGAGATCGCCTCCTGGCAGGAATTCTTTGACTGGTACTATGAAGTGTTGGAAGAGGATTATGAGTACCGGGGGCGCAAGATCGAGGGATTTGTCATCGAGGACAGTGCGGGATATATGACCAAACTGAAACTGGCCTACTATAACTTCTGGAAATTTATGCGGGGGGTGGCCCAGGAGACCCTACAGAAAGGACATATCTCCAGAACTTCCACATTGACCACTCCCACCGCCAACGAATTCTACGGCTGGGTGAAAACACTGCACGGCACGCCGGACACCGACAGTGTGCCCAGAGATATCTGTACGCTGAGAAATATGTTCTACAAGGATAAAATGTAATGCCGCAGGGGGCTCGGAGACGAGTCCCCTGTTCCTTCCTCATACGCCGCTGTTGCTCAGCTCCACCAGCTTTCTGTATATCCCGTCCTGTCCCATCAGTTCGGTATGTTTACCCTGTTCACGCACTTTCCCGCCCTCTATGACATAGATGATATCCGCCCTTTCAATGGTGGACAGCCGGTGCGCCACCACCAGCGTAGTGCGGCCTCCCATAAGTGCCTCAAGCCCTCTTTGTACCAGTTGTTCGCTCTCCGAATCCAGAGCCGAAGTGGCCTCGTCCAAGAGGAGAATCGGCGCGTTCCGGATAAAAGCGCGGGCTATGGCGATGCGCTGGCGCTGGCCGCCGGACAGGCTCTCGCCCCGCTCCCCCACCGGCGTATCATATCCGTTCGGAAATGACATGATAAACTCATGGGCATAGGCCCGCTTAGCGGCTGCAACCACCTCCTCATCGCTTGCGCCCAGCCTGCCATATCGTATGTTTTCCCTTATGCTGGTGGCAAACAGATAGGCGTCCTGGGGGACATAGGCAATATTGCTCCGCAGCTGCTCCGTAGTATAGGCGGACATGGGTTTTCCGAGAACACGGATCGTACCGCCGTCTGGCCGATATAGACCCAGCAGCAGCTTGACCACCGTACTCTTGCCGCCGCCGCTTTCCCCCACCAGCGCGGCCGTTTTTCCTCTCTCCACGGTGATATTTACGCCGTCTAACACCTTTTCCGACCCGTCATAGGAAAACACCGCGTCCCTGATCGCTATCCCGCAGTCTCCCGCAAAAGAGAGATTTTCCTCCTCCCCGACGCCGCCCTCCGGGAGCTCAGGCAGGACCGGCTGGTCCAAAATCTCAAACACTCTGTCCGCAAGAGCGAAGGAATCCATAAGGCATGCCCATGCGCTGCCGATATTGCTGAGAAAAAACGCCACCATACCCTGAAGACTGAGGATCGCAACCACCGTGCCGAAGTCCACCAATCCCGCAGAGGACATAAATATGCCAACGATCAGAATGGCGATATTGCACAGAAACCCAAATACCCATTCCACCGCCTGTACATCGGACATCCTGCGGAACCGTTTCATGGTGTGGAAGGCCACCTCCCCATTCTCCTCCGTATACTTTTTCACCATGCTCCGGGCGCCCGGAAACATCTTGATGATGTCGATCCCCGCCAGTATATCGGTCAGGCTTTCCGTACAGCGGGCCAGCAACGTCTGTATTTTCACCGCCATGCCCCGAAGGGGCTTTACCAGGATCATGTTGATCCGCACCGACACTGCGCTGAGCGCCAGCACCATGAGCCCGATGCGCATATCCAGCGATAAGATGATCATGACGGCGGCTCCGCCTATGAGCACGGGATCGATGATCCGATTATGTGTGTTGGCAAGGGAGTTTTTAATTTCCTCCACATTGAAACACAGTTTCTGTATGGAGTCCGCCGTGTGGTGCCCCTCAAAATAGGACATGGGCAGACAAAGCAGATGGGTCATCACCCGCAGGCGCAGTCTTTTCATGATCTGGCGTATCTGATACATGCGGGTAAAAGCGATCACGCGTTTGCCCATATTCAGCGCCAGAACGACGGCTGCCAGCCATACGGCGGCGCTGAACAGTTCTCTGTCCGACGCCGTCACCGCATTGATGATATTCCTGTAAAACAGTGCGTTTACCGTGCTGGCAAGCACATCTATACCGGGCATCAGGAACATGCACAGCCAGTATATCCCGGATTTTTCAAATAGAGACAGGTATTTTTTCATCTGTTTACGCCCCCGCATATATGGAATAGAGCTTTGGATAGATCCGGCCCCGTTCCATCAATTCCTCATGGGTTCCGGTCTCCGCCACCTTTCCCTGATCCATGACCACGATAAAGTCCGCATCCTTTATCGTGGTCAGCCTGTGGGCAACCACAAGGGTGGTACGCCCCTGGGCCAGTCTCTCCAAAGCTTTCTGCACCTCAGCCTCGGCCTGTACGTCCAGCGCCGAAGTCGCCTCATCCAACAGCAACATAGGCGCGTCCTTCAGGATGGCCCGGGCAATGGAGATACGCTGTATCTGCCCTCCCGACAGGCGCGAGCCCCGCTCGCCCGCCAGGGTATCGTACCTTTGGGGAAGTTCGCCGATAAAGCCCGCCGCATTGGCCGCCTCCGCCGCCATATGAATCTCCTCCGCCTCCGCCCCGGGTCTGCCCAGGGCTATATTCTCCCCAACGGATACAGGGAACAGATAAGCATGCTGGGACACATAGGAAAAACGGGAGCGCAATGCCTCCAGATCCCAGTCGCCGAGCTCGACCCCATCCACAAGAATACTCCCCTGCTGCGGCCTGTAAAATCCGCACAACAGGCGCAGCAGTGTGCTTTTCCCTCCTCCGCTGGCGCCCACCACGGCCACGGTCCTGCCCCGGGGCACCGTAAAGCTGGCGCCTTGCAGCACAGGCGCTCCCTCCTCATAGGAAAAGTATACGTCTCTGAATTCTATAGCCGGGGCATCCTCCCTGCCGGATACCACGGCTCCCGTAGGCTCCGACGGTGTGTTCAATACCTCAAACACTCGCTCCGCCGCCGCCAGAGCCACCTTGCTGTTGAAAATCCGGCCCGCCAGATCATTGATGACTTCCACCATCTTGGGCAGAAGGGAAAAGAAAGCCACCAGACTGCCCATGGTCATCTTACCCTCCAGGCAAAACCATCCTCCCCCCACCAGACAGAGTATGGAGGAGAGTGTGCCCGACAGGATCCAAAATGCGGACCCCATGGACTGATTCCCGTCATTACGCACGGCCATGTCTGTCATTTTCTGCACGCTTCTACCGTAATCTTCCAGAAAAGCGTTCTCCAGGGAGCAGCTCTTTACCACCTCCATACCCCCGATCATATCCGCCGACGAGCTGATGATCTCCGCAGTGTACTGCATATATGCCCTGGAGCCGGCCTTGAACCTGGTTGTCAGTATGGCTCCCAGCGGCAGACACAGAACCGTAGGTATTATGGAGATCAGAAACAGCACCGGATTCAGATACAGCAGATACAGCAGATAAAAGACAAGCAGAAAAGGATTTGTGATCACCATCAGCAGATCGTTTTGCACAAAGCCGCTTACCCGGTTCACATCCTCGGTCAGCCTTGCCAGAATATCCCCGGAATGGTTCTTGGCCATGGCCTCCGCAGTCATTCCGGTAATATGAGCCGCCGCGTCGTCCTTTACCTCCTGAAGAATCCTGGTGGCCACACTCCCGGACGTATAGCGTGTGCCCCAGGCCGAGGCCGCGCCAACTGCCAGCAGTCCCCCGCACAGGAGGAGGAGCTGCCCAATGGCAGGCATATTTCCCGCTTCCATCCCGTCAACCACACGCCGCAGCAGTTCGGAACCGGCCACACCGCACCCCGCGCACAGCGCGCCGGACAGCAGCGCCAAAAGCACCAGCCCCTGATGCCTGCGCACATACTGTATGATCTGTCTCAGAACCGCTTTATCCGTCCGCTCTGCCTTCACCATAGTATCTGCCCCCTGCTCCAAACCTTCACACCCTTGTTACCGCCTCCCTCCACCCGCCCGATACGCCAGCACTGGGAAAACCGCCGGATGATCCGCATGGCCTCCTCCCAGTGTTTCTCCGGCACGGCCACCGCCATGCCGATGCCCATGTTGAAATGGTCGGAAAACACATTTTCCCCGATCCTGTCCTGCTCAAAGAGAAAGCGGTACAGGGGCAGGACCGGAATGGCCTCCAGTTCGAGGCATGCGCCCAGACCATCCGGGATACCCTGCCAGTATTTCCAGTTTAACAGGGAGTTGCCTATACGAAAGGCTTTGTGCAGATATCCCTCCTCCTGTAAGGCGGCGATTTCCCTGGCAAACGCCCTGTTTGCCCTCATCAACTCATCCAGAAAAAATCTGTCCCCATCTATTTTGGCGTGATATAACTCGGGATTTTTGTCCAGCAATACCTTTACAAAGGGAAAATTGGTTCCGTCTATTCCCTCTGTCTTAATGCCGATCAGGATATCCCCCTCCCTCACACGCTCTCCCGTCAGCAGTTTATCTCTATCCTGCACTCCCACCACAGTGGCGCTCAACTCATACTCCTCCGGACCGTAATTGACAGGCTGGGCAGCTATCTCCATTCCCGTAAAGGCAACCCCGTTTTTTTCGCATACCTTTTGGAAAGACTGCGCCATCAGGCAGAGCTGTTCCCGGTCGTAATTGCCGCAGACCACCATTGCTTTTAAGATCTTCGGTCTTACGCCATGCTGCAGCGTGTGGTTCATGGCGCCGGCCGCTGCGTCCGCACAGACTTCCTGATTATAGCCGTACTCCTTTGCCAGCCTTTCCTTGGAGCCCGGAACACAGGTAATACAGGAATATACCGGGTCCTGCATCCCGGAGGTGTCCATCCGGAACAGGCATGCGTCTGCGTAATAGGCGGACAGAATATTTTCGTCCTTTGAATTATACTGCAGGATCTCCCTTTTCAGAGCATGCAGCCTGCTTGAATCAAGCCCCGACTCCCGGTAGGAGATACTTCTGTTTTTCCAATCATTTTCGTTTAACAGCGCGTCCACCGTAATATTTAACAGGTTGGAGATCTCATAGAACATCTCCACAGTGGGCAGACTCTTACCCAGTTCCCATTTGGAAACGGCCTGATAGGAAATATGCAGGGAGTCGGCGAGTTCTTTCTGCGTGATCCCTCTTTCTTTTCGGAAAAAAGCCATCCTCTTACCGATCGCTTCTTTGTCTAACATACGACATCCAGCCTTTCTGCGAATCACGGGGGTATACCTTCTTATGGTCATGCCCTCGGCGAAAATACACCATATTGCTTACCTTGGCTATGATTAAATATAGCATGCCTGTGTAGGGGGTTCAATAATCGTTTCTTTGAATCCTTCTCAAAAAAGTCAACCGGCAGTTGAGTCGAAACTCACTGCCGGTTCTCCGCTTAAGAGATACAATTTTCAATGGCCGGATTTAAGCGAATGCGCACTGCGCCGCCCTCATGCACATAGACCGCAAAATTGGCTTCGTCGCCGTTGCGCTCGTAATCCGTGACCCACAGATCTCCTTCAAAATGTCCCTCCTCCACTGTGAGGAAATTCAACTGCCCCGCCCATCTGGAGGATAGATGAATATATGCCTGCTCATCCGCCGGATGGGGACGTCTGATAAACTCCGCCGCCATTCCCGCCCCGGCCATATAAAACTCATACTCCCCTGTCTGAATCAGGATTCCCCTGCCCCTGACCTGCAGAACTTTCCGGTTCTCAGGATCTGCCAGATTGATGGCTGAGCCATAGCCGAAAGGCATCTTATCCGTGGACATAAACTTGATCTGTACATGATAATCCGGCAGCCGAAGATAGCTGCTCACGGCAAACTCTTCCTGCACGATACCGTGTATCCTGCCTGTCTTATGATATTTGACCAGCAACGGTTCAAGTGCCCGCAGCGTTCTCATAGTCAGAGCCATGCTCTCCGCCGATCCCAGCAGGTTTCCCTGGCCATCCAACACGCTCTCCGCACCGAAACAGGCCACGCCTATGGCTCCGAAGTCCGCCACCGCCCGAATGGCGTTCATACTGTTTGCCGCGCTCATGCAGGAGGATTCCGGTATCAGCAGGGCATTGTCCTCCCGTGCATAGGCACGGCAGATCCGGCAGTAGTCCTCTTTCGTCTCATTGTAAATATCCGGGCAGAGCAGATCCAGCCTGGGCGCGGCCGCCTTCCAGATATCCAGCACCCGGCTCACCGCCGCGCCGCCGCTGTAGGAAAAACCCGCCTCTTCGCAGCCGTTCTCCATCACCATGACATTGGTGTACATGGGAATGTCGTACAGCTCCTTGGCCGCCTCGGCGATGCGGCCGATAAATCTCCCATGATACCATGCGCTGAAAGCCTCCGCCGCATGTCTGCCAAAATGCCCTTTCCAGCTATGTTTTTCTTTCTCTTCCGGTCCTATCTGTTCCAGCCCGTCGTCCGCCAGCCGGATACCCCGGATGCACTCTGGCACCGGCTTTTCGTAGTCGGCCTGGGCAAGCGGACCGTAATCCCTGTCTGTGTTGGCAAGCCCCATCTCGTTTTCAATCTGCAAGGCAATGACCGTTCGCTCCCGGGCATCGTACTCCCGAATGCATTCCACCACTTTACAAAAAGCTTTTTTATCCCGTTCCAGCGTGGCCTCGCAGTGGGGAGAGAGGGACGCCACACAGGCTCCGTTGGATCCTATGGCGACCTGGTACGTCTCCGGCTGGGTCTTGATATACTCCGGGGCATAGGTGGGATGCCCGTTTTTGCTGGTGGCAAACCACAGGATCACCAACTTTTTCCCCGCCTTTCTGGCCTGGTCTATAAGCTCCCGCACCTGGGTCATATCATAGGCGTTCCGCTGTGGCTCCACCTTATACCAATAGACTGGCACCTCCAGCGTATTGGCGTTAAAAAGCTCCGCCGCCCTTATGGTGCGCTCCATCATAAATGTCCCCGTGGAAGAATTGTGGGCCTGCATTCCCAGCAGCAGCATCTCCCGGCCCTGTCCGTCCGTCAAAAATCCGTTCATTCCGATCCTCCTTTTTATCCCAATCCGCATTCCAGCCAATCTCTTATCTCCCGGCAGACAGCCCCAAAGTCCACTTTGGAAAAGTCCGTTGTATCCACCGTAATGACCGGCCCGCCTATACAAAAGCTGTCCATCTCCCTGCTGCGGATTCCGGCGATATACTGCTCCAGCGTGACGGTGGAGCTTGGTGCGGCGCCATTTTCTTTGGAATAACTGCTGTTGGTCACATGGCCGGGATGCCTCCCGCCGCTTGTTTCCCTCTGGACAAAGCGCTGATAGATACGGGCATAATCTCCCGTCAGGCGCAGAGTCAGCGCCCTGTATCCGTAGCGCGAGAGCAGCGCCGTAAGCCCCTGCCGGGAACTCACCTCAAAATTATTCTCCAGAATAAAGGGCCTGCGGCACTGCATCATCTGCTCTGCCAGATAATACAGGATACTTGTGGCAGCTGTGCCCAGCTTCACTTTTTCGTCCCTGGACATAAATCCGATGGTGTCATAAAGTTCTTCTTTGATGCTGTCCTTAGAAAACCACGGGATTCCCAGATCCTCGGAAAGTTTTTCCGCCAGTACGCTCTTACCCGCCGCAGGAATCCCGGTCACCAGAACTACGGAGCATTCCCCGACCCTTTCTTCTCCGCTCAGATATATGTGATTCTGTCTCATATTTCCTCCAACATTCCTTTCAGTTTTCCCAGCACTGTCTCCACACAGTCCTCCACGAACCGCTCCGCCTGGACCTCGGTCAGATAAGTGTACTCCCGCTCGATACCCTCCCGGCCGCCCCGGTAAAAGCCTGTGATATACTGCCGCCTGTTCTCAAAAGCATCCTCCGCAAAAGTGTCCATGTAGCGGTTGACAAAACCTTCCGCATTCTCATAGATCTGAAAAGCCCTGAAATCGGGATGTTTTTTCAGGTAGAGAAAATCCAGGTCATACCAGTCCTTTTTCAGCGTCCACAGCAGTTTATGAGAATCCTCCGCGTAAGCCTCCGGATATTTCTCCACGCTGGGATTGTACACATGGGCGATCCACTCCAGATCCGTGAGCAGATGCGTCAGATATCCCAGATAAAAGGAATACTGTTTCCGGTCATAGCCCGCACGCTGCTTGGGGGTAAAATGCTGCGCCAGATAGGAATCCACGTCTATTTTCACCGTCCCGTCCTCCTGGTAGGTCTTATAATGGGACACCTCTGTGGGGGGCGCATAGGCCGTCCAGTCCGCATTGGGCACGCCACTGTCCGGGGCGATATTCCCCATGATAAACTCTCTCTCTTCCATATCCGGCAGACGCTCCAACAGCCTGTCCGCCACCCGCAGATGTACCATCCATGACGCCATACCCATTCCCTCCGTTTTGCATATCCGCTGCAAACACACAGACCTATGAACAATATCCGTCCGTCAAACCGTACCGATATCGATCGGTCTGTTTACTTTCCCCGCCCTACCACCGTATAGATATCCTGCCCCATTTTCTCCTCAAAATATCCTTTCAGCTCCAGGTTCCTGTCCCATTTGTCCTGAGGATAACTGCCGTAGCGCCGTTTTACATCCGCCATGCGCTTCTCCATGTCCACCACTGTGATCCCCGCCAGAGAATCGCAGACCTGAATCAGCCTGTCATAGTCGTCGTATACCATCTCTGCCAGCAAAGCGCGCAGCTCCTGCTGCTCCTCCTGGGTAATGTCCCATTTGCCTATGTAGTCCTCCAGCTTTTGAATACTGAAGGAATGACTTAAGCAGATACGGGCTGCCTCGTCATACCCCAGCTCCGTCATATAGTGGTATCCGTCATAAATATGCCCCATGTGCTTGATTCCGAACTTGCGTCCGATATCGTGGAGCAGTCCCAGCACATAAGCCTTCTCCGTATCCATATCCCCGCAGGCCGCGGCAATTTTTTCCGCGCACATGGCCACCGCCCTGCTGTGATCCGCCCACGCCCCCGGATTGCATGCCTCCCCGTCCCGCAGCAGTTCCTCCGCTTTTTCCCTTGTAGGTATCATACTTACCTCCTCGTCCTCTCCTCATACTTTTTGTTTCAGTGCATATTACAGAATCCCTTTCAGATAATCATGCATCCTATAGTCATAGCCCACATCGCAGACCCGGTTTCCAGCGTCTTCCAGCCCCGCTTTCAGATAATAACGTATCGGCGCTCCTGCGTCACCGGCAGCAGTAACAATGCCCCTCTGTGCCGATCTCCGGTATCTGTCCCCCCAGGGTCAATTCCCACAGATGCTTTCTCACTTCCTGCTCCTTCGCCCTGATCCGGGTCTCCAGCTCCCCATCCAGGCCGCACAGATATCGCAGCAGTTCCTCCGGCTGTGGGATCCGAAGACAATTGTGAAAAGTCATCCGGGACACATGGGCAAATTCCGCGTCAAACAACTCCTCCATCTGCTCCGCAATGACCTGTCTGCGCTCCTCATAGACCCCCAGCGCTCTCCTGCCCAGCACAGGCTCCAATATCCGGTTTACATCCCGGACGGAGGCCTGAGATGTAAAAGTGGAGATCAGTCTGCCGCCCTTAGCCAGCCCCAGGTGCAGTCTGCCCAGCAGGCTTTCCTTATCCCGAATATAGTTCCACAAATGTCCCGCCAGTATCAGGTCATATCCTGCCGCCGGACACTGCCATCTCTCCGCGTCCTCACACAAAAAAGTAAGCTTTACTCCCGCCGCCAGCTCCCCGCAGCGCTCCCGGTATATTCCGCGCAGAAACTGCAGCCCCTGCGTCTCCCTGTCAAGCAGGGTAATACAGCACCCTCCGGGGATCCTCTGCCAGCCCTCACGCCACACGTTCCCGTGGCCGCAGCCCAAGTCCAGCACCCGCATCCCCGTCTCTAAACGGAGCTGTTCAAACAGCCACTCATGCCATCTCTGCCTGCTGGTTCCATATCGTTCATACAGACCATAGCGAAAATTTGACTGTTGATTCTTGGTCACCAACTGCATGATCTCCGCAGATCGGGACACGGGCAGCTGCCCCGCCAGACAGTGCTGCTGTGCCCGGTCAATGATCTCCAGGATACGATCCAGACGGCGGCGTTCTTCTAAGACCAGCTCCCTCTGACGCTCCAACAGCCCAGCCGCCGACATCTGTTCTCCCTGTCCCAGGACCTGCCGGATCTCCTCCAGAGACAGCCCCACATACTTCAGCATCAATATCTCCTGGAGCCGCAGGACCGCGCTGTCATCATATAGCCGATACCCCTCGGGCGACCGCTCTCTGGGCTGCAGGATACCCTTTTCCTCATAAAACCGGATCGTCCGGGCGGATACCCCCGCCCACCGGGCCAGTTCCCCGGCCGTATACCGTTTCTGCATGCTGCCGATCATCCCCTCCCATATCTACAGTATAGGGGTATACGTTACGTCAATGTCAAGTATTTTTTTGTACGCTATCGGGGAGTATGTCCATCTGTCACATGTCCGCTGCTGATGCCCTCAGACTGTGCCTCCAGCGGCAGCCAATCCAGAGCCTCATGAATCTGGCTGTTCCAGAAATCCCAATCGTGTCCTCCCGCCGTCTCCACATATGTCAGTTCCGCGCCCTGCTCTTCAAAGAAGTCTTTCATCGCCCGATTTGCCGCGAGCAGATCATCCTCCAGGCCGCAGGACATATAGATCCTGGGAACGCACCCCTTCTCCCTGGCCTTTTCAAAGGCAATCTTCGGATTCAGGTCCGTCTTCTCCGCCTTCTCCTTGTCTCCGAAACAGGCCAGCGCTCCAAAGAGCCCGTGCCCCTTCTCCTCAAAGATATGGACTGCGCCGGACAGAGCGATGATATGGCTGAAAGTATCACAGTATTTCAGCCCGTTGCGCAGCGCCCCGTACCCTCCCATGGACAGTCCTCCGATAAAGCTAT
The DNA here is from genome assembly GCA_964529395.1 of uncultured Acetatifactor sp. GTDB lineage: Bacteria > Bacillota > Clostridia > Lachnospirales > Lachnospiraceae > Acetatifactor. The sequence goes on from CAZGVI010000002.1 coordinate 136,156, forward strand.
CCTCCCGCCTCGAAGACAGCGGAAACGTCTTTCTCATCATGGTCGGCAGTTCCTGTCCGATAAAAGTGCCGTATGCGCTGTTAGGCAGCGCATGGTCAAAATAAAACGAATTTTCTCCGCTGGGCATGACCACCGCCAGATTTTTAGCCTCCGCCCACCTCTGGATACATGTGCCGGAGATCCAGTCCACGTTGCTGCCCAACAGCCCGTGGAGCAGATACAGCGTCTTATACTTTTTATCCTCCCGCGCACCTGCGGCGAGATCCATCTTGTCAACGGGAAGGATCACCTGTACCTCCACCGTGCGCAGCAGTGCCATGGAAAGATATGTCATTTGAATCAGTGCCATGTTTATCTACCTCCTTCTCACAATTTTACCTTGACACTATGCAACACCCTTTCAGACGGACTTGACACCCTCCCCCTTGCAGACTATACTTGATACCGTATTAATCAATAGGAAGTGCCATAGAAAAGAGGAAATGCTATGTCCAAATCAAAAGAGAACAAGACCAACGCCATGCGGATCCTGGAGTCCATGAAGATTCCATTCAGCCAGTATACCTATGAGTGCGATGAATTTGTTGACGCGCTGAAGATTGCGGATCAGCTGGGGCTGCCCTATGAAAAAGTATACAAGACCCTGGTGACTAAGGGAGCCCGGGACTATTTTGTATTTGTAATCCCCATAGACCGGGAGCTTGACTTGAAGGCCGCCGCCCGCAGCGTGGGAGAAAAAAGCCTGGAAATGATCCATGTGAAAGACATAAATGCTGTCACCGGCTATATCCGGGGAGGCTGCACCGCCATCGGCATGAAAAAACAGTATCTGACCCGAATTGACGCCTCTGCCCACAGCCTACAGACAATCGTTGTCAGCGGAGGCCGCCTGGGCTGCCAGATTGAGCTCGCGCCGGGGGATCTGCTCTCCGCCGCCAGAGCCGAATACGCGGATGTGATCAGACATGATAAATAGGAGAATCCCCTTCCATCCAGAATTCCTCTCTGTCCCCCGCAAAGCCGGGATCATTGCAGAAATCGTTGTATATGTCCCCGATCTCCGTCTCTGTCATCACGCTGTCGCAAAACACCAGGCCGGACACATATCCGCAGAAAGACTTCTGAAAGGGATCCCCACCCAGCAAAATCTGTTTACAGGCGGGCAGCTGCGGAATGTCCTCCGCCTCCCCTGCCAGCCTGCCGTTCAGGTACAGGCGCCCCACGCATGTGACAGCGTCAAAGGTCACGCACAGAAAACTCCATTTGTTCCGCTGTACCATCCGGATCAGGATATCATGGAACTGAGCCACAAAACTGTCCTGATGGACTCTATATATAGTAGAATGATCCGGCGAATAGGGAACCATGGACATAAAACCGTTATTATACCGGGCATACAGAACGCTGCTCCAGCCGTTTAGCTCCAGAGGCTTGATCCACATGCATATGGAATAGGAGTCGCTGGCCAACAGCTCCGGAGGCAGCTGTAGCACATTTTCACGCACATTGCCGCCGTCAAACAATACCCCTCCCCAGTTTGCGCTGATCCCTTCTGTCAGATGTACCCCCTCGCCCAGCGGGACAGCCTGCATAGTCCCGTTTACCGCGGCATAATCCGTCCAGAACGGGAATTCTGTCATACGTATCTCCGTACAAAGATTATTTTGTACATACTCCAGAAAATCATCCATTTTCATCGGTTTTGAAAAAAATTCGCCGCCCACAGCGTTGCAGCCGCATTCGATGAGATACATGATATCCTCACGGGAATTCACGCCTTCCGCTACGATATCCATCTTAAGTTCCCGTCCCACAGCCATCAGGGTCTTCATGATCCTGCGGCCTTTGTAGCTGGAAAACGCATGCCGCATATACTCTTTATGGAATTTCAAGGTGTCAATGGGCAGCATATCCCAATACCGCAGACTGCCGAAATCCAGCCCTACGCCTGTAAGTGAAATGTGAAAACCGCACTTATGCAGCGCGATAATATTGGCAAGCAACTCCTCCTTGCCCCTTGTAAAGGCGGATTCGTCTATCTCCAGCTCCAACTCTTCCGCGTTTACCCCATAATCATGGAGCTTTTCTACCAGCCATGGCAGTAGTTTGCCGTTTAACAGCTGCAGGCGCGAAACCCGCACGGCCACACGCTCAGGCCGGTTCTTTTTCCCTCTGGACGCGACAATATCCTGCAGCACTCTCTCCAGAACCCAGGCGTTGAGCCGTGCGGCAAAACCATTTTTGATAAACAGCGGAAAAATCTCCTCCTGTTTTTTACACCTGCCATCCGGCATATTCCATACCAAATAAACCTGCGCCATATAAAGCCTTGGAGTCTGGGCCATGACAATGGGCACGTACCGCACCTCAAACTCACCGTTCTCCATCGCCTGCTGCTGCCTCTTCTCCATCTCCAGTTCTCCCAGCACCAGCTCCGCAATATCATTAAACACCACATATCGGCCTTTGCCGTTATCCTTGGCGTGGTACATTGCCATATCACTCTTTAGCAGCGTTTGCTCCAGCGTCTCCCCCACTTTCTCGTCATAGAGGATGCCGATACTCATGGATACATTGGTCGCAATATGCTCCGCACCCTCTTTTCCCTGTACCCGCTGAATGATATCATCGGCAATCCCGCACAGTGTATCTCGGCTAATCTCCGGTGGAAAAATCAGCACAAATTCATCGCCGCCCATTCTCACTGCGCGAGCCATAGGGGCACTCTTTTGAAGGATGCCAGCAATATTTACCAGTAGCGCGTCTCCCTGATTATGTCCATAGATATCATTTACCATCTTAAAGTTATCCACGTCCAGGAACATAAAATGGATCCTGCTGTCAAGCTCAAGCCCCTGATAAAAGGCATACATCGCCTGACGAGTCCACAATCCTGTCAAATAATCCTGCTCGTACGCCATTCCGGTCTCCTCCCTTCCTCACATTTCTCCAAGATACCCCTATAGCGCCTTGATCCGCTCCACTGCCTCCACCGTATTCTCATAACTGCCAAAGGCAGTCAGACGGAAATATGTCTCTCCGCTGGGGCCGAAACCCGATCCCGGCGTACCCACCACATTGGCGTTCTCCAGCAGATAGTCAAAAAACTCCCAGCTGCTCATTCCCCGAGGCGCTTTCAGCCAGATATAGGGAGCGTTCACCCCGCCGGACACCGTGTATCCAGCATCCTTCAGGCCCTGATAAATATACGCCGCGTTTTTCATATAATATGCCACCTGCTGCCGCAGCTGTGCCTTTCCCTCGTCGGAATATACCGCCTCGCCGGCCCGCTGTACGATATAGGGAGCGCCGTTGTACTTGGTGCCGTGGCGTCTCGCCCACAGACTATGCAGACTGACGTCCCCCGCTTTCAACTCTTTGGGAATCACGGTAAAGCCCAGCCGCACGCCGGTAAATCCGGCATTCTTGGAAAACGAACGCAGCTCGATGGCGCAGGTTCTCGCCCCCTGACACTCATAGACGCTATGGGGGATATCCTCCTGGGATATGTATGCCTCATAGGCCGCGTCATAGATGATGACGGCTCCCACCCGGTTCGCATAATCCACCCATTCCTGCAGCCGGCTCCTGGTGATCGCGGAGCCTGTGGGATTATTGGGAAAACACAGGTAGATGATATCCGGCGTCTCCTTCGGCAGATCAGGCGTAAAATCATTCCCCTGGGTACAGGGCATATAGATCACATTGCTCCATGTCTCCTTTTGAGAATCATAAGTACCGGTCCTCCCCGCCATCACATTGGTGTCCACATACACGGGATAGACCGGGTCACATACCGCGATCCGGTTATCCAGGCTGAATATCTCCTGAATATTGCCGGAATCACATTTCGCTCCGTCGGAAATGAATATCTCATCCGCCCCGATATCACAGCCTCTGGCCTTGTAATCGTTATCGGCAATGGCGTTTCTGAGAAACTCATAGCCCAGATCCGGCGCATATCCACGAAATGTCGCCGCGTCGCCCATCTCATCCACAGCGCCGTGCAGCGCCTTGATGATGGCCGGGGCCAGAGGCTGGGTCACATCGCCGATTCCCAGCCGTATGATCCTCCTGTCCGGATGGGCGGCGGCATACGCATTTACCTTTTTACCGATGGTGGAGAACAGATAGCTCCCCGGCAGTTTTAAATAGTTGTCATTCACCTTAAACATGGATATCTACCTCCCCTTCAAATACAGTGACCGCCGGCCCGCTCATGTATACCAGATCCCGCTCCCTGTCCCATGTGACTTCGATCTCTCCTCCCAGTACGCCGACAGTGACCTGATCGTCCGTCAGGCCGTTCAGCACGCAAGCCACCACAGTGGCACAGCATCCCGTCCCGCAGGCCAGGGTCTCCCCCGTGCCTCTCTCCCATACACGCATCTTCACATGCCGTCTGTCTACAATCTGCACAAACTCCGTGTTGGTGCGTCTGGGAAACAGTTCGTGGTGCTCAAACAGCGGTCCTATCCGTTCCAGATCCATCTCCTGGGTCCCCTCCACGAATACCACCGCATGAGGATTGCCCATGGACACGCAGGTCATACGGTACTCCAGGCCCTCCACACAGATGGGAACATTCACGGCCTGACTGCCCTTAACCGCCACTGGTATCCGCTCAGGCTCCAAAACAGGGGGGCCCATGTTCACCTTTACCCGGGATACCTTATTGTCCGAGTCCGTCTCCAAATCCAGATACTTGATCTGGCCCGCGCTGACAATGGATATCTGTCTCTTGTCCGTCAGACCCTTATCGTACACATATTTAGCCACACAGCGTATTCCGTTGCCGCACATCTCCGCTCTGGTGCCGTCGGCATTGTACATCTCCATCTCAAAGTCGGCCTCGTCGCTGGGATTGATAAAGATCACGCCGTCTCCTCCCACGCCGAAATGCCGGTCGCTCAAAAAGCGCACCGCCTCCGGCTTGTCGCCCTGCGGAATCCGCCACGCTGCTCCGTCTATATAAATATAGTCATTACCGCATCCATGCATCTTGGTAAACTTCATGCCCGCGATCCCCCTTTTCTTACCCCATCATAATCTCTTTTTTTGAAAAATGCAAATCTCTTTTCCGTCATAAAGGCTTTTTTCCATGCATAACCTATATTAACAACGAGCAAAGCGAGGCATAACATGAGCGCAAAGACAAAAATTGTGGTCCTCCATATGAAAGAACTGATCTATACCGGAATATTTGCCGTGCTGGGCATCCTGTTTGTGGTGCTGCTGGTCGTAATGTTCCTTCCGGATAAAGAAGATTCCGCCCAGCCCAATGCTCCCACAGGAACGGAAAGCCCCGGCGGCAGCGACGTCTCGGATGGCGCCTCGCCCGTTTCCGATGCAGCCTCACTCTACATACCCGGCGTGTACAACACGGAACTGGTTCTGGGCGATCAGACCATGAATGTGGAAGTCATGGTTGACCGGGATACCATCACCTCCATACAACTGGTAAATCTAAGCGATGCCGTGACCACTATGTACCCTCTGCTCCAGCCGGCCTTCGACTCCCTGACAGCCCAGATCTGTGAGCAGCAGTCGCTGGAGAACCTTAAATACGACACCGACAGCAAATACACTTCCCTGGTACTGCTGGAAGCCATCCGCAACTCTCTGGAAAAAGCGCAGCCTTAGCTACTAAGGCGCGCTTTTTGCGCTTTTGAGTATAGATTCTTCAACTCCTCCACAGAGAAGAGGTAATGTCGGTTGCAGAACTGACAGTTCACCTCTATTTCCCTGCCCTCGTCGATCATCTCCCGCAGTTCCTCCTCACCGATACTGATCAGAGCCTTTTCCACTCTGGCTTTGTCACAGCCGCAGAAAAACGCAGGCTCCACAGTGTCCGTACACTCCACATCCAGACCGTCCAGCAGTATCCCCAGTATCTGCTCAGGGGTATTTCCCGCCTCCAGCATCGTCGTCACGGAAGAAATGCCGGCCAGATTGTTCTCCAGTCTGACAATGACCTCCTCCTCAGTATCCGGCATCAGTTGAAGGATAAACCCTCCCGCCTGTCTCACCGTATTGTCACGCTCCATCAATACCCCCAGCCCCACGCTGGAGGGAATCTGCTCCGATGTGGCGAAATAATAGGTCAGATCCTCCGCGATCTCACCTGTCTGAAGAGGGGTTTGGCCCACATAGGGTTCTCTCAGCCCCATGTCCCGGATCACGCTCAGTATCCCTTCTCCCATAGCCCCGGATACATCCAGCTTTCCCATGGAATTGGCAGGCAGGATCACGTCCGGCACCAGAGGGTATCCCTTGACCCGTCCCCGGCTGTCCGCCGTCACCGTCAGCCCCCTGCCCGGTCCGTCTCCCCGGATCTGCAATGTCAGTATATCTTTCTCGCCTTTCAGCATAATACCCATCATTGCGCCCGCCGTCAGCAGGCGCCCCAGGGCCGCCGTCATCACAGGACTGGTATTATGCGCCCGCCTCGCGGCCTCCGCCAGATTCCTGGTGGTGGCCGCAAATGCCCGTATCTGCGTCCCCGCGGCCGTGGCGCGCACTATATAATCTTTATACTCCTCATTGTCTCTCAAACTTACCTCTTTCCTGCATATCGCAGGCCAGGCCCGCGATACTGCGTTAAAGCGTATTGGGATCGTCCGTCTCAGAGCGCCGCGACCTCCTGTCGCAGCGGTTTTCCCTGCTCCTGGGCCAGCACATAGATCCTCTGACTCACATCCGTCACTTCGTCCATGGTGTCCGCGTCGAGCAACCGGATCACCCGCATCCCCGCCTGCACCACCAGACGGCACATGGTATCGGGCGTGTATCCCCGCTGGAGGTGATTTTCCGTAAAACGCCGGAACCGTTCTCCCTCTTCCTGCACAAAGACCGTCAGATCATACTCGTTGATCTCCTCCTGCTCATGGTAATAATTCTCCCATATAAAACTACAGTCCTCCCGATTTTCCGCTATGACCGTGTCCCCTATGACCTGACTGTACTTATATATCGTATTAAAGTCGAACAGGAACAGCCCACCCGGATACAGATAATTGTTCACCAGCCGGAATACCCGCAGCAGATCCTCCTCTTCCAGCAGGTAATTCAGGCAGTCGCAGACAGAGAGCACCGTACCCACCGTGCTGTACAGCTCCAGCTCCCGCATATCCTGGAGCAGATACAGTATCCCACTGCCGCCCTCCGCGTTTTTTTCCATGGCAATCCCCAGCATTTCCGGAGAATTGTCCACTCCGATCATATCATAGCCCTTCCGGCGCAAAAGCTGCGTCAGCGTACCCGTGCCGCAGCCCAGGTCCAGCACCAGATTCCTCTCGGACTTAAGCAGCGCCTCCTCCCCGCAGGGTTCCTCCCGACAGATCCCGTCACTGTCGACTGGCCTGCTGATCCCGTACTCTTCGATCAGAGCCGCGATGTTTTCACACCATGCCGCATAGGGAACGTTGTCCATGAGTTCGTCATACACATCGGCAAAATCCGAATATGCCCGCATCGCCGTCACCTCCGCCTGCCGCTCAGGCCGCCAATCCTATAGCACCGAACACGCCCGCGCTGAGCAGTCCCATAATCACGCCCGCCAGTACCACACCCAGCAGCACCGCGATAACGCTGGACTTAAAATCCATATCCAGCAGACTGGCCGCCAGCGTGCCGGTCCAGGCCCCTGTGCCGGGCACGGGAATGCCCACGAACAAAAGCAGCGCCAGAAACAGACCCTTTCCGGCTTTCTGCTGCAGCTTTACGCCCCCCTTGTGGCCCTTTTCCAGGCAGAATGTGAAAAACTTGCCGATCACCGGCTTGTCCGCTCCCCACTCCAGCACTTTTCTTGCAAACAGAAAGATAATGGGCACAGGCAGCATATTTCCCAGGATACATATGATATAGCTGGGCAGCAGCGGAAGATTAAACCCCACTGCGTAGGGAATAGCGCCTCTCAGTTCGATCAGGGGAACCATGGAAATAAAAAAGATCATTAAATAGTGTTTCAGCATTTTTTTCTCCTCTTTAGATATGTTTTATCGGATATATTCTCTCAAAAAGGCCAGCAAAGTATCCATCTCCTCGTCCGTTCCCACCGTGATCCGCAGGTAATCGGAGATCCGCGGCTTGTCCCAGTGGCGCACATAGATGTTCCGCTCCCGCAGCGCCTGGAAGATCTGCGCCGCCGGAATCCGCTCATGGGTGGCAAAGATAAAATTGGTCAGGGAATCCGGGAATGTAAAGCCCAGTTTTTTTAGTTCTCCCTTTACTCGCTCCCTGGTGGCCACGATCCTGCCGGTGATCTCCTCAAAGTAGGCCCTGTCCTTTAGGGCCTCCGCTCCCAGCGCCAGCGCCGGGCGGTTCAACGTATAGGAGTTAAAGGAAAACTTGGCATCTCTCAGGTATTTGATCAGCTTTTCATCGCCCATGGCAAAGCCGATACGCATGCCCGCCATAGCCCTGGACTTACTGAAGGTCTGCACCACCAGCAGATTGTCATACTTTCGGGTCAGAGGAAGCGCGCTCTCCCCCCCGAAGTCGATATAGGCCTCGTCCACGATCACCACCACGTCCCGGTTGGCCCGCACGATCTCCTCCACCAGATCAAGCGGCTCATATACGCCGGTGGGCGCATTGGGATTGGGAAATATCACACCCCCGTTTAAACGTTTATAGTCCTGGGGACGGATGCGGAAATCATCGTCCAAAGCACAGGTCTCATAAGGAATCCGGTACAGATCCGCCCACACATCATAAAAAGAATAGGTGATGTCGGGAAACAGGACGGGCTTATCCGCGTTAAAAAACGTCAGAAATGCCATGGACAGCACATCATCCGACCCCACCCCCACAAACACCTGCTCCTTTTTCACACCGTAATAATCCGCCAATCCCTCCACCAACACACTGGCATCAAAATCGGGATACAACCGCAGATCCCGACTTTGCATGGCCGCGATAGCCGCCTGTACTCCGGGTGCCGGAGGATAGGGGCACTCGTTGGTATTTAGCTTGATCATACCCGGTACATCGGGCTGCTCTCCCGGTACATAGGGCACTATCTTACGGACGTTTTCCTCCCATTTCATCGCATGTCGTCTCCTTGTCTGCCTTTTGTCTGTATTCCCGTCCGCGCAGGCTCACCCGCCGAACAAGTATCATCATACCACTGCCGCCGCCTTTCGTCTACTCTTTTTCCAGTTCCTTCCTGTAAAACTCCACATACAGCTCGTTCTCGGAGCAGTCACTGCATTCGCATATTTGCAGCAGTCTCTGCCTGTAGTCTTCCGCCTCCCGGGCATACATAGGATCGGTTCCGGCTGCCCGCGAGAAGAGCTGATACCGGTTATAGAGCTGATACATGGTTCCCCGCTCCCACGCATAATCAAATTCTTCCTCATAGCTTTTATCATAATACATTTCGGTCATGGCCTCATCGATTCTGCCGTTTGACAGATTCCGCTCCACCTGCCGCAGCCGCTCCTCCATGGTTCTGTCGTAGCCGCCCCCGTACACCTCCTGCACACTGAAGGCCACTGTCCAAATACAGAGAGCCAGCCAGCCCAGCATCAGATACACCAGCACGATCTTGGCCGCCAGTTTTTTCATGAAATCCAGCGAATGGATCAGATAACATATTCCCGCCACGATCACAATAAAAAATATGGCCTTCATCATCTCCTATTCCTCCCATTCCTCTGCCAGTCTGGCCTTAAGCCTGTCTTCTATGAGAGATACCAACTGCTGCTGCGCCTCCATATCCGGAGATACACTGTATGCATACCGCTCATCCGCCTTATGGAACAGCGCCATTTCCTCCTCCCCCAATTCCAGCACTCCCCGCAGCATGGCGTCCACCTGTAACCGGGCCTGCGCCTGTAGCTGCGCATCCATCTCTTCTGCGTAATAGGTTCGGAAACCGTACTCCAGCAGCCCCCTGACAGCGTTTGTGCCGGGAGTCTCACCCCTGTCCAAAGTATCCATAATTATATTGCTGTACTCGATCCAGCTGCGATAGGACAGGTTGTTGTAGTCGTCCGCTATATCCACGTACTCCGCCGCGTAACTGCCGCTGTCCGGCCGAGCGTCACTGTATGCGGGATCAGGCACCAGCAGATACAGGCCCAGACTGATCCCCAACAGCACCATGCCCAACATCCCCATCCCTACAATGATCCTTGTCAGCATACGCTGTATCATCTGCGGAGTCTTTTGGCGCAGCAGGACAGGGGCCAACAGCCTGTTGCGCTGAACCCTGCGGTACACTTCTCTATAAAAGGCGAGTCCCTCTTCGTTCCTGCTGCCGCAGTATACGCAGACTATGGCCTGAGAATCTATCTCTCCGCCGCAATTTGCACACTTCATAGCTCTCCCCCCTGGCGCTGCCGCATGGTATATGTTTCTGTCACCGCATCCACCGCCTGCCGGAATCTGTCGTCCTCGCGCCACCCCTCCTGCGACCGGCTCATCCAGTCCAAAAGCTGCCCGGACACTCCCATTTCCTCCATTTTTCCCCGAACCTGCGCAGCATACTCCTCAAAAAGAGTCTCCGTTCCCCAGATCACCCTGTCCTCGCAATATTGCCTGCATAATGCCAGCGTCAATCCCCCCTGACTGACCATACTTGTTGCCGAGTCCTCAATCTGTTCCCTCGATTGCTGCTCTGCGCCGACGCCTCCGTCTTCGTTGCCACACAGGCTGTCAAGGTATTCCGCTTGCTCCATAAAACGCTTGTATGCCGAATAGACGGCTTCGATCTCATGGAATTTGCGCATCTCGGACGAGCTGATATCCGTTTCCCGCATATAGGCGCAGATTCCCTCCATATCCCCCTGGGCCAGCAGCTCTTCCAGTTCCCGTTCCCACTGCTCGCTGATCCGGTAATCTATCCTGGCTCTGGCCGGTCCCCAAATAAGTGTGACCAATCCCGCCAGGAGCGCCGCCCCCGCCAATATCTCACAGATCACCAGCATCACGCCGGTCCACTTTTTCATGGCTCCTTCCGGCACGGAATCCCGCATCCGCCGGGCCTCCCGGTCATAGTTCCCCAGGATCTGCTCCCTGCGGATCTGTGCCAGCACGGGATTCTCCGCCTGACAAAAGGGACACTTTTCGTCCTTCATCCTGTACTCCGCGCCGCAGCTCTCACACTTCATTCCCGCTCTCCTTTAACTGTCTCTCATACTCTGCCGCCCGTTCCTCCTGACCCATCTGCCGACAGCAGCGTATCAGCCCCTCCAGGGCCTGCGTTCTGCCGCTCTCCAGGATCAGGATCGGCTCCGTCTCATAGGCCGCGTTGTAATACCACAGAGAGGCCTCCGCCGGATCCCGGCGGTCCTGCTCATAAAAACAGCCCAGCTCCATGCAGAGTTCCGAACATCCGCCGGCCGCCATGGCCTTCATCGCATGTTTGAAGAACCCAAAGACATCCCCCTGAACGCGGCAGGCCCGGCTCAGTACACAAAATGCCTCCAGCAATTCCCCGGCGTCCCGCTCCGGATCCTCCAAAGAGTCCTCAAAACAGGCACAGGCCCGCTCAAGATGTTCCGGTTCACCCACCGTCAGCAGTTCTCTGGCATACATATTATGCAAATGTCTTGAGAGCCTGCGGCCCTCCCGCACCTGACGCTCAAAATTGGCCAGATCCCGGCCTCCATGCCCCTGGGTGGGCATATGCGTGATCACCACGTCACTGTCGTAGACCACGGGCTGCAGGCGCACAGTCTCATGGATCGGTTCTATCCAGGAAAACTGCCGCAGCCTTTTAAAAAGCTTAGGGCGGTATTCCTCGTCATAGTTGTAGACCGTATTGTACTGCAGTTGATTCCCGTATTTCATCTGCACGATCTCCACCTCCGGCAGCAGACTCTCCTTTAAAAGGCGAAACCGCTCCCGGTTCTCCTCGTCCAGCACTTCATCCGCGTCCGCGCTGTAAATATAGTCGCAGGACGCCAGCGAAAAGGCATAGTTACGGGCGGCGCTGAAATCATGGATCCACTGAAAATCATAGATTCTGTCCGTATACTTCGCCGCGATCTGCCTGGTGCGGTCTGTGGAGCCAGTGTCCACCACGATGATCTCGTCCACCAGCCCGGCCACGCTGTCCAGACATCGCGCCAGCACAGCCTCCTCATTTTTCACGATCATACACAAACTTATGGATACCATCTCTCCTCCATCCCGCGCACTGACGCGCCTGCTGTCCATTTATTTTTTATCATATCAAAAAAAGGCCGGATACACAATATTTTACAAGAAAATACATTGACTTGCACCCGGCCAGCCCCTAAACTGTAGCAGGTTGGCGCTGTTTTATACACAGATCGCACAATGTGCGGAAAGGGAGCGGAACATGTCTAAAAGCACGCAGGTCATGACGTCGGGGAAGCCCTGGAAACTGATATTGGGACTGGCTCTCCCGCTTATGTTCGGAAATATATTTCAGCAGCTTTACACAGTGATGGACACACTGATCGTGGGACAGGTGCTGGGGGTCCACGCGCTGGCGGCCCTGGGCGCCTCCGACTGGCTGAACTGGATGATCCTGGGCCTGGTAACAGGCATAACCCAGGGATTCTGTATTCTGGCCGCCCAGAAATTCGGCGCGGGAAAGACAGAGGAACTCAAAGAGACCGTGGGAGCCTCCGTCACACTCTCCATCATATCTGCCGTCGTCATCGAGGCGGCGGGGCAGGCTTTGGTGATACCGCTGCTGCGGCTGCTGGATACCCCGGCGGACATCCTGCCCATGGCGCTTTTATATCTGCGGATCCTATTTGCGGGGATCCCTGTTGTCATGGCCTACAATCTGCTGGCCTCCCTGCTGCGGGCGCTGGGAGACGGCCGCACTCCCCTTCAGGCCATGGTGGTGGCCTCCATACTGAATATCCTGCTGGACATCCTCTTTGTGGCCGGTCTGCACACAGGGGTGGGCGGTGCTGCGGCGGCTACGCTGATCGCCCAGGCAGTGGCTGCGCTGTATTGCCTGCGGGTCATTCTGCGGCTGGAGATCCTGCGGATCCGGCCCGGGCATCTGCGCCCCTGCCGCAAGCTGGTGTGGCAGCTCTTTTCCCTGGGCACCCCCATGGCCGCCCAGAATACGATCATCGCCGTCGGCGGGCTGGTGATCCAATCCATAGTCAACGGCTATGGCGTCATATTCATCGCGGGCTATACCGCCACCAACAAACTCTACGGGATCCTGGAGATCGCCGCAACTTCCTACGGTTACGCCATGGTCACTTATGTGGGACAGAATCTGGGGGCCGGGCTGGGGGACCGCATTCGCCGGGGAGTGCGGCACGCCGTGGGCATCGCTCTGGCCACATCGGTGGTCATCGCCGTGGCGATGTTGCTGGCAGGGCGCATACTGGTGGGTTCCTTTATCAATGGCACTCCCCAGGAGACTGCGGCGGCAACGGATATCGCCTATCATTATCTGGCCATAATGAGCGTCTTTCTGCCGGTGCTGTATCTGCTCCATCTGTACCGCTCCTCCCTGCAAGGGATGGGAGACACCGTACTCCCCATGGTCTCCGGCATCGCAGAGTTTATCATGCGCACCGGCGGCGCCCTGATCCTGCCCCGGCTGCTGGATCAGGAGGGTATCTTCTACGCGGAGGTCCTGGCCTGGGCAGGGGCCGACATGATCCTGATCACCGCATATTATATACGGGTATACAGGCTTTGGGGACGCTCACAGAAACCATAACGCCCCCCAGGCGATATAGGGAAGAAAGGGAACCGGTGTCTTCAGGTTCCCTTTCCCGTTTATGTTGCCCTTTATGAGCTGAACCGCCCCCAGCATGGCAAAGGCAGCCGCCATATGCAGCAGCATGGTCAGGAGATTCCCTCCCGCCGCCGCCAGATAGAGGGCGCATATCTGAAAAGCCATCACATCCCCTTCGCCGTACAGGCGCATAAACAACAGATATTGCAGCAGCGCGAACAGGACCAGTCCCACTCCGCTCTCCGCCGGGACAGGACGCCGGATGCACAGCCAGGCGCCCGCCGCAGCCGCGGGTATCTGCAAGATATCATATACCTTGCAGGTCTGGGCATCCGTGACGCCGCACACTGTCAGATAGACGGACAACACCAGATATGCCGTCCTCTCTCCCGGCGTCTCCCCGCCGCAGGCATACAGGATATACCCGGTTCCCGCGCCGCTCCCCGCCAGCAGGATTCCCGCCGCCCCCCACTGTGCCTTAAGCCCGTGGCACGGGTCCATCCCCGCGATCAGCCGCAGTACCGCCAGCGATGCCACCAGCAGCAGCCCCCATAGCGTCAGAAAAGCAACCATATTATCTTCAATCCGCTCCTCCCGTTCTCAGTCTGGTGCGCAGTTCATCCAGCACATTTCCCGACACAGTCAGCACCGCCAGCCGGGGATGCTGTTCCAGAGAAGAATCTTTTTTATAAGCTCTGACCGTGATCTCCATCGCCGCCTCCGGGGTTCCCAGAGGGATCATGAAGGTCAGGTTTTCTTCGTTGATATAGTCCGGGACTTCATAGATATAGACCCTGTTCAGGGAGGCGTCCAGCTCCGTCATCTCCTCCGGAAATAACACCTCTATCCGCTCCACATACCCTGAGGCACGGATCGTTAAAACTCCGCTTTCCCCGGTCTTGAATACCGGTTCATGGGGTTCCAGCAGACGTTTCAGTTCCACATGCAGGGACAGGCCCTGCATCTCGCTGCTGTCCACCCTCTCATTGCCCACATGATCCGACGCGTGGGCGACCACCGTAAAGGAACCGCTGAACAGAGCGTCCCCTTCCTCCAGCGTCAGACGGATGCTGCCCGTGCCCTGATCCGTGAATCTCTGACTGCTGCCGTTGTCCTGGTTATATACTTCCACATAGAACTCCGCCAGACCGCTGCCCTGATCCTCCGCCGTCAATTCCACCTCCACGGAGCCCTTTTCCCATTCTTTCAGGATATCCAGCTCCCGCAGCCGATCCATGCCATGGATCAAAGGGGCGCTGGCGTCCACCAGGAGCCAGACGCTGCCCAGTACATCCTGGGCATAGTCCGAAAAGACTTTATCCGAACCGTTCCCGGCTGCCGCCACAGGCGTCAGGCGCAGTCTATGACCGTCCAATTCTTCCGGTGCGTACAGTCTCTGCGTTATCTCCAGATCCCTGCATCTGTTGCTGCGCCAGATCATGGTATAGGAGCCGTCCCCCACGCAGGGGGTTCCCTCCGAGACTTTATACAGTTCTTCCCCCCGGTAAGTATACTTTCCGGGCGACATATCTTCCCGGGCAAAGGCCACAGTGCCCAGCCGTCCTTCTCCGCCCTCCCCGGTGGTATCCTGAGCGTCCACATACAGATGCGTGACCTGATAATCCCTGCGGGCGGGCCCGCACAGACTTCCCGTAAAGGAGATCTGAAAGGGTGTTCCCCTTCCGCCTTTCACATAATAGGTGCTCTCCTCCCCGGCAGGCCAGACCGTATCCTCCTGAGTCAGCCGTATCTGCTCTGTCCTGACCGGCCAGGCGATCACCGTCTGATCCGACAGGGGAATGTGGAGCGTCTCTCCCAGATTTCCGGCTTTGTCCTGCGCCGCTATATGCAGATATTGCAGTTCCTCTCCCATGGATATGGTCAGGGATGGCCGTTCTCCCGCATCTCCATACCATCGGTGAGACTCTCTCACCACGGTTCCCGCCCTGCCGTCCACCACATACCGATACCCCTGCACCTGTGTGGTCAGCGTATTCACCGTGACATTGGAGTCACACAGCACCCGATCCTCTCCGCGCCTGTAGGACTCCGCGCGGTGGTAGTAGACAGTGCCTGTATCCTCCGGTCTTGTGAAAAAGACCCGCACCCTGTTCTCGTCCACCGCAGTCAGACGCAGGGTATCCATGTCGATCTTTTCAGGTTTTCCCATGTCCGAAGCCGCAACGCCGTTTAACAGATTTTCTTCCAGATATCCCAGGGAAAGGGCGGTGATCCGCAGAGACCCGTCTCCGCTCTGATATCCCTCCTGTTGGGAATGGCTGCTACAGGCCTCCCCGTTAATATAGCTGGAACCCCCATAGGCGGGAGCGCAGGCCAGCACCTGGCCCTGTTCCAGACCGCATTGGTAGGTCTCCTCCTGGCCGCAGCCCAGTTCATAGCCCATCTGCATGGTACACCTGTCGGGATGCCCCCGCCCGTAATCCGTCCCGCATCCGGTGCATATGTTCCGGTAGATATCCTCCGTGTGTCCCGAACAGCTATGACTGCCGCAGCGCACGCAAAAGCAGTGGCTGCCGTCGTCCGCGACATTCCCGTAATAAAAGGTCGTACCGCATTTTTCCCGCCGGAACGAACTGCTGTTACAGATTTTTTTCTCCGTATAGCACCCGCCGCCATGCACCGGATCTCCTTGGTGTATATGGCGGCAGCCCGCCTGATGCCAATGGCGGTACAAGACGCCCGCGCTGCCGCCCTGATACCCTCCCCCGCCGCCGGCCTGCCCGTTCTCCCCGGCCTCTCCCATCACATTCTTTTGCCCGGAACCGCCGGGCATACCGTCCGCGGTCTCCATGGCTCCCCCTCCGCCGCCGGCGACCATCAGCAGCCCCTGACGGTCCGAGGATATACGGCTGCAGCCGCCGCCCACAGCGTAAGCTGTGGCAGCACCACCCCCGTAGTACCCGTTCTGTCCACCCAGTTCATAAGTCAGTCTCTCTCCTCTGGACAGGTAAAAAGTACCCTGAACCAGGCCCCCTTTTCCACCGTCAAACGCTCCCCATCCGCCCCCCTGGGCGCCTGTCAGCGTCAATTGGTAAAAGCCCCCCCGGCCTACCTGATAGGTTCCCTGACGTCCCGAGTAGTTTACACTGTAGGACTGTCCCGCTCCTATACCACTGTCCTGCGCGGAGCCGACCAGCATCCAGGGGCCGCTCTCCGTGCGTTGGTACAATTTATAGCTCTTATCCGTGTTATCGGGCTGACTCCAGCTCAGGTTCACCGCGCCCCTGCCACCGCCCGCGCTGTAATTATCCCGGGCCTGCAATTGCAGCTGCACCCAGCCGGCATAGAGAGTGATATCCCGGGAGGGGGTAAAGTCGTCCCCCGCCGCTCCCGCCGGACGGGTACACTCCGGATCATAATACCAGCCGCCAAAAGACTGTCCCGTTTTACCAGCATTGGGCAGAAGGATATTCTGGGGGGTATAGAGGGCCGTGATCCGGTCTTTCTCTCCCTCCTCCCCCAGATAATGATAGACATTGCCCTCCAACCGCCCATGAAAGGGCAGATCCATACTCCACTCGCGAAATCGCAGCGTACCCGTGATACTTTTCACCGGCTCGCCGCCTCTGGTGTCGAAAGATACCCTGTATCCCGGAGGCGGAGTCAGTCTCTCCTCCTCCAGGGCACAGATGCTGCCATAGTCCCCCGGCAGAACCGAGATTCCCGTGTTTCCGTCATAACTGCCTCCCGCGGGATCCACGCACAACACGGACCTGACTCTGACCCACTGGGCGTACAACACCACCTGTCCGCCCTCCTGATCCGACAGATTGCGCACACTCTCTCCCTCCTCAAAGCGCTGTCCCGTTCCGTCCTCATGAGTGTTCCAGCCGTCGAAACGATAGCCAGTCCGCCAAAAACCGCACAGGGACAGTGCGGTCTGGGGCGTGACCTCCCGCCCCTCATAGAGTGTCGCATCATTGTACATATGTACGCTGGGAACCATATAGCCGTTCCCACCGTTTCCGTCATAGACGATCTCATACCGGTTGGCGGATACGGCTGTACATAAATGGGCACCGATCTCCCTGCCCTGCTCCAGATTGTCGCACCATGGACACAGATAATAGTATCCCATCCCCGGTCGGAGCGAAGGGATCAGCGCCGCGGTATCCGCGCTCATATAAAACAGGAAATCCGCGGCTTTCTCCCCGCAGTCCCGGCAGTAGGGAAGCCAGCCGGAATAGTATTTCCGCAGGCACTTTTTGCGGTTGAAACTCACCCCATGGAACGTGCCGCCTGGGCCGTAGTCATTGTGAATGCATGTGCTATAGGGATGTTCCACCTGCCAGTAGGCGATGGGAATGTCCTCCTCCCGTTTCCAGCGGTACAGATGCTCTCCCCTTCCCGGTTCAGGCGCGTCGCTCATATCCTGTATGTGCACTGTTACACCCTTCCCGTACCATACGACAGAGGTATCCCCCCTGTCTGTGGTAAATGCGCTGCCGTCAGGGCTGTACCCGATCTGCCCGCCGCCGGCCTGTACCCGCGCCGGTATCCCCCACAGCGCTGTGCACAGCAGCAAGAGCAGCAGTCCTCTTTTGATCCCTCTCACTCCCATAGTTTTACCACCCGCAGAGATCCTCTGTATAACTCACTGTAAAAGAGTTCTGCGGTTCCTTCCTCCAGCAGCACATTGATCCTAGCTGCGGCTGATAAGGTGTCCTGGGGCGGGATCAGATTACCGGCAGAGTCAAACGTCTGATAGACCATCACGTTGTCCCATACCAGATAAGTCTCTCCCAGCTCCTCATCCACCGTATAGATATGGATCCTGTCGCCGCTCCGCAGAGTGCCGCTGACCAATTGGTACAGATCATCCGCCCTGCACCCGGCGATCACGGGATGTTCCAAGGCGGACCGAAAGCTGCCGGCGGAAGTAAACATGGGTCCAGTGGCGATGCTGCCTTCGGGGATGGTTATGGCTGCCTGGCTGCCCAGCAGCGTCTGGGGATCTGACACCGCCTCCTGGGGGATGTGCCCCAGATCTGCCTGCGCCGGACAGAATATGCTCCCCACGTTGTCTGCCGTGATCTCCGTTCCCTTCTCCAGCGCCTGGGCCAGCACCCAGCAGTCCCCCTTTTCATAAGCGCTCAGAGCGTTCTTCTCCACGTTGAGCAGTACGATATATGTGACTGCCGCCGCTGTGAACGCCGCCAGGATAATGCCGGGCAGTCCCTTTTTCCGGCTCTCTGCTCCTTTTCTGTCTTCTCTGTCTTTTCTTCTATTCATTTTCTTCATACCTCACAATATCCACACTTTTTTCTTTTTCCCCGTCAATGACCTGCCCCATGAGCCCCATGACCTGAAAGCTCACACGGCTGTATATGGTGGTATGCTCCACCGGGATCCCGTCCGGTGTCCGGACGCTGCCGGGCCGGGCTGTCTCCTGCCGCAGACAGTTTCCCTCCCCGTCATAGACGTCGATCTGTATCTCCCCGTCCAGCACATTGTAGACGATGTATTCCCGGATACACACCCTGCCTGTCAGCAGTTCTGCCCTTGCGCTATATCCCTCCTCATCCAGCGCCAGATTGAGACGCAGCGCGTCCCGATACACCCGAAAGGCCTCCCCCGTATCCCCGATCCGCAGGATATGGCTGCTGCCGTACTCTCTGATGTAGGACGGATTTTGCGGACATTCAAAATAAAAAAGAATGTGGAGGTAACA
>CAZGVI010000003.1:0-69299 GCA_964529395.1 uncultured Acetatifactor sp.
ATAAAATAACCGTGTGTGAATTGTTTGAGCAATATGAGAGAAAAGGCCGCAATGAGGGAATCCAGCAGGGTCGTAGCGAAGGAATCCAGCAGGGCCGTAGTGAGGGAATTAAGCAGGGCCGCAGCGAAGGGATTCGCGAAGGACTCCGTGAGGGAATCCGGGTTCTGATATTGACCTGTCGGGATATGAAACTGAGCTTTAAGGAAACTGCGGAAAGAGTTAAGGCTGGATTTCAACTTGATGAAGCGGAGCTACAGAGAAATATGAAGTTGTCTTGGCCGGAGTAGTATGCAAACCAAAACTGGCGGAAAAGGTATAAACAATATATCTAACAAATTTTCAGAACCTCTTGCCTTTTCTGCCCAGGTATGGTATTTTATGAATAGAAAAGTTATGAATCCTATTTACACTTCACAAATTCAAGTTTCAAGTGTTTTTTCGGCGGCTCGCCACAGATTCAACTTTCACAACATATAAGGCGGACTGGCGAAAGATTTTTCTCTGTTGTCGTGTCCGCGGAAATGGAGGATAAACTGCGGATGCAGGGAGAAATGATGCAGCAGAAGGACTTGGCGGAAAAGGACTTTGTGGCTTTTTCAGATGTGGCGGCGGATGTGCTTAATGCGCTCCTGTTTGACGGGGAACCCATGATCAATGCGGGGGAACTTGTACCGGCGCCAACGGAGACACTCTATTTTGGAGAAAGTGGCAAAAGGCTCCGCAACCAATATGAGGACCTGGCAAAATACGAGATGCGGGAAGGGCAGATACAGACCATGTATCTGTTTGCCAACCAGACCCTGCCGGACAGCCGTATGATCCTGCGTAAGGCGGGATATATCGGGGGCGCCTACAGGGAGCAGTATGAAGGAAAGGCAGCGGGGTCTTACCCTGTGATAGAGTTGATCCTTTATTGGGGAGAAAAACATTGGCACGGCTGCCGCAGTATCAGCCAGCTATATACCAAACAAAATTTGTCTCCAAAACTAAGGAGATACATAGACAACATACGCCTCCATGTGTGGGAGATGCGGTATCTTCCGCAGGAGATCAGAGGACGGTTCAGCAGCGACATGAGGATCGTACTGGACTACCTGGCGGAGGGTGACAGCTACCGTTCAGACAGGCCGGTGGTTCATAAAGGCGCACTGATCCGAATGCTGAAAGCACTTTCCGGCGATCACGATATAGAGGACATAGAAGAACAGTTGGAAACAATGGATATCAGAGAGGAGGACGAGATAACCGTGTGTGAATTGTTTGAGCAATATGAGAGAAAAGGCCGCAATGAGGGAATCCAGCAGGGTCGTAGCGAAGGAATCCAGCAGGGCCGCAGCGAGGGAATCCAGCAGGGCCGTAGCGAGGGAATTCAACAGGGCCGTAGTGAGGGAATCCAGCAGGGCCGTAGTGAAGGGATTCGCGAAGGACTCCGTGAGGGAATACGGGTTCTGATATTGACCTGCCGGGATATGAAACTGAGCTTTAAGGAAACTGCGGAAAGAGTTAAGGCTGGATTTCAACTTGATGATGCGGAGCTACAGAAAAATATGAAGTTGTATTGGCCGGAGTAGTATACAAAACCGGCGAAAAGGATATCATTAAGCAATCTAAAATTATCAGGATAAACTTATCGGAATCTCACCCGATACGATAGAGCTCAATGACGCCCTGATCCGGAATATCAAAAATATGCAGACGCAGTGCCGGATTACAGACATCCCTCTTAAACCAGGTACCTTCTCGGGGACATCATCATGATCGTGTTCTTTGCGGTATTGGGAAACGCGAATGAGTGGGGAGAGATAGATTCTATCAGGTCGCGGTACAGCTGCTATACAATAGAGGAGATCGTGCTGCTGTCAGGAAAAGAAGGCGACATCCACAAAAAAGCATACTATCGGTAGACGGAAAAGAGAGCAGAGGTTCAAAAAGGCAGTCCGGGGAACATGGGGGAACCAGAGCGCTGCAGACCCTGAATGTATATTCAAATGACTACGGAATATGCCTGGCGCAGAAATTCATATCAGAGAAGACAAACGAGATACCGGCAGCGCAGGAACTGTTACGCCTTATGGATCTAAGGGATACGATCGTAACGGCGGATGCTATGAACTGCCGGAAAGAGACAGGTTGGCTTTGCGTAATCTAAAACACATAGGATTAAAATAGATATATGCCGCATCTGTTTACTGTAAAAGACGGGAAACTCCAACTAAAGGGAAAATAGCATAGAGAAACGGTTTGGCTTTCGTAAAATATTATCCTGCCAAGGCTGAGTTTCTGGTGTTTGTTTAAAGGTTTCATACATTTAGAACCTCTTGCTTTTCCTATTCCAGTATGGTATTTTAGGAATAGAAAAGTTTGGAATCCTACTTACACTTCACAAATTCAAGTTTCAGGTGTTATTTCGGCGGCTCGCCACAGATTCAACTTTCACAACAAATAAGGCGGACTGACGAAAGATTTCTCTCTGCTGTCATGTCTGCGGAAACGGAGGACAGACTGCGCATACAGGGAGCAGTATGAAGAAAAGGCTGCGGGGTCTTACCCGGTGATAGAGCTGATCCTTTACTGGGGAGAAAAACACTGGCAGGGGCCACGCAGTATCAGCCAGCTATATTCCAAACATAGTCTGTCCCCCAAACTGAGGAAGTACATAGACAACATACGTCTTCATGTATGGGAGATGCGACATCTTCCGCAGGAGGTCAGAGAGCGGTTCAGCAGTGACATGAGAATCGTGCTGGACTATCTGGCGGAGGGCAACAGTTACTGTTCAGACAGGCCAGTGGTTCATAAAAGCGCATTGATCAGAATGCTAAAAGTGCTTTCCGGGGATAAGGATATAGAGGGTATAGAAAAACAGTTGGAAACAATGGATATCAGAGAGGAGGATAAAATAACCGTGTGTGAATTGTTTGAGCAATATGAGAGAAAAGGCCGCAATGAGGGAATCCAGCAAGGCCGCAGCGAAGGCATTCAGCAGGGCCGCAGCGAAGGTATTCGTGAAGGAATCCGGGTTCTAATACTGACCTGCCGTGATATGAAACTGAGTTTTAAGGAAACCGCGGAAAAAGTTAAAAGTGGATTTCAACTTGATGATGCGGAGCTACAGAAAGATCTGGAGCTGTACTGGCCGGAGTAGCATACAGGGCGAAACCAGCCGAAAAGATTCAAAAGAAACGAATGACATTTCCCTTTGTTTGTAGTAAAATAAATATAAATATGCGTGGAATTGGCCGCAAATAGAAATTGCAAGGAGAGACAATACAGTGAGTAGGGTGGTTTTGCGCATTGGTACAGGGGTCTTGTGTATTTTTATGCTGACAGCCTGTGGCAGTGAATCACCGGGGAGAGAGGTTGGCACGGCTGCCGGAGATCAGTCTGCTGATGCGGCGCGATGGCAGGAGGCGGAAGATATCGTTGGGAAACCTATTCCCACCAGTGTTCCGGCGGCAGAGAGCGATGGCGAAGAGACGGAGCAAGCGCCACCGGCGGAAACGTTGCAGCCCCAGTCTCAGATTCAGACCATAACGATCTCGGCGGCTGGGGACTGTTCTCTGGGCAATCATCAGGAGCAAGAATACGCGTATTCTTTCCGGCAGGTCTATGATCAGGCGGAGGATGAAGGCTATTTCTTTGAAAATGTACGGGATATTTTTGAAGATGATGACATGACCATCGTGAATTTTGAGGGCGTACTGACCTACAGCGAGGAGCGGGACGAGAGCAGGACATACAATATTAAAGGAGATCCCGAATATGTCCGGCTGTTGACGGCAGGAGATGTGGAGGCTGTCAGTTTCGGCAACAATCACCGGATGGATTATGGCACCCGCGGGAGCGACGATACGGTGGAGGCGCTGGAGGCGGAAGGGATCATCTATGCCTATGACCGCAACGTGGGAATCTATGATACGGACAAGGGAATCCGTATCGGTTTTGTTTCCGTCAATGAGGTGGCCTGGGGGCTGGGCAGTGAGCAGTTGTTGGCTGAGGGCATTGAAAAATTGCGTGGAGAGGGTGCGGATCTGATCTTGGCCTGTTGTCATTGGGGGATAGAGAAAGACAATTACCCCACGGAGAATCAGCAGTATCTGGGCCGTAAATGCATTGATATGGGCGCCGACTTGGTCATCGGGCATCATCCCCATGTACTTCAGGGTATAGAGGAATACAACGGAAAGTTTATCATCTACAGTCTGGCCAATTTCTGCTTTGGAGCCAACCGGAATCCGGTGGACAAAGATACGATGATCTTCCGGCAGACATTTACGTTTGTGGATGGGATCAAGCAGGAGGATAGACAGATACAGATCATTCCCTGCTCAGTAAGTTCGGTGCGGGATCGAAACAATTTTCAGCCCACTCCGGCCCAGGGGGATGAGGCGGTCCGGATCATTGAGAAGATCAACGGATACAGCGCGGGCTATGGAGTAGTCTTCGCCCAGGACGGAACATTAAGTCAATAGCAAAAATGCGGTACAGTGAGCGCATATGCGGAACTCATAATAAGAAAGGAAGAGCGTATGGAAAAGAGAAAAATGGAAAATCTCGGCATTGAGACTTCCCTGTTGGGATTCGGATGTATGCGTTTCCCCACAGACGGAGACGGTAAGATCGAGAGGGTACAGGCAAAGGCCATGCTGGAAAAAGCCATGGCGGCGGGAGTAAATTATATAGATACTGCATATCCATACCATGGCGGCGAGAGCGAGCTGTTTGTGGGAGAAGTGCTGAAAGACCATGCCAGAGACAGTTTTTATCTGGCCACCAAGCTGCCGGTGTGGGAGGTAAAATCGCTGGAGGACGTGGACAGGATATTTAACCGGCAGTTGGAGAAACTGCAGGTGGAATACATAGATTTTTACCTGATGCATGCCCTGAACAGAGGCAGCTTTAAAGAGATGCGGGAAATGGGCGTGGTGGAGCGTCTGGAACAGATGAAGGCAGAGGGCAAGATCCGCTATCTGGGTTTCTCTTTCCATGACAGTTACGAGACTTTTGAAGAGATCTTGTCCTATTGGAACTGGGATTTTTGCCAGATACAGCTCAACTATATGGACACGGAGGAGCAGGCGGGCTTAAAGGGTTATGCCCTGGCGGAGAAAAAAGGCGTGCCCATGGTGATCATGGAGCCGGTCAAGGGAGGCTCTCTGGCGGCTTTTGCCCAGGATATCACGGAGAAATTCCACGCCCATGACCCCCAGGCCAGTATGGCGTCCTTTGCGCTGCGCTGGGTGGGTTCGCTGCCCAATGTAAAAGTAGTGCTTAGCGGTATGAGCAGCATGGAGCAGGTGGAGGACAATCTGAAGACTTTCGGCGACTTCAAAGCTCTTTCCCAGGCGGAGCAGACCACCATACAGGAAGTGGTGACGCTGATGAAGAGCCGGATCCAGAATGGCTGTACGGGCTGTCGGTACTGTATGCCTTGCCCTGCGGGAGTGAATATTCCCGGCGCCTTTGGTTGCTGGAACCGCTATCACATGTACCAGAACTACAATGTGGTCAAGAACCATTGGGAGAATGATCTGGGGGATGCGCAGCAGCCCAAGAACTGTATCAAGTGTGGAAAATGTGAGCAGGCCTGTCCCCAGCATCTGCATATTCGGGAAGATCTGGAGCGTGCGCAGGCGGATCTGGACGCAAAAAAATTTATCGTAGAGAGGTGAACATGAAAGAGACCATATTACGCAAGTTTGCGGAAGTGTTTGGCGATACGGAGGGCACGGAGGTATATTTCGCGCCGGGCCGGGTGAATATGATCGGGGAGCATACGGATTATAACGGCGGTCATGTGTTTCCCTGCGCGCTGACGATAGGAACTTACGGAGTCGTCAGAAAGCGTCAGGATCGAAAACTTCGTTTTTACTCCATGAATTTTGAGCGTATTGGCGTGATCGAGTCCTCACTGGACAATTTATGCCCGGATCCCTGGGCGGACTGGACCAATTATCCCAAGGGCGTGATGTGGGCTTTCGGGGAGAAAGGCATGGAGGTCCCGAGCGGGCTGGATATGTTGTTATGCGGCAATATTCCCAACGGTTCCGGCCTGTCCTCCTCCGCGTCGGTGGAAGTGCTTACCGGTTTTATCCTGCGGGATATGTTTGGTTTTGACGTGTCCAATCAGGATCTGGCTTTGATAGGACAGTATTCGGAGAATCATTTTAACGGAGTAAACTGTGGCATCATGGATCAGTTTGCTATCGCGATGGGAAAAAAGGAGCACGCGATCTTCCTGGATACAGCCACACTGTCCTATGAGTACGCGCCTATACGGCTGGACGACGCCAAGATCGTCATTGCCTGCAGCAACAAAAAGAGAGGGCTGGGAGATTCAAAATACAATGAGCGGCGCAGCGAGTGCGAGCAGGCGCTGGCGGAGCTGCAGCAAGTGTGTTCCATCGGCTCTCTGGGGGAACTGACAGAGGAAGAATTTGAGAAGTATCAGGGCAGTATCGGCAGTGAGGTGCGCCGGAAAAGAGCCCGCCATGCAGTGTTTGAGAACCGGCGGACCATACAGGCGGTGCAGGCCTTAAAAGATAACGATATAGCGGCGTTTGGACAGTTGATGAACGCCTCCCATGTGTCTCTGCGGGACGACTATGAAGTGACCGGAGTCGAACTGGATACTCTGGTGGAGGAGGCCTGGAAGGTGGAGGGAGTGATCGGCTCCCGCATGACCGGCGCGGGTTTTGGCGGATGCACGGTGAGCATTGTAAAAAACGGATCCATCGACGATTTCATTGCCCGCGTGGGCGCTGCTTACCAGGCCAGGATCGGTTATGCAGCGGATTTTTATGTGGTGGAGATCGGGGATGGCCCCTGTAAGCTGACATGAGAGCGGCGGTGATCAGCGATATCCATGGCAATTATAAAGCTCTGGAGGCTTTTTTGTCCTATGTGGAAACCAACCCCGTAGACGCGATCATAGGCTTGGGAGATTATGTCACGGACAGCCCCTACCCGGAGCGCACGCTGGCCATGCTGTACGAGATGGAGAAAAAATATGTCTGTTATCTGATCCGCGGGAACCGGGAGGAATACCTGATGGACAACCGCAGGCAGGATCAGGGCTGGCATATCTGCTCTCCCAACGGCGCGTTGTACTATACCAGCCAGCGGGTCACGGACAGCGACTTAGACTGGATGGAGGCCATGCCGTCGGAGAGGGTGCTGCAATTGCAGGACTGTCCGCCTCTCATGATCTGCCATGGCGCGCCGGGGGAGATACGGGGGAATTTTGAGTTTGACCGGCCGCTGAGAGAGCGGAGCATGAAAGAACTGCAGACCCGGTATCTGTTGGGGGGACATTCCCATCACCAGGAGATCTGTCGGCTCTTTGACAAGACCTATCTCAATCCCGGCTCGCTGGGAATGCCCATAGACGAACAGGGGCGGCATGCTCAGTTTGCCATTATGGAGGGAGATTCCCGGGGCTGGGAGATAGAACTGCTGACCATAGACTATGATATAGAAAGTTTCCTGCGGGACTTTCAGGAGAGCGGTATTGAGGAGTACGGCCTGTATCTGACGAAAGCCGTACAGAAAACTCTGCTGACAGGGCATAATTATTTTTATTATTCTGTCTGTGAGGCCTGCAATATCAGTCAGAGGGCGCTGCCGGAAACCAGTGAAACGGTCTGGCGGCAGGTTGCGGAAAAGCTTGAACTGTAACGGCGGTTCTAATATTCTCTTCAGGAGCATACAATGGTATTAGTGAACCGTCAGTTTCTAATTGGAATCCGCCGGAGCGATATAGCGGTAAGTCTCTCGCAGAGTGCGGGCGATGGTCTTACCCGAAGGGGACGTGAGAGTCAGGGCAGTGTCATACAGAGTCTTTACTTTTTCCTGTTCGCCGTCCTGGTCATACAGAGAGGCCAGCAGCCGGTAGGACGTGCCGGCGTCGCTGCGGGTGGTCAGCACGGCGTATTCCAGAATCTGTCTCGCCTCGGCGGCATATCCGCCGTTATAGAGCGTCTCGGCCCATTTTTGCAGAGTCTGGGCAAGCAGGGTAAAGTTTTGGTCATATTGGGACAGGACCGTGATATTGGCGGTGCCGTAGGCCAGTTTCAGGTCCGTGTTGGTATATCCTGCCAGATTTACCATTTTTTCCCGGGACAGTGAGGCCAGGGTGTCCAGACAGTCCTGTACGATGACGTCCTGATCCATGACGTCCGTGGGCAGATCCTCCAGCGGGATCGTCACATAATCCAGGCCATCCAGAGACTTGCGGCGCACCTGATTGGCGCGCTGTTCCCGCTCCCAGAACTGTTCCTGCTGATTCTTTTCAGCCCGGTTGTGCCGTCTTATGACCATGGAAAGTATGCTGGTGAAAATTATAAAACTTGCAATAATGAATAAATTCATATATAATATCCTTTCAGAGTTTATACTGAGTCTGCCGCACCTCTGTGCCGGACGTAAATTAAGGAGAGCCGATGTTATGATGAACTTTAACAATAAAAAAACAAAAAGGGTGGTATCCGCTGTCATAGTCATTTTGATCGTATTGGCGATGATCATCCCTACATTAGCATATTTGATGTAATTTTTCAATGGTTTCCCGGAGGAGAGTTTAAGTTATGAAAAAGTGGGTAAAGCTTTGGAGCCTGACGGTTTTGTCCCTGGCTATATTTTGCGGCGCCGGTGTGCCGGTCAGAGCGGCCGGAGAGCCGACCCTGAAGGACGGTGTGCTGATCCAGGGTATGGATGTGGGCGGGATGACCCGGCAGCAGGCGGCCGATATGGTGGAACAATACATAGACAGCACCCTAAAGCCCGTGCAGCTGACTTTGCAGACTTCCAACAACATGGAGATACAGGTGACGGCAGGAGACCTGGGGATACGCTGGAATAATCCGCAGATTCTGGATGAGGCGCTGGCAATCGGTACGGAGGGCAATGTGATCACCCGTTACAAGATCCTGAAGGATCTGCAGCGGGAGCCGGTAAACTATGCGCTTACTTTTGATTTTGATATAAACGCGATCAATCAGGTTTTGACCGAGCAGTGTACCGCATACGACCAACCTGTGGTAAATGCCTCCCTGAAACGTGAAAACGGCGTCTTTACGGTAATAGAGGGGCAGGTGGGCTATCATCTGGACGTGGAGACTTCCATAGATAAGGTATACGAGTATATGACCCAGACATGGGACTTGCAGCCCGGCGTCATCGCGCTGGACGTTGTGGTGCAGGAGCCAGTGAGTTCCGCTGAAGATCTGGCCCAGGTGACGGACGTGCTGGGCAGTTTTACTACCTCTTTTTCCTCATCCGGCGCGGACAGGAGCGCCAATGTGGCCAACGGGTGCAAGCTGATCGATGGGACGACCCTGTATCCCGGCGAGGAGTTTTCTACCTATGAGGCGGTTTCACCCTTTACCCAGCAAAACGGTTATTATATGGCAGGTTCCTATTTGAACGGCAAAGTGGTTGACAGCCTGGGCGGCGGTATCTGCCAGGTGTCCACCACATTATACAATGCCGTGCTGAGAGCGGAACTGGAGGTGACTCAGCGGTATAACCACTCCATGATCGTTACCTATGTGGACCCTTCCGCGGACGCTGCCATAGCGGAATCCTCCGGCAAGGATTTTAAGTTTGTGAACAATCTGGATACTCCTATCTACATAGAGGGTATCATAGAGGGGAAAAAGATTACCTTTAATATCTACGGGCACGAGACCCGCAGCAGCAGCCGCAAGGTGACATATGAGAGCAATGTGCTGGAAGTGATCAACCCGCCCGGAGAGATACTGTATGCGGAGGCATCCCAGCCCATCGGCTATTTGGTAAAGGGAGACAGCGCCCATATCGGGTATAAGGCCCAGTTGTGGAAAGTAGTGACGGAGAACGGTGTGGAAGTGGAGCGCACTCAGGTAAACAGCAGCTCCTACAAAATGGTTCCCAGCAGTTATCATGTGGGTACGGCGACGGCGGACCCCAATGCCTATGCAGCTATTATTGATGCCATCAACAGCGGCAGCGTAGCCAATGTGCGCAATGTGATCGCCATTGTGGCAGCGCAGCAGCAGGCAGCTATGGCGGCCGCCGTGGCACAATAGATCAAAAGAATGCCTGATCTGCGGACTTTCGCAGGTGGGCGAAAGATCGGCGTGAGAGGGCGCAGAGGATGAGAATAGGGAAAATATCGGACAGTGTTCTGAAACGCTCTATATTAAGTCAGATTAAGACAAGGAGACCGGAAGTGTTAAGTGGCGCAGGGATAGGGGAGGACTGCGCCATTTTTGCAGCCTCCGATACCTGTGCCTGCGCCGTTTCCCAGGCTCCCGTGCCACAGGAGGCGGATATGGTTCGGGTACTGATCCGGTGTGCCAACAGCCTGGCCGCCGCGGGCGCCCGGCCCGCGGCGTTCCTGCTCACGCTGCTGCTGCCCGAAGAAACGGAAGAAACGCTGTTAAAGCGTCTTATGGCCGCGGCGGAGGATACCTGCAGCCGCCTGGAGATGCAGATAGCCGGGGGGCACACCACCGTGAGCGGCCATGTCAACACGCCCATGGCCTGTGTTACAGGTTGGGGGATCCCGACGCCGGGGAATGCGCTGCATACTACCCGGGGAGCAGAACCGGGACAGGATATCGTATTGACGAAATGGATCGCTTTGGAGGGAACAGCCATACTGGCCCGTCAAAACCGCGAGCGATTGGCGGAGCGCTATCCTATCAGATTGGTGGAGGAGGCGGAAAGCTTTGACCGTTTCCTGTCTGTCATACCGGAGGCCGCAGTCGCGGCGCAGTCCGGCATTCGTGTCATGCATGACGCCTCGGAAGGCGGCATACTGGCAGCGCTCTGGGAATTATCGGAGAGTTCGGGTGTCGGACTGACAATAGACCTTCGCAAGATCCCCATTCGTCAGGAGACGGTGGAGGTATGCGAGTTTTGCGAAGTAAATCCGTATACACTGGCCTCCTCTGGCTGCCTGGTCCTGGCAGCCGATCATGGAGAGAGCCTGGTAAGGCGGCTGGAGGAGGAAGGCATACCGGCCGCCACCATCGGACAGATCACAGACAGCCACGACAGGCTGATCTGCAATGCGGAGGAAAGACGCTATCTGGACAAGCCCGCGCAGGACGGGATATACAAATACATAGTTTTGCAATCACCAAATCAGCAACAAATAGAAAAGGAGCATAGAGCATGAGAGAGGAATTATTGTCCGTAATCGAAAAAAACAGCCGGATCGACTTAAAAGAACTGGCGGTCATCCTGGGAGTCCGGGAGGTAGACGTGGTCAACGAGCTGGAGGCCATGGAAAAAGAGGGCATTATCTGCGGGTATCACACGCTGGTCAATTGGGAGAAGACATCCAATGAGAAAGTGACGGCGCTAATCGAGGTGCGGGTCACACCCCAGAGGGGCCAGGGCTTTGACAATGTGGCGGAGAGGATATACCGTTACCCGGAGGTCAGAAGCGTATATCTGATATCCGGCGGTTTTGACCTGATGGTGATACTGGAGGGAAAGACACTGCGGGAAGTGTCCAGTTTTGTGTCGGATAAGCTTTCCACCCTGGACAGGGTACTCAGCACTTCCACCCATTTTATTTTGAAAAAATATAAGGACCACGGTACGATCTTTGTACAGAAAACCGAGGATGAGAGGGAGATGATCACGCCATGAGAAATCCATTATCAGACCAGGTGGTAGCGTTAAAACCATCCGGTATACGTAAATTTTTTGACATAGTCAGCGAGATGAAGGACGCCATCTCTCTGGGTGTGGGGGAGCCGGACTTTGACACTCCCTGGCACATCCGGGACGAGGGTATCTATGCTCTGGAGAGGGGCCGTACATTCTATACCTCCAATGCGGGGCTGAAGGAACTGCGCCAGGAGGTGTGCAACTATCTGAAGAGAAAACAGGGCATAGAGTACGCGTGGGATAAGGAGGTAGTGATCACTGTGGGCGGTTCCGAGGCCATTGACATCGGCCTGCGGGCGATGATCAATCCCGGCGATGAGGTGATCATTCCCCAGCCCAGCTATGTGTCCTATGAACCCTGCGCGATCCTGGCGGGAGCGAAACCGGTGATACTCAATCTGAAGGCGGAGAACGAGTTCAGGCTGACGGCCGGGGAGCTGGAGGAGGCTATCACGGACAGGACAAAGGTACTGATCCTGCCATATCCCAACAATCCCACCGGCGCCATCATGGAGCAAAAGGATCTGGAGGCGATAGCCCAGGTGATCATAAAGCATGACATATTTGTCATGTCAGACGAAATATACAGTGAACTGACCTACAAGGACAGACATGTGTCCATTGCCTCCCTGCCGGGTATGCAGGAGAGAACCATCCTGATCAACGGTTTTTCCAAGGCATATGCCATGACGGGATGGAGACTGGGCTATGCCTGCGGACCTCATGCTATCATCCAGCAGATGACCAAGATCCATCAGTTTGCCATTATGTGCGCCCCTACTACCAGCCAGTACGCGGCGGTGGAAGCTCTGAAAAACGGGGACGCGGACGTGGAGGAGATGAAACTCTCCTACAACCAGCGCAGGCGTTTTCTGCTCAACGCGTTCGAGGAGATGGGGCTGGAGTGCTTTGAACCATTCGGCGCGTTCTATGTGTTCCCCTGCATCAAGGAATTTGGCATGACCAGCGATGAATTTGCCAATGCCTTCTTGGAGGCGGAGAAAGTGGCGGCGGTGCCGGGCACGGCTTTCGGCGACAGCGGAGAAGGCTTTTTGCGGATATCCTACGCGTATTCCCTGGATACTCTGCGGGAGGCTATGACCAGACTGAGCCGATTTATCGGAAAACTGCGGGAAAAGGAGTAGGCAGCAATGCCCCATATTATATTACATCAACCGGAGATCCCGGCCAACACCGGCAACATCGGGCGCACCTGCGTGGCCACAGGCACTTCGCTGCACCTGATCGAGCCGCTGGGATTTCATCTGGACGAGAAATCCATCCGCCGGGCGGGAATGGACTACTGGAATAAATTGCACGTGACGCGGTATATGAATTACCGCGAGTTTTTAGACAAGCATCCGGGAGCCAAAATATGGATGGCTACGACAAAGGCCAGAAGGTGTTACACGGAGGTATCTTTCGGCCCTGACGACTATATTATGTTTGGCAGGGAGAGCGCGGGGATACCGGAAGAACTTCTGGTAGAACATGAGGAAAACTGCATCCGTATCCCCATGCTGCCGGATATCCGCTCCCTGAATCTGTCCAATTCCGTGGCCATCGTACTCTATGAAGCGCTGCGGCAGCAAAACTTCGCGGGGTTGCAGGAGCAGGGGACATTGCACCGCCTAAACTGGATGGAGAGTGTGGAGATGGAGAAACTTGCGTCGGATAAATGAGGAGATACGATCATGCAGCTATTATATGCCACATCCAACCCAGCTAAATACACGGCCATGCGGGATGCCCTGCGGCCCTTGGGCATCAGCCTGCTCAGCCTAAAGGATATGCGGCAGGTGCCGGTGGCGCCGGAGGAGGGCAATACTCCTCTGGAAAATGCCCGGCAAAAGGCATACTTTTACTACGAACAGTATGAGATCCCCCTGTTTTCCTGTGATTCGGGGCTGTATCTGGAGGGGCTGCCGCCGCAGTTGCAGCCGGGGCTGCATGTGCGTTCACCTCAGGGTGTCTATCTGGACGATCAGGGCATGCTGGACTACTATGGGGGACTGGCTGCCCGTTATGGAGATATCACGGCCCGTTACCGCAACGCTATCTGCCTGATTCTGGACAGGGAACATATCAGCGAGTCCATGGACGACAGTCTGGCAAGCAAGTGCTTTCTGCTCACTGCAAAACCCCATGTGATACGCCGGCCCGGTTTTCCATTGGACAGCATTTCCAGAGAACTGGAAACGGGTGAGTACTATTATGACATCAATGCCCACGACGCGGATGACCTGGTGGGCTATGAGGGCTTTGTGGAGTTCTTTCGGGCTAACATAAAATGAACCCGGGAGAACTTTTTTGCGCACTGCTGCCGGGGAATTCACAAAATTTTCACAGAGTTATCACTTTTTTATGACATTTATCCCTTAAGCTGAGATGTAAAATAATTCCGGAGAAAAGGGACGGGAGATTATGAAGGAGGAGGAAACTATGATAGAAGTGACCGGTCTGACGAAACGGTACGGCAATCACGTCGCCGTGGATCATCTGTCCTTTCGCGTGGAAAAAGGGCAGATATACGGTTTTTTGGGGCCGAACGGCGCCGGGAAATCCACTACAATGAACATCATTACCGGCTATCTGGCAGCTACGGAGGGCACGGTGACCATAGACGGTCATGATGTGCGGCAGGAGCCGGAGGAGGCCAAAAAGTGTGTGGGATATCTGCCTGAACTGCCGCCGCTGTATATGGATATGACGGTGGAGGAATATCTGCGTTTCGCGGCGGAACTGAAAAAGGTGCCCAAGGCGCAGCGAAGGGAGCAGATCGAGCAGGTCATGGACATGACCAAAGTCGCTGATATGAGAGGGCGGCTCATCAAGAATCTGTCCAAAGGCTATCGGCAGAGAGTGGGACTGGCCCAGGCTTTGCTGGGGTCCCCGGAGGTATTGATCTTAGATGAGCCCAGCGTGGGTCTGGACCCCAAGCAGATCATTGAGATCAGAGATCTGATACGGGAGCTGGGAAAAAGCCATACGATCATCTTAAGTTCCCACATCCTGTCCGAAGTCAGCGCCGTATGCGATCACATTATGATCATCTCCCACGGAAAGCTGGTGGCCAGCGACTCTCCGGAGGGGCTGCGGAAACTGATGAGCGGCGGGCAGGAGTTAAAGCTGACAGTGAAGGGAAGTTACGAGATGCTGCAGAAGGCGGTGACGGATATGAAAGGGATAGCAGATATGGAACTCCAGGACGGCGCTGCGGAGGGCTGCTGCAATGTGCTGATCAGAACCGATAAAGAACAGGATATCCGGGAAGAGCTTTTCTATCTGTTGGCGGAAAACCGGCTGCCCATTTTATCCATGATGTTGTCGGAACGCTCTCTGGAGGATATCTTCCTGGAGCTGACGGGAGAGAACCAGGAGAACACAGAGAATGCCGCAACCGTCACAGAGAATGCGGCAGACGCTACAGAGAATACGGAGGGCTTTGCAGCCGCCACAGCAGAAGATACAGATTCCGCGCAGGCGCAGGGAGGGGAGGAAGAGTAAATGTTAGCTATATATAAAAAAGAATTGCGGTCATATTTTCATTCCTTTATCGGCTGCCTGTTTGTGGGAGTCAGCCTGTTTTTCATCGGGCTGTATTATTTTGTTTACTGCCTGTTGTACGGCTACCCCTATTTCTCCTATGTGATAAACAGCGTAGTGGTGGTGTTCATGCTGACGGTGCCTGTTCTGACCATGCGGATCATGGCGGAGGAACGTCGCAGCAAGACGGATCAGCTTATTCTGACGGCTCCTGTGAGCGTGAGCCGTATTGTGCTGGGGAAATTCCTGGCGCTGCTGACGATCCTGGCGATCCCCACGGCGGTCAGCGCCGTGTATCCTCTGATCCTGCTGCGGTTCGGCTCCGTGCCGCTGGGAGAGTGCTATCTGGCGCTGCTGGCTTTTTTCCTGTACGGGGCCGTGAGTATTGCCATCGGCCTGCTGGTTTCATCTCTGACGGAGAGCCAGGTCATAGCGGCTGTGCTGGGATTTGTACTGCTGTTTGTGGGATACATGATGCCCTCCCTGTGTGGTTTGATCTCCTCCACGGGAAATGTTCTGACACATATATTGGGGCTATATGATCTGCAGACTCCCTTTGTGATGATGTTAAGCGGAACGCTGGATGTGGGGGCGGTGGTGTATTTCCTGTCTCTGACGGCGCTGGTCTTGTTCCTGACCTGTCAGTCTATCCAGAAAAGGCGCTACAGTGTGTCCGTAAAAGCGCTGAAAACCGGCGCTTACAGTGTGGGGATGATCGTGGCAGCAGTGGCGGTAACGGTGGTGCTGAATATGGTCGTGGGACAGCTCCCCGGGAGCTGGACCTCTCTGGATCTGACGGGCAGCAAGCTCTATTCCCTGACGGATCAGACGAAAGAGTATCTGAAGAATATCCAGGAGGACATAACGATCTATGTGCTGGTCAATGAGGACAACGAGGATACAGTGTTGGGACAGACGCTGGACCGCTATGAAGATCTGTCGGAACATATTCATGTACAGTATGTGGATCCCATACAGAATCCCCGTTTTCATACCCAATATACTTCCGGCAGTGTCAGCACCAACAGCCTGATCGTGGTCAGTGACAAGCGGAGCAAAGTCATCGACGCGGGCGATATCTATGTCACAAGCTATGATTACGACGGATATAACTACAGCTCCTCTATAACCGGTTATGACGGGGAAGGGCAGATCACCAGCGCGCTGGACTATGTGCTCAGCGACGATATCCCCACGGTATACATGACGGAGGGTCATGGGGAGCAGAGTCTGAGCGCCACTTTTAAAGGCGGTCTGGACAAAGAGAATGTGGAGTATGAGACCGTTAATCTGATGAACTTTGAAACCGTGCCGGAAAAGGCTGCCTGCCTGGTGATCAACGCGCCCTCCAGCGATCTGTCCGAGGACGACTTGAATAAGGTGACCTCTTATCTGAACCAGGGCGGTAAGGTGATATTGATCCTTGGATACCGGGAGATACCTACCCCCAATCTGGATGCGCTGCTGGCCTATATGGATCTGAGCATTGCCGACGGACTGGTGGTGGAGGAGGACCAGAACAATTACTATCAGGTTCCGTTTTACATCCTGCCCACTGTGGCGGCCGGTTCCTATACCACGGGCATATATGGCAACTATTATGTGTTCGCGCCCTACAGTCAGGGCATTCTCGTGCCTGAAACACAGGAGGGCAGTGAGATCCGGTACAACAGTTTTCTGAGAACTTCCTCCAGCGCTTATGCCATGCGGGACTTTGAAAATGCCACGGAGTACGGCAAACAGGAGGGGGATGCGCAGGGGCCGTTCTCTCTGGGTGTGGAGGCGGTAAAGACGCTGGAGACGGGAGAGGCTACCATGATAGTCTACTCCAGTGACCAGATGTTTACGGACAGCGCCAGCCTGATGGTGGGCGGTGCCAACCAGATGCTGTTTACCAACACTGTGAGCCGATTCGTGGATCATGAGACTTCCGTATCCATTCCGGCCAAGAACTATGAGGTGTCCACATTACTGCTCAGTCAGAAAAATGCATTGATACTGGGCCTGATCACAGTAATACTTTTGCCGTTAGGCAGTCTGGTCACAGGCTTTGTGGTATGGTTCAGACGCAGGAGAAAGTAGGTTGATATGAAAAAACAGGGCAAACAATTTATCTTGTTGGTGATCGTACTGGCGGCGCTGGTTATCGGGTATCTCTGCCTGGTCCGGTTCAACAGCAGGCAGCAGGAAAAAGAGGCGGATCAAGTGGAAGGCCAGGTGTTGGTAGATATCCCTGCCGACGATATACAAAAGTTCAGTTATGAATATAACGGAGAGACTTATTCCTTTGAAAAAACGGGAGAGGGCATCTGGGTATCTGCGGAGGATCCGTCCTTAAATCTGATGCAGAGCCGTTTAAATACAATGGTGAACAAATTTACCCGCATTGTGGCCCAAGATACCATTACAGATGTGTCGGACATGTCACAATACGGATTGGAGCAGCCCTCTAATATGCTGCACTGGGAGACAGGCCAGACAAAGTACACATACTGTGTGGGAGATTACAATTCTATTGGCAGTGTGTACTATATATGCGAGCCGGACTCCCATACGGTATATGCGGTAACAGCCTCTCTGGGGACTGGCTTTGGCTACAGTCTGGAGGATTTGGCAGAAGAGCAGGATAATAGCTTAGAGGAGTCTGGGGCGGAATAACCCCAGGCTCTTTTTTGAATTGCGTTTTTCGCCAAAAAAGCATGTACGAATCTACAAAGTTGTGCTATAATTAGCAGGACAGACAATAATTTTTTGATTATTTATACTGCTTAACGGTTAAAATTTCCGAGTAAACTGACTACATAACGCCAGCCACATACGTTTAACCAGTGCAATACGGTAAATTCTGGCGTTATGTAGTATAGCGCTTTTTCCGTAAATCAGAAAGACTAAAATTTATAGATGCAATACCCAGGCGTGCCTGGGGTATGCGGGGGTGCAGGATAATGGACTTTAACAGAAAAAAATTACGTTTGGGAGATGTGCTGGTCAACAGTAAGGCAATTTCCAATACACAACTGCTACAGGCGCTGGACCTGCAGAAAGGCAGCGGTAAAAAGCTGGGTGAAGTGCTGGTAGACGAGGGCATTGTCACGGAAGAGCAGATCGCCATGGCGCTGAGCACGCAGCTTCACATTGAGTTGATCGATCTGACTACGATCGCGGTCAGCCAGGATATTCTGGATCTGATTCCGGTGA
This sequence comes from uncultured Acetatifactor sp., assembly GCA_964529395.1. Taxonomy (GTDB): domain Bacteria; phylum Bacillota; class Clostridia; order Lachnospirales; family Lachnospiraceae; genus Acetatifactor. The sequence continues at coordinate 18,409 of CAZGVI010000003.1, forward strand.
ATGTGCTGAAGAAGAATAAGATCTTTCCTATAGAGTACGCCCAGGACAGCATGAATGTACTGCGTGTAGCCATGGCGGACCCCATGGATATGTACGCTCAGGATGATATTTCCATTATCACCAACTGCCAGGTGGAGCCTGCTGTGACGACAACCCGTAACATCATGCTGGCTATCGATAAATATTACGGGCAGGATGAAGTGACCACAGCCCTGGAAGCCTACGCCAAGGAGAAAAACCTTACGGTGGATGAGGTGGATGCCGCGGAGGAGGATATCAACAGTTCTCCCATCGTTATGCTGGTCAAGGAGATGATAGACAAGGCCGTGCGCCAGAGGGCGTCCGATATCCATATTGAGCCCACGGAGCGCAAGGTGCGGGTACGCTACCGTATTGACGGCGCCCTGTATGAGAGAGCAAAATATGACATTAATGTCCTAAACGCCATGGTCGCCCGTATCAAGATCATCGGAGGCATGGATATTTCCGAGAAAAGAAAGCCCCAGGACGGACGTATCACCCAGGTGGTGGACAGAATGGAATATGATATCCGTGTATCCGTGCTGCCCACGGTGTACGGCGAGAAGGTGGTTATGCGTCTGACCTCCAAGACCGGTCTGACCAAGGAGAAGAGCCAGTTGGGATTAAAGCCCAGGGAGCTGGAGCAGTTTGACTATATCCTGAGCAATCCCCACGGCATCCTGCTGGTGACGGGACCTACCGGCAGCGGTAAGTCCACCACATTGTATACCGCCCTCAGTGAGCTGAACAAGGAGGATGTAAATATTATCACCGTTGAGGATCCTGTGGAGGCGAATATCGACGGGATCAATCAGGTACAGGTCAATCCCAAGGCGGAGCTCACCTTTGCCACGGCGCTGCGTTCCATTCTGCGTCAGGACCCGGATATCATCATGATCGGTGAGATCCGTGACCAGGAGACGGCCAGTATCGCCGTACAGGCGTCCATCACAGGCCATCTGGTGGTGAGCACGCTGCATACCAACTCTTCCGCCAGCACCATCACCCGTCTGGAGGATATGGGCATTGAGTCCTATCTGATCGCGGACTCTGTTATCGGTGTTATCGCCCAGCGTCTGGTGCGCCGTCTGTGCAAGGAGTGTAAGAAACCGGTGCTGGCCACGGCGGATCAGAAGGAGCTGATGGGCTGCAATATGGATGAGGACATCACGATCTACGAGCCCTGCGGGTGCAGCAAATGCGACAATACCGGTTATAAAGGGCGTATCGGTGTGTATGAGATCATGAAGATGTCCCCCAGGTTGAAGACCATCATCAGCAAGCGTCAGGGGGCGGACGCCATCAAGGAGCAGGCTCTACAGGAGGGTATGTACACCCTGCGGATGAGCGCCACGGAGTATGTGCTGGACGGCACCACCTCTTTCGACGAGATGGTCAAGGTGTCCTTTGACAGCTAAGTCTCCGGAGAACAATGCATTGGGAAAGGAGTGCAAGCCTTGCCGGGTTTTACAAAGAAAGCGATACGTGATTCCTTTATAAAACTTTTGAATCAGCGGCCTGTAAATCAGATAACCATCAAAGATATAGTGGAGGACTGCGGGATCAACCGCAATTCTTTTTACTACCACTATCAGGATCTTCCGTCTATGATAGAGGAGATCATTTTGGATGAGGTAAACGTCATTATCAGTCAGCACCCTACGATAGATTCGATAGAGGAATGTCTGGATGTGGCCATTTCCTTTGCTCTGGAAAACCGACGTGCCGCTTTGCATCTTTACAATTCGGCCAACCGGGATGTGTATGAACAATATCTGTGGAGAGTATGCGGCTATGCCGTAAATACATATTTTGAAACTCTTTTTACAAAATATCCGCCGCAGAACAGTGACCGGGAGATCATTATCCGATACTATAAATGGGAATGTTTCGGCGCTATTCTCGACTGGATGAGCGGCGGTATGAAAGACGACATTCAAAAGATATTCCACAGAATCGCCCAGTTAAAAAGAGGAATGCTGGAAGAAATGCTGCACAGGAGTATGAGCGGTATCATTCCGGATCAAAAATAAAATATGGTGTCATGGGAGCCCTGATGCGCATGCGTCAGGGTTTTTTCGCGCGCCGTAAAACTGTTTTGGGCATAGAGGGTAAAATGTCTGTTTTTACGACACGGACCGCAAAATATCCATTTTCCGGTTTCATATTTTTTGCTACATTTTCTGTAGACAGATGTTTCGAGGGCCGTTTTTATAGGTTATGCGGGCGGAGTATCGAAACAGAAAAGGGAGGTGGAAATATGCGATCGATCAAACCTGTCACGACCGCCAAAACCGGTTATATTGCCATGTCCACAGCGCTGTGTGTTCTGGGTATGGCAATGATGCTGTTTCCCGCAAAAATGGCTCCCCTGATAGCCGTGATGCTGGGGATCTGCATGATCTTATTCGGCATGGTCAAGCTGGTGGGATATTTTTCCAAGGATCTGTTCCGGCTCACGTTTCAGTATGATCTGGCCTACGGGATCCTGCTGATCGCCATGGGGATCATTTTGCTGGTTAAAACCGGCGGCAATCTGTTGGTGTCCATCAGCATTATTCACGGCGTGTACGTGTTGTCCGACAGTCTGCTAAAAGTTCAGATCGCCATAGACGCAAAGCATTTTGGAATACGCCTGTGGTGGCTGATCCTGGCGGCGGCAATCCTGGCGGGAACACTGGGATTTATGCTGGTTCTGCGCCCGTTTGAGGGGGCCTGGCTGCTGGTGATGCTGTCGGGAGCTACCCTGCTTGCGGAAGGTATTCTGAACCTGATAACCGTGCTTTTGACAGTCAGGATCATCCGGCATCAACTGCCGGACTAAAGATTATTAATAAAAAGGCAAAGGAGCGAATGGATATGGAAATACGAGAGATGACACACAGGGCCGGAAGAGCCGCATTTGGAAAAGCGCTGGATGTTGCGCTGAGGAATATTGATAAAAACTGGGAGAAAGAGGCCTGCCTGCTCATAGATATGATGCAGAACTATATGAGCGGTGAAAAACTGGATATTGATTATGACCGGGTGAAGGAGAAGATATGCGACAAAGACTGCACGTTGAACAAGTATATCAGCAGGCTGCTGTCGGAGACGGACCCGTATGTACTGAAGACCACTGCTTTGAATCTGGGGTTTGAGGCGTTTTTCCACGGAACGAAAACCATACGGCAAATGCGGGAGATTCATCAGTGTAATGTGCCCTGGCTGATCTTGATGGATCCCACCAGTGCCTGTAATCTACACTGCACCGGTTGCTGGGCGGCGGAATATGGCAATCGCCTGAACCTGTCGTTTGAGGAAATGGATCGCGTTATTTCTCAGGGCAAAGAGTTGGGCATCTATTTTTATATGTTTACCGGAGGGGAGCCCCTGGTCAGAAAGGCGGACATCATCAGACTCTGTGAAAAGCATAACGATTGCGCGTTTCTGGCCTATACCAACGGGACACTGGTGGACGGCGGGTTCTGCAGGGAGATGAAACGAGTGGGGAACCTGTATCTGGCCATCAGCCTGGAAGGCTTTTCGGAAGTAAACGATCTGCGCCGGGGAGAGGGCGTGTACGGAAAGGTCATGCAGGCCATGGATCTGTTGGAAGAAAACGGGCTGATCTTTGGCACATCTATCTGCTATACGTCAAAAAACGCGGAAACCGTCACCTGCGATGCCTTTATAGACCTGTTGGTGGAAAAAGGATGCCGCTATGCTCTGTATTTTCACTATATGCCGGTGGGGAATGACGCGGCCGTGGAGCTGCTGCCCACTATAGAGCAAAGGGTCTATATGAAACAGCGTGTGCGTGAGATACGGAATATGACGGATGGCAAGGGGCTGTTTACCATGGATTTTCAGAACGACGGGGAATTTGTGGGCGGCTGTATCGCCGGGGGCAGGAACTATTTTCATATCAATGCGGGAGGGGATGCGGAGCCCTGCGTATTTATCCACTACTCCGGCGCCAACATCAGGACCCATTCCCTGCTGGAGATATTAAAGCAGCCTTTGTTTATGGCATACAGGGATAACCAGCCCTTCAATGATAACCATCTGCGCCCCTGCCCCATGCTGGAAAATCCGGAAATACTGGAGCGCATGGTCCGGGAGTCAGGCGCGAGATCCACGGATCTGCAGTCCCCGGAGAGCGTGGAGCATCTGTGCGGAAAATGTCATGAATATGCGGCGCAATGGGCGGACGTAGCGGATAAAATGTGGCAGGGGGAACCTCATCGAAAACAGAGTTATGAAAACTATAAGCCAAAAGAAGAAAAAAGATAAATGGCAGGTTCATGCCGTGCGCAAACAGCGAATATGGCGGTGGATCATCTGCATCATGCTGGGGGGCTCCCTGTTTTGCTACAGGGAGTCCCTGGGTAATATTTTACAGGAGATCCGAAAAAGCGCAGGACCGGCGCTCGGCGTGGGCATAGTGCTTGCGCTGACGGCCTATACGCTGGAGGGGGTGACTGTCGGGATCATGATGGGCATGATCCGCCACAGGGAATATCCGTCCCATAGCAGAAGGAGAAACGGCGTCAGGATCGCGTTTCTGTGTGAATTTTACCGTATGGCGACTCTGGGCAGCGGCGCCGGGATTGCGGAGATCCACTACATGTGCGAAAACGGGATAGAGCCGGGGAACGCTACGGCGCTTGCCATGATTCAGTATATGTGCAAGAGAACGGCCGTGCTGCTGTTGGGAGGTATGGGTTTCATACTGCTGTCTCGCAGCGAAAATACAAGTTCCCTCTGCGGCGAATACGCGGTCCTTATGGGCATCGGGTGTCTGCTCTCTGTGGCGGTAATCGCGGTTTTCCTCTGTCTGGCGTTGTCCAGCCGGATTGCCGCAGGCGTATTGTGGCTGTTGCGGAAACTTTCGCAGAGACTTCCCTCATGGGAGCGGAGGATCGACGGCTGGAGAGAGCAGATATTGCTGCTTGGCAGCTGCGGAAAGGATATCCTGCGTCAGAAAAAAAAGATGGCATCCGTTCTGCTTGGCCAGTTGGGGAAACTGCTGTTGTTCTACAGTATTCCCATGTGTTTTCTCCGCGGAGAAACCGGGCTGCGGGTGGCGGAGGGCATTTTTTTGACGGCGGCGGCCTATATGCTGTCGGGGGTCATCCCGACGCCTTCGGGGGCCGGTTCTCTGGAAGTGATATTTGTGCTGTTTTTTTCCCGGTATACGGGTTCCGATGCAGCACTGTCGGTGATATTGCTTTTTCGGTTTGCCACATGGATACTGCCCTTTGCCGTTGGCGGCGTATTGCTGCTGGCAGAGAGAGTGGAAGAAAGGAAAGGGAAAATATAGAAGTTTCAAGACTGTCTCGCAAAATGCAGCTCCCGCAGTCCCTCCACCTCATCGCATACGGGTTTTAGGCTGCAGCTGCGGCAGTCCATGACCAGGTGATTGAAAATCTTGTCTAAGGACTCCGTGACGGCCTCCATCCTGGCGGCCTTCTCGGCCAACAGCCCGTAGGGAAATCCGGGAGCGGTGACAAACAGCAGGGACACTGCCCGTACCTGGGGATGCTGCCGGTAGGCTTTGACAAACAGCTGTCCCACCTTTGAAAAGTTAAGACCTTCCTGCAGCGCCCTGCGGCTTATCCGCACCGGTTCCCGGCCCGCGGAAGTGGAGATCCGCATCATAAATCCCCGGGGGTATACATGGTATCTGGTATATTCCATCTGCCGCAGCAGCCGATAGGCCTGGTCGTCCTGCCATTCCCTGTCGTCAATATGCAGCACGGTCAGCCGGGCATAGGGGGAATCCGCCGTAAGCTCGGGAAGATCCGGCCCGCAAAGCAACAGCCTGTCCTGTGGGGCGGGCTGGGAAGTGTAGGCGAGAGCGCTGACAGCGGGCAGACTGCCTCCTCCCAGTTCGTAGGCCATATCCCGCTGAAAGATCAGCCGCTGTTCGTCTTCTGTCTGCCATGGAGGCTCGCTGCCCGCCAGAGGCAGGATACGGGGAGCGGTGTCCTCAAACAGATCATAACACTCCCGGATCAGGTTATCGTATAGGTTCATATTATTTTTTATTCCTTTTTTCCCTTTTACGTTTTTGCCAGTCATAGTATCTGTTCATCACTGGAGTCATGGCAGCGGCAAATTTCATATCCAGATTGAAGAAATAAATGAGCAGACTCAAAAGAAACAGCACAAAAAATACGGCCAGAATAATGAGTATTACTTTGAATGCTATCGATGCTAACATGGGTTTCCACCTTTCTGCCTGGCGTATTCCGCAGCGCCCAGGGCCCCCATGAGCTGAGGATCAACGGCCAGATCGACGACTTTTATTTTCAGCACTTTTTCAATGGCGTCTTTCAGCCCCGCGTTTTTTGCGCATCCTCCCGTCAGGGCCAGACTGTCGGTGGCTCCGGCCTTTTTGGCCATGACAAAGCAGCGTTTTGCCACGGACATCTGGATGCCGGCGGCGATTTCCTCCATGGGCTTGCCCTCGCCCACCAGAGAGATGACCTCGCTCTCCGCAAAGACCGTACACCCCGCCGTAATGGGAATTATGTTCCTGGCAGAGAGGGAGAGGCCTGAAAACTCTTCCAGAGACATCTCAAAGGCATGGGCCATAGTTTCATAAAAGCGCCCTGTCCCAGCGGCGCATTTGTCATTCATGGCGAAATTCAGCACTGTGCCGTCCCGGTCGATGGCGATACCCTTTACATCCTGCCCGCCTATGTCGATAATGGCCCGGATCTGAGGATCGGTCACATGCACGCCCATGGCGTGGCAGCTGATCTCCGAGATATTTTCATCCGCAAAGGGCACCTTGTTCCTGCCGTAGCCGGTGCCCACCAGATAGGCCAGATCCTCGGTTTTATCCAGTTCGGATACCTGATCTACCGCCTCCTGCAGCGCCGCCTGGGCGCTGAGTACGGGGTTGATCCGGCTGCGGAGGGTCACGTGGGCGGCAATGTGTCCCGCCTCATCGAGAATCACGCATTTGGTATAGGTACTTCCGGCATCGCAGCCGCCATAATATTTCATAGGTTTTCCTCCGGTAAAAAATTTTTTGATGAATGTTCTCCGATGATCTTTTCCATATATATCATGTCATACCAGCGGCCATACTTATATCCACAGCTATGAAATTCTCCCACCTTTATATAACCCATGTGTTCGTGGAACCTGGCGCTGTTATCGGTCAGGTATGGGTCCTCTGCTCTGGGATAACCGATGCAGGCGTACAGATTCAGGAAACCCATTTCTTTTAATTTCTCTTCCAGCGTCTCATAGAGCATCCGTCCCAGTCCCAGTTTTCGGGCATCGCTGGCCACATAGATAGTTACCTCCGCAGCCCACTGGTAGGCGGCTCTGGTGTGGAAGGGGCCGGCATAGGCATATCCCAGGATGCGGTCATCCCGTAGAATGCAAAGGTAGGGGTATTTTTTTAAAGTGCCGGATATGCGGGCCGTAAACTCTTCCAGAGTCGGCGGATCATACTCAAAGGTGATGGCAGTATTCGTCACATAGTAGGAATATATCTCCAGCAGCCGTCGGGCGTCATCCGTAGTGACGGCCCTGATCTCATAATCGTTCATGGCAGGTTCCTTCGCATTTGTGTACTTACCCGTCTATATTTTCATACAGTAGGCATTGCGTCATCTTCCGGAAACTCAAGTGAATAGCGCTTTGACAATAGCGTCCGCGCATTCTGCCGGGCTGTGTATGCTGGTGTCTACTCGGAGGCTGTATTTGATATTTTCCGCCATCAGCGCATGCTGCTCCTCCGATTGGGACTCATAACGGTCTCCCCGGTCAATATTTCGCTGCCGGCAGATGTCCAGCGGGCAATATACCTCAACTATGTCCAGAGGATTTTCCGACAGGATCTCCAGCAGTTGACGGTAATGGGGCTTTAACTCTTCCCGCTCCACCAATATGCCGTCGATCAGGACATTTTTCCCCATATCCGAATACAGCTTTGCAGTATGGTACATCATAAGGATCACTTCGCTGAGATATTTCCAGTAATCCTGCTGCAGATATTTGTCTCCCACCATCTCCTGAAACAGATCGTTGGCCACCACATAAAAGAATACATCGTCGCGTTCCTGCAGCGCCTCCACAATAGATGTCTTTCCTGCGCTGGTCACACCGTTTAAAAACAAAATCCGTCCCTTTTTCATAAATACCTCATTTCCGCATAATGCAGTTTCATCAGGGATACCGCACCGGCCGATATTGAGAATCTCTGATCTTACTCATTGTAGCATAATTGCATTATGCGCTCAACCATATTATCTGTAAAATTTTCTTGCAATCTCATGCTATGTATGCTAGTATACTTTCATAGCATATATTTCTTTTCACTTTGATAGAGCAAATCACTTTTCAAAACATCAGAAAATCTATGCTTAAAAACTCAAACGACAACTGAAAAGGAGCAGGAGATTTTCGGAAAAGGGAAAATAGCTTTATCTGTTATCTCCTGTATTGCGGTACGGCAGTACTGCGGGAGGTACAAAATGGGTAGGAAAGAAATGTGGGAGAAATTTATTCCCCCAAAATCAGATGTAGCTTTCAAGGAGCTGATGCGCAATGAGGAGGTGCGCAGGCACTTTATCAGCGATGTGTTGCAGATTCCTTTGGAAGAGATCAAGTCTGTGCGCTTGGAGAATACTCTTTTAAGTAGGCGCAGCAGACAGGAAAAGCAATGCATTCTGGACGTCAGAGTTCTGCTTAACGATAACAGCAGGATCAACGTGGAGCTGCAGATCAGGCGTTTGGCCTACTGGGACAAGCGCAGTCTGTTTTATCTGGCGAAGATGTACACGGACGGAGTGTTCAGCGGACAGTCCTACGATCGGTTGAAAAAATGTATTGTGATCAGCATTTTGGATTTTGATCTGGATCCGTTTCCTGATTATCACAAGGTATATTACCTTCGGGATCAGAAGGGCAGGCAGTATTCCGATCAATTTGAGATACATGTCATCGAATTGAACAAGGAGCTTACCGGAGACAGGATGGATGACTGGATAAGGCTGTTTCGTGTCACTAGCAGAGAGGAGCTGGAGCAGATGCAGAGTGGGAATGTAGGTGTTATGAAAGCGGTGAGCGAGGTAAAGGTGATGAATCTGTTTAGATGGGCAAAGTGGAGATACGAAGAACATCTTAAAAATCAAAGAGATTTGTGGGCCTTTAAAGAAGCTGCCAAGCAGGAAGGTCATGCGGAAGGCCGAGCAGAGGGACTGGCGGAGGGACTGGCGGAGGGACGTACGGCGGGTCATGCCGAGGGAATCACTACGGGCAGCCTTGAACAAAGCAGGAAGGTCATCTATGATTTTCTGGAAATATTGGGTGAGATCCCGGAAGATATTCGCCTGCGCGTCGAGGCCGAGCAGAATGCGGATACTCTGAGGAAATGGTATCTTGCAGCGCCCGGCATCGACAGCTTTGACGAGTTTCGTAAGAGTATGTGAGAAGAGGCCTTGTGCATATTCGTCTGTCGTGGAAAAGACGGCTTTTTACCATGCCTGTTCGTCGTCGAAATCCTCCAGACTGGGGTCCAACGGTTCTTCCCGGAGCACGGTACGCATATAACGGTTGACTTCGGTGCGCATATCCCTGCGGCCCACACCCCGGGCGTCCATCAGGCCGTGCGTTGCCCATACCAGATGAATACCGCGTTTGCGGGCTTCTTCCTCAAAAAGTCCGTGGTAGCCGGACATGGACTTGCAGCCCATATGGGCGTACATGATGACCATGTCCGCATGGAAATACTCGCAGTAGCGCCATAGGTCTGCCACTCCCACCTCATAACCGCCGTTGGAGCGGCTGCGCATGATCATTTTTTCATAGAGATAGGCCAGATCGTAGATGGCCTTCTCGGGGTCTTCCGTGTTCACTTCTCTGGTGGAGCAGAGTGTGAGCATATCTACCAGCGGTACGATCCCCCAGCAGTTGGTGAGCCATCCGGCAAAAGCCGTGTAATAGGCAGCCTGTACGCCCCAGGTGATGGCTCTGTGCCGCAGGGCAACGGCGCAGGGTTCCCTGCGCTCATACCCTTTCATCACCAGGCGGGTCAGTTTCTGATCCCGTCGAAGGAATTCTTTCTCCCTGCCGCCTGCGGCCATATATACGGCGTAGCGGTACAGGGACAGGCTGTTGTCCGTGAACTGGGGATAGGGAGATCGCGACACCTCATACCACTCCAGCAGGTGAGCCGTCTCCTGATTGAAATCTTTCATGGAAGCAAAAAAGGCGTTCCAGTCGAAGGTTTCTCCGGTCTGTTCCTCGATAAAGGAGATGGCGTTTCGGATCTCTTCGGCCGCATACTGTTGTACGCTGTCTTCGCCGTGACGGATGGGCACTGCCAGTTGGAAGGTTGGAATTCCCATCCGGGCGGCCATAAGCCCGTTGCCCATGAGGCTCCCGTCGCAGGTGGTATTGCACTGGACGGCGCACTTGCCGATCCGGGGATAGTCATCCTCCAAAGATACGCCAAATTCTGCCGCAGGCATGGGACATACATCGCTTGGAATACCGTATTCCTGGGCTTTGTCCAGATAGTAAAGCAGGCTGTCCTGGGCCATCATGGCGCAGGTATATACCGCAGGCACCTCCACGGATACCCATTTTAAGTTGGGAAATCCGTTCATGATCTCGCTCATCATATTTTCGTCAAAGACTACCAGACGTTCATTTAGAGCCTTGTCATTGCCCAGAGCCGGGTCTGCGCGGAACATGACGCCCATGCTCTTGCACATATCCGTGACTACCAGCTCCAAAGCGGTACGGGTGATGCGCAGCTGCGTACCCCGCAGTCCTTCCGTATGCCTGTCAAAAAAGTCCGGTACCGCCAGATAGTTTACCATCCAGCGGTAGCGGAAAAAGGCTTTCAGGTTGCTTAAATGGAGCATAAAGCCGATCAGGGTCTTCCAGATACCCAGCCAGTGTACATAGTCGTACCAGGTATCCTTCAATCCCCGCCACTCCCGGCGCTTTTTTGCTTTTTTTCCGCTGTAGAACCTTCCCAGCGGTTCACTTCCCATGGCCTTGCCCATATGTATTCTCTCCCGTCTGTGTTTGTTCGCCCGTGGCCAGAAACCTACGATTTCTTTAACTTTTTGATCTCTATGCTTTCCACAAAAGCCTGTACCCGGGTCCGCAGCTGCCCGGCATTCCCCACGGCATAGGGGCGGTCAATGCTCAGTACGGGATAGGCAAATTCGTCCCGCATTACCTGGCTGGCATAAGCCCGTTCGTAGCCCCAATAGTCACAGAATTTAATCTGTTGGTAGATAATACCGTCCGCATGAAAATGCCGCGCCAGTTGGTCCATATAGGTATGTCGCTCTCTGATCTTGTCTGTGTTCATAAAACGGGGACACTGTCCCCCTTCCATATAGTGGCGGCAGATCCCGGTAAGGATATCCTCATTTTCCCTGAGCGCGATCTCCTCCCGCCCGGGAAAAGAGCCCAGACAGAAACGGTCGGCGACCACCAGGGCCCCGGTTTCTTCAATGAGCCGGATCAGCTCAGGATCGTCGATCTCCGAGCCTGCCAGCAACACTCTGGCGCGGTAGGATGGATGCGGATCCGGCTGGCGGTTTTCCAGTTCCTCCAGAGTTTCCTCCAAAATGGGTATTAAGGATTCCTTGGGACAGCAGTAGGAGGTCAGACAGAGCACTGCAAATTCGTAGCCGGTTATACGGGGATTTTCCTCTGCGCGGAAGGCGCCGATCTCCGTGAGCAGACGGCATATCCGGTTGTGCAGAGCCACCCCTTTATGCAGAGCCGCCTCGGAGGTGTCGATATGAAAATGCTGTGCCAGCGGTTCCAATATATATTGGCGCATCTGCCGGACATAGTGCCGCAGCGCCGTCTCGTCCGATTTCATGGGGACGTCCGCATAGGTAACAAAAAAGCCGTCTTTGCCGCAGAGCTGCAGATGCTCTATATTTTCCACACAGCGGTTCATCTGGGCGCAGGCGTCCGGCGCCAGTATACAATCCAGAAACTGATAGCCGCCCTCGATGGCACGTTCCAGAATTGCCCGGCATGCCTCGCACATGATGCTGGTCATATAGTAGGTACCCATTTCGATAGATCCCGTTCTGGGAGCGCGAAGCCTGACCGAAAAACAGCCCGGCAGATTTAAGAGAGGTTCCGGGATCAGGGAACACACGCTGCCTATGGCGATCTCGCCCCGTTCTTTTGCCTGCCGTACCAGATCATTATGCGCCTCCTGGAGCAATCTCTCCAGCGCATAGATATGCTTTAAATCTTTCATGTATATACCCTCGTTGCCATATATTTACAGTCCAAGATTCTCCAATGCCTGGCATACGCCCCGCATCATCACGGAATCCGGCCGCATGAAAAAGACATTCTGCCCGGTGATATCAAAAGCGGACAGGTCACTGTCCTGGCCGATATAGGCCAGCACCGGCAGATTTCCCAGCTCCAGGTATTGTTTTACCGACTCGTCCGGCAAACGGTTCACGATTACCCCCAGTTTTTCATACATGACAAGGGTGTCGGCCACGGATTTGATAGTCTGTATTACCTGAGTTCCCTTTTTGCTGGCGTCTGTCACCAGGATCAGATGAGTGACTTTTTCCATGACCCGGCGGTTGATCTGCTCTATGCCTGCCTCTCCGTCGATCACTATATAGTCGAAATTATCCGCCACCAGAGCGATGACTTCTTTCAGATAGGAGTTGATCTTGCAGTAGCAGCCCGCGCTCTCCGGACGCCCCACGGCGATAAAGCTGAAAGCGTCCGTCTCCGTTATAGCGTCAAAGATATGATATTTTGCCTCTCCCAGCAGTTCCACGGCGGATTTGGTATCGCCTTCCTCCACCGAGGCCACTACCTGCCTGCGGATGTCGTCGATGGTCAGTTTCACTTCGATCCCCAGGGCCGTGGCCAGTCCCACAGCCGGGTCCGCGTCAATAGCCAGTATTTTTTTACCGGGATATTTTTCCGCCAGCGCTTTGACGGTCATTGCCGCCAGAGAAGTTTTTCCCACGCCGCCCTTGCCGGACAGGGCGATGATCTTGGTTGTATTCATGTCAGGTGTCCTCTTTTTCGCGTTCGTTTGTCATTATGGACATTATACATTACTCCCTGCGGATATCGCAAGGCATACTTATCGTTTTTGTCCAGAAACCCTTGACAATGATTTACCGCACCACTATAATAAATTCAACCGAAAAAAACGATGACGGAAACAGTACATATACCCTAAAGGTCACAGAGAGCCGCGGTAGCTGAGAAACGGTGCGAGTAAGGTATATGGAATATCCCTCCCGAGTTGCAGCACCAAAATGTCCGTGAGGCATGAGTAGATGCTGACGGGTTTCTCCCGTGACAGAGAACGCATATGTTGGTATGTCGTAAATGGATGGGATGGATTACAGTTTCTGCCGTTTACGGCGGGAGCTGTTTTTTTGAGGAAAAAAGGGAAGAGGAAAGAGGTAAGTATGCAGGACACGATTGAGATCAGATGGCACGGCCGGGGCGGCCAGGGTGCCAAGACGGCGGCGCTGCTGCTGGCGGATGTAGCATTTAAGACAGGAAAATATGTGCAGGGATTTCCCGAGTACGGCCCTGAGCGCATGGGAGCTCCCATCACTGCTTACAACAGACTGAGCGATCAGCCGATCACGGTCCACTCCAATATCTATGAGCCGGACCTGGTGGCCGTGGTGGATGACAGCCTGTTGGAGACTATTGACGTGACTCACGGCCTGGGGCCAGAGGGAGCGGTCATCGTCAACAGTCAGAAATCCAAGGAGGAGATCATTCCTCATCTGAGAGGCTTTCAGGGCAGAGTCTATGTGATCGACGCCAGGGAGATCTCCGTAAAGGCGCTGGGCAAGTATTTTCCCAACTCCCCCATGCTGGCGGCGGTGGTAGCCGTATCCGGCGTGATGGATCAGGAAGTGTTCTTACAGGAGATGAGGGCATCCTATCAGCATAAATTTGCCAAGAAACCCGAAGTGATCGACGGCAATATGAAAGCGTTGGAACTGACTTTTGAGGCGTTGAAGTGATGGATACGCCTGTTTTGGATACAATATAGGAGGAACCATATGAAGAGCATAGAGATCAACGAGAAAAGTCCCTGGCAGGATATCACAGAGGGGAATAAAATATTTGAACCGGCTACGTCCCGGCACTTTTGCACCGGGGAGTGGCGCACCTCCACACCGGTTTTCGACGAGGAAAAATGCAAGCAGTGCCTGCTCTGCGTTCCGGTATGTCCGGACTCATCCATTCCGGTCAGGGACGGCAAGAGAGAGGATTTTGACTACGATCACTGTAAGGGCTGTGGTATCTGCGCCAAGGTTTGCCCTTTTGGCGCGATCGCGATGAAGGAGGGCAAGTAAATGGCTATCAGAGAACGTTTATCCGGCAATGAGGCGGTAGCCTATGCCATCAAACAGATCAATCCGGACGTAATGCCTGCTTTCCCCATTACGCCGTCTACAGAGATTCCTCAGTATGTGGCCAATTATATTGCCAATGGGGAGATCGATACCGAGTTTATCCATGTGGAGAGTGAGCACAGCGCCATGAGCGCCACGCTGGGAGCCAGCGCGGCGGGAGCCAGGGCTTTGACGGCCACTTCCTCCTGCGGCATGGCGCTCATGTGGGAGGAACTGTATGTAGCGGCCTCCGACAGACTACCCATTGTGCTGGCGTTGGTAAATCGCGCTCTCACTGGCCCCATCAATATCAATGCGGATCATTCCGACAGCATGGGAGCCAGGGACAGCGGATGGATACAGATATATGCGGAATCCAACCAGGAGGTATATGACAACTTTCTGCAGGCGTTCCCCATTGCGGAAGACCCCAGAGTGCATCTGCCGGTGATGATCTGTCAGGACGGTTTTATCACCAGCCACGGCGTGGAGAATATTTTGCTGGTGGAAGACGATAAGGTAAAGGAGCTGGTGGGTGAATACCACCCCGAGCATTATCTGTTGAACAATAAGGAGCCGATTGCCGTCGGACCCTATGCGGTTTCCAATTATTACATGGAGACTAAGAGAGGCCAGAGGGAGGCCATGAAGAACGCCAAAGAGGTGATCCTGGAGCTGGCTGCGAGATTTGAGGAGATCACGGGCCGGCATTATGGCTTTTTTGAGGAGTATAGGATGGAGGATGCGGAGTATGTGATCGTCCTCATCGGCTCCGCGGCAGGCACCTGCAAGGCTGCGATAGAAAAGATCCGCCGAACCACCGGGAAAAAGGTGGGACTGTGTAAGATCCGCGTGTTCCGCCCTTTCCCGGAGGAAGAACTGGCTCAGGCGCTTAAAGACCGCAAGGCCATTGCGATCTTAGACCGCAGTGAGATGTTTTCCGCTACCGGCGGTCCGCTGGGCGCGGAGGTGCGGGCGGCGCTCTACAGCGTCAGATCCCAGGCGGAGGCGGTAAATTACTTCTATGGACTGGGCGGCAGAGATATCACCGTGGAGGACTTTGAACGGGTATACGGACGGCTGGAAGAGATCGCCAGTACCCACCAGATTCCGGACATGTACGAATATATCGGACTCCGCTCAAAATAGGGGGGACGGTTCAATATCAGGACGCCCAAGCGGCCTGATGTTGAACGCAGGGATTGTGTGCTGGCAGGGAACATGCGGAACTTATAATAGGAGAAAACCATGGAAAACACATATAATTTTAAGGAAGTTATGAGTAAAGAGGAGCGCCTTGCTCCCGGACACCGGATGTGCGCCGGGTGTGGCGGCACCGTGGCCGTGCGTGCGGTACTGCGCGCGCTGCATCCGGAGGATCGGGCCGTAGTAGGCAATGCTACAGGCTGTCTGGAGGTATCCAGTTTTATGTATCCTTTTACTGCCTATAAGGACAGCTATATCCACAACGCATTTGAGAATGCGGGGGCCACTCTGTCGGGGGTGGAGACCGCATACCGGGTGTTGAAAAAGAAAGGGAAGATAGACGATACCTTTAAATTCATCACCTTTGGCGGTGACGGCGGAACTTACGATATCGGTTTTCAGTCTCTGTCCGGCGCCATGGAGCGGGGACACGATATGGTGTATGTGTGTTATGACAACGGCGCGTACATGAACACGGGAACCCAGCGTTCTTCCGCCACTCCGCAGTATGCGGACACCACCACCACCCCAGCGGGTAAGGTCAGCGACGGCAAGGTACAGGTGCGCAAGGATCTGACGGCTATCATGGCGCAGCACCATATCCCCTATGCGGCCCAGACCACTTTCACCAGCAATTTCAAGGACTTGCATACTAAGGCGGAGCGGGCAATCTACACGCCGGGAGCCGCGTTCTTAAATGTGATGTCTCCCTGTCCCAGAGGTTGGGGTTACGAGCCATCCGAGCTGATGACCATATGCAAGCTGGCGGTGGATACCTGCTATTGGCCTCTGTACGAGGTGATAGACGGAAAGTGGATGCTGAATTATGTACCTAAGAAGAAACTGCCCATCGAGGATTTCCTGCGCCCGCAGAAACGTTTCAAACATCTGTTCAAACCGGGCAGGGAGGAATTGCTGGCGCAGTTTCAGGCTGAGATAGACAAACAGTGGGAGGCGCTGCGCCGCCGTTGTGAGCTTTGATCTCACAGGCGTTACCGGCAGTGACAGGATTGGAGTAAAAGCGTTATGATAGATCAGGGACAGTTTCAAAGCATCTGGGAAAAATGTGATAAACCTGTTTTGATTTATTGTAAGGAAGACCAGGAGTACAGATTAATATACCGCAACGGAGCGGCGATGAGAGTGTGTCCGGATTCTGCCCCGGAACTGGCTGTAGTTCAGGAATCGTTAACCGTAACTCTGACAGGGACCGAGCCGCCATTTTGCCATATCGGTGACAGGGTATATTCTCTGGTTTTTTTCCCATGGGACGAATTTCAGGTCTGTCTGCTGCATGATTTAACAAAGCAGTACAAAATAAACAGGAGGTCGTTGGATGAAGCCGTCATGGCCAGCCGTGCCAAGACCAGTTTTTTGTCGGAAATGTCCCATGATATCCGAACTCCTATGGGCGCGATCATCGGTATGACGGATATTGCTCTGATGCAGAAAGATCTTTCCGGAAAGGTCAGCGAATGTCTGCAAAAAATAAAGACGGCATCGGGGCATATGATGTCTCTGCTGAACGAGGTGCTGGACATGTCCAGGATCGAGAGCGGCAAGATCCTGTTGCAGCCGCAGCCGGCGGACATTGCGGATCTGCTGCATGAGATACTGATCGTGGCAAAACCTCAGGCGGATGCGGGAAAACTGCATTTCAACTTTGAAATGGGACGTATGGACCAGGAGAAGATTATGGTAGACAGCGTCCGGCTGAAACAGATATGTATTAATCTGCTCTCCAATGCCATCAAATTTACCCCGGCCGAGGGGCATGTGGATATGTATTTGGACGTGGCTGACATGGAGAACGCTGCCAGGGTACTGATGACGCTGCGGGTGCGTGACACCGGCATGGGGATGAGCCCGGAGTTTATGAAAAAGCTTTTTACCCCGTTTGAGAGAGAGGAGAAATCTACAACCAACAAGATACAGGGAACCGGTCTTGGTATGGCGATCACCAAGAATCTGGTGGAGCTGATGAAGGGCGATATACAGGTGGAGAGTGCTCCGGGAGAGGGAACCTGTTTTACCCTGCGGATTCCCTTTGATGTGGCGGAAAGCTCGCTGGACGTGTATCAAAGGGCATTGTCCGGCAAGCGCGTACTGGTGCTGACACCGGATGCGCAACAGGGCGCGCATCTGCGGGAAATGCTGGGAAAGCTGGACATGGAAATGGATATGGCACAAGATGCCATGGAAGTGGTGAACTGTCTGAACGATACACTGTTGGAGGACAGGGAGTATCATGCTTTTCTGACGGTGGAGAAAGTTGCGGGTATGGACATGATGCAGTTTCTGTCGGATGTCCGCAGACGCATGGGAGCGGAATTTCCCATTTTGCTTCTCTCGGGGAGCGATTGGAGCCAGACAGAGTACCTTTATACCAGATCGGGCGTAGATGCCTTTATTCCGTTGCCGCTGTTTCTCAGCAGGCTTTCCGCGGTGCTTTACTCCTTTACCAGCGAAGGAAAACAGGAGAAAAAGCAGGAGGATACGGGAATACAGTGGAATTTTAGAAATAAAAACCTGTTGTTGGCGGAGGATAATGAGATCAACCGGGAGATCGAGCAGGAGATTCTGGGTATGTCAGGGATACAGATCACCGTGGCTGAGGACGGGCAGCAGGCGGTTGACAGATTTAGGGAATCCGAACCTTTTTATTATGATATCATTCTAATGGACATTCAGATGCCGGTGATGAACGGATTGGAGGCGACCAGAGCGATTCGCGGTATGGACAGGGAGGACGCCCAGTCGATACCTATTGTGGCCATGACTGCCAACGCGTTCGTGGAAGACGTAAAAAACTCACTGGATGCGGGCATGAACGCGCATCTCCCCAAGCCTCTTGACATTGAACAGGTATTTTCTACCATGGGTATGTTCCTGGAAAGGGGGCATACATGAAACCGTATCAGGTACAATACATTGAAAATGTAAAAAAGGTAATGGTTTTGTCTGATAACTCCGGGGACATACCGGATGATGTGGATGCCTTTATGGAGAGTCGCTCGGAAAAGGCTTCTCAAATCAGGGAGATCATCAGGGAAAACACCAATTTGCTCCGTACACATTTCTTTCCGGTATTGGATGATATAGCCTCTGCGGACGAGGAGGAGATTGAACACTTAGAGGACTTCGCAGCGCATTTGTCGGAGGGTGTAGAGCGGCTTGATCTGTATCTGCATTATATGATCCATAACGCGCTGATCACATACGCAAGGCGATGGGAAAAGCGGGATATGCTGATCAGAGAGCTTTATCAGACGGCGCTGGCGCTTTTTTATATCAGAGACAACGTGGACACTTCAGGGCAGCGCAATTACAGTTGGAGAATGGGCATGCTGTTCGGGGAGGCAGCGTCCTATATCAAAGTATATGACGAGATCGAGGATGTGGAGACCAGGGGATTTATTCACCGTTCCATGGGGAATCTGGCATTGTCTTACAATATTTATACTGAGGGAGAAAAAAAGCTGCGCGCCGTAAGGCGTTCCATCCAGATCCTTCAGGACCCGGTCTACCGGGAAAAGACCCCCTCGCTGCCCTGGGATCTCTATCTCTATAAGAGTCATCAGGAGCGTTCCACCGCCATGGCTCTGCTGCGCCGGGGTGACACGGACGGACAGTTGGTCCGGGAAGTTATGGAATCTGCGGAATATGTATGGGAGCGTCAATTGGCGAGCAGCCAAAAGCAGAATCGTCCTCCGGCCATGCGCTGGAGGACCATATATGAGGAAAGTCAGTTTTACTGCGGCGTACAGCCATTGTCCTATCTGCTTACGCAGCTGGAAAAGATATATATGGATCGTGACAGGAATGACTTTTCTGATGAGGGCATGTACGGAAATATATTTATGCCGGCCGTATACAGCAACTATCTTGAGCATTTCCCCCAGTATAAAGACAGCAAAAAAGAGGTTATGTGCCATATGAACCGCAGTGTGGTCGATTATGTGCATCGGGTGCCCAACAATCCTTTTAACGATCAACTGGTGCATTATCTCCTGCTTTTTCTACAGAATTTTGTGGAGTATCCGGGAGAAATGCAGCAGAAGGATATCCTGACCAAGCTGATCGTGTGCCGGAACCCGGATGCTTATGTGTTTAGCCGCCTGACAGCTCAAATGGCACGGATGCTGGCGGATAAAGTTGTAGAGGATCGCCCGCAGCTACTGGTGGGGACACTTGGCTGCAGCTGCATAGAGGAGGTGCGGGATCGCAGGGAAGATATCCTGCAGTTTGCCTATGAAGGCGGCCTGTTTCATGATGTGGGTGCTCTGGGAATGTATCGGCTGATGTTAATGTCCGCCCGCAGTTGGATGGATGAGGAATCGGATATGTTTAAATGCCATGTGGCCGCAGGAGTCAGGATCTTGGAGAGGTGTGAGTCTACCCGGCCTTATGCGCCTGTTGCGGGAGGACATCATGTGTATTATAACGGCGCCGGCGGATATCCTTCAGACTATGATCGGGCGAGCAATCCAGTGCAGATCATAACGGATATTGTTTCCATCGCTGCGTATGCCAGCAGAATGACGGAACAGACTACACATGACACGGTGCCCGTATATACCCTGCAGGAAGTGACGCGGCAGATAGGCGAGGGGGCGGGCAGCATGTTCCATCCGGTCCTGTCCGACATCTGGATATCCATGGAATCTCAGCTGGAGCATTATCTGTTAAATGCAAGAAGAACAGCTTACAATGAAGCCTTTGACCTGCTCCGGGGGACCCCCTCGGAAATATAATCCCAAATAACAGCTCCAGAGATAACCGTTCCTGACAGAACCCTTTATCTCTGGAGCATTTTTACGGGGCAAATGTCTATCTTCCAAACAGTGTCCCAATGATCCCCCGTCCTAACGCAGCGCCCACATTGCCGCCCAGCTTTTTGCCAAAGGAGCCTCCCACGGTCTTGCCGATGGTGTTGCCCAGCTCCCGGCCCACTGTGCCGGCGGCGCTGTTGGCCACGCTCTTGGCGGCGGATCTTACGGCCCGCTGGCCGGCGGCCTGTCTGCGCTGCTCCTCTTTCTGAGCGGCGGCCAATTCTTTCTGACGGGCTTTTTCGGCGGCTGCCTCTTCCTTAAGACGCTGCTTTTCCTCGGCTGCTGCCGCTTTTGCCTCTTCGGCAGCCTCGGCGTTGGCCAGATTCATACGCTCCAGGAATTCGTAGGCGGAGTCCCGGTCGAAATAATCGTTGTACTTGGGATACAGGATATTTTTCCGGATCTGCCGTTCCCGAATATCGTCGTCCAGAGCGCCCATCTGGCTCTGGGGAGGCAGGATATCACATCTCTGTACCACGGTGGGGACGCCGGACTCATCCAGCACGGACACCAAAGCCTCGCCTACCCCCAGATTGATCAGGGTGTCATAGGTGTCGAAATCAGGATTTACCCGGAAAGACTGGGCGGCAGCTTTTGCGCCCTTTTGCTCCGAGGGGGTGTAGGCGTGCAGCGCGTGCTGCACTTTGTTGCCCAACTGCGCCAGAACGCCGTCGGGGATATCCCGGGGGCTCTGGGTGATGAAATAGATCCCCACGCCCTTGGAGCGGATCAGTTTCACCACCTGCTCGATCTTGGTCAGCAGGGACTTGGATGCGCTGTTAAAGAGTAAATGGGCCTCGTCAAAGAAAAATACCATTCTGGGGGCGTCCAGATCGCCCACTTCCGGCAGCGTCTCAAACAGTTCCGACAGCATCCACAGCAGGAAAGTGGCGTACATCGTGGGCTTATTGACCAGCGTCTGGCAGTCCAGAACCTGGATCACGCCCTTGCCCTCCCGGTTGCGGCAGAACCAATCCGAGATATTCAGGGCCGGTTCGCTGAAGAACATTTCTCCGCCCTCGCTTTCCAGAGCGATGATAGCTCTGGTGATGGCTCCCAGACTGGGCTTGGTGATATTGCCGTAGCGCAGGGTCAGCTCCTTGGCGTTCTCTCCCACATACTGTATCATGGCCCGCAGATCCTTGGTGTCGATCAGGAGCAGCCCCTCGTCGTCCGCAATCTTGAAGATCACAGTAAGGATATCACTCTGGGTATCGTTCAGTTCCAGAATGCGGGACAGCAGCAGCGGCCCCATCTCCGATATGGTGGTGCGCAGGGGCAGGCCTTTTTCCCCATAGACATCCCAATAGGTGGTGGGATAGGAGTCAAAGGCAAAACCCTCACAGGCGAGCCCCATGTCGTCTATACGTTTTTGCAGATCCGGTGATATCTCGCCCGGCTGGCACATGCCCGCCAGATCTCCCTTTACATCCGCCAGAAATACGGGCACGCCGCAGTCGCTGAAAGACTCCGCCAGTACTTTCAGAGTAATGGTCTTACCGGTGCCGGTGGCGCCCGCGATCATGCCGTGCCGGTTGGCCATGCTGGGGTATATGTACACTTTCTCGTCACCAGCCATGCCGATCCAGATTTTGTTGTCCTGATACATATTCTTTCCTCCAAAGTGTGATTGTTGTGTAACAATGCCCTACACTGTAAAAGCTGCGGCTTATATAGTATGGGAGGGCTGCCCGACTTTGCTGCGCGGTCACGGTCGCCCCAGAGTACAGTCAAGGCTTACTATAAATGTATCATCTGCGGAAACGATTGGCAAGCGGTTTATCACATTCTTTCTCCGCACGGTTGCGGATATCTTATTTTTCCACCGTATAACGAACCTGCTGCATGCGCCGATCCAGTTGGGCGCTGATCTCGGCGCACTGGTATAGCTCGTCCGCCGTGGCTTGCTGCACGGTTTCGGGCAGGTCTTTTTTATAGCGCAGGCGATGTTCCAGATTGGCCCAGAATTCCATGGCAATGGTGCGCAGCTGAACCTCCACCTTCATATTGCGCTTTTCGTTTTGCAGAAAGATGGGTACTTCCACAATCAAATGTAAACTGCGGTATCCGTTCTCTTTGGGATGTTTGATATAGTCCTTATACTCGATCAGGGTTATGTCGTCCTGGCTGGTCAGGCAGTCCGCCAACATATAGATATCATCGATAAAGGAACAGATCACCCGGATTCCCGCCACATCATTCAAATTATCTTCGATGGCGGACAGCGTCAGGGGAGTCAGCCCTTTTTTTGCCATTTTCCGGCGGATACTGTCCGGCGACTTGATCCGGGTCTTAATGTTCTCGATGGGATTGCGCTCATGCTGCAGGGAAAACTGGTCGTTCAGGACACGGAATTTTGTCTCCACCTCCATGATGGCGCAGCGGTAGCGGCTCATCATTTCCTGCCAGGCGGCAAATATGCTTTCCATCGTGGCCAGTGAACTGGGGCCGGTCAGCTCTCTCACCAGACGGTTGAAATCTGTTTCCAGCGCAGGTGTATTCTGCTCCATAAAGGTTTTCCTCCATAGTGAATTTTTTATGCCAAAAACCAATTCTATTATAGCGTAGCCGGAGGAGAAAGAAAATTAAATTTCTATAGTATTCCTATAAAATTTTACAGCGGACAGACAGTATTGTCAAATATGCGGGGGGAGCTTATAATATACTTGTATTATATATTATAGAAAAAACGGCTGCGATACAGCCTGTTTTAAGAGGGAAAAAACTTATGGGACGATCTGCGGGACAAGGCGGACATAAAAAGAAACACTGGATACGCAGAATATTGTGTCTGCTGTTGGCGGTGATATTGATCGTGGGGGCTGCGCTGGGAATCCATACCATTCCCAAGGCCCGGCGGCTGCGGCAGGCGCTGACGGCGCAAAACTGCGCCATAACCGTGCGGCTTAAACTGAATCAGGCTGAACTGACCGGGGATCAGCAAAGATTCCTGGAAATACTTTCCGGGATCATGGGTCTGGAGGAGACGGAGTGGGACCGCGTCACGCTGCGGGGCGGATATGACGGCGATGCCATAAGGCTGGCCGTGAGCGGAGAAAGCGGCAGTCCGCTCACGGAGCTGTACCTGACCCAGGACTGCCAGGCCATAGACATACATGCCATATATGACAGAGCATACGCTTATCTTACCGGTGAGAACAGGCTGCTTAATAAGCTGCTGCCCCAGTGGAGCCTTGGGGACTATATCTCCCTGCAGCAGTTGGAACATGCCTTTGAGCTGGAGCTGGGTCAGTTTCCCGATATACGGGGAAAACTGGAAAAAATGCAGGCAAAACTCTCTCTGCCCCTGCTGTGCGGGGCGGTGCTGGCGGCGGACGATTGGAACAGGCAGGAACAGAAACTGGTCTATCATATTACGGATACGGACCGGCGGCTGGCGTTGGCAGAACGGCTGGCGCGGCGGATGGCCGGCGCCGGCGCACCGGGTTCCTGGAATCTGCCCGAAGGTATGGCGCTGGACGTAACGGTCTATCTGGGAGAGCCCCAGGTGAGAGCCGTGATCACCGGGAATCTGCCCAGGGCAGAGCAGATAGAAGATTGGGCGCTGGAACTGACATGGGGGGCGTATACGCAGGGGGGCGGTCCCGTCTCCATGATAGACCAGCAGATGATAGACGATCTGGCTCGGCTGCTAAGGCTGCTTACGACGATTTTTTAGCGCGAGTCCCAGGGGTACGGCTACGAGCACGGCGATCACGGCATTGATGCCGGAGGCGATGCCCTTTTGCGCCACGGTGAGCATGACGGCCTGAAGCGGCAGTCTCAGAACAAAGCGGTCCCTTATAAAACTCTTGGAGAGATACAGCAGCACATAGACCAGAGAGCCTGCCAGGGCGCCCCAGGTAAACCGGCCCTTTAACCCTGTTTTATGTTCTCCGATGATCTGTCCGCATACCCACGCCATAAGGAATTTGAATACAAAAGTAAAAGGCGCGGATGCCACATATGCCGGATTCGTCAGGTCAAAAAGCATGGAGCCGATTCCCGCCGCCACCCCTCCCGGTACCGCGCCCAGGAGCATACCGGAGAGAAGGCACATCACATTTCCCATGTGCAGCCTGGTGCTGCCGATAGCCGTCGGAATCGGAATCTGTAAAAAGGCGGATGATACATACACGGCCGCCGCCATGATCCCGATCAATGTTATGTCCTTTGTTTTTAGCTTTTTCATATTGATCCTCCTTATATTCTTTAGATGTGATCAGGCGATCACCTGACTATGCGTCTCATTATATCCTTGTAAATGTATGCATACAATGTTAGAATTGTGTTGCATACAATTTTAACAGCAAGGAGCATACAGTCATGCCTGTCAATTCTTTTGAAAATTATCCCATGTCCTGGAAACCCCAGAGATCCGACCTGGAAAAACCCTACTATATATCCCTGGCAGCCCGTCTGGAAAGAGATATTTTAGAAGGAAGATTGCCGGAAAACACAAAACTGCCGCCTCAGCGCGAGTTGGCGGATTATCTGGACCTGAATTTGAGTACGATCACCAGGGCCTACAAGCTGTGTGAATTAAAGGGACTATTATACGCCGTGACCGGAAAAGGAACTTTTGTCTCCCCCGGTATTTCCGCACGGGACACCTTCCTCGATAAAAAGGGTTCCGTTATCGAGATGGGCATGATCAAGCCCTTCTATGAGTGCAATCAGAGCATCGCGGACGCGGCGCGGCAAGTGCTGAATGATCCGAAGTGCGCCGACCTGTTTGAGTACAGCGATCCCTTGGGGACAAAGCGGCAGATCGATGCGGCTTTAAAGTGGTTTCGGCGTTTGGGAATAGATGCGGACCGTAAGAACATACTGTTGTCTGCCGGAGCCCAGAATGCGCTGGCTATCATACTTATCTCTCTGTTTAGGGCGGGAGATAAGATCGCTGTGGATACGTTCACTTACACAAACTTTAAGGGATTGGCAAATTTCTTACAGATACAGTTGATAGCCGTCGATACGGATGAATCCGGGATGTCTCCCGGCTGCCTGGCCCGGCTATGTAAAAACACGGAGATAAAGGGAATCTATCTCATGCCTACCTGCAGTAATCCCACAAGTATTTTTATGCCTGCCCAGCGCAGACAGGAGATTGCCAAAGTTGCCGACAGATTCGGACTGCTGGTGATCGAGGATGATATTTATTCTTTTCTTGCCCCGAGGGATGTAAACTCCTTTTTTGCCATACTTCCTCAGCAGACAGTCCATGTGTGCAGCGTCTCAAAATCTCTGTGCGCCGGATTGCGGGTAGCCCTGCTGGCGTTTCCGGATAAATACCGGGAGACTCTGGTGACAGGTATGCTGCATATCAACTTAAAGACCGTTTCCCTGAACGGAGAGATCTTTGCACAGTTGGTGGAGAACGGCAGGGCCTGGGATATAATACAGGCTAAAACGGCCCTGGCGCAGAGGCGGGACGCAATCTTTAAATCGGTCTTTGCCGTGCCCGCGGCGGATGATATTGCCCGGTTTTTCTACTGGCTTCCCCTTCCCGGTCATCTCACCAGCGAAGAGGCGGAACTGCTGGCGCTGCAAAAGGGTATTCATATCCTGGGCTCCCATAGATTTGCGATGCAAAACGAACAAAAGTCTTCTTACATCAGGGTATCCGTCACTTCCCCTGACACGGAGGAGGAACTGAGGAGGGGATTATTGCTGTTGAAGGAGATTTTTGCAGACAGCACCATGAATTTCTTTGTTTGAGGGAGATTTTACAGGAAAGTCAGAGAAACGCTAATAAGGCGGAGAAAAAAGCACAGGTCAGTTGACAATGTAAACCAATCTGTGCTACTTTGTAGTTTACTAAGTAAACCAAATTGCGGAACACTATGGGAGGAGCAGAGGATCATGGGAGAAAACAAAACAACCGGAAAACAGCCGGGGATGGATCTGACGTCGGCACAGTGGCACCTGATGGAATGCCTGTGGGAGAAGGTCCCCCGCACGGGCCGGGAGGTGGTGGATTATCTGAAGGCGGAGAGAGGGATGTGAGCATGTTGGCATGGATAATTACGTCGAGCGTGGCAATAACGTCGGTATTACTGGTCCGCAGGATCTTTAAGGGAAAGATCGGCGCAAATATGCAGTATGGCCTCTGGCTGCTGGTTTTAATGCTGGGAATCTTCTGCGTGGCATGTACGGGAGTGCGGGGCGGGGAGGATGCGGACAAAAGTCCTGACAGCTTTCAGGAAAGCGGCAATGCCCCATCAGAGGAGCCTTCCGTTTCAGATCAGACGCAGGAAGGCGTTGAAGGACAACCGGAAAACGGTGAGGAGAGACAGCCGGAGGGGGATGCCACAGATCCGGCATCGGATCATGTGCGTTCGGACAGCACCTATTACCGGGTTATCAGGGATACGGTAATTGACGATCCCTACTTTTCCATGGAAGTTCCCCAGAGTCTGGTGGGAAAAGTGGCTTACGGGGCAGTGCTGGGACAAAATGAGGAGGGAGAGAGCTATCTGCGGCATCTGACGCTGTTCCATATAGATTCCCTGTCCGGTCTGTTGGAGGGGGAGCCGCAAAACGGCTGGCATGAGTTGGCGGAGGAGGGCTGTCTGGGTTACTGTTTCTGGATCGGGTATCCCGATCTGGAACCGGATCTGGAACATATTGCCTACAGAAGCGGTACCTGGGATATCCGGGGCATGGAATATCTGCTGGCGTGGGATTATGACCAGTATGCCGGGGTAGGGGGCAGTCTGGTTCAGGCCAACCAGGCGGGAACAGGGGCATATTTTTACATGGAACCCACCTCCGTGGAATATGCCCCGGAGACGCAGGATATGTATACGGCCTGTCTGGAGGAGCTCAGAACCTGCTGGAGCAGTTTTTCGGCGAAACAATTCCCCTATGAGGAACTGGAGGGATATTCCGCAGAGGAGGAGATTCCCCGGTGGAGAAAGGATTTTGAGGAGGCCGAGCGGATTTACAGCTGGTTCACAAGTATGGGGGAGATCTCCACAAGACTCTATACGGATGTCAGGCCCTACTATAAGGTGATCAATGACGTGGATTACAGCGTAGTGGATGAGCCTGGCCTCACCAGTATGGAGGAGCTTAGGACTTATTTAAACCGTTATTTTGATACGGAGATCACGGAGGACCTGCTCTCGGGCGATCTTCCGACTCTTGACCGCAAGGGGGATTTTGCTCCTTTTGTGGAAGAGGAGGGACAACTGTTTGCTATGTCAGGGGGTGTGGGCCTGTACCACTACACGGATGCGGAGCGCCAGTACGCTGTCTTTTTCGGGGAACTGGACGAGAATGGGATGATTGGGCCGTTTCAGGATTATGTGGAAAACGGAAAGAGATGGGGGGCTATTATCCATCTGAAATGCAGGTGCAGCTGGTCCATGTGGCCCGGAGGGACTCTTCCGCAGGAGAACGTATTCTATGTTATGATGCAGCGGGAGGACGGTAGCTGGTATATAGTAGGGCGCTATGAACTTCCCATAAGCCTGACGCTGGTGGAGGCGGCTCAATATGGAACTTATGTAGGCCGGATAGATGGGCACTATTACACGTTGGAACTCTGCAGGAATAAAAGTTTTAAGTTTTTTGACGCATATAGTTCCGACTCGAAAAGAGAAAATAATGATTATTTTTACTGGGAGGACGGCATGCTGGTGTTGAAATTCAGGGACACGGACAGGGTGTGGTATTTTCAACAGGAGGAAAACGGCTGGGACATTACGTTCAGGGCGGATCTGTCCACACTGCTGGAGGGCGATCCCCTGCCGGACGGGGCGGTGTTTGAAAAAATATCGTAAAATCTTACAAACCGATGAAACTTTTTTGCTGTCCAAATCATCTAACAGTTACAAGAGAAAAAAGTGAGGCGCATATGATGGTAGGGACGGAGGCAAGATATTTCGGGATGATTTCAAGTGATTATACGGATAGGGGGACGGAAAGGAGTAAGAGAATGGGAAACAGCAGGGAAGAGACTGTCCGAAAGGCTCTGCTGGAAAATTACGGGAATTACTACAGGCTGGCTTACAGTTACACCCACCGGGAGGCGGACGCCATGGATATCGTGCAGGAGGGGGCTTACAGGGCGATGCTCAAGGCGAATACTCTCCGTGAGGAACGCCTGGCGGAAACATGGATTTACCGGATCATGATAAATGCTGCCAAAGAACATCTGCGAAAATATGGGACGGTGTATGAAGAGCTGGATGCGGATCATATATTCGGGAAAGATTGTCCGGATCTTGAACTGCGCGCCGTGGTGGACGGACTGCCGATGCATGAAAGAACGCTGATCATTCTGCGTTTCTATGAGGATAAGACTCTGGACGAGATAGCGGATATCCTGAGGTTAAATGTCAATACGGTTAAGAGCAGGTTGTACCGGACGCTGGAAAAGCTGCGCCGGGAACTTACGTAGACCGTAGAAGGCACATATTGACGCAGTATCGCAGGCACGGCCGGAGTTTGGCTAAGCCAAACTCCAGATATGCAGAAAGAGGTAAGTTTGGAACTGGCGTTCCAAATACTGATTAACGCAGTATCGCAGGCACGGCCTGCGCTATGCAGAAAGAGGTAAATATGGAAATGGCAGAATTGAAGAGCAGATTGATGGCAGAAGGGGAAAAGATCCGCAATATTCCCGTACCCCGGGAGATGGAACGAAAACTGAATGCGACCGTTCACAGGTCCCTGCGCGCGCGTGGGTTTCGCGGGACACGTATTGCTGTGGCAGCAGCTGCCGCGGCACTGATATTGATGATCCTGCCCAATACGGGAGAGAATATAGCCTGCGCCATGGGAAATCTTCCGGTGGTGGGAAGACTGTTTCGGGCGGTGACATTTATGAACTACCAATACGAGGATGAACGGTTTAGCGCTAATGTGGATGTGCCCCAGATCGTCATCGATCAAGAGCAGCCGAGGGAGCCTTCAGGAATCTCCGGGGAGCTGGATGAGACGGTAAAACAGGTAAATCTGGATATTGAAAAGATCACGGAACAGTTGGTGGCGGAGTTTTCGGCATCTGCGGCGCAGGGAGAAAGTTATGACAGTCTGGAGATCCGCCATGAGACGGTAACGGACAATGAACGGTATTACGCGCTGAAACTATTTATCTACCGGGGAGCCGGGAGCGGCACGCAGTCTTATAAGATCTACACCATTGACAAAGTATCCGGTCAGCGGGTGCGGTTGGGCGATCTGTTTACAGAAGGCAGCGGTTACCGGGAGACGATCAGCGAAAACATCCGGGAGCAGATGCGGGCGGCAATGGCGGCAGACGGGGATAAAGCCTACTGGGTAGACATGGTGGAAAAACCGGAAATGAATTGGGCTGGCGTGGAAGAGGAACAGGATTTTTACTTTGACCAGGCCGGAAATCTTGTGCTGGCCTTTGACGAATATGAGGTGGCGCCGGGATATATGGGAGCGCAGGTATTTACCGTGGACAGATCGGTGTATGAGGAAATGCTCAAATGACTTAATGACATCAACAACATAGATTTTGAATAAAAATGCAAATATAGTGAAGAACCTCCGTAATGGCGCGGAGGTTCTTTTTTGCGCGCAAATTGTATACAATCCCCGGCTTGCGCAAATAATGATAGGGACAATTACATTGGGAAAGCATTGTCGAAATCGGGCGGAAGACATATTTGTCAGAGAGCGCGGAGCAGCGCGCGGAAAGGTATGGCGATGAAAAAGATCTGTTGGAACGAAGGCTGGCAGTTTTGCAAAAATGCAGGGGAGGAAAAGGCCGCGGCCGCCTGGGAGCGGGTAGATCTGCCTCACACCTGGAACGGGACGGACGGCCAGGACGGGGGAAACGACTATTACCGGGGAACCTGCTGTTACAAAAAGACTTTAAAAAAAGAGGAGATCGAAGACGAGGAGGTATATCTGGAGTTTGAGGGCGTCAATTCTTCGGCGGACCTGTATGTAAACGGTCGCCTGCTGGCCCATCACGACGGCGGCTATTCCACTTGGAGATGCAATATTACCCAGGCCTTGGAGGAAGAGAATGAGATCCGTGTGCTGGTGGACAACGCGCCCAACGACCATGTGTATCCGCAGATGGCGGATTTTACATTTTATGGCGGAATCTACAGAAACGTTTCCCTGCTGTCTGTGGGAAAAGTCCGATTTGATCTGGACTATTATGGCGGTCCGGGCGTGAGCGTGACTCCCACAGTAAAGGGGAAGGATGCGGAAGTCTCCGTGGAAGCGCATGTCACCAGGGCAACGGGAAAGGAAAGACTTCACTTTTCCGTATGGGACGGGGAGGAGAAGATTGCGGAGGCGGAGACAACCGCGGGTTCTCCGGCGGCCTGTATGATCCTGGAAAATGTCCGCTTATGGAACGGGCGCATAGACCCCCATCTGTACACGCTGCGGGCGGTTCTGTCAGACGGTGCGGCGGAGCTGGATCGCAGGGAGATCCGTTTCGGCTGCCGCAGTTTTGCCATCGACCCCGAAAGAGGTTTTATCCTGAATGGGGAGAGCTATCCCCTGCGGGGGGTGTCCCGCCATCAGGACCGCCCGGGCAAGGGCAATGCGCTTTCCAAAGCGGATCATGAGGAGGATATGGAACTGATCTGCGAGATGGGGGCCAACACCATCCGCCTGGCCCACTATCAGCACGACCAATATTTTTACGATCTCTGCGATGAGCGGGGCATGGTGGTCTGGGCGGAGATTCCCTATATTTCCCGGCATATGGAAAAGGGTGTGGACAACACGGTATCCCAGATGAAAGAGCTGGTGGTGCAGAATTACAACCATCCCAGCATCGTGGTATGGGGCCTGTCCAATGAGATCACCATGAGCGGGGCACAGGACCCCGGTCTGCTGGAGAATCACCGTATCTTAAACGATCTGTGCCATGAGCTGGACCCCACCCGGCTGACCACGGTAGCCGTGGTATCCATGTGCGATATAGACGCGGAATATCTGAACATTCCGGACGTGATCTCCTACAACCATTACTTTGGCTGGTACGGCGGGGACACCTCCATGAACGGGGAATTTTTTGACCGCTTTCACGCGAAATATCCCCACAGGGCCATTGGCATGAGCGAGTACGGCTGCGAGGCTCTGAACTGGCACAGTTCCGCCCCGGAGCAGGGGGATTATACCGAGGAATACCAGGCATACTACCATGAGGAATTGATCCGGCAGCTATTTTTAAGGCCTTATATCTGGGCTACCCATGTGTGGAATATGTTTGATTTTGCCGCCGACGCCAGAGCGGAGGGAGGCGAGGACGGCATGAATCACAAGGGTCTGGTGACTTTCGACAGAAAGTACAAAAAGGACGCTTTTTATGCCTACAAGGCCTGGCTGTCCCGGGAACCCTTCGTCCATATCTGCGGGAAACGCTATGTGGACCGTGTGGAGGATGTGACGAAGGTCACGGTCTACTCCAACTGGCCGGAGGTGGAACTCCTGGCAAACGGGGAGAGTCTGGGAAAAAAGACGTCGCCGGAGCATTTCTTCTATTTTGATGTGCCCAACCGGGGCGAGACGGTACTGACGGCGGTAGCCGGAGACTGCCGGGACGAGAGCAGGATACGCAAGGTGGATACTTTCAATGAGGACTACCGTATGAAGGAGAGCGGGGGTGTGATCAACTGGTTTGACATCACCGCGCCGGAGGGCCGTTTTTCCGTCAATGACAAGATGGGCGACCTGCTGGCTACCAGCGAAGGAAAACAGTTCCTGCTGGAGCTGGGTGGTATGCTGGCGGGAAAACAAAAATCCGGAGGAGAGCAGAGTCTCAGCGGGCAGCAGGATCTCGGAGGAGAGCAGAACCCCAGCGGATTGCAGTTAAATGAGGGCATGATCAGGATGATGAGTGGATTTACTGTTAAGAGAATGTTAAGCATGCTGGGGACGGCGGGCTTAGAGCCCCTGACGGCGGAGGAAATTTTGGCAATCAACCGCAGGCTGAACCAGATCAGGAAGGAGAGATAAAATTGAGTGAAAATAAGGTCAGACCCTTTGGCATAAGGGATAAAGCGGGTTATCTGCTGGGCGATGTGGCGAACGACTTCAGCTTTCTGTTTGCCAGCACCTATGTCATGGTGTTCTATTCCAAGGTTATGGGTATCAGCACGGGATTGATCGGCACCATGTTTTTGATCGCCCGCTGTATTGACGCCTTCACCGACATAGGGATGGGACGTATCGCGGACAGGGCCGGGACGGGAAAAAACGGGAAATTCCGTCCCTGGATCCTGCGGATGTGCGGGCCGGTAGCCATATCTTCCTTTTTGATGTACCAATCCGGCCTGCGCGGTCTACCCTACGGCGTCAGGGTGGCTTATATGTTTGTAACGTATATCCTGTGGGGTTCGGTGTTTTACACCTCCATTAATATCCCCTACGGTTCCATGGCCTCCGTGATCTCCCAGAGTCCCAAAGACAGAAGTTCCCTGTCGGTGTTTCGTTCCATGGGTGGTATGTTCGCAGGTATCCTGATCAGCGTGGTGGCCCCTCTGGTGGTCTACTATGAGGATGCGGAGGGCAATCAGGTGGTAAATCCCACCAATTTTACAATACTGGCAGGCGCATTTTCCGTCTGCGCCATCCTCTGTTATCTGCTCTGCTACTGGCTCTGCGCAGAGCGGGTGGTGCTGCCGGACAAACAGAACGCCGGAAATCGGAGTACCTCGCCGATGGAGCTCTTAAAGGAGATTCTGGGCAGTCGGGCACTGCTGGGCGTGATCCTGTCCGCTCTGCTGATGCTGCTGGCCTCCCTGATGAGCCAGGGGCTGAACAATTATCTGTACGCGGACTATTTCAAGAACACCACGGCCCTCTCTCTGTCTGCCGTGCTCCAACTGCCGGTAATGCTGATACTGGCGGCATTTTCCACCAGGCTGTCCGTGCGGTTCGGAAAGCGGGAGAGCGGGACTGTGGGTATGCTGCTCTCGGGTCTTTTGTATGTGCTGATCGGTTTTCTGCATGTGACCAATGTGTGGGTGTTCATCGCTCTGATCTTTGGAGCCATGATCGGCATGAGTTTCTTCAACATGCAATGTTTTGCGCTGGTGACGGACGTCATTGACGACAAGGAAGTGTGCACGGGCCACAGAGACGACGGCACGATCTACGGGATCTATTCGTTTTCCCGCAAGATCGGACAGGCGCTGGCCGGGGGCATGAGCGGCTGGGCGCTGGCGCTGATCGGCTATGACGAGCTGGCGGCGGCTCAGACGGAGCAGGTGGCGAGGGGCATCTACAATATATCCACTTTTTTTCCCGGTATCGTGTATCTCCTGGCGGCGGCGGTGCTGTTCTTTATCTATCCCCTGGGAAAAGGGAGGGTGGAAAGCAATGCGGCCGAGTTGGAAAAACGCCACAGCGGGCAGCAATCTTTATAGAACTCTGACATAGACCTGCATGTGAGCAAAAAAAGTGTTGACAATTATTTTGAGCCATGTATAATAACAAATACAACAGCAGAAAGAATAACAACCTCATTCAAACGGAGGCGTTATTCTTTCTGCTGTTTTACTATATAGACATTTTAGTATTTAAAACAGCTGGAGGAGGAGTATGCTAATGACGAAAGAAAATGAGAACGTGATCTCCAACAGGGAGATAAAAGACAGCGCTTTTACGGCGTATTTTGGAGAGCCGGAGAATGCATCCAAGCTATATGCCGCATTGGCGCATGAGGAGGTATCGCCTGAGGATATTACATATGTGACGCTGGAAGGGGTGCTGTTCATTGCCAGGAAAAATGATATGGCTTTCACGGTGAAAAACAGGGTGTTGGTCATCAGCGAGCATCAATCTACGGTAAATGAGAACATGCCTGTACGGGATCTTTTGTACCTTGGGCGCACATTGGAGAAATTGTTGGACAGCAGGACGCTTTATAAACGCAGACTGGTCAAAATACCTACACCGGAGTTTTTTGTATTTTACAATGGCGACGATCCCCAGCCATCGGAAAAAATTCTGCGGCTTTCCGACGCGTATCTTGAAAAGATGGAAGAGCCTATGTTAGAATTGATAGTGAAAGTAGTAAATATTAATCTTCCGTCAGGACATAAGCTTTTGCAGCAATGCCGTCCCATGTATGAGTATTCCTGGTTTATCCAGCAGATCAAAGACTACCGGAGGGCCGGACTGTCCCGTGACGCTGCGATCACCCAGGCTGTGAAGGACTGCCTGGATGAGGGGATCCTGGTGGAATTTATGAGGAATCATGGATCGGAGGTGGCAAATATGCTGTACACACAATGGAATTATGACGAGGCAGTCTCCGTGGAGAGGGAGGAGGCATATGAGGAAGGGCGTGAGAAAGGAAAAGCGGAAGGCAGATCTGAGGGCATGATGGAAGGAGAGCGACTGGTTATATTCAGTTTTCTGGAACATCTGGGAAACATCCCCAAGGATATTAGGGAACGTATTAATGATGAGCAGGACAGAGAGATTTTG
Source organism: uncultured Acetatifactor sp. (assembly GCA_964529395.1). Classification (GTDB taxonomy): domain Bacteria; phylum Bacillota; class Clostridia; order Lachnospirales; family Lachnospiraceae; genus Acetatifactor. The sequence goes on from CAZGVI010000003.1 coordinate 53,303, forward strand.
AAAAAATGGTGTATGGCCGCACCCGGGGTGAAAAGCTTTGAGGAATTTCGCAAGCACATGAAATAGTGGAAGTCCTGTTTTTAAAGATCTGAACAGTTATAATAAATAATACAGGAAAGGTATGGGATACATATGGACGAACAAAAATTATTGCGGCCCCCCGTGGAAGTTCGTTACCGGGAAGAACTGGAGGCGCTGAGGGCCACGGACAAGGGGAGAAAGCCGGAAAACTGGCTGCTGTCTCCCAGAGCGGTGAGAACTTTTATACTGGGCAGCAGGACTCCCATAGAGTATCCGGGAGGCAGTGTCACCGTCGGCAAAAAATACTTCGGTAACGACGCGCTTGTGGAACGCTGCATCATCACTCTGGCGGGCAACCGGGGCCTGATGCTGGTGGGGGAGCCCGGCACGGCGAAAACCATGCTCTCGGAGCTGTTGTCCGCCGCCATCAGCGGCGTCAGCACCAACACCATACAGGGAACGGCGGGAACCACGGAGGATATGATCAAGTATTCCTGGAACTATGCGCTGCTGCTGGCAAAAGGCCCCAGCCGGGAGGCGCTGGTGCCCTCGCCGCTGTATGTGGGCATGGAGCAGGGGATTTTGACCCGTTTTGAGGAGATCACCCGCACTCCGGCTGAGGTGCAGGACAGTCTGATCAGCGTGCTCAGCGATAAGGTGCTGAATGTGCCGGAGTTGGGAGATGAGGGCATCCTCTTTGCCCGGCCCGGTTTCAATGTGATCGGCACGGCCAATACCCGGGACAAGGGAGTGAATGAGATGAGCAGCGCGCTGAAACGCCGTTTTAATTTTGAGACGGTGATGCCGGTGCGGGAGGTGGCGCTGGAGAAACAGATCATTTTGAATGAAGTGCGCAGTCTGGCGGCGGAGAACCATATCGACATGCCGGCGGACGAAGATGTGGCGGAGCTTTTGGCCACTACATATCACGAGCTGCGGGAGGGGGTATCTGCCATGGGACACCGCATTGACAGCCCCAGCGCAGTGATGAGCACTGCGGAAGCGGTGTCCGTGTACTACCAGACCATGATCGGCGCATACTATTATGGGGACGGACAAATGGACGTGGACGATCTGGTGCAGAATCTGGTGGGCGCTCTCTCCAAGGAAAATCAGGAAGATCTGACCAAAGTGAAGGACTATTTTAACACGGTGATCAAGGACAAGGCAGGCAAGGAAGGTGGCCTATGGAAACGATACTACGACGCCAGGAAATGGCTGAAATAAAGCTGCTCCCGGTGCGGCACCACAGCCCGGCCTGCGCCTGGCAGGTACAGCGCATGATAGAGAGATGGCATCCTCAGGCCGTGCTGATCGAGGGGCCGGACACAGCCGGCTGCCTGATACCGGCCATGATAGATCCTGCCACCAGGGCTCCTTTTGCCGTATATTACTCCTATGACGATACGGCGGGGGCGGTGTCGGAGGAAAAAGAAAAGTACCGCTGCTATTATCCTTTTCTGGATTACTCCCCGGAGCTGGCGGCGCTGCGGACAGGCAGCGCGCTGGGGGCGCAGGTGGCATTTATAGACCTGCCCTACGGGGATATTCTGGCAGCCTCCCAGGAGGGAAAGGGCATACGCCGGGAGGGGGACAAGAGCAATTATAATGATGACTATCTGTTGTCGCGTAATGCTTATCTGCAGCGTCTGTGCGAAAAGACAGGGCTGCGCAGTTTTGACGAATTCTGGGAAAAATATTTTGAGTTGGAAGGACTTGAACTGGACGGCGAGGTCTGGTTTGACAATCTGCTGACCTATTGCCGCCAGGCCAGAGAGAGTACGCCCCGGGAGCAGCTTTTGGAGGAGGGGTGCCTTGCACGGGAGGCCTATATGGCAAAGAAGATCCTGGAGACGGCCAGGCAGCTTGCGAAAGAGGGCGACACAGATCCGCAGGCAGTGAAGACAGATGGCAAACTCCCACAGCTTGCGGAGCAGGACATACTCTTACAGCCAGCATCAGCAGAGGATGGCATACACCGTATATTGGTGGTGACAGGCGGTTTCCATACCCCGGCCCTGGCGCAGAGACTGGGTGGAATAGAGGCGGGGAAGAGCGCTGCGAACGGTTCTGCCCAGGAGAATATGTCTCAAAAGCTGGTGAGCGCCAGGGATCAGGGGGTCTATCTGATGCCCTACTCCATGGAGGCGGCAGACGTGCTGAACGGTTACGCCAGCGGCATGCCCTTTCCCGGCTTTTACCAGGAGATATGGGAACATGTGCAGGCGCCTGAGCAGGGGGAATTGCCGCCCTATACCAGGGCGGTTCTGGACATGGTGTTGACCACAGGCAAGGCTGTGCGGCGGGCGGAGGGCAGCGCCTCCACCTACGATGAGATCTGTGCCTGTTCCATGGCTCAGGGGCTGGCGGCTCTGCGGGGGAAACCCCAGCCCGGCGCTTATGAGCTGCAGGACGCGGTGCTGTCCTGTTTTGTCAAGGGAGAATATAATCTGGCAACCGACGAACCCATGCGGCTGCTGCGGAGGCAGATGACGGGCAGACAGGTGGGGGAGCTGTGCGCGGACGCGGGAGAGCCGCCGGTGCTGCGGGACTTCCGGAATCTGTGCAAACGTTATGGGCTGCAGACTGCCTCCACATTGGAAAATGATGTGACGCTCTCTGTTTTCAGCAAGAAAAAACACCGTCAGATGAGCATGTTTTTCCACAGGCTATTGTTTTTGCAGGCGCCCTATGCCCGTAGGATGAAAGGCCCCGACTTGCAGACAGGGCGGGACCGCAACCTGATACGGGAGATCTGGAAATATAAGTGGAACGCCCAGGTCATGGCGGCTCTGATCGACGCCTCCGTGTATGGGGGCACCGTGGAGGAGGCGGCCAGGGGTCTGGCGGGGGAGAGGCTGAAAAAGGCCGTCTATGCCCGGGAGGGCGCGCTGCTTTTGTCCCAGGTGTTGGAGATGGGTCTGGAAGGACAACTGGAGCAGGTGTATGGGAGACTGCAGGAGCTGCTCATATCGGACACGGATTTCTATTCTCTGGCCGAGACGCTGCGTCTGCTGACCACGGTGGGGCAGCTGCGGCGGCTTTACGATTCCGCTCTGGAGACGGAGGAGATGACACGGACCTGCGTCAGGCGGCTCCTGGGACTTTTGCCCGGCATGGCCCGGGTCAAGGAGGAGGATATGGCCCGGTGTATGGAGGCGTTAAAGCTGCTGTACCAGGTCATCGGGAGGATAGAGCGGCAGGATTCTTCCCCCACGGACAGAGGGGAGGGAGACAAGGGCGCAGCGGACGGATGGCAGCCGGACAACGCCTTGCTGGAGAGCTACTTTGACGCGCTGCTTGCCATGGACCGGGACAGCGAGATACAGGCCGGAGTCCACGGCTGCGTCCACGGTCTGCTGTACGGCGGCGGCCGGGAGAGCGTGGAGCAGACCCGGCAGGTATGCCGGGGATATCTGACAGGTACCGGAGAGCAGCAGATGAAAACCGCGCTCTTTTTTCGAGGTCTGTTTTTTGGAGCCAAGGACCTGGTGTTTGTGGGGGGGGATTTTCTGCGGATGCTGGACGAATTCCTGGCCCGGATCGGAGAGGAAGATTTTATGCGGCTGCTGCCGGAGCTGCATATGGCGTTCACCTATTTTACTCCGGCGGAAACGGATCGGATCGCTCAGTCGGCGGCGGGCTTTCACGGTAAGACCCGCAGGGAGTTGCAGGAGCGGCAGGCGATTCCCGAGGCGTGGTATCTCTATGGGAGAGAGCTGGAAAACTTTGCCCTGACACAGATGCGGACAGAGACGGACGTGAAAGAGGAACTGTATGGATGACGGACAGATTTTGAACAGATGGCGGCTGGTGCTGGGAAAATATGCCTCCGGGCAGATATCCTACAGCGGCAGCAGCGTCAATTATATGGGCATGGAGGAAGTGCTGGATTATCTGTATTCCCGGGAATACGGGGAGGAACAGGAGATCCGGCAGGAGAGACAGGGAGGCAGCGGGGATTCCCGTTTGACCGTGCCCGGATGGCTCCATGAGATGAAAAAGCTTTTTCCCAAAGAAACCGTGGAGATCATGGAGCGCCACGCTCTGGAAAAATATGAGATGACGGAACTGCTCACCGATCCGGAAGTACTGCGGCGTTTAGAGCCAAACCGGGAGCTGCTCAGGACCATCATGGGACTGAAACACATGATGAAGGGTGAGGTGTTACAGCTGGCCCGGGAGATTGTGCGCAAGGTAGCCCGGGAGATCATGGAGAAACTGGAGCAGGATGTGCGCCGGGCCATGCAGGGACGCCTGGACCGTACCAGCGGCAGCCCTGTGCGCAGCATGCGCAACCTGGATATCTCGAAGACCATCAGGAAAAATCTGCAGCATTACGACCAGGAGCGGCAGCAGCTTGTGCTGCAGCAGGTATATTTCCACTCCCGCGTAAAGCGGTATCATCAGTGGCGGGTGGTGATCTGCGTGGACGAGAGCGGTTCCATGCTGGATTCGGTGATTCACAGCGCCATCATGGCAGGAATATTTGCCAAACTTCCCATGCTGGATACCCGGCTGGTGATCTTTGACACCAACGTGGTGGACTTAAGCGGTCATGTGGAGGACCCGGTGGAGACGCTGATGAGCGTACAGTTGGGAGGAGGAACCAACATCGGAGGGGCGCTGAGCTATTGTGAGACATTGATCGATAATCCTCACCGCACGTTGGTGGTGCTGATCTCGGATCTGTACGAGGGCGGTTCTCTGAACCATATGCTCGGCATCAGTCGCAGTATCATAGAAAGCGGAGCCAGACTGATCGCGTTGACGGCGCTGGATATGACCGCCACGCCAAATTACAGTCGACATGCCGCCGCCCAGCTCGCGCAGTTGGGGGCCTTTGTGGGAGCCATGACGCCGGAGCAGTTGGCGGAACATGTGGCGGAGATGGTGGGGTAGAAAAATCGGGGTGCAGGAGATATGGCGGATTGGAGACAGAGCCTGGCGGATGTGGACGAAGACTATCTGGTGGGCATCAGCAACAAAGGGATCGTAAAAAGGGCATATAAGGATCTGGAGGCGGAGGGTGTAAAGGCGCAGGAGGCGGCGAAAGGAATCGATCTTAGCGCAGAGGAGTTGTCCGTGACAGCCGGAGATGAAACGGTGACGCTGCGTCTGCCTCTGGCAGAGAGCCGATGCAGTTGCCCGTCCCGCAGTATCTGCCGCCATGTGGTAATGGCGGTTCTGATAGCGAAACAGGCGGCTGCAGCGACAGGAGAGAGCGAGGACGCAGGAAGTCTCAAAGACAGCGGAGACAATTCCGGAGCGGAGGGACATGAGAACAGCAGCGACAGCGCGGGAGCAAAGGAAATCAGAGTCAGCGGCGGCAACCCTGAAACGAAGGGAACTGAAAACGGCAGTCTGTCCGAAAAGGTCTGGCAGGAAATAATGGCCCAGCCCTTGAAACTTCTGTTGCGGGCTCTGGGAAACAGGGGGCTGCGCCGCCTGACAGCCATGATGAAAGAGGGGCAGGTTCCTGAAGTGGAACAGGGCAGCACCGTGCGTATTCAATTGCCGGGGCAGGACATAACGGTAAAACTCCTGTCTCCCCTGGAGTACAGCACCTGCTCCTGCCACAAAAAGGAGCTGTGCAGCCACAAGGCGGAGGCGATCCTCTGGTGTCAGTATCTGGAGAAAGGGCTGACGGCCGAGGAATTGGCCCGGGAGTCCGAGGGACAGCCGGATCTGGACCCGGAGGAGTTGTGGGACGCGGCGGAGCAGATCAGGAATTGTCTGGAGCATCTGTTGGAGTCGGGACTTGCCAGGAGCGGCTCGCAGCAGGCCCAGGAGATGGAACGGTTGGCCATCATCTGCCACAATGCGGGACTGCCGGGCTGGGAGGGGGAACTCAGAGCCCTGGCGGAGGGATATGAGAAATATCTGCGTCGGACGGCGGGGCAGACCATGGAAAGACTGGCGGGGCAGCTACAGCGGTTGTATGATAAGACTATGGAGCTTAAGGCGTTGGCAGAGAGCGCCAGACGCGGCACGAACTCCGGGGAAGGGGAGCAGCCCGGCCCGCCGCAGGAGGGATGCGCCGGGTCCTGCGAGAACCCGATGGGGCGGATACAGGCCCTGGCGGGGGAGTTTCGCTCGGAATATCTGCCCGCAGGGAATCTGGAACTGACAGGAATCACCATGGAACATTTTGTCAGCGATTCCGGTTACGAGGGGGACACAGTGTATTTTCTGGACACTGCGGCGGGCAAGTGGTACACCTACACCAATGCCCGGCCCACGTTTTATGAAGGCAAAAAGAGAAAAGGTTATCAGGAAAAGGTTTCCGCGCCCTGGGGGATCGCCCAGCCGCTGGAGAGTCTGGCTCGTTTGCGGCTATTGCTGCGGGGAGCTAAGTGTGACGCCGCAGGGCGGCTGTCCTCCTCTCAGGAGACAAGGGCGGAGATCCTGGGGAAGAGCGAACTGACGGCATCCTGCCTGAAAGGTTGGTACTACCGGGAATATGACCGCCTGTTCGCGGAGCAGATACCGAAACCCGGAACAGATGCCCGCACCGATCATCCCCGTCTGGTCTTTGTACAGGCGTCGGATTTTGAGCAGGGCAATTTCAATAAGATCACGCAGAAACTGGAACTGTCCGTCTGGGACAGGGCAGGCCGGCAGGTGCTGGTGGAGCTGCCCTATTCCAAACGGGATGAATCTGCCATCCGTTATCTGGAGCGCCTGAAAGAAAAGCAGGCCCCTTGTTTTCTGGGCAGAGTCTATCTGCAAGGCAGCCAGGTCTGCCTCTACCCGGTGGACGTGCTGGAGCGCCGGGAGTTGGAGCAGATAGAAGAGACTGCTGCAGAAAAGTCCGTCGTAAAAAAAAGAACCATCGAAAAGGAAAATGACACGGAAGTCACGGATAAATTCACTGTGGTAAGCCATGATAGCTGTCAAGCTCTGCAAAGCTATCTGGAGGAGGTAAGCTGGCTGCTGCAGGCAGTCTATCAGGTGGGATGCGCCACTGTGCAGGACAGCACCCTGGAGGCTCTGGGGCAGGCGGAAAAACAGGGGGCGGCATACGGCATGACGACGCTGTCAGATTGGCTGCGGCAGCTTAGAGAACAATTGGTCCAGGTCCGTCATAGCTTTGCGCGTCCCTCCTCGGACATTCTGCGGATATACTGCAAACTTTGGCAGCATGTATATCTGTGCCGTCAAAAGACGGCTTATGATCTGGCAGGTATCCGCTATCTCCCGTCATAACCGGTACATGGTAAACTGCTCTTTTTGACCGGAATACAGGGCGGAAGCGGCTGCGACGGCAGTGAGTACAACCCATATGCGATGGCTTGACGGGGATGAGAGGAGAAACGCTATGCTGCGAGTGAAAAACCCGGATACAGGAGAACCACGGCAGGAAAAAATCGGAGAAATACTAAAGCTGCTACAGCTTAGTTTCATGGAGCGGCGAATTGCGGAGAGTTGTCTGAGAGAGGAGTTCGGTGACACGATTCCTCGAGGACTCAGGCGTCGTGACATGACACAGGAACCGAAGAGTTTTCAGGAAACGATACGCGGGATCCTTGACGACTATTGTACGCAGGAACAGTATGGGGAGGCGGGCAGGCTTTTTAAGCTCCTATATGCGTTATATGCCTCGTCTCTGGCCAAATGCGTCGTCAATGCCAATTCCAGGTTCTGGCGAGCCATGGAAAACGGGGACATCCCGGCGGATATGAGCGCGGTGCTGACAGTTTACGCCCATAGTAAGGTTCCCCAGGTGTATATGTTATCGGGACATATCGTGAGCAGGAGGTATCTGCAGGCTATTGATTTGGAATATTTGGCTAAATTTATCCGTTACGATCTGAGGGTGGTGCGGAAGGCTTTGAAGGATTACGCGGAAAAATATTTTGACACTAAGATGATCTTATATACGCTGTACTTTTATATGCGTAGCAGCAGAGTGGCATTAAATGCGGGCCGGTCCATATGGGACAGTACCCACTCCCTGGGACAGCGACGGAGCGCAACCAGACAGTGGGCGATACTGGGTGTAAAAAAACGAGCCACGGAGAAAGACGAGCCGCCGGTAATCATAGGTCCTCCGGGTCTGGATGGCACAGACAGAATGTTGCTCAGGGATTACGAAAATGTGATGGTGAGCGCTTTAGGACAGATTTTCAAGCCGGATGCCACCAGGGACGCAGTATTTCGTGACATACAGAACCGGATACGTCTGGGGCAGTTTCCAAGGGAGCAGCTGCCCCGGCTCAGAGACAGAGCCGTGAACGATGCAATTTTTATGCTCATATACGGCTGCGCCTATGCCAACTACAGGATCTCCCAGCGGCTGCGGGGGGTGGTGGCGGTCTGCGGAGCGGCTGCGCCGGAGGAAGTGCTGTGGATGAGCCACCATATGAACGAGTTTGCGTGTATTGAGGACGGGATGGATGAAACCTTTGGCATTCCCGTGAGATATCTGATCGCCTGGGTCATAGAGTGGATGGAGGACGGTTTTGCTTACCGGACGGCCGTAGATATGGACGCGGTGAACGCGCGGTTTCGGTCCCAATTTCGCAAATACCCCTCCGTTTTTCTGGATATATATAAAAAAGCGGACTATTTTGTGGCCCATGTGATGGCCCAGGCCATCAAGGAGGAGGACTTTGCGGTTTATCGCAGGGAGGTCTTATCCCGGTCGGCCTGGCAGCAGGGCAAAGTTGTCGATATGTTGATTGCCGGGGGAAACAGTCTCCCGGAGAGCCGGAGCTACCTGGAGGGCCGCCTGGAGCTGTCCGCCCTCCAGGCGGTGGGGGTAGGGCGCGGGGGCAGGGGACCCCAAAATGACAAGTATTTTCCCAGAAGAGCCGTGGAGTGGTATGACGAGACATACCATGACGAGATGTTTTATGCCCGCTGTATGGCATATATGGCGCTGCGGGAGTGTGACGATTTTTTCCGGTATGTGCTGTATGCAGATCAGGATCCTGTCAGCGGCATATCCATGGAGCAGATGACCCTGCACACTTTTCGGGGGCTTGATCTGGCGGGGGTGGGACTGTCCCGGCAGTTTCATATTGCCTGTCTGCTGGCTGCGGAGGTCTACGAGAAAGAGGGCAGCGCATCGGTGCTGATTTCCTGTCTTGTCTCTGTCTTTCAGCTATATCAGATACAGCGTCCTCAGGAGGCCGGGAATGTTTTCACGGGGGAAGGTCCCTATGGACGCTGCCTGGCGCTGCTGATATACGGCAGGGAAGAGCGGCAGGAAGAGATTTTTGCCTATAGCCTGGACAATTCCAAAATGGTCAGAATGGAGCTGGAACGGATTCTTGCGGCCCGCCCTCACTGGAGGCCTCAGGTCATGGAATTGCTGTCCTCCAAAAAGGCGGCGCAGCGGGAAATGGGCATCCGGGTGTTGGCCAGATGGGATACTCCACAGGATCGGGCAGCTCTGTGGCGAATGCAGGAGCAGGAGAAAATATCTTCGGTTCGTTCACTGCTGGAGGAAGTGCTCGGCGAGGTACAGGAGAGAGAGGAGATGGAGGAAAAGGGCGCGGAGGGCCGTACCCTGAGCAGAGGAGAACTGGTGAAGGAACTCCACAGAGGCGGCAGGCGGCGCAGTCTGGCGTGGGCCTATGAGACGCCCTTTAGCCCGGTGCACAGGGCGGGCGGGGGATGGGCTCAGGAAGAGTATTTGCAGGCGCTGCTGCTGTGCTACAGCTCCATGAAAGAGCCGAGACTTGATCCCAACGCCGCTCTGCTGGCGGAAAAGCTCAGTCCCGGGGATCTGGCGGTCTATATGAACGAACTTTTGGACAAATGGCTGACCGCCGGCGGCGAGGCGAAGAAACGCTGGGTGGTATATGCGGCGTCCATACATGGGGACGGAGAGGTGGTGCGCAAGCTACAGCATCAGATTTCACTCTGGTCCCGGCATTCCCGCAGCGCGTTGGCAGCGGAGGCGGTGCAGGCGCTGGCGCTGAGCCCCCAGCCCATGGCCCTGTCTGCGGTGGACAACATAGCCAGAAGATCAACGTCCGGGAAAGTCCGGACGGCGGCCTCCCAAGCGCTGAAAAACGCAGCGGACCGGCTGGGTCTGACGCAGGAACAGCTGGAGGATAAGATGGTGCCTGAGCTGGGTTTTGACGAGCATATGGAGAGGCACTTTGACTATGGAAACCGCAGCTTTACCGTGACGCTCACTCCTGCTCTGGAAGTGGAGATCTATGACGGAACCGGAAAAAGGCTGAAAAATATGCCTGCTCCCGGTGCCAGGGATCGGGCGGAGACAGCCGCCGGAGCCTATGAAGATTTCAAGGAGATGAAAAAGCAGCTCAAAACCATAGCAGAGGGACAGAGACGGCGGATGGAGCGGGCGCTTGCCACGGAGCGATTGTGGAGCGCTTGTGCCTGGCGGCAGTTGTTTGTGTGTAATCCCGTTATGCATCGGTTCGCCATGGGCCTGATCTGGGGAGTCTACGAGGAGCACAGGCTGCTCCGGAGTTTTCGCTATATGGAGGACGGGTCTTTCAACACGGAGGGGGAGGAGGAGTATGTTCTGCCGGAGCAGGGACAGATCGGTCTGGTACATCCTCTGGAACTGTCCGGGGAAAGCCTGAAGGCCTGGAAAAGCCAGTTGGAGGATTATGAGATCACCCAGCCCATAGAGCAGCTCAGCAGGACAGTATATAGTCTCACTTCCGAGGAGCAGGAGGGAACCAGTCTGGAGCGATTTGCCGGCAGGGTCCTTAACGACCTGTCTCTGGGGAGCAGGCTCACGGCTCTGGGCTGGCAGCGCGGCCCTGTGGGAGGCGGAGGCAGATATTTCACCTACTACCGGGAGGAACCCTTGCCGGGGCTGGGCGCGGAGCTGCATTTCTCCGGCAGCATCGTGGCAAATGGCGCAGTGGGAGGCCAGGACGTCACAGTGAGGGACGTGCGCTTTTATCGGGTGGGAACGGTTGACAGAGGACCGGAGAGCTATGACCAGGCAGCAGGGGGAAGGCAGTTGTCATTAAAGAATATTCCACGGAGGTTTTTCAGCGAGATCGTGTGGCAGATAGACAGAGCTACCGCCGCCAGATGACGGGGATCCTTCCGCGGCGGTGACACATCAGGCGCTGGGGAGACGAAGGCTTTACATCTATGCAGCTAAGGCAGTACAACCCGCCATAAGCGGGTCAAAATAGAGACAGAGTAAGGAGGAGCGGTATGTTACGAGCACAAAACGGACAGGCGGACAAGGTTATGGAGGCCCTGGAAGGGCTGGGCCTGTCGGACGGCGAGCGGGAGCTTGCGGAAAAGTATCTGAAAGGGGAGACAGAGGAGGAAAGTCTGGCGGAACTGTCGGTTCGGGATATGAGCGGCATACCCCAGGAAAAAGCCCAGCAGGTGGCAAAGCTGATGGGGGCATTTTTAAAGAAAAAACAGTATGACGAGGCGACGCGGCTGTTTAACCTGCTGTTTGCCCTGGGTTCCCACACCTGCTTTCAATGCCTGCGATGGGAGGGCAATGTCTTTTTGGAATTTGTAAGGAATGTGGAGGCAAAAAAATGTCGCATCGAAACATACAGGCTCCTGGCGGTATATGCCCGGCACACTTACAGTGCATGTCTTATGTGGAGTAATCGTTACACATATTTTATGTCTGAGTATATGTTCAACGTGCTGAAAAAGCATGCGGACGGTCGTCCCGAAACCGTCCGGCAGGCGCTGAGGGAATATGAGAGTGGTTACATCGGAGAGAGGCTTATTCTGCTCACAGTGTTGTTTTATATGAATTACGACAGCATATCGTCCGCAGAGGCTTTTCGCAAAAAAAGCGCCCAGTTTGTCAACGAGGGCAGCGTGCTGGGAGGAATCCGGAAACTGTTGGGCGGCAGCGAACCTCCGGAGGACGCTGCATGGATGGGAGAGTATGAAAAACTGTTAAATGAGGCAATGCTCCATGCCGTGCACTCCAGCGTTCCGGGCAGGGTGATGGACAGACCCCTGTTTATGTTGGCCGGTGGGTGCGCCTTTGTCAACTATATGCTTTCCGAGCGGTTGTATCATGTGGCGAAAACCTGCTGCGCGGTCGAACCGAAGTTGATGCTGTCGGTATTCTGCGCGCTGGATCCACGCAGGGAGACGAGTCGTACAGGAGGGGACTGGGACGACCTGTTCGGGATTCCCAGCCGGGAGCTGCTATCCTGGGTGGCCAGGCAGATGCAAAACGATAATAGAAATGTTGCCACGAGTATCAGGGAGGAGGACGGCAGGAAAATATTGCAGGCACAGCTCCGCAAGCACCCCGCCGCTTTTTTGGAGTGCTACCGGGACGCGGAGTATATAGCTGCGGCCAAGATGGCGCAGATCATGAAAGAGGAGAATCCTGCTCTGTACCGGAAGGAGGTGCTGGAGAAAGCACAGGAGCAGAAGAAGAAATTGATCGATCTTTTTAATCCCAAGGGGAATTTCCCTCAGGAATGCAGGGATTATCTGGAGGGCAGATCGGATCTGCAAACCCTTTATTCTGTTCGGAACCGACTGCCTGTCCCATATTATGGAGCATATAGATATGGCGGCAGGAGACCTTTGGAGCAGTATGTACAGATCTATCATGATGAGGAATTCTACGGTCGCTGCATGGTGGTGATGGCCTTGCTGGAAGACAGATATTTCTTTACAGGGTTCTGTGCGAAACCTGCCCAAAAGGAGGAGTTTGAGCGGGAACTGCAGCATATTTTCTCAGGCCTGACCCTGGCCGGGATGGGAGTGGCGCAGCAGCTCCAGGTCATAACATTCATGACGGATCAAATTTATGAGGAGAATACAAAGCAGGCCGTTACCCAGGGCGGTATCGCCATCTTCCAGCAGTATCTGGCACAGCGCACTCAGGAGACCGTGACGGCCTTTTCCGAGGCGGGAGCCTATGGACGTTATTTCGGACTGCTGGTGTATGGCAGTCAGGCCAAGCTGCAGGTGACGGAGGAGAACAGAGAAGATTGTGGGGCGGCGCTGGACGAGTTTGCCAAGGGCAGGGATGCCTGGCAGGAGCAGATACTTTCCTACAGCCAGGACAGCTCCAAGCTGGTCAGGGAAGAATTGGAGAGAATGCTCATAGAACGTCCCGGCTGGAGGCCACAGGTGACAGAGCTGCTCTCTTCTAAAAAAGCATCGGAGAGGGAGCTGGGCATCCGTGTGTTGGCGAAGTGGAATGCGTCCCAGGACCGACAGACTCTGGAAGAACTTTATGGAAATGAGAAAAATGCCAAAATAAGGGCTCTTCTGGATACCGTTCTGGGACATGAAGCCGCGGGAGAAATCGCAGGGGAGAACGGTGCGGGACAGGTAAGTCCGGCGCTTTTAAGAGAAGATCTGGTGAAAAATCTCCACAAGGGTGGCAAAAAGCGCACCCTGGCCTGGGCCTGCGAGACTCCCTTTTCCCCGGTGCATCGAAAAGGCGGGGAGCAGGCCACGGAAGAATACCTGCAGGCCCTGCTGCTCTGCTACAGCTCCATGCCAAAGCCCGGGATCAGTTCCGACGCCGCTTTGCTGGCTGAGGATCTGGAGCCACAGGAGCTGGCGGTCTATATGGGAGAGCTTTTTGACAAGTGGATGAGCGCCGGAGCGGAGGCCAAGAAACGCTGGGTGCTGTACGCCGCCTCCATCCACGGCGGCAGCGATATCGTGCAGAGACTTCACCGTCAGATCCAGGAATGGCCCCAGAACGCCCGAGGAGCCATCGCGGCGGAGGCGGTGCAGGCTCTGGCGTTAAATCCCCAGCCCCAGGCCCTGCTGATCGTGGACGGCATCGCCCGGAAGTTCAAGTTCAAACAGGTCAAGACGGCGGCGGGACAGGCGCTGGAGTTCGCCGCCAGCCAGCTTGGACTGACAAGGGAACAGTTGGAAGATAAAATCGTGCCCAGCCTGGGATTTGACGAAAATATGGAGCGGCGTTTCGACTATGGCAGCCGCAGCTTTACTGTGACGATCACTCCGGCCCTGGAGGTGGAGGTCTTTGACGAGAGCGGTAAAAAGCTGAAAAACATGCCTGCTCCCGGAACCAAAGACGATGGAGAAAAGGCGGCGGCAGCCTATGCGGATTTCAAGGAGATGAAAAAGCAGATGAAAGCCACCGTCGCCAGCCAGAAACAGCGGCTGGAGCTGGCTCTGTCCTCGGAGCGCCTGTGGAGCGCGTCTGCCTGGCGGGAGCTGTTTGTGTGCAATCCCATTATGCATCAGTTTGCCATCGGTTTGATCTGGGGCGTCTATGAGGATCATAAGCTGATCCGTAGTTTTCGCTATATGGAAGACGGCACTTTTAACACAGAGGATGAGGAGGAGTATATTTTGCCTGAGATATCCTCAGAGAATATGCCGCAGATCGGTCTGGTACATCCCATAGAACTGACCAAAGAAAGCTTGGAGGCATGGAAACAGCAGTTAGAGGACTATGAGATCACCCAGCCCATCGAGCAGCTTGGCAGAGCGGTCTACTATATCACGCCTGAGGAGCAGAAGTCTGATAGTCTGGAGCGTTTCGGCGGCATGGTCTTAAACGATCTGTCTCTGGGAGGCAAGCTGACAGCGCTGGGGTGGTATCGGGGTTCCGTGCAGGACGGCGGTTGTTTTGATACCTATTACCGGGAGGATACTTCTGTGGGACTGGGAGCGGAACTGCATTTTTCCGGCAGCTTTGTGGGCAGCGGCAGTATGGGCGGCGAGGAGATCACCGTGTATGACGTGCGTTTTTACAGAGCCGGTTCGGTGGAGAGAGGATCTTACTGCTATGACGAGGTGAAGGGGGACAAACAACTGCCCCTGAAAGATATCCCTCCCAGATACTTCAGCGAGATTGTCTGGCAGATGACCAAGGCCACCGCCTCCAGCAAGGAACGGGAGGAGAACTGGAAGGCGTAGGCGGCTAAAGATGCAGGAAAATTTTAGGAAAATTTTATATTCCAAAGCACTTGCGTTTCATTTTCATATCTGTTATACTGTGTCCGTATCGATCGATACGGACACTATTTATTTCTGACGTTTTGCCGTTGTTTCCCGGACTGTTAGCGCATACTTTCAAGGGTATTTTTGTGCTCTTTTTTTCTGTTCCTTTAACCTCCAATCAGTTCGCCGATTTACCCAAAACGCCGGGCCGCATAATGAAAGGAAACTTGCCTATGAATCATTTTACGCCGGAGTCTTCGGACAAAAGACCGCAGTATTTGCAGGCCACCGGAAGGCTCCCTCACCCACTGACCAACGACTATCTGTTCAAAGCGCTGCTGCAAAAAAATACAAATGTGCTGAAACACTTAATCTGCTCCCTGCTGCATCTGCACCCGGAGGAAGTTGAGAGCGTGGAGATCAAAAATCCCATTGTATTGGGAGAGGCTCTCACGGAGGACTTTGACAGTAAGATATTTGTGCTGGATATCAATGTATTGCTGAATAACCAAACTCTCATCAATCTGGAGATGCAAGTCATAGACTATGAAAACTGGCCTGAGAGATCCATGACTTACCTGTGCCGCAATTTTGACCAATTATCCAGAGGAGAAGACTATATCCGAGTCAGACCCACCATACATATCAGTTTTTTGGACTTCCCGCTGTTTCCGGAATATCCGGAGTTCTACGCAACCTATAAAATGATGAACGTAAAAAACCACCATATTTTTACTGACAAAATTGCCCTGAGTGTGGTAAACTTAAAACAGATAGAACTGGCCACGCCGGAAGACAGGGACTGGAACATCAACTTCTGGGCATCCCTCTTTAAGGCTACCACATGGGAGGAACTTAAGATGCTGGCAATACAGAGTCCGATATTGGAAGACGCAGTAGAAACTGTGTATGAGCTCACCGCCGATGAATCTATCCGGGAGCAGTGCAAAGCAAGGGAGAAACATATAAGGGAGATGAATACCATTCTGGGAGAACGTGAAATAGCTGTACAGGAAAGAGATAAGGCCGTACAGGAGAGAGACGAGGCCGTACAGGAGAGAGACGAGGCCGTACAGGAGAGAGACGAGGCCGTACAGGA
>CAZGVI010000003.1:69399-148609 GCA_964529395.1 uncultured Acetatifactor sp.
GAGAGACGAGGCTGTACAGGAGAGAGACGAGGCTGTACAGGAAAGGGACGAAGTCATTCGGCAAACTAATCTACAGTTAACACAGCAGATCCAACAAAATGAACTGTTGCGGCAGGAAATAGAACGTTTAAAAGGTCTGGGGTCTCTTAATAACTAAATCTGTGCGGATTTGTTAACAAGGGAAGAATGCATGTTAAGGCTGTATGGAGATAATCTCCTACAGTGACGCGGCAGTGGATAAGATGGGACGATGAAAGATGCCATTGTGGGACGATGCGGCTATGTTTCCCCTTGGTCGGCTTGAATCGCAAAGACATAAGGTTGGAGGAGGAATGATGACGATGCAGGCAGATATCCGATGGCTGGACGATCCCCGGGTGTTCCGGGTGGGGCAGGTTCCGGCTCACAGCGATCATAAGTATTATGCGGATCAGGGGAGCATGACGGCGGAAGACTTTACGCTGCGGCAGTGCCTGGACGGGGAATGGCAGTTCTGTTTTTCCGTGAACGCGGGCAGCAGACCCACAGGATTTTATCGGGAGGACTACGACAGGACGGGCTGGGACAGCATTCCCGTCCCCATGCATATCGAGATGGCGGGTTATGACAAAATACATTATATAAATGTGATGTATCCCTGGGAGGGAAAAATGTTCCGGCGTCCCGCCTGTACTATAGGGGGCACCTGGCCCGACGGGGAAAACGGCGCGGCGGATACATACCGGGGATCCGACGGGAGAACAGACGAAACAGCGGACATTTACGGAAAATCCGGCGGCGGAGCGGCAGCCTGGACAGGAGACGGCAGTTTCAGCCAGGCGTCCTACAACCCGGTGGGTTCCTATGTTAAAATCTTTGACCTGGATCCGGAGCTTTCGGGCAAACCTGTGAGGATCTGCTTTGAGGGCGTGGAACAGGCTATGTACCTGTGGTTGAACGGCGAGTTTATCGGCTATGCGGAGGACAGTTTTACTCCTTCGGAGTTTGACCTTACTCCCTATATCCGTGAGCGGGGCAATGTGTTGGCGGTGGAGGTGCATAAGCGCAGTACCGCGAGTTATCTGGAGGATCAGGATTTCTTCCGGTTTTTCGGCATCTTCAGGAGCGTGTACCTGTATGCCCGGCCCAAACTGCATGTGGAGGATATGTGGGCCAAACCCAGACTGTATAAGGACAATGTCACCGGCAGCCTGGAGCTGGAACTGCGGCTTGACGCCCGGGGAGAGGCGGCGCTGGCTCTGGAAGGGGACGGGGCTGCCGCCCTCTGGATCGGCGAAGATGTGCCACATTCTACAGCGCTTGGTATGGCGGAGAGGGCCAAAGGCTCTTACCGTGTGCAGGTATCCCTCCGGGACGGCGCGGGGCAGCCGCTCTGGTCTGTCACGCTCCCGGCGGCGCGCAGCATACACATGGAGCCGCAGCGGGTGGGTAGTGTTACGCCCTGGGACAATCACAACCCCTGCCTCTATCGGCTGCTGCTCATACTGCTGGGGCCGGAGGACGAGATTTTGGAGATAGTGCCTTACGACATAGGGTTCCGGCGGATTGAGATCGTGGACAGGGTGATGCGCCTAAACGGCAAACGACTGATCTTTACCGGGGTGAACCGCCATGAGTGGAGCGCGACGGGAGGCAGAGTCATCACAGAACAGGATATGGAGCGGGATATCCGCGTATTTGAGGACAATCATATCAATGCGGTGCGCACCAGCCACTATCCCAATCGGATTCCATGGTATTATCTGTGCGACCGCCATGGGATCTACATGATCTCCGAGGCCAATCTGGAAACCCACGGTTCCTGGCAGAAACCGGGTGGAGACGAGACCTCCTGGAACATTCCGGGCAGTTTTCCGGCCTGGAGAGAGGCGGTGCTGGACCGGGCCAGAACCCATTTTGAAACCTTTAAAAATCATCCGGCAATACTGATGTGGTCCCTGGGAAATGAGTCCTATGCGGGGGATAATATTGCTGCCATGCATGACTTTTTCAAGGAAAAAGACCCGGACAGGCTGGTGCATTATGAAGGCGTGGTTCATAACCGTGAATATGAGGATCGGATCTCGGATGTGGAGAGTCAGATGTACGCCTGGCCGGAGAGCATTGAAAAGTATTTGACAGACAACCCCCAAAAGCCTTTTATTCTCTGCGAATATATGCATGACATGGGCAATTCCATGGGAGGCATGGAGTCCTACATGGATTTGTTGGACAGATTTGAGATGTACCAGGGCGGATTTATCTGGGATTATATGGATCAGGCCATTGAGGTGGAGGATGAGGTCACAGGCAGGAAAGTGCTGCGCTACGGCGGAGATTTTGAGGATCGGCCCTCGGATTATGAATTTTCCGGCAACGGTATCCTGTTTGCGGACAGAACGCCTAAACCGGCGCTGCAGGAAGTGAGGTATTATTATGGAAAATATCAATAAAGGAAGGAAAGGGTCTCTGTCAGATACCGAGTCAGACAGTGCAGCATTGGATATGCGGACGGAGGCAGACAGGAAGGGACAGGAAAATCTTGAGCCAGAAGAGCCGGGAAGAGCGGTGCCGGATATGTGTGCGGAGACAGAGATGCGGGTGGTGTACGGAGACTGCACGCTGGGGCTGCATGGCAAGGACTTTGACTATATTTTCAACTACGGTGACAAGGGGCTGGAATCCCTGGTGAAAAACGGAAGGGAGTGGATGTATCGGGGGCCTGTGCCCACTTTTTGGCGGGCCCTGACGGACAATGACCGGGGCTGCGGGTTTCACTTAAGCAGCGGAATATGGCTGGCGGCGGATAAGTTTATCTGCTGCGCAGGGGTAAAGGTGTTGGTGGACGGCGAGGACAAACACCAGCCGGATCCCAGGGGAAACAACTGCTATACCGGGGCGGAAACTGCCGAAACGGCAGAGATCGTCTATACCTATGCCACTGTCACCGTGCCCGCGGCAACGGTGGAGGTAAGCTACCGGGTGAATGCCGGGGGACAGATCCTGGTCGGGGTACACTATCATGGGCTGGAGGGTCTGCCGGAATTGCCGGTGTTCGGCATGCGCTTTGTGCTGCCCACATTGGCGAAAGGGTATACCTATGAGGGCCTTTCGGGGGAGACTTACCCGGATCGTATGGCCGGAGGCGTGCCGGGCATCTATGAAGTGGAAGGGCTGCCGGTGACACCTTATCTGGTACCCCAGGACTGCGGCATGCATATGGAGACAAAGTGGGTGCGGGTTCGCCCGGGCGTAAACACGAGCAATGTGACCAGGGGGCCTCTGGTTCTGCAAAGGGATTGCGGTGATGGGGACTGCCTGGAGATCCGCATGGAGGGTGCCCCTTTTGCGTTCTCCTGTCTGCCCTACACGGCTCTGGAACTGGAGAGTGCTACCCACCAGGAGGAGCTGCCTCCTGCCAGACGCACCGTTCTCTGCGTGCTGGGCGCGGTGCGAGGGCTGGGCGGAAGGGACAGCTGGGGTTCCCAGCCCGAGCCTCCTTATCACATAGATGCCGCAAAGGATATCCGGTACAGTTTTTGGATCGTCTAGGTTGGACAAACCATACCGGGGTTTGAGAGGGAGAGGCGGACGAATATTTGAGAAGTCGGAAATGTCTGAGAGTGCTATATTGTGAGTAGGCAAGGAAAAAAGGTTATGCATTTTAACAGAGAAACCCCCGGGGGTTATCCCGGGGCTTTCTTTTTTCAAGGCTGAGCTGTGTTATTCATCTCCATCCAACCATTTGCATATGTAGTAGGCGACTACACTTGCCAGCGCGGAGACAAAAAAAGGAAAAAAGGTGATCCTGCCGGAAGTAATATCACATAAATTCATAAACTGGATGAGTGGGGTCAGAAATTGCCTGACTGAACCATATTTATAGCGAATACATGAGCATGCAAGAAAAGTATTTGCCATATTTCCGATTAAATGATATACTTCATAAAGTCAAACCCTATGACTTTCATAGGAAAAGCTTTATACAACAGGGGAGTAACATGCGACAATGAGTGAAAGGCTGCTGGGAATCATCATAGATTCCTTTACCAAAATCTTAATACCGGGTATAAAGGTCACGATACCGCTGACGATCCTGTCGTTTTCTTTTGCCATGGTGATCGCCGTGGTCGTGGCTATGATCCAGTTCGCCAATGTAAAGGTGTTAAAGCAGATCAGTCGTTTTTATATTTGGGTGGTCAGGGGAACGCCGCTGCTGGTGCAGCTGTATGTGATCTTTTACGGACTTCCCAACCTGGGGATCATCATTGACCCTTTTCCCTGTGCGGTGCTGGTGTTCTCCATCAACGAGGGAGCCTACTGCGCGGAGACCATGCGGGCGGCGCTGGAGTCTGTGCCCAAGGGACAGATCGAGGCCGGGTACTGTGTGGGGATGAGCTACTTGCAGATCATGCGGCGCATTGTGCTGCCCCAGGCGTTTCGGATCGCATTCCCGCCCCTGTCCAACTCCCTGATCAGTATGGTGAAAGATACTTCCCTGGCGGCGAATATCACGGTGGTGGAGATGTTCATGGCCACTCAGCGCATCGTGGCCAGAACCTATGAACCTTTGGCGCTGTATATCGAGGTGGGACTGATCTATCTATTGTTCTGCACAGTGCTGACAGGGCTGCAGCATATGGGAGAGCGCAAACTGAGCGTGACAGCGGAGAGGAGGAAAGACCCGTGGTACAGGCACGTAATATCACAAAGTCGTTTCAGACGCAGGTAGTCCTGCGGGGTGTGGATCTCTCCGTGGAAAAGGGGGATGTGGTGGCGATCCTGGGCCCCAGCGGCTCTGGCAAGACCACGCTGCTGCGCTGCCTGAACTTTTTGGAGACGGCGGACGGCGGCACGCTAACGTTTGACGGCGAGACCTTTCAGATGGGCCACATGTCTAAAAAGGACATTGCCCGGCTGCGGAAAAAGACAGCCTTTGTATTCCAGAGTTACAACCTGTTCAGCAACAAGACGGCCCTGCAGAATGTGACGGAGGGCCTGATCGTAGGGCGCAGGATGGATAAGGCTAAGGCCATGGAGATCGGCAGGCGCGCCCTGGACAAAGTGGGCCTGTCTGACCGCTATGACTACTACCCTCACCAGCTCTCCGGGGGACAGCAGCAGAGGGTGGGAATCGCCCGCGCCCTGGCCACGGATCCGGAGATTATCTACTTTGACGAACCCACCTCGGCGCTGGACCCAGAGTTGATCGGCGAAGTGCTGACGGTGATGCGCCAGCTGGCCGAAGAGGGCATGACTATGCTGGTGGTCACCCATGAGATGAGTTTCGCCCGCAATGTCTCCAACAAAGTGGTCTTCATGGAAGATGGCCGGATACTGGCGCAGTGCGGCTCCAAAGAATTTTTTGAGAATCCTAGGGAGGAGCGTATCAAAGCTTTTCTGAGGACCCTGGGAGGAGAGGCCCAGCAGGGACAAGACCTGTGATTATTAAAATAAAACGTGTGGACTGTGAATAAGTTTTGTGAATTTAGTGTTAGGAGGAGAAGAAAGATTATGAAAAAGAAACTGGGATGTTTTGTTACAGCCGCATTCATAACATTTGCGCTGGCGGCCTGTGGAAACGGCAGCCAGGAGGCACAGGACGGAGATCTGCTGCAGCAGATTCGGGAGAAGGGCACGCTCACCGTGGCCATGGAGGGCACCTGGGCCCCCTGGACCTATCATGACGAGAATGATAACCTGGTGGGTTTCGACGTGGAGGTGGCTCAGAAGATCGCGGAGAAACTGGGCGTGGAAGTGACCTTTGTGGAGGGTGAGTGGGACGGCCTGTTCGCCGGACTGGATAGCGGGCGATATGACATGGTTGTCAACGGAGTGGAAATTACCGATGAGCGCGCGGAGAAATACGACTTCAGTGAGCCCTACGGCTATATTCGGACGGCTCTGATCGTGGCTGACGACAATGAGGATATCAAGACCTTTGAGGACTTAAACGGCAAGACTACCACCAACAGCATGGCCAGTACCTATATGACTCTGGCGGAGAGTTACGGAGCCACCGTGACCCCTGTGGACTCTCTGGACCAGACGCTGGATCTGGTGGTGGCGGGCAGGGTGGATGCCACCCTCAATGCGGAAGTATCTTTCTATGACTATATGAACGTGCATCCCGATGCGCCGGTTAAGATCGTGGCGCTCACCGATGATGCCTCCCATGTGTCCATTCCCATTCGCAAGGGAGAGGAGACGGCGGCTTTTAAAGCGGCAGTGGATCGGGCCATAAAAGAGTTAAAGGAGTCCGGAGAATTGGGCGAGATATCTGTTAAATACTTTGGCAGCGATATCACCAAAGAATAATCCGGCGGCCTTTGCCTGCGTATTTCGGATTAAGTAAGTCAGGGTTTTGCAATTATCCGGCCGGTAGACATGCGGAAAGGAATGGAAGTAATAAGGTGAGAAAAAAAGCGTTTTCTGCCATAACAGGGGTTATCGTGTCCTTTATGTATGTGGCGGGCAGCCAATTGGATAAGTACGATACGCTGAATCTTTTGGATAAGTTTTTTTATCTCAAATGGCTGGCGGGCAGCGGCATATCTATTCTGCTCATCTACTTGCTCTGGAGCCTGGCAGATAGATTTTCCGCAGAAAAACTTTCGATGCATAATACGACAGACAAGGCGTCTGCTAAAGAATCTTCCCTGTTCTGCGCGCATTTCTTCTATGCGGGGATCATGCTGCTTTGCTGGCTGCCGGCACTCTTATCCATTGTGCCAGGCGTGTTTTCTTACGACGCATACGCGGAATGGGAACAGGTGAAAACAGGCGTGATCACCTCTCATCATCCTGTGATTCATGTGCTGCTGGTGGGCGGTCTGCTGGAGCTTTTCCACCGGATCACGGGCAGCTATAATGTGGGAATCTGTGTCTATACGCTGTTGCAGATGTTTTTGACGGCGAATGCTCTGGCATGGACTATCACTTATATAAAGAGACGGGGAATAGGACGCACGGCACGGCTTTTGACCCTGCTTTTCTATAGCTTGTCCCCGGTGTTCCAGCTATTTTCCATCTGTACCACCAAGGACGTACTATTTACAGCATGTGAGCTCCTTTTTTTGATATTTGTGCTGTGGATGCTGGGGGAGCAGGATCTTTTTTTCGCGGAAAACAAAGTACAGGCAGGATTCGTTCTGGCGGTATTGGGCACCATGGTTCTGCGCAACAACGGGTTTTATATCGCGCTGGTGATGCTGGCAGTTTTGTTCTTTTTCTGCCGGGAATACCGGAAGAGATATGTGATGCTGGCGACGACAGCACTGCTCCTGTACGGAGTATATACGGGGCCTTTGTATGCACTGTTGTCCGTTACCCCCGGAGGTGTGGAGGAGATGCTGTCCGTGCCTATCCAGCAGATGGCCCGGGTCTATCACTACGACCGCGATTCCTTGGATAGCGGTGATTTGGACCTGCTTTACCGCATACTGCCCCGGGAAAATCTGGACAACTATAAGCCCACCGTGGCGGATCCGGTAAAATGCGGTTTTGACAGAGAGGGTTTTGCCGGGAATCGGGCAGAGTTTTTTGAGCTGTGGGCTCGCTGGGGCGCGGAGCACCCTCTGACTTATATCAATTCTTTTCTGGTGAGCACGGTAGATTTCTGGTATCCGGGCGCAGTTATGGACGGCTATAAGGATCCGTACGGCAGGAGCAGCTATTTTGATTATCGGGTGGCGGAGCCGGGGGAAGAGATCGTACTGCTGAAAGGTCTTCATGAGTATTATGAGAGTCTTTCTTGGGATAAAGAGGCACAGAAAAAGCCGTTGGCCTTTCTGGTTTTGAGTCCGGGCTGGTATTTTCTGGTGTTTTTGATTATTTTCATGTATCTGTGGTATCGTAAAAAGAGAAAACTCCTAGCGGCTCTGTTGATTCCACTGCTGACCATGGCTACGGTGCTGCTTGGTCCCATGGCGTTGGTCAGATATGTGCTGATCTTCTTTTATGCCTTTCCCCTGCTGCTTGCCATATTTTTAAAACCGCAGGCTTTTGAAGGAGAAAACAATATCACAATTAGCGTAGCTGATAGATAAGCAGATAGTCGTTGGAGCCCAGAGGCGTATCCTGACAATTGTTTTTTACGTATTCGTTTACCCAGGGATCGGAATAGAGTATTCCCGCGTCACAGATCACATAGTCGGGTCGCTTGTCCGGGTGCTGCTCAAACCAGATAATGACCTTATCGTCGAAGGTGGGGGAACATATGGTGGAAGGAGTGCAGTATATCAGCTCCTTCATCAGATAGATATCCGTGTCGGCTCCTATACAGAATACCCCGGCTCCCTCCGGAAGAATATCGGTTATCAGAGTGAGATTGTCCCGATAGCGGATGGCGGATGAAGTATCCGCCGCCAGCCCCAGGGCAGGCCCCTGACGTATGAGACTGACGTTATCTAGGATTGTTTCATGATGTCCTCCAGTGGTCCGCTGCATATAACATTTCCCGAATAAAAGCACACATATCCACAGAGTCAGTATGAATCGGGGCATAACCTTGAGTCTTCCCGCGCTTTTTGACAACAACGTTTCCTGCAGCTGAGGCTGTGACAGGACTCCGATGGCACAGGGCGCCAGAAAAGGCAGGGAGACCAGAAGGGGATGGTTGGAGAACAGTAAAACACCCACAAAAGCAGCCAAGGGCATCCATACCAGAAATGACAGCGCCGGAGAGAACTGTACTTTCCGCACCGCAATCCCTGCAAACAGCAACAACAGTAGAAAAACGTATTCTACCATGGGATAATTGGGATAGCGATGTCCGAACAGCCATATGCAGAGTTGTCCAACCATACATGAGCCTATCAACAGTTCACACCATAAAAGAGCAGAAAAGGGTTTTTTTGTTTTGAGCCGACATAGCCACTGTAAAATAAACGCCGAAAGGGAATATACTGTCCCAAAAAACAGAATCTGTAAGACGGACTGACCATGCTGCAAAATCCGCTCGGTCCATGGTGCGGAATGAGAACCGTCACTGGCTACGATCAGGATTAGTTTTCCCAGACAGTCTGGCGGGATATAGGACAGTAACAGAGCTATAAAAGTCGCGGCACCGAGCAGGCAGGGGGCAGCCAGCCACAGCATTTCGCTTATGGGAGAATAAGGAGAACGGCCCCGGCAGCGGATGATACATGCTGCCGCCACAAAAAAAGTCAGTACTGTGGAGGGATAAGAGAGGACCTCCAGAGCCAGAAAACAGCCCGACAAAGCCAGCCAGTACCGGGCGTACCGTCTGGGATGAGCGTCATCCGGGCCGTAATACCGAAACAGACAGAGTACTGCCATCTGTAGGCCCCACATCTGCATATTGGAGAATTCCGGCAGGAACATGATCTTGGGCAGGGAAAAAAACCATATGCAACAGATTCCCAGCGTATATTCCTGGCACAGATAACTTCGCAGCGTTTTGTACAGGAAAAATGCCACACCGCTGTGCAGCAGAAGGCCACAGAAACGTAGGTACAGAAATATGCCTGCGGTGGTGTGGAACATGGACAGATAAGGAATCATCAATAACGCGCACAGCCAACCGGAAGTCTGATGCGGCTCCCATAGGTCTATCAACAGCCGATCTCCCTTTAATAGTCGGTAAGCCATGGATACTGCATACTGTTCGTCTATATCATAGCCCACAAAAAGTATTTTCAGTGTGGCTGCGGCACACAAAGCCATCAGAAACAGATAGAAAATACGTTTGCGTGCAAGTTTATTCATGTCGTTACCTCCGAGGACGTGCGATTTTTACCGTTTTTTATAACAAGAACCGGATGCGCTGGGCGATCTGAGGCAGTTCATGGGACGCGGCATACTCCGACGTCTGTTTCAGCGTCTCCTGGCGATCGGGAGATACGGCTTTGCTGGCAGCGCAGTCCACAAAAGCGTTCAGCAGACCAGCGCAGTCCTCCGTCTGGGAGATGCCCGGCATGGGGCCTTCGGCCAGCAGGGCGCTTAGCAGTTTGCAGGCGCAGGAAAAATCTTTCTCTCCCATGCCGCTCTCCAGGCGCTCTTTCAGATCGGCTTTGCGGCAGCACTCCAGCGCGGAGTAGTTGGGCAATACATTGTTGTTCCAGCCCTCTGTAAAAAGCCAGTCCGCAATCTCCGGAGTCTCCGGCTCCAGGAACCGCACGGCGTGGATCCGGCCCCAGCCGTGTACGCTTTTGGCGATACGGAAGATCTCCTGATTGGATTTGGGCCAGCCTGTGGCGGCGTGGAGGACATACAATGTGAATTCGTCGGACAAAGCCAGTATTCTCATGGCGTTTTTCAGTGGTTCGTTCTGGCCCAGGTCAAAGAGCATCAGCAGCACCAGGCCGAACTTGACTTCTTCCCGGTGGGTGCCTTTCAGCGCGCACTCCGCCGCCAGGCGGTAAATCTCAGGAGCGGGCAGTTCCTGCTGGTGTTCCAGCAGATAGTTCACGATCTTGTCTCTGGCGGATACCATGTGCCCGTCCCGCACCCATTGACGCACCATCTCGTGGGCCTGTTCCAGATCCGTGGCGGCAGTGTTTAAAGCCTGCTCCAGCAGAGCGGTATCCTGAGCGGGAACCCCCATGTGATAGAGGGCTATGCCGTCCATGGCACCGTCCGCGAAACGAACTTTTGCCTGTTCGGAATCGTTTTCTCTGGGCAGAGAATACGCGGGGGGCAGCACCTCCAGATCATTGCGTGCCCGGCAGATATTTTCATAGATACTTTCAGCGGTAGTATTCATATAGTCTCCTTTTTGTGTTTTTATCAGTATACTATGTTTTAAGACCTGTGCCAAGGCTTTTGCCTTTATTTTTTCTCATATAGCGCATAGGTTCTGTAGTCTCCTTCAAAATAGAAATACATATAGTCTACCAGATCGTAATACTCTGAGAGTACATCTGCGCTGCGCAGTTCTTCTTCGGAAACTTTAAGAGCCCGCCATGTGACTACCCAGTGAGTGCGCTGCTGTCTCACATATTCCTGTTGTTGTTTTATGCACTCGGCTCGATTCATGTTGAACGTGCAAAAGATTCTTTCTGTGGGGACCTGGTCTGTAACTGTGTAGAATCCTCCGTCCAGAAACAGGTAATTGAGCAGACTGGTATCCTGGTTGGCCAGAATGCGTTCCGCGAAACGGTATTGGGGCATGTCTGCCCTGTCACTGAGCAGTAGATAGGTATTGGGACTCACGTGGTAAGATATGAACAATGCGCAGAACATGGAAAAGCCCCACAGGGCAATCGTAAGCCATTTGTGTTCCTTATAGGCTCTCCCTTTTTGAATATGTTTCCTCACTGTGGCCACAGCCAGGCTGCCTAGCCATATACCCCATATAGCGAAAACAGCCAGAGGGAGCCCATAATAATCATGTTTGGCACTACCTATGAAGATACCGGATGCCAGCCCGACTCCCATGAGTAATACCGCCAACTTTTCTCCCAGGGATACCCGGCGAAACGGTAACAAAAGGAAAAAGCCAACACCAAGAGCCAGCGGCAGAGAATATCCCCAATTGCCCCGTTCAGCCAGCGAACCCCAGATGTTCTCCAGGGTGGAGACACCCCGGATAAGCAGGTTCATCGTTTCCTCGGAGCCCGCAGTGTTCATACCATAGACAAATACATTGTCGTAGAGATAGACTTTGAGCCAGGTTTTGATCGCACCGTGAAGGCCGAAATAAGCCAGCCATGGAAGGGTGGTGGCAGCGGCGGCGCCCCCGAAGAGTAAAGCGGCTTTTCCCAGCGCCGCCCATTGCTTTCTGCGCAGGTACAGAACCAAGACGATCAGCACCCATGCTATATAGAGTCCCAGCAGAGAGAATTTGGACCAGAACAGAACTCCTGCCAGTACACCGTTTATGACCAGTACTCTGGCGGACAGGATGGGAGCTTTACTTCTCATAAATGCCAGTAACGAGTATATGGCATATGCAAGGGCTCCCAGACTCAACTGTTCCCAGCTTCCCCCATGTACGAAACTTTTGGCGGATACGACTGCCATTGCCAACAGCGGTAGCATCCATAAGCATACTTTATTTTCCCTTCCGGAGTCCTCATGGGAATAAAGCGCTGAAAGTTTATAGGCATATAGGAGAAAGCAA
This sequence comes from uncultured Acetatifactor sp., assembly GCA_964529395.1. GTDB lineage: Bacteria > Bacillota > Clostridia > Lachnospirales > Lachnospiraceae > Acetatifactor. The sequence goes on from CAZGVI010000003.1 coordinate 81,464, forward strand.
TACATACTGAGCAGTTCAAACAGAAAATATCCGCCAAACCCATGCCTGTCTATCAGGTAAGTAACCGCTGCCAGAGCGTATACATAAGGTCCTTTGTGATCCAACAAATCCACATAGGGTACGCGTCCGTGGACCATTCCTTTTCCGACAGTATAAAAACAGTTGATGTCCCCCCAGTCATTTAACGGGTAGAGGGGTGAGGATTTGCTGCATAGGGTCAATAGCCCTGCCGCAGACAACAGACATACCATATATACAATTAAGAGATTTTGGGGCGAGGATATTTTCTTCATAATAAATTTTGTCTCCCGAAACATATTATTCTGTTCCGCAATATTATATCCGATTTGTCATGTACTGTCTACATTTTACGGTGGAATAATACAGGGACTTATAATACAGGAAGAGTTGCACGCCAGACATATATAGTGTTATGATTGGATTAAGCCAATTAAAAATAAAGGAGAGAAAAATAATGCCTTATAAAAAATATCTAAAGTTGGGGACATGTGGATTCAAAGGAACTTTACTGATCTGCTGTATAATGTTGCTGCTGGCAGGCTGCGCCGGGAGCGGACAGCGTGACGGAAACACCTCTGGGAAGGAGGAATCACCAAACCCCGTTTTTCCGCCCACGGAATATGTCACGGAGGACATGTATCAGCGAGCCACGGCCTTTCAGCAGGGAGATCTGACCAGGCTGGCGGCAGTGATGCGCAGGGCGCAGGCCGGAGAGGATATCACGGTGGGCGTGATCGGCGGTTCCATCACGGAGGGTTACAGCGCCAGCAACAGGAATAAAAGCTCCTACGCCTGCCATATGCGGGACTGGTGGCAGGAGAGGTTTCCCGAAAGCACGGTGGAGTATGTGAACGCCGGAATCGGCGGCACCAGCTCTTATTTGGGCGTGCATCGTGTGCAGGAGGATCTGCTGGATTATGAACCGGACTTTGTGATCGTGGAATTTTCCGTGAACGATGGGAACAATAACTTTTACAAGAGGAGTTACGACAACCTGTTGCGCCGTATCCTGCTGGACGAGAATACGCCGGCCCTGATGCTGCTTTTTACCACCCAGGAAAACGGAACCAGCGCCCAGGTCAATGACGCATTGCTGGGCTTTGGCTATGATCTTCCTATGATTAGCTACGGCAACGCGGTCCTGCCTGCCATCGAGGCGGGAGAATTTACCTGGAGAGACATCTCCCCGGACAACATACATCCCAATGACCGGGGCCATGCCATTATCGGCGAGCTGCTGTACCGATATCTGAACGATGTCTACGCAAGGCTGGAGGAGATTCCCGAGGAGATTCCCCCTTTTACGGCGCAAGCCCAGACCAGAGAGCGCTACATGGAAGGAAGGATACTGGATGCATCCAACCTGACACCTGTGTCGGCAGGCAGCTTTACCGATGTCCAGAGCGGCTGGTATTTTCCCTATAAGGAATATTGGTATACCGAGACGGGGGAGGAATCCATTGTGTTCGATATAGAGGCCGCCAACATCGGCCTGCTGTACCAGCGCGATGTGGACGACACCTTCGGGGAGTACGACGTATATATCGACGGAGAGCATGTTCGCACCTTAAACGGCAATTTTGTGAATGGCTGGGGCAATTCCATGGAGGCCGAAGAGATCTACACTTCCGATGAAAAGAAACTCCACAGGGTGGAGGTGCGCAGAAACCCGGACTCAGCCGGAAACAAATTTACCATAATCGGCTGGCTGGTTTCTTAAAATATGAATAACGCAGCGGCGGGCCTGTTATAGAAGGCCCGCTTTTTTAGTCTTTTTTATTTGCCTGTAAACTGACATGTAAAGCACAGTTTAGCTAATCAGAGGCTAAAGAAAAAAACTTATTAGCTAAATTATGGGCTGCGGGCACGGGCACATCGGTTAATCGCAAATTTTTAATAAAAAATTGTATGGATACTATGATGAAAATAGGCAAAACTAACCTGTACATAATTCACAAAAACAAGTAGCAAAAATAGGTTAATGTGACAAAATGCATAAATGGTATTGCAGTTTCCTTGTAACTATAGTACAATTTACTTGCAATTAAAAAAACTTAAAATGACTTAACAGATGCGGAGAGAGAATTATGAGGCGGATACACTTGAAAAAAATGGGTTGTATTCTGCCTGTTTTGGCTCTGCTGCTGGCATTGCCGGGATGCAATGGATTAGGTGCAGCGGCTACAGAACAGACGGGATCAGGCATGGAATCAGGTGCGCAGCCTACGCCGGGGTTGAAGACTTACTCCTGGGACGAGGCGGCGGTCTATGAGGCGGAGACAGGTACTCTTCTGGGCGGTACTTCCGTGCAGGAGAAGGACGGCGTCGGTTATGTGGAAGGGTTTTCCGGGGAGGGAGACGGCCTGGAACTGTCTATACATATAGAGGAGACCGGATTTTACGATTTGGATTTTGTAAGCAGAAGCGCCGACGGCGGTTATAAGGAAAACTATGTGGCTGTGGACGGCGAGCGCATGGGTACCGCGAAAGTGGAGGGAAAAGACTACACAGATTCCCTTGTATCACGGGTATATCTGGAGATGGGAGATCACACGGTACAGATCAGCTCCTATTGGGGCTGGATACAGGTGGACAGTCTGAAGGTAAAGCCTTCTGACGAGCTGGATCCCGGGCGGTTTGATATAGAGCCGGTGCTGGTCAATCCCAATGCCACGGATAACACCCGGAGACTGATGGCCTATCTGTGCGATATATATGGCAAGGATATCCTGTCAGGTCAGTTCTGCGACAGCGGTATGTTCGGCGCGGAGAATGCCACGATCTGGAAGACCACCGGGGGTAAATATCCGGCGATCCTGGGACTGGATATGAGTAACTACACGCCCGTCTCCGCCGCCCACGGCGCGGAGGGATATGCCACCGACTACGCGCTGGAGTGTTGGGAGAGAGGCGGCATCGTGACTTTCTGCTGGCACTGGACCACACCGGAAAAATATATCACGGGGAACTGGTACTCTACTTTTTATAAGGAACACACCAATATCAACCTGTCCAAGATCATGAACGGTCAGGACCAGGAGGGATACGATCTGCTGGTGGCGGATATCGACGCCATAGCGCAGCAGCTGCTGATCTTGCAGGAGGCGGATGTGCCCGTGCTGTGGCGGCCCTTGCATGAGGCCAGCGGCGGATGGTTCTGGTGGGGGAACTCCGGACCGGAGGCCTATAAACAGTTATACATATTGATGTATGACAGATTGGTCAACTACCACGGCCTGAACAATCTGATCTGGGTATGGAACGGCCAGGATAAGGAATGGTACCCCGGTGACGAATACGTGGATATCATTGGGGAGGACATATATCCCGGAGAGCGTGTGTACACTCCCCAGACTTCCAAATATCTGGAGGTGCTGGAGTACACCAACGCCAGAAAAATGGTCATCCTGTCGGAAAACGGATGCCTGTTTGATCCGGATCTGGCGATCAGGGACGGCTCCATGTGGGGTTCTTTCTGTACATGGGGCGGCGAGTTCGTCACCAAGAACAGCCAGCTATTGCTGCTGAGCGAACAGTATACCGAGGAGGATATGCTGAAAAAGGTGTACGAACATGAGCATGTGATCACCAGGGATGAACTGCCGGATCTCAAGACGTACCCGCTGCCGGGTGAATAGACCGTATATGCCAGCAGGGATATGCGGAACTCTAATACAGCATATCCCCAGATGGCGCACTGATCGATATCGGGGCGCATGGGGCGGCCGGATATCGATCATGGGTATCGTGTGCCAGCAGGGGATATGCGGAACTCTAATTAGGAGATGAGTCGTTGAATCAACTGTTTTCCAATGACGGTATTGTATACCGGTTCCTGACTACCACGGGAAATATCATACTGGCCACGATACTGTGGATGATCGGTTGTATGCCGATAGTGACCATCGGTACCTCCACGGCGGCCCTGTATTATACCATTGTTAAATCGGTCCGCAAGGATGTGGGATATGTGCATTCCGAGTTCTGGAGGGGCTACAAGCTGAATTTCAAAAAGGGAGTGGCGGCCACGGCGGCGCTGCTGGCCCTGGGGATCCTCCTGGGAGTGGAGATCTGGCTGGTTCTGGATAATGGCGTGGAAGTCAGCCGTATCTGGTATACCCTCAGCGGGCTGCTGATCCTGCTGCTGGCGCTGGTCACTTTGTATCTGTTTCCGGTGATGTCCAGATTTGATATGAAACTCGGCAAGCTATGTATGTTATCTTTTGTCATATCCATCCGTTTCTGGTATATCACGCTGGCATTGGCGGCGGGACTGATACTTACGGTGGCGGCACAACTTTACATTCTGCCGATGCCGTTGATCCTGCTAACACCCGGTCTATGGTGTTACGCCAGCTCCTTTTTGGTGGAAAAGGCCATGAAAGCCTACATGCCGAAACCGCGGGAACAGGACGGGGAGACGGCAAAGAACTGGTATGACGATTGAGCGCCGGATACACGGCGGAAACGAGATAGAGAGATGGAGAGCGCGATATTCCGGGCAGGGGTCGGAGATATCGCAGAAACGAGGAAAGCGATGAGAAGAAAGAACTGGAAAAAGAAAATGACATTTCTTCTGGCAGCGGCCATGGTTGCAGGCACAGCTATGCAGCCCGCGATGCAGGCTCAGGCTGCTACCGACACTACGCAGGAGGAGTATGAAAATATCGTCGGCACCTATTCCATAGACCCTTCCGTGCCGGGTTATCAGGAATATGTGGCGGCCAATCCTTCGGTATATCCCGACCGGGAGTACCGCGTCTCTGCTGTGGATTATGTGCGGTATGAGGAGAACGGCGCAGCGGCCACTCCCCAGATCTATGACAATTATGAGAATATTCCTGGCGGCGGCAGCGCGCTGCTGACCAGTGAAGAGGCTCTGGTGGAGTATGAATTGGAGGTTGGAGAGAGCGGTTTCTATGATCTGTCTTTGGTATATTATCCCATCGAGGGCAAGAGTTCCGAGATACAGAGGGCTTTCTTTGTGGACGGGAAACTCCCCTACAGCGAGCTGGCTCTGGTGGAGTTAAAGCGCATATGGGTCACCAATATAACCCAGTCAGCGGCGGATGAAAACGGCATTGTCACCAAGGTATGGCAGGTGGACAGCCAGGGGAACGATGTGAAACCTCGGGCGGTGGAGGCTCCCGAGTGGGTAGAGAGCTACCTGTATGACAGCAACGGGTATGTGACCACGCCCCTGTCCCTGTATCTGGAGGCGGGCAAACATACTCTCACCCTCATGTCTCAGAGAGAGCCTATGCTGCTCTCCCAGATCGTGCTTAATAACAGCGAGAAAGTGAAGGACTACGCCGCCACAAAGGCCGCGTGGGACGCCGCGGGCTATCAGGACAGTATTGCGGAGTACATTCGTATCGAGGGCGAGAACGCAGATAAGACCTCCTCCCAGATGCTGTATCCCAGACAGGATCAGTCTTCCCCTGCCGTTTATCCCTCCAGCCCCAAGGTACTGCTGAACAATACCATCGGCGGCACCTCCTGGCAGGAGGCCGGACAGTGGGTGGAGTGGAATTTTGAAGTGCCTTCCAGCGGCTATTACAACATATCCGCTTACTGCAAACAGAACTTTGTGCGCGGTATCGACGTGTGCCGCCGGATCTCCATCGACGGCGTGGTGCCCTTTGAAGAGATGAACGACTACGGTTTCGGCTATGAGCAGAGCTGGAGAGAAGAAGTGCTGTCCGACGAGGAAGGCAATCCTTACAGCTTTTATTTGGAGGCGGGTCATCATACGCTGCGTATGGAGGTAGTGCTGGGCGATATGGCCGAGATCATCAGTACGGTGCAGGATACCGTGCAGCAGCTCAACTCCATCTACCGCCAGGTGATCTATATCACCGGCGTCGCTCCCGACAAATACCGCGATTATCAGTTGACGGCATCTCTGCCGGGGCTGGAGGCGGAACTTATACAGGCCAGGGAAGGCATTAACCGGGCGCTGGAGGCCATGCGGGCCACGGCGGGGCGCAACAGCGACAAGCTGACCACTCTGATCACCATGCAGGATCAGTTGGATGAACTGATCGACGACCAGGAGCGTTTTGTGGAGGTTCTTTCCTCCTATAAGGTAAATGTGAGAGCCTGCGGTAACTGGATCACTCAGGTGCTGAATCAGCCGCTGCAGATCGACAGGATCATGGTCTACTCTCCGGAGAACCACCAGAAGATAGCCTCTTCCAACTTTTTCTCCAAGCTGGGCTACGAGATACAGAGGCTGTTCTACTCCTTTATCGTGGATTACAACCAGATCGGTAATGCCATCGACGACAAGACGGAGGGCGTGGTACTGACTTTGTGGATCGGTACCGGACGTGACCAGGCCAACGTCATCAAGGCGCTGATCGATGAAAACTTCACCAGTAAGACCGGTATAAACGTCAATGTACAGCTGGTGGATATGAATACACTTTTGCGGGCTACCCTGGCGGACGAAGGGCCGGATATGGCGATCCAGGTTGCCAATACCAACGGTATCGCCGGAGCGGTGCTGAACACAGGCAACGATACGCCTGTCAACTACGGTATCCGTAACGCCGTGCTGGATCTGAGTCAGTTTGAGGATTTTGATGAGATCACCGAGAGATTCAGCGAGAGCGCGCTGGTTCCGTTCAGCTTTAACGGCGCAACTTACGCGCTGCCGGACACTCAGACTTTTCCCATGATGTTCTACCGCAAGGATATCCTGGCGGAGATCGGACTGGAAGTGCCCACCACCTGGGACGAAGTGAAAGTGGCCATGACCGTGCTGGCCAAGAACCAGATGGAATTTGGTATGCTGCCAAATGAACAGACCTTTGCCATGCTGCTGTTCCAGAACGGCGGCGAGTATTACTCCGAAAACGGCGACAGATCCATGCTGGATTCGGATATCGCGGTGGCAACCTTTAAACAGTACTGCGAATACTATACTGACTACAAACTGGATAAGGCTACCAGTGTGGAGGAGCGTTTCCGTACCGGCGAGTGTCCCATCATCATTTCGGACTATACCACCTATAACAATCTGCAGGTGTCCGCACCGGATATCGCAGGGCTGTGGGATTTCACCGTAGTACCCGGCAATCTGCAGGAGGACGGGAGCATTCTCCATGCCACCGGCAGCACCGGTCTGGCGGATATCATCATGGCCAACACGGAGCATCCCAGAGAGTGCTGGGAGTTCCTGAAATGGTGGACGGACGCCGAGACACAGATCCTGTACGGCAGAGAGATGGAGAGTCTGATGGGTGCCAGCGCCCGTGTGGCCACGGCCAATCTGGAGGCAATGTCCAGTCTGTCCTGGCCCGTCAAGGACTACCGGGAGATCATGAAACAGTTCGGACAGGTGCAGGGGATCCCCCAGGTGCCCGGCGGCTACTATACATGGCGTAATGTGAACAACGCGTTTTACAGTGTGACCACGGATTCCAGCTCCACAGGACGGACACAGGTAGCTACTCCCAGAGAGGAACTGATGGATAAGATCATCTACGTGGACGCGGAGATCAGTTATAAGCGGGAAGAATTCGGCCTGCCTGTGGCCGGGGAAGAATAGGAGGGGAGAGAAAGATTATGGCTAATCAAGCAGTAAGTTCCGGGGTTTCCCAGGAAGCTCTGGACATCGCGAAAAAGCAGAGCACCCTGCGCTATCAGATCGCAAGGAACAAGGCCTCCTATTTCATGATCGCGCCGTACTTTATCCTGTTTTTCTTCTTTACGGTGTTGCCGGTGCTCATGTCCATAGCGCTGAGTTTTACATACTTTAACATGTTGGAACTGCCCACCTTTGTGGGGTGGAAAAACTATATCAAGCTTTTCCTTGAGGATGATATATTCCTGATATCCCTTAAGAATACGCTGATATTCGCCGTGGTCACCGGGCCGGTCAGCTATATGCTGTGTCTGCTGTTCGCGTGGATCATCAATGAGTTTAAGGGCAAGCTGAGGGCTTTCCTGACCCTGATCTTCTACGCGCCGTCCATCTGCGGTAACGCCTATCTGGTATGGAACCTGATCCTCACAGGCGACCGTTACGGCTACTTAAACGGTATCCTGTTGAAACTGGATATTATAAATGAAGCGAAATTATGGATGCAGACGGAGAAGTACATCCTGCCCGTGCTGATCGTGGTGCAGTTGTGGCTGTCTCTGGGCACCGGCTTTCTGTCCTTCATCGCAGGTCTGCAGACCGTAGATAAGAGCATGTACGAGGCGGCGGCGCTGGACGGCGTCAAGAACCGCTGGCAGGAGCTGTGGTATGTGACGCTGCCCGCCATGAAACCCCAGCTGATGTTCGGCGCGGTGATGCAGATCACCCAGTCCTTTGCGGTGGCGGATATCTCCATCAACCTGGCGGGCAACCCCTCGGTGAACTATGCGGGCGCTACCGTGGTGACGCACCTGCTGGATTACGGCTCCACCCGTTTCGATATGGGGTACGCGTCCGCGATCGCTACCATCCTGTTCCTGTTGATGGTGGGCACCAACAAGTTAGTACAGAAAATTTTAGGAAGGGTGGGAGAGTAAGTGGCTGAGACTATGAAATTAAAAAGACGTTTCTTTCGCAAAAGAGAAAAACAGCTGAACCGTTCCATGGCGGGCAACACCCTTTTATTCATCCTGATGATCATCTGCGGCGTGTTCATGGCTCTGCCGCTGGTCATGATCATCAACAACGCGTTAAAGCCTCTTGATGAGCTGTATCAGTTCCCGCCCAAGATTTTTGTACGGAACCCTACGCTGGAGAATTTTTCGGATCTGTTCGTACTGATGAACGATTCCTGGATTCCTTTTTCCAGATATATACTGAACACCATCATCATCACCGGCCTGGGCATGGTGGGCCATGTGGTGGTAGCCTCCCTGGCGGCCTATCCGCTGGCAAAGCATAAGTTCCCCGCCAAGAATATCCTGTTCAGCATGGTTGTGCTGTCCATGATGTTCTCCTGGACGGTGACCCAGATTCCCCAGTACCTGATCATCTCCTGGATGGGGATCAACAACAATTATCTGGCGCTGATCCTGCCGGCATGGTCCTTCGGCATGGGCCTGTATCTGATGAAACAGTTTATGGAGCAGTTGCCGGATTCCCTGATGGAGTCGGCCAGACTGGACGGCGCTACCGAGTGGCATATCTTCTGGAAGATCGTGATGCCCAATGTAAAACCCGCCTGGCTGACGCTGGCGATCTTCCAGTTCCAGCAGATGTGGGGCAACACCGGTTCCATGTTCCTGCGGGATGAGCAGTTAAAGCCCTTGCAGTTCGCCCTGCAGCAGATTACGGCGGGCGGCGTGGCCAGAGCGGGTGCGGCGGCGGCCGTGACCTTTATCATAGCGGCGGTGCCTGTCACGTTCTTCCTGATCTGCCAGAGCAACGTTCTGGAGACTATGACCACATCCGGTATGAAGGACTAAGAGGAGGGAGCATATGAAAAAGATAACGCAGTTAAAAAGAATATTGACCTCCCTGCTGGCTGGCGTGGTGCTGGCGACCTCTCTGGGAATGACCGTGCAGGCGGAAGACCTGCCCTACGATACCTATAATTACGACTATCGGGAAAATGTGGTGCTGACCCCGGCGGCCTATGTGCCCACCGGCAGTATCACAGGTCAGAATCTGGGCATCGACAATTTCGTGGAACCCCAGGATCTGTGTGTGGCTCCGAACGGTGAGGTCTATGTGGCGGACACAAAGAATAACCGTATCGTGGTGCTCGATCACAGTATGACGCAGGTGGTGCGTATCATTGACAGCTTTGTCAGAGACGGCGAACAGGACGGATTTCGGATGCCCCAGGGCGTCTGTGTGTCCGAGAACGAAGAGCTCTATGTGGCGGACACGGATAACAAGCGCATTGTGAAACTGACGCCGGAAGGAGAGTTTATCAAGATCATAGACAATCCGCAGTCCGAGATACTGGAGGACGATTTTGAGTTTACGCCCCTGAAGGTGACGGTGGACTACGCGGATCGTGTGTATGTGATCGCCAAGAACGCTTTCGAGGGGATCCTGGTGTTTGAGAGCGACGGACAGTTTACCGGATATTTCGGAACCATCCAGGTCAAGATCACCCTGTGGGAAAAGTTCTGGAGAAGGCTGGCCAGCAAGGAGGAGCGCTCCAAGCAGCAACTGTTCATTCCCACAGAATTTACCGGTATTGACATTGACAGCGACGGCTTTGTATACGCCTCCAATATTGATTCCGAGGGTGTGCAGGGAGTCCGCAGACTGAACCCCAAGGGTGAGGATGTTATCATAAAGGGCGAAAGCCAGAATCTGGGAGGCGATATTTTCTTCGGCGTGTACGGCGATTATGCCGGTCCCAGTGAATTTATTGATGTGGTATACAGGGAGAAAGGAATTTACTCCCTGCTGGATCGCAAGCGGGGACGCATCTTCACCTATGACCGGGAGGGCAATCTGCTGTATGTGTTCGGCGGCCTGGGCAGCCAGAGAGGAACCTTTAACACCCCTGTTGCCATCGAGGTGGTGGACGACCAGATCATCGTGCTGGATTCTTTCCAGGGCGCGATCTTAAGCTTTGGCGAGACGGAGTACGGCTCCCTGATCAACGACGCTGTGGCCCTGCGCTATGACGGCGACGAGGCGCTGGCCATCGAGAAGTGGGAGGCTGTGCTGAAACTGGATGAGAACAATGAGCTGGCCAACACCGGTATGGGCAAGGCGTATCTGACGGCGGGGGACAACAAAGCGGCCATGCATTACCTGAAACTGGGCATGAACCGCAAGTACTACTCCATCGCTTTCAAGCGGTACCGCAACGAGATATTAAAAGAGAACCTGAGCCTGATCATGACAGTAGTCATCATACTGATCGCGCTGCTGATCGTGTACAACAAGTTCCTGAAAGCTAAATTGAAAGCGAAATTTAAAAAAGGAGGGCTTACCTGATGAAAGAATTGTTTTCTAAGGACAAATGGAAATACGCTTTTTACACCGTAAGCCATCCCATGGACGCCTATTATGAGATCCGGCACAGGGAGAGGGGCAGCGTGCCCGTCGCCATTGTGTTGGTAATGCTGTTCTCCTTTAGTTTCTCTGTCAACCGTATGGCGGCAAGCTTTATTGTCAATGATGTGGATCCCCTGACGGTAAATGCCCTGCCGGAACTGATATCCGTGTTTCTGCTGTATGGCCTGTTCTGCGTGGGCAACTGGTCTATCACCTGTCTGATGAACGGTGAAGGGAGGCTTAAGGACACCGCTATCGCGGTGGGGTATGCCATGACCCCCATGATCGTCTGCTTTAACATCGGCACGATCTTCAGCCAGTTTGTGACGGAGGATGAGGGGGCATTCTACACGATCATCGTCGGTCTTGGGATCGCCTATGCGGTGATCATGGCGCTGATGGGTATCATGCAGATCCACAACTATACTCTGGGCAAGACGCTGATTACCATTTTCCTGACTTTTGTTGCAATGTTCATCATTATCTTCCTTGCACTATTGCTGTTTGATCTGCTGAACCAGCTTTACAACTTCGTCTACAGCATTTACCAGGAACTGATATTCAGAGTGTAGGAGGAGGAAGAGATGCAGACGAGTAAAAAGATATTAATCGGAGTTGTGAGCATTATCGCGGCGGCCTTTGTGATATTTATAGCGCACTGGCTGATCCGCTACTACTTCTACAACAGTTACCGCGATGACCTGTCCTCCTACGGATACGAGGAAGGGACAGATTTTCAGCCCATCAGTGAGAGCGGCGGCGATGTGGCCGGCATGGAGCTGGCTGCGGAGAATGATATCCTGAAATTGTATGCCAACACCTCCACAGGCGAGATCGCGGTGGTGGATAAGCGCAACGGTCAGATCACCTACTCCAATCCGGCGAATGCGGACGAGGACGCCATAGCTAACGCCGCACACAAAAATTACCTGAAATCGCAGTTGATCATCGATTATTTTAATACCACCAGAACCCAGGGTACATACGATTCTTTCAGCTACTGTACCGACAGAGGGCAGCTTTCGGTGGAGGGCATAGAGAACGGTATCCGGTTCTGGTATACCATAGGCGATTTGAGCTCTGCCACGGGTATCGTGCCCCAGTATATCAGCGCGGCAGCGCTGGACAGAGTGACGGCGGCGCTGGACGAAGAGGGCAGCAAATATGTGCGGACCAAGTACAAGGAGAGCTCTGTGGCGGACGACTACTATGAGTTGCTGGAATCCGCTGCGAAGGGCGCGTCCCAGATCCGTAAACTGAATCGGTATTTTGAGGAGGCGGGCTTTACGGAGGAAGAGTACACGGTGGAGATGATGAACTCCGGCGTGGAGGGTGCGGTTCCCATTTCCTTTGAGATTCCTCTGGAATATCGCCTGAACAATGACGCGCTGGATGTCTCTATCCCCATGAATCATGTGGTGGAGAACGGCGGAGGCACATTGTTCCGTATCCAGCTGCTCAGGTACTTTGGGACTGCGGGAGTGGACGAGAACGGCTATATGCTGGTGCCCAACGGCTCCGGCTCTCTGATCAATTTTAATAATGGCAAGCCCACGGCGGCCCAGTATGCCGAGTATGTATACGGGATCGATCCCCTGGCGGCGGAATATACGGTGCGTGAAAATACGGAGAATGTCAAGATGGCGCTGTTCGGCATCTTCCGGGAAAAGAGCGCCATATTCGCCACCATTGAGGACGGAGCCAGCTTTGCCAATCTGTCGGCCTATGTGTCCGGCAAGATCAATGAATACAACTTTGTATTTCCCACCTTTGTGGTGAGGGGCAACGATAAGCTCTCCATGTTCGGCACCACCGGCAACGAGGCGGAGATCCCTGTGGTAGAGCCGAACTACTATGATGCCAATATCACGGTTAAGTACACCATGCTGCCGGAGGAGAAGGCGACCTACGCCCAGGCGGCAAACTACTACAGGGAGCGTCTGATCTCCGAGGGAAAACTGACCGCGGACACAGACGGCGACACAGACCTGAAATTCTACTATGATGTGCTGGGCGGCGTGACCATGACCAAGTTTTTCCTGGGCACCCAGTACAACGGCATGTACACCATGACGGATTTTGACCAGGCGGCGGAGATCTACAGGGATCTGATGGACAGCGGCATCACCAATCAGGTCATGAATTTCCAGGGCTGGATGAACCACGGATATCATCACGACGTGGTGGATAAGATCAAGGTTCCCGGTTCTCTGGGCGGCAAGAAGGGTCTGGAGGAACTGAGCAGTTTGATGGCGGCTGACGGCAACACATTTTATGGGGATGTGGCCTTTCAGGAAGTGAGTTATGTGAGCAGGCGCTATTCCTACAACAACGAGACTTCCCGGTACTATGGGGCGGGCTATGTGGCGGAGCTGGGTCTGGTGAATCCCGCCACCCTGCGCAAGACTTCCGGCTTGGGATATGCTGAAAATCACTACTTTCTGATCTCTCCCAAGTTCCTGGTGCGTTATGTGGACGCATTCACAAAGAAGATCGGCAAGTTTGATATAAGCGGTATCTCCTTAAGGGATCTGGGTAATGAATTGCACTCTGACAAGAAACGAACCAATATCATTGACCGGGAGGCGGCGCTGGATGTGGTGCTGGCCAGCCTGAAACAAATCGAAGGCACGGGAAAGAGCATTCTGCTCAATGCGGGTAATGATTATGCTTTCCCCTATGCGGACGACTTAATAAATGTTCCGCTGACATCCAACGATTACTACATCGTGGATACTACGGTTCCCTTTTATGAGATGCTGATTCACGGCTATATCGACTATGCGGGCGGCAATATCAACCTGAGCGATACCTATGACAGGGCAGATATAGTGCTGAATCTGGTGGAATACGGTGCGGCACCCCACTTTATGTTTACTTATCAGAATGCGAGCGACATTAAGAACACGGGTCTGAACCGGTATTACGCCACCACATACAATAACTGGAAAGATGATGCCATCGCAATCTACACGGAAGTGAACAATGCACTGAAATATGTAAACGGCGCGGCTATCACGGATCACCGGGTGCTGGATAATGGTGTGAAAGCAGTCACTTACAGCAATGGCGTGGTGATCTACATCAACGAGAGTACCACGGATCAGACGGTGGACGGGATCACGGTTCCGGCCAGAAACTACAAGGTAGGGGGTGTTGACTAATGGAAGCAGTAAAGACAAAGAAACGCAAAAAGCGCTCTCTATCCCAAAGACAGGCGCTCAAAGGATTCCTGTTCATCACACCCTGGCTGATCGGATTTATATGGTTTTATGCCCGCAGCCTGTTTATGACGGTACAGTTCTCCTTCTCGGAGATGATCGTAAACCCCGGCGGCGGCTATACGCTGGATTTTGTGTGGCTGGATAATTTTATCTACGCGTTCCGGGCGCATGCCACTTACAAACAGGTTCTGACCACATCCATAGGAAACATGCTGGTGGATGTGCCGCTGATCACTTTTTTTAGCCTGTTCATGGCCATGTTGCTGAACCGGAAGTTCAAGGGACGTACGCTGGTGCGAGCCATATTTTTCTTGCCGGTCATACTGAACGCTGATGCCATTGTGGATGCCATCAGTCTCTCCAGAGTCATGATGAGCGGCGGTATCTCCAGCGCCAGCGCCGAGATGGCGGCCTCCGCCAGCAGCGGCATGAGCATAGAGTACTATATCCAGATGTTCAGCGCCTTGGGCCTGCCGGAAGTATTGATCGAGTATATCGCCGGCGCGGTGAGCCGTATCAGCGATATCATCAACGCCTCCGGCGTACAGATCATCATTTTCATAGCGGCGCTACAGTCCATACCCGGCTCCATGTATGAGGTGGCCAAGATAGAGGGCGCAACGGCTTATGAGACTTTCTGGAAAGTGACTTTCCCCATGGTGATGCCTCATATCATTACCAATATCGTTTATACCGTGGTGGACAGTTTTGCGAAATCCGACGTTATCGAGCTGGCTTACGACACAGCGTTTGGCCCTACGATGGACTACGGACTGAGTTCCGTATTCAGTCTGGTGTCCACGGTGATCACCTGTCTGATCCTGGTACTTGTCTGTGGACTGATACAGAAACGAACGTTCTACTATAACTAAGAAAGGAGAAAAAAGATGAATAAGCAGAAAGCGATCCCTTCTATAAACAGCATCCGGGCAGGCATCCAGGCCATGAAGGACGATACCCAGTTTACCAACGACAGGCTGCGCTGGATAAGCAATGCAAAAGGTTTTATAATGGCAATATTTAGACTTGCAATCATCCTTGGCATCTGTTATGTTATTCTCGGGCCGGTTATTGGTATTATCAGCAGCTCTTTTTTCTCTGATGCTGACAGTTATAATCCCATGGTATATCTGATACCTCAGGAACCCACCCTGCAACGCTACAAGCTGGCCTCCCAGTATCTGTGGTACTGGAAGACCATGAGCAGTTCCCTGCTGTACTCGGCTACACTTATGATATTGCAGGTGGTCATGTGTTCCATGGTGGGCTACGGGTTTGCCAGATTCAATTTCCCGTTCAAGAATGTCCTGTTCGCCTGTGTGGTGGTGATGATCGTTATTCCCACCAACACCATCATGCTGCCGCTGTACACCACCTTTACCAGGTTTGATGTGTTCGGTATCATCCAGGCGGTCACGGGATCCCCTGTCAACCTGATGTCCACGCCGGTGCCTATGTATATTCTCACAGCGTTTTGCTGCGGTCTGCGCTCCGGCCTGTATATCTATATATTTAATCAGTTTTTCCGCGGACTGCCCAAGGAGATCGAGGAGGCGGCATTTGTGGATGGAGCGGGTACGTTGTACACCTATTTCCGCATTATGCTGGTGAATGCCCTGCCCTCTGTAGTGACGGTGGCTATCTTCTCCATGGTGTGGCAGTACAACGATACTTTTTACGCGAACCTGTTTCTGATCAAGGAAGAGATCATTATCAGCAAGAGGATATCATCCATCACGGGTTCCATATCCAATGTGGAGAAGATCCTGGATCCCAAGATTCTGGATCTGTACATGGACGCGGGTATCGTGCTGGTGATGCTGCCCATTATCATCATCTATGTGGCATTGCAGAAACAGTTCATTGAAGGTGTGGAAAGAAGCGGTATCGTCGGTTGACGGCGAGAGGCTTTTCCAATATAGCAAGTTCAACTAATACCAAAAGGAGGATGAAAAAGTTGAAGGCAAAAAAAGTTTTAGCGTTATTTGTAGCCGCGGCTATGACCATGAGTCTGGCTGCATGTGGCAACGACGAGGCCGGCAGCGGCAATGTGCAGCAGTCCAGCCCCGAGCAGACGACTGAGAGTACTCAGGAGTCCAGCTCCGAAGTTGCCCCCGAGTCTTCTGAGGAGCCCGGCGATACTGCTCCCGTGGAGGCAGGTCCCGCCAGCATTGACTTTGAGGACGGCCTGTTCGGATTCATCGGCGACAACACTTCTGTGGTGGGCGGTATAGGCAATGCCGCAAGCTACAATGTGGTGGATTTTGGCGGTTCCAAGGCTCTGGAGGTAGTGCCTGACGGCAAGGGCGTAGGCATCGGTTTCCAGATTGATGCCCTGCTGGGAGATAAGGTATCCCAGGTCAAGACCGTAGAGCTGTCCATCGGCACCAAGAGTTCCGACGGCAAATTCTACGCAAGCTCCGGTAAGCTGTACGGTATGTTTGCAGGGGAGAAGGACGCTGATCCATGGTCCGTATATCTGGAGACGGCCAACCCCAAGACGGCGACCTACGAGGTTCCCGAAGGAAAGACCTTTGGCGAGGGAGACAACTTTGTGGTTTCCCTGGAGACTGACAACGCGAACGCTGAGGGCGCGGGCTGGCAGACACTGTATATTGACAATGTGACTTTCAAGGATGCCAGCGGCAATGTGATTGAGGCGGACAGTTCCGCGGAGTATGTGGCAGTGGCGTCCGGCGCGGATCCCAACCTCATGGTTCTCAAAGATGTGGTAGAGTTGGAAGGCTTTGCATGCAGCGCAGGCGGCTGGTCTCAGGCTGGCATTGAGCTGACCGACGAGCAGAAGGCTCTGTTTGTACCAGGCGCGGTGATCGAGATCGAGTACAAGTCTGATGCGCCCGTATGGCTGATCGCCAAGGCAAACGATGACAATCCGAACCCCAATGGCAACTGGCTGAGAGCCGTAAATCAGGATACCTTTATTGTGGACGGCTATGTGTCGGCTGACAATTCCAAGGTTCAGTATACCTATGAGCAGTTGGCGGCATACTGGGGTGAGGACTTTACGGATTACACGATTGCCATTGACGCGGAATCTTCTGCAGACTGGGAAGTATATTCTGTAAAGATCGGCACAGACAGTGGTTTTGTGACACTGGGCAGCGCCGTGGAGCTGGAAGGTTTTGCGTGCAGCGCAGGCGGTTGGTCTCAGGCCGGCATTGAGCTGACCGATGAGCAGAAAGCTCTGTTCGTACCCGGCTGTATCGTAGAGATCGAGTACAGTTCCGACGCGCCTGTATGGCTGATCGCTAAGGGCAATGACGACAACCCGAATCCTAAGGGTAACTGGTTGAGAGCCGTAAACCAGGAGGGCGACAATGCGTTTATAGTGGACGGCG
The DNA here is from genome assembly GCA_964529395.1 of uncultured Acetatifactor sp. Lineage (GTDB taxonomy): Bacteria > Bacillota > Clostridia > Lachnospirales > Lachnospiraceae > Acetatifactor. Next base: position 99,040 of record CAZGVI010000003.1, read on the forward strand.
CTGTTGCTGACGGCAAAGTGCAGTATACATACGAGCAACTGGCAGCATACTGGGGAGATGACTTCGTAGACTATCTGGTTGCTATCGACGCTGAGTCTTCCGCGGATTGGGAAGTATATTCCGTTAAGGTAGGCAGCAAGGCATGGCAGCCCGCCCACAATATTGTAGCTCTGGATGGTTTCGCATGCAGCGCAGGCGGCTGGTCTCAGGCTGGTATCGAGCTGACAGAGGAGCAGGTAGCGCTGTTTAAGCCCGGTTGTGTGGTGAACATTGAGTATGCGGCTGATTCACCGGTATGGCTGATCGCCAAGGCAAACGATGACAATCCGAATCCGCTGGGCAACTGGCTCCGCGGTGTTGAGCAGGAAGGTTTCATCGTGGACGGCGCGGTGCTGGACGGCAAAGTGCAGTATACCTATGAGACCCTGGCTGGTTTCTGGGGCGAGGACTTCACGGATTATACCATAGCCATTGACGCGGAGTCTTCCGCTGACTGGGAAGTATATTCCGTATCCATCGGACAGACCGAATAAAACGGTTAAAAAACAGTTCTGGGGAGATGTATATCTCCCCGGAATCTGTCGGCTTTATTACTATGGTACTCAAAACAGCATATGAGCGGCCGGAAATCGCTCTGCAAAAGAGGTACTGGCAGCGCATATGCGGAACTTATAAATAAGAAAGGAATAAAAAACATGAAGAATGTGACAAAGAAATTACTTTCTCTGGGTCTTTGCGCAGCCATGGTTGCCGGCATGACAGCCTGCGGCAATGAAGGCAATACCCCTGCACCCAGCAGCGACACCCCGGACACCGTGCAGTCCAGCGACAACAGCGGTTCCACCAGCGGCGACGAGCCCAGCGGCGGCAGCTCCACCCTGTACAATGAGGGCGAGACCCGAACCATCCGTATCGGTACTTGGTATGACCATTATTATGACAGTACCGACAGCGACATTTATGACGATCCCAGTGTATCCGACGAGGCGCTGGCGCAGGCTCACTTCGATGTCGTGAAGGAAGTGGAAGACAAGTACAATGTAAGGATCGAGTTTGTAAACCTGACCTGGGATGGTATCCAGGAGTCCATCAATACCTCCATTCTGGCAGGTACGCCGGACTGCGATATCTATGAGGGCGATATGTCCTTCCTGATCCCCGCGGCTCTGAACGGTTTTTGCACCAATCTGGCGGATGTGATCCCTGCGGACAACGATATTTTCAATGATCAGATGATCTTTGCACAGCAGAAGGTTGGCTCCGGAGACGGCGTGTATCTGTTCAAGTCCAACAGCGGCGAGTCCAAGTACTATGACACCTATCCTCTGGCTTTCAACGCGCAGATGCTGGATGACGCAGGTCTGGAGAACCCCAATGACCTGTATGCGAGAGGCGAGTGGACCTGGGAGAAGTGGAGAGAGTATCTGCTGGCTCTGACCCAGGATACGGACGGCGACGGCGTGATCGATGTATACGGTTACGGTTCCAGACATGACTTCCTGATCTCCAATCTGCTGTTCAGCAACAATGCATACATTGCCCGCAATGAGACGCAGAACATCACCAGCCCCGAGGTAACCGAGGTTCTGGAGTTTGTTTACAATATGTACAATGTGGACCATGTGGCTCGTCCTTGGAATGCGGATGATTTTGATTCCAACATGAACGCTTATACCAACGGTAGCGTTGCCTGCTGGATCACTGCTGCATGGATCTCCGATTCCAACAAGGATGTGAATCTGGACTTTGACATCATCTGGGCGCCCTGGCCTATCGGCCCTCACGGCAACGCGGAGACAAACTATAAGAGAAACGGTGCTTCCGGTAACGCATGGATGCTCCCTGCAGGTGTGAAGGATCCTGAGCTGGTATTTGCGGTATTCCAGGATTGGCAGAACTGGTATCACGGTGATACTGATCTGCGTGACGGCGACTTGACCTGGTGGGAAGACTGCGCTATGACTGAGGAGAATCTGGAGGTTATGGGTTATCTGGGAACCAACGACGGCGTTGAGCTTTACAAGGCTCTGGGCGAAAACCTGATCATCTGGTCCGATCTGTTGGATGGCGTGAATACTCCCGCTCAGTTCCAGGAGATCTACAAGCAGCCTATACAGGATGCTCTGGACGGTTTCTTCAAGTAAACCGGACGCTGAAAAGCGCGACAGTTACTTCAGTGGAGCGCCGTGAGGTGCTCCACTGTTCTTAAAAAAAGAAAATTGAGAGGTTCCTATGAGCGAGATTAAGATGATTGCCCCTGCCGTGAAGAATGTTCCCTGGCAGGAAAAGCCCGAAGGGATCAAAGGTGCTCCTATTTGGAGATACACTGAGAATCCCATTATCGGCCGTAACCCGGTGGAGGGTGTGGCCCGTATTTTCAACAGTGCGGTAATGCCCTTTGGCAACGAGTTTATCGGCGTGTTCCGCGGAGAGCAGACCAATGGCATCCCCTATATCTATCTGGGAAGAAGCAAGGACGCCATTCACTGGAATATTGAGAAAGAAAAGATCAACTTTGTGGACGAGGAGGGAAAACCCTTCATGCCCGTCTATGCCTACGATCCCAGACTGGTAAAGGTGGAGGATACCTATTATATCATCTGGTGTCAGGATTTTTACGGCGCGTCCATTGGCATGGCAAAGACCACGGATTTTAAGACCTTTGTAAGGCTGGAGAATCCCTTTATTCCCTTCAACAGGAACGCGGTGTTGTTCCCCCGCAAGATAGGTGGCAACTTCGTGATGCTGTCCCGTCCTTCCGACAGCGGTCATACGCCCTTTGGCGATATCTTTCTGAGTGAGAGCCCTGATATGGTATACTGGGGCAAGCACAGGCATGTGATGGGCCGCGGCAGAGAGTGGTGGGAGTCTGTAAAGATCGGCGGCGGCGCCGCTCCCATTGAGACCAGCGAGGGATGGCTTTTGTTCTACCATGGTGTAAGCGGTACCTGCAACGGTCTGGTATACAGCATCGGCGGAGCGATCCTGGATCTGGACAATCCTTCCATCGTGAAGTATCGCTGTGAGACTTTCCTGCTGACTCCGGAGGAGTGGTATGAGGAGAGAGGGTTTGTGCCCAATGTGGCATTCCCCTGTGCTACGATCCATGATCCTGTGAGTGGCAAGATCGCTCTCTATTATGGATGCGCGGACAGCTATGTGGGACTGGCTTTCTGCTACTTTGACGAGATCGTGGCTTATATCAAGGCGCACAGCGTTGTGACACAGGAAGACACGGAGATCGGCAAGAGATAGAGTATAAGGCACTGTTTGAAAAGGACGTACAGTTCGTAAGATTAAAGCGGGGACAAGAGATTGTCCCCGCTTTTTATTACACAGCCGGAATTGTCCATAAAAAACGTGCTTTTTATGGAGAAAAATGGTATAATGAGTAAAACGCTCTGCGCAGGTTTGGCAGCTAAAATATATTATATAAGGAGGGTTTACCATGAGATTTGTGTATCCGGAGGGAAAGAGCAAGGCCCTGACTTTCAGCTATGATGACGGTCAGATCCATGACAGGAGGCTGGTGGATATTTTGAACCGGCATGGGATGAAGGGGACTTTTCATCTCAATTCCGGCACGCTGTCCCAGAGCAGGGAACAGGGGATATTTGTGGCGGCGGACGAGGTGGCCGAGCTATATGTCGGCCATGAGGTAGCTGTTCACGGTGTGCAGCACCGCAATCTGCCCGGTCTATCCAAAAACCAGGTGGTGAATGAGGTATTGGAGGATCGCAGGACCTTGGAGAAACTCACCGGAGGCATGGTGCAGGGCATGTCCTATGCCTTTGGCAACTATTCTGAGCGGATCATGGAGATACTGAGGAGCCTGGGCATCAAATATTCCCGGACGGTGGTCTCCACCAACGGTTTTTTCCCGCCTGCGGATTTTTTGGCCTGGCATCCCACCTGCCATCACAACGGCAGGCTTATGGAGCTTGGGCAGAATTTTCTGGAGGTTCCCGGATATATAGAACTGCCGCTCATGTATGTGTGGGGCCATAGTTTTGAATTTGCCGGAAATGGGGACTGGAACGTGATAGAGGAGTTCGCCGAGCTGATGGAGGGCAAAGAGGATATCTGGTATGCCACTAATCTGGAGATCTGTGACTATATCCAGGCTACCCGCAGTCTGGAGTCCAGCGGGGACGGGCTGACGCTGAAGAATCCCACTTCCACCAGCGTGTGGATCAGGACGGACAAGGAGCGGAAAATACTGGAGATCCAACCCGGACAGTGTGTTTATATCGGAGAGAGATAAAAAAGATCCCATGGCGCTATTTATGGCCATGGGATCTTTACTGTGTCCGGCGGTGTTATTATCCAGGTATGCGTCAATGAGCCGCAGCCTCTTCTATCAGTTTCATGATCGTGCGGATAGAATCCATCTGTCCGCTGCGGCTCATGGCGTCATGGTAGGACTGGCGGTTGGAGAACAGCTCATGCACTTTGTCAGCGAGCAACTCAGTGGTCAGATCGTCCTCATTTATGACTATGGAGAATCCCTGCGCCTCGAAAGAGGCGGCGTTGAGCAGTTGATCCCCTCGGCTGCTGGTGGAGGGCAGGGGAATCAGGATGTTTGGTTTTTTCAGAGCTAACAGCTCACATATGGAGTTGGCTCCGGCCCGTGAGATCACGATGTCAGCCATGGCAAACAGATCCTTTAACTCGGCCTTGACATACTCAAACTGCCTGTAACCTGGAGTGGCCAGCAGCAGATTGTCGATCTTGTCCTTGCCGCACAAATGTACCACCTGGAAGTCTTCCAGCAACTGGGGCAGAGCGTCCCGCACTGCTTTGTTTACATTGGCGGCCCCCAGACTGCCGCCGATCACCAGGATCACTGGCTTGTTGGCAGTAAAACCGCACAGATCCAGCCCGGCGATCTTGTTGCCCTGAGCCAGTTCTGCGCGGATCGGGGAGCCGGTGAGGACTGCTTTTTCCTCCGGCAGCATACGCAAGGTCTCCGGGAAATTACAGCATATTTTTTCCGCTACGGGAAAGCACAGTTTGTTGGCCAGTCCGGGTGTCATGTCGGATTCGTGGATAATACAGGGAATATCCAGCGCCGCTGCCGCCCGCACCACGGGAACACTTACAAAACCGCCCTTGGAAAACACCACGTCAGGACGGTATTCTTTCAGATATTTTTTGGCCTCGGAGAATCCCTTTATGACTCTGAAAGGGTCCGTGAAATTCCGGATATCCAGATAGCGGCGCAGCTTTCCGGTGGATATGCCGGTGTAAGGTATATCAAAATCCGAGATCAGTTTTTTCTCAATGCCGTCGTAGGAGCCCATATAGGCGATCTCATACCCGGCCTGGCGCAGCGAGGGCAGCAGCGCAATATTGGGGGTCACATGACCGGCAGTGCCGCCTCCCGTCAAAACGATTTTTTTCATCCCAGTGTTTCCTCCAAAGCATGGGCCAACTGATCCGGGCAGGAGGTAGGCTTGAAACCGCACCGGATCCCTTTAAGTTTTTCGATCACTTCTTCCACTCTCATGCCCTGCACCAGAGCGCATATGCCTTTCAGATTGCCGTTGCAGCCTCCTGTGAACTGGACGGACTTGACAATGCCGTCTTCAACCTCAAAATCTATGGAACTGGAACAGGTTCCCTTTGTATGATATGTCATAGGTATTTCCTCCACTCTCACTTATTGAAATATAGTATAGCAGATTTTTCCTGGAGCTTCAAGGCAATTGGTTCATTCCAGTTCCATAAAAAGAGCGGCATGTCAGGGATTTTGGGTGGGTTTTGTCATAAAAACAGATTCAAAGAAGAGAATCGTCGGAATGCGGCAGAAAAAGACGGCGGGTATACCCCCGGGAAATATTGCAATACCGGGCCTATAAGATATATGATGTAGGCAGGGGAAATATTCTGGATCTTATCACCGCTTTGCCGAGTACCGGAAGGCGGAGCCCCGCATAGAAAGGAACGATAGCGATGTTTCCTGTATTTGAACAAGAAAAAGCCGCGTCTATTGTCATGCTGGCCTGTATGGCGGGCAGTATCCTGATCCGGGTGGGGCTGGGACTGATGTATCTGCATCTGATTCGAGAGACGGACAATATGGCCAGTACCCGCAGCAGACAACTGAAACAGTGCAAGCTGAAATTTGCCAACTGTTACCAGCTTAACAACGGGATAGCCAACGTGCCCATATTTGTGGACAAGTTTATCAGTCGCATGAGTCTGGGGCCGGTATCGCCCCATCTGTTGGAGCATCTGTCGGGACAATTGATGCTGTTGTCGGTAGTCAGCTCCGGCGTGGGAGTCTGCAGGCGTATCATTGCAGGCAGTACCCTGGGCCAGATCCTGCCCTTTTACATTGTCAGTATGATGGGCTTGTATCTGTTTTTTTCCATCTCTGCCATTGTGGATCTGAAGGGAAAAAGGCGGGTGCTCAAGATCAATCTGGTGGATTATCTGGAAAATCATCTCTCCGGGCGCATGGAAGTGACGAGAGAGGATATGGAGATGCTGTACGGAGACAGCGCTCCCCGGGGAAGGAGACGGGGGAGGGGCAGCCAGACCGCGCAGAATGCGCCCCAAAACGGGCGGGGTGTCAAGAGAGGTGTGGACGTGATTCCCGTGGGCAGCCGCGGCGGCGAGGAGAGCCGGGTTTATCCGGCGGACCGGGAGACGGAGCCGGGCGGAAACATGCGGGTTTCGGAGGAGTTTAAGAGTAAGTTTACGGCTCTGCAGGAGCAGGAGCTTGAGCAGCTGCTGCGGGAATTTTTAACTTCATAACAGCATAACTTTTTATTGCACAATGTTCACGATTTTGTTACACTGTATCTGAAAAAGATAGCGTGAGAGCCGAAAAAGCTAAAGAGACGGACGGCGGCAATTGCCTGTGACGGATGTGATTTGGGGGTCTGCGATATTTTGTCGCAGGCCTGTTTTCTGTTACGGCTTATGTTGGTTGGTCTCCGGGGTATATGCAAGGCTGCGGTTCTGTAAGAGATCCGCGCGTCCATGCGATCCCTTTGGAGGGGATTGTCGGCACACTAGCCGATTTGGATTGGATACTTTGCAGTTATGTGATAAAGAGGAAGCAAGATAAAGAGGAAACGGGGGAAAATATGAAGATCGTTGTACTGGAAAGACACAGTGTGGGCACGGATGTTCCCGTGCAGTATGAACACCTGGGGGAGGCCGTCTACTACCGCAATACCACCACGGTGGAAGAAGTCAAAGAGCGGATACATGACGCGGATGTTATTGTAGCCAACAAGGCTCCCCTGGGAGAAGAGACTTTGAAGGATGCTCCGGATGTCAAGCTGATCTGTGAGCTGGCCACCGGGTTTGACAATGTGGATCTGGCCTACTGTAAGAGCAGGGGGATTACAGTGTGCAATGTGGCGGATTACTGTTCGGGTATGGTGGCCCAGCACACTTTCACGCTGGCGCTGGCGCTGCTGGAAAAGCTGCCCCATTATGACGAATATGTCAAATCAGGAGCCTATAGCGCCCAGGACCGGTTTTCCAACTTTGACATACCTTTTCATGAGTTGGAAGGCATGACCTGGGGCATCATAGGTATGGGAAATATTGGCCGCCGGGTGGCGGGGATCGCCAGGGCTTTCGGCTGCAGGGTGATCTTCCACTCCGTCACAGGAAAAAGTCGCTGCTTGGAATATCCTCAGGTAGACATGGATACGCTGCTTGCCGAGAGCGACATCCTGTCCCTGCACTGCCCGCTGAGCGAGCTGACCAGGGGCATTATCGGGGAAAAAGCGCTACGGCGAATGAAAAAGACGGCCATTCTGGTAAATGTGGCCCGGGGAGCGGTGGTGGACAATGTTGCCCTGTATGAGGCGCTGACAGCAGGCGAGATCGCCGCTGCAGGGCTGGATGTGGTGGATGGGGAACCGCTGCAAAGCTCCAATCCCCTGAGCCGTATACAGGATAGTTGCCGCCTGATCATCACGCCCCATCTGGCCTGGGCCAGCGTGGAGGCCCGCACCCGCTGCGTGGAGGAGGTGGCGGAGAATATCGCGGCTTTCCAGCGGGGTGAGCCGAGGAATGTGGTGAATCCTTAGACGCCCCCAGGCTACTTTCTTCCCTTTGGTGTTGACAATGCTGACTGCCAGCGATTTCAATTTTTTTATAGCACAGATTATTTTAAGAAGGATTTATAAAAAGTGAACATAAAAAATTTTAGTACCGTTGGATATTTTATAAAGCACTATTTTAATTGGTCTATGAATTATTCTGATTTAGAAACTTGCATTGGAGATTTTTAGAGAAGTAGCTTATAAACTTGGAGATAGAGGAATACCGACTGAAAAGGCTATATATATGATGAAGTTATTATACAGGAAAACACATGAAGATAAAGAATAAGCTGACTTTCAGTTTATTGAGCAGTGAGTCATTCTGGCAAAAGGGATTACCAAGCGGGAGACTTGACAGGTTTGCAATCTCATAGTAGAGTAAAGAGAGCGATTTGAGATAGGAGAGGATACACATGATTGAGAAAATAAAAGGTTTGTTAAAGAAATATGAAGAGATGATCGCCTATCTGATCGTGGGAACGCTCACCACGATCGTGTCCTGGGCCGCCATGTATCTGGCGAGCTGGCTGCTGTTTGGCAACCCATTGCATCCTTCGCCCTTTGAAAACGCTGTGATGAGTTCTGTGAACTGGGTGGCGGGTGTGACATTCGCCTATTTTACCAACCGGAGATATGTATTCAAGAGTCACGAATCCATGGCGCGGGAGATTCCCAAATTTGTACTTTCCAGAGTGTCTACCCTCATACTGGATCTGGTGATCAGACAGGTGTTTGGTATGCTGGGAATCAACACTTATATAACCACCTTTGTCTCCGCCGTGCTGGTGTTCATCGGCAATTATGTGTTCAGCAAACTGTTGGTATTTAAAAAAAGCAAAAAATAGCATTGTATATGCCGGAACTTAGGTGATTTTCACCTTATTTCTGGATGGCCAGAGAGGCGCTATGGAATAAAAAACCCTCCCAAAACAGATTTTTGTCTGTTCAGGGAGGGTTTATATGTTACAGACGGTGGTTATATGTTACACATACGGACTCTGATTCTGGTTGGGATCGGCGGAAAATGTGTCCGTAAAGCCCTGAGCCTGGTTTACTTCCGCCTCTTTCTGGCGGCGCAACCGGGTAAATTCATCATAATTCTTGTTGAACAGCTGCTTGAGCTGATCGCTGTACCCGAATATACCGGCGGGACATTTTCTGCTCAGCTCGTCGATCACCTGATCGCAGGCGGACTTGCCGAGCACGTCCAGGGAGTGCTGTTTCTTGTCCTCGGTGTACAGCATCACGGAATAGGAGGTGCCCACGGTTCGCCCGTATTTTTTGTGATCGACCTGATGGATGTAGGCCCAGGCCACCTGCCGCAGGGGATATACCTTCGTCTTGGCGCTGGTGCAGTCAAACAGATAATTACGCCCGATACGCAGTCCCTTGGTGGGCTCGGAGGCTGTCTCATAATCCGAATCCGCCCGTTCCAGTTCCATCTCGCCCAGGGCTTTCAGGGCCTTGACCAGTTTCTTCTGATAGCCGCCGGTAAGAGCCTTGATCAGCATGAACAGAGCGATCACAAACAGGCAGGCTGCCACTGCGTTCATAAGCAGTACGACACCAACGCTGCCTCTTTTCAGGCCGTCCACCTTGATATAATAGGGCGCACAGTAGGCGGCAAACTCTTCATCCGTATAATCTGCATCCCTGAAGAAAGAGCGGTAGTATCTCAGCATATCGTCTTTCATGGGGCAGATCTGTCCCGTTACCTGCAAGGTGGTATCCAGCGCCCGCAGATCGTAGTTCTCAAAAAAGTCGTCACTGTTTTTGTCAATGATCTTGGCAGTGTCAAAATATTTCGCGGGAACCGCCAGACCGATAAATTCCCAGTACAGATCTTCGTCGCTGTACAGATAGCGATCCAGACCGCCCACCAGCACTGCGTGATACTGCAGGGAATCCCGCTCGGAGACTTTGACCCCGTTCTGGGTGGTGGTGGTCACCTGGGTAGCGTAGGTGCCCCAGGTCAGTTCAAAGGTCATGGTGACATACTGGTCTTCAATTTCATCAATGGTCAGATCCTCAAAGACCACAGGCCCCTTGGCCCAGGTGATAAAGTCCGGTCCGAAGTAGATCAACAGACCAGCCGATATGAGGAACATGATGATCACCCCAGGCAGCACCTTTTTCAGGGAAGCGCTCTTTAGTTTTTGTAGCATCTCTTTCTCTCCTCCATCATAATATTATAGTTTTTTTACCAGAACTTCAACCAGACGGGCACAGTGTCCGGCGGCCTGACGCTCAAAGGTGGGATAGTCCATCTCGGCGCTGTCATCGGCTTTGTCGGAGATGGCACGTATCACCACAAAGGGGATACCGTTTAAGTAAGCGGCATGGGCAATGGCCGCGCCTTCCATCTCAGTGCAGTCTGCGTGAAATTCTGCTATCAACTTTTCTTTTACCGCTTTCCCGGAGATAAACTGATCTCCGCTGACAATACGGCCTGGCACAGTATGTAAGCCAGGATTGGCTTCCTCACAGGAGTCAAGAGCCAGGCGTATCAGGGTTTCATCCCCGGGAAAGGCCAGAGTGTCCAGTTGGGGAACCTGCCCCGGAGCGTAACCCAGCGCACTGACATCCATGTCATGATGGATCACATCGCGGGAGATAACTATGTCTCCTATATCCAGAGCGGCGTTGAGGGAACCGGCTACGCCAGTGTTGATCACATGGGTGACTCCGTACAGATCAGCCAGGATCTGTACGCACATGGCGGCGTTGACCTTACCAATGCCGCAGCGGACTATGACCACAGGTGTCTGGCCAAGCGAACCTTCAAAAAAGATCATACCAGCCCGGGTGGTCTGACCGGTGACGGACATCTGCGACTTGAGAGTGTCCACCTCCAGCTCCATGGCGCCGATAATTCCTATCTTGTTCATATTGATCGATCCTCCGTTCACGTTATTTATTCTGGGTAGATCAGGCGCTCGTCACTGATATTGTACAGTACCTGCTCCAGATATCTCTCGGCCAGATAATTGGCCATATTCAGATTCATATCCAGATAGTTACCGCAGTCCATGGGGGAGGCGCCGGGCACTTCTCCGCGGTAATCCCGTATAAACTCAAACATCTGCGTGACCAGGGGAACAATATCTCTGGAGCGGTAATCCCCCGCCAGCAGCATATAAAAACCGGTGCGGCACCCCATGGGGCCGAAATAGATGGTCTTGCTGCCGTAGTCTTTGTGATTGCGCAGGAAAGTGGCTCCCAGATGCTCGATGGTATGTACCTCCGCCGTATTCATGACGGGTTCGTCATTGGGGCTGGTCATGCGCAGATCAAAGGTGGTGATGGTCTCCTGGCCCACGGTATCCTTGCGTGACACATAGACGCCGGGCAGCAGCCGGATATGGTCGATGGTAAAGCTGGTGATCTTTTCCATACAGTCTCGATTCCTTTCCGGACAAACGTATCCTTTGTCCTAAAAAATTGTGGCATAAACTAAGAACAGTATATACTATTTTAGCTCAAATTTCAATTAATTTTCTTGAATGTACGGGAATCTCATCGGCATCGGACAAAGGGATCCGGCGGGGCGATATTTGACGGTGCGGGGGATTCGTGCTATCATATAAAATATGACAGTAAATGGTATGAATATACAGAGGATCTGCGCAGGGGGGGAGAGTTGTTATGGCCAATGAGGAAACGGAGAGTATGGGTATCCGGCTGTTGAAGAAAGGGCAGAAAGGGGTGATCCACGCGCTGTTTAGCCGTCTGGGGATCATTCTTCTGCTGCTGCTTTTGCAGGCGGCTCTTCTGCTCGGTGTGTTCATATGGTTTCGGGATTTGCAGCCATATATTTCCAGCGCCATGACCCTGTTCAGTGTGATCATGGTGTTGTATCTGCTCAACAGCGGCTATGATCCCACCGCTAAGATCACATGGCTGGTGATCATTATGTTGATCCCCGTGTTCGGCGCGTTCCTGCTCTGGTTTACCAAGAGCGAGGTGGGGCATCGGCTGATTAAGAAAAGGGTGGATCAGGTGCTTGGACAGTCCAGAGAGATCATCCCTCAGGACAGGGAAGTCTTTCAAAGGCTGGAACAGGAGGCACCCGGGGTGACGGCTCTGGCGCATTATCTGAGCAGGCGGGGGTGCTATCCGGTGTTTGACGATACTGCCGTGACCTATTTTCCTTTGGGGGAGAAAAAGTGGGAGGAGATGCTGCGGCAGCTCGAGAAGGCCCGCCACTATATTTTTCTGGAATACTTTATCGTGGACGAGGGACTGATGTGGGGAAAAGTTCTGGAGATCCTCGCGAGAAAAGCTTCAGAGGGCGTGGAGGTACGTCTGATGATCGACGGATTCTGCGAGTTTAACAGCCTGCCCCACAATTATCCCCAAAAGCTTAAGAAACTGGGGATAAAATGTAAGCTGTTCGCCCCCCTCACTCCCTTTGTATCCACGCATTACAATTATCGCGACCACCGCAAGATATTGGTCATCGACGGCCATACTGCCTTTACCGGAGGAGTCAATCTGGCGGATGAGTATATCAATTACAAGCAGAAACACGGACACTGGAAAGATACGGCGGTCATGATACAGGGACAGGCTGCCAAGAGTTTTGCGCTGATGTTTTTGGAGATGTGGGGGCTGGAGGAAAAGGAACTGGAGTTTGACCGTTTTCTGCCTGGGGAGGAAGTGCCTCAGAGGGAAAAGAAGGCTCCCGGCTATGTGATGCCCTATGGCGATTGCCCGCTGGACGAGGATCGTGTGGGGGAGAGGGTGTATATGGATATCCTGAACCGTGCCCACAAGTATGTCCATATCATGACCCCATACCTGATCCTGGACGGAGAGATGGAGACGGCCCTGAAATTCGCCGCGGAGAGGGGGGTGGATGTAAAATTGATCCTGCCCGGTATTCCCGACAAAAAAGCGGCTTATGCCCTGGCCAAGACCCATTACCGATCTCTGCTGGACTCGGGTGTCAAGATCTATGAGTATACCCCCGGTTTTGTCCATGCAAAGCTGTTTGTCAGCGACGACCGTGAGGGAGTGGTTGGCACCATCAATCTGGACTACCGCAGTCTTTACCACCATTTTGAGTGCGCTGCCTACCTCTATGGCGTTCCCTGCCTGGCGGATATGGAGGCGGATTATCAGGCCACGCTGGCACAGTGCCGCACAGTGACTTATGAGACATTGAAAGCGGAGCCGAAGAGCAGAAAACTGCTGGGCTGTATCATGAAAGCAGTGGCTCCGCTGATGTGACGGCCAAAGAGGTTTAGGAGGATATGCCATGGCCCAGGCGGACATATTTATATTCGCGGTAAATTCAGTGCTGCCTGTCATCCTGCTGGTGGCACTGGGATATATACTGAAAAAGACGAATTTTTTCACGGCGGAGTTTTTAAGGGTTGCCAACAAGACGGTGTTCCGGGTCCTGCTGCCGGTTCTCCTGTTTGTCAATCTGGCGGAGCTGGACAGTTTCTCACAGCTTAAGTGGGACGCGGTACTCTATGCCCTGGCGGCTATCGCCATACTTTTCTGCATCGGCCTGTTTCTGGCGCATATCACTTCGGACCGCTGTCAAAAAGGCGTGATGCTGCAGGGCGTCGTGCGCTCCAACTTCGCGCTGGTGGGCGTTCCTTTGGCCCAGCTCATGGCGGGGGATAAGGGGGTACAGTCCGCGGCGCTGCTGTCGGCCTTTACGATCCCTGTATTTAACGTGCTGTCCGTGATCGCTCTGTCTGTCTATATACAGGGCGAGAGCGGCGGAAAAGGGCGCATGGCCAAAACCCTGCGGGGGATATTGCGCAATCCGCTGATCATCGGCGTGCTGGCGGGCATCCTGTGTGTCCTGCTGAAACCGTTGGCGGGTCATCTGCCCTCCGGTGTGACTGCTTTTATGGGAAAGTTCACCTTTGTGGGCACGGTTTTAGAATATCTGGCTAAGGCCTCAACGCCTGTAGCCCTGCTGGTATTGGGCGGACAGTTTGAGAAGAGCAGTATCAAGGGCCTGAAAAAACAGATCATGCTGGGCGTCACGGGCCGTTTGATCCTGGCGCCGCTGATCGGTCTGGGGGGCGCCGTGCTGCTCCAAAAAATGGGTTTCCTGTATTTTGACAACGGCACTTATGCGGCCCTGATCGCTCTGTTTGCCACCCCTGCGGCGGTGGCCAGCGCCATCATGGCGGAAGAGATGGGCAATGACGGACAGTTGGCCGGGCAGTTGGTAGTCTGGACGACTCTGCTCTCCGCAGGGGTGATCTTTGGGGCGGTGGCGGCGCTGCGGGCGTGGGGGCTGGTTTGAGACGCCCGCTCTATGTCCAGTCCTTCCTTTTGTACAGAAGGGCTCCGGCAGCCGTACACAGCGCCGTCAGGGCTCCGAGAATAAGCAGTTCTCTTCCGTGCATGCCCAGACGCTCTCCTGCAAAAGCTCCCTGCATAAGGTCAACCGCGTGAGTCATGGGCAAAAAGGCGGATATTTTTTTGACGGTATCGGGAAACAGCATATCCGGCATGGTCGCACCCGACAAAAACAGCATGATAAAGTAGAATAAATAACAGAGCAGATTTGTACTCTTTGTGTCCTGTCCCACGGCCGTGAACAGAAACCCCATGGAAAACATGGCAGCTATGGAGAGCAGCAGACTTACGCAGACGGCGGGAAAGGAGCCTTTGATCTGTATGTGGTAGAGGAGTTTTCCGGCTATTATCAGAACGGATATCCCGATCAGAGTCATGGCCAGATTGACGCATACCTGCGCCAACATCACGCTTTTCTTTCCTGCCGGCGTAGCGTCAAAGCGCTTATAGATCTTTTTCTCCTTATATCCCGACATTGTCAGCGGCAGCGACATCAAGCCGTTTACTCCGATCACCATGACGCTGTAGGCCGGCACGGAAATATCCATCATGCGGATGTCTGCTCCCTCGTAGACCGGCGCGTTCCCAAAGACGCTGCCCATTAAAAGGAGCATCAGCACGGGAAATACCAAAGTGAAGAAGAAACTGAAAAAGTCTCTTGTAAATAACCGTAACTCTGTTTTACAGATAACCGCGAACTGTTTCATAAGATTCCCTCCATCGTAAGTCCCGTTGTTTTTGGTGCTATCATTAAATACAGTTTTTCAAGGGAGACATTCTCCTCCCATTCCTCCGGGGCCACCCGGCTCCTCACATATTCCCGAAATTCCTGCTGGGTGCCGAAGAATAGCTGTTCCCCCTTCTCCAAATAGAGAATCTTGTCGGCAAGCGTTTCCACTTCGTCCAGATAGTGGGAAACCATAATAATGGCTATACCGCTTTTCCGTATGTTTTCAAAGCTGATCCACATATTCTGCCGTACCTCCGGATCAAGTCCCGTTGTCAATTCATCCAGGATCAAAAGCCTGGGGCGTCCCATAAGGGAGAGCAGGATGGACAGTCTCTGTTTTTCCCCGCCGGACAGCTTGTGAACCGGCCGTTTCCTTTTTTCATCCAGATCCAACTGTTTCAGCAGCAGGTTCCAGTCGGCAGGTCTTTTGTAAAAACCCGCGAACAGACGACACAGTTCTTCCACTCTGATCTTCAAGTAAACAGGATGACGCAGGCCATCGCGGGAATCATTATCATGTTGGAAAAAGAGGAGACGGACGCTCCCACGCTGACTGCGGCGAAGGAGAAAAAGACATATTTCATCAAACCGGAGGATCTGGCGCTGGTGCGCACCGAGGGCAGGGAGATCGTCTGTTATGATAAGCTGAAAAACAGGTATCTGCTGGATAAGCCTCTGTATGAGCTGGAGGATACGCTGGCCGCTTACTTTGTGCGCATATCGAAATCGACTATCGTGAACATACGCCAGATCGATCATGTGGAGGCAAGTTTTAACGGTACGATGGAACTGGTGATGAAAAACGGAGTGACGGATCATATTTCCAGAAGTTTCCGGAAGGTTTTTAAAGAAAGGCTGGGGCTGAAATGAGACAGATTGTGAAATTGGCGGTGAAGTATATTTTATTCGGTATATCTTTGGGCTGTACTTTTTTTGTGATCATGTGTCTATCCTACGCTTTATGGGGCGGGGAGGAGATCTTGATGCTTATATATCAGGACTTTGTGAGACAGGCCACGGGGGCGATGGCCGTGGGTATCGCCTGCGGCGGGATATCTATTGTTTATCAGTTTGACCGTCCCTCCGGGTTTGCCAAGGTGATGATACACTTTTGCGTGGGCATGGGCGTTTTCTATCCCACAGGTATTTATTTGGGGTGGATTCCCTTTGATCCGGACAAGACAGCGCTCATGCTCCTGCAATTTTTATGTTCCTGCGGTATTTTCGTGGTGATCTGGCTCTGTTTCTATCTGTTTAACCGGACGGAGGCGAAGAAGATCAACAGGCGGCTCAAGGAGTTGAATTCATTTTCGAGGCAACACCAATAGAGGCCTAATGCGAACTATGAGCAGGTGACGCGGCAGCCTGGTTACGAAAATAATATATTAGCATTGAAGAAACACAAATTTTTTGTGTCACAAAATGCGATAAATACGGGGATTTGACAACCTGACAGATTTTCCGTGCTTGACAGTCCGAAAGTATATAAATTATGATTACCACGATACTGTAATCCCGATTAATGCTTTATAGTACTGAAAAATGATGTGTAATACAAATCTAAGGAGGATATTATGAAAGCGGCAAAACAGTTGAAAAAGGTATTGTGTACCGGCTTGGCCGGAGGACTGATTTTAGGGTGTCTGGCCGGATGCGGGGATGAGAAGGAGTTGCCGACTGATATGCCGGCAGAAGTGACATCAACGCTGCAGGAGACAGAAGAGTCGTTGTCAACAATGGATACAGAAGAGCCGTCATCAACAATAGAAACAGAAGAACCGTCGCTGGCAATAGAAGCAGAAGAGCCGTTGGCATCGCAGGAGGAAGTAGTGTTTTCCGGTCCGGAGGACAGAGATTGCACAAGTTATGTGATACCAGATGGAGTGACGAAGATAGGCGATGGTGCTTTTAGTGGTTGTAGCTCATTAACCAGCATAGAGATTCCAGACAGCGTGACAAAGATAGGTGATTATGCTTTTGACTATTGTAGCTCGTTAACCAGCGTAGAAATACCGGCTAGTGTGAAGGAGATAAGCGATTGGGCTTTTGACTATTGCAGCTCGTTAACCGACATAGAACTCCCGGATGGTGTGACGAAAATAGGTGATGGTGCTTTTTGTGGTTGTAGCTCATTAACCAGCATAGAGATTCCAAGTAGCGTGACAAAGATAGGAAATGATGTTTTTGCTGAGTGCGAATCATTAATCAGTGTAGAAATTCCAGATGGGGTGAGGGAAATAGGTAATGGTGCTTTTAGTATTTGCCTTGCATTAACCAGCATAGAGATTCCTAATAGTGTGACGACAATAGGCCGTCAAGCTTTTTTAAGCTGCGCCTCATTAACCAGTATAGAGATTCCTGATGGGGTAACGGCTATAGGTGATTATGCTTTTTCACATTGTAGTTCATTAACTAGCATAAAAATACCTGGCAGTGTGACAGAGATAGGCAGTTCTCTTTTCAGCGATTGTGGCGCATTAACCAGCATAGAGATCCCGGCTGGCGTGGATGTAAGCAATTGTGGTCTGGGGGATGATGTTCAGATCATATATTATTGATTCAAACTTCCCACATCAAATAATGTGCTTAAGGACTTGAAAATTAAGCATAAATCGGCATTTGTTTGATGGATTGACAACAAAACAGCATCTGAATCTGGTATAACCGGTATCATATGAATAGCGACCTCCAACAAAATACCAAAAGGAGGTGCTATCCATATGATAGCAGAAAATGAGCAATGTGCTGTAGGCAGTGTTATTATATAGGCAGGTTTTATAAATCTGAAACGGCGGCATAAAATTGTCACACATTGCCCGTATTTATGCCTCTCCCGTGCCGATCAGCACCTCTTTCCCGCAAAAGGCAAACCCATATTTTCGTATCCGCTCTGTCGGAATCCCTTTTGACACCAGAGATGCCTGGTAATCTTTCTTCTCAATCTGCCCCAGAGCCTCTGATACCGTGTCGAACAAATCCTTTTCTTTTGCGCTTTGAACCTTGAACTCAAGGATGATGGCATTGTCTTTTGCTGCATCCTTGGGCTCCAGCATCACGTCATACCGGCCAAAACCGCTCTCACGGTTGGATGTGACTATATATCGATCCGTCAGTTTCACCATCAGGCCCAGCACAAAGCCATGATAAAATCGTTCCGGGGCATCACTTCTGGTTCGCCGCTCTTTCCCTTGAGTCCCGCTGCCCGTATCAAAATAGCTAAACATCTGCTGTGTCACCTGGTTCATATACAGATTCATTGCCTCCACATCGCCCAACAGCAGCGCCTTGATGAAGTCGTTATAACCGGATGAAGAGCTGTCAAACCAACTTCGTACCATATTTCGGAACATAATCCGTACTTCAAAATTGGTCAATTCCAGTTCATAGTCTTCTCGCCAGTCCCCATCTTCTGTAGCATATGCTCTATAGTTTTTCACTTTCAGATAACCACTGGCAAGCAGAAGGCTCCATATAGCGCTATCCGTTATGGAAAGCTGGTCATACACAATCTGCTCATCTATTCCTACTTTAATGCTCTCCCCCTGGAGCAGACACTCAAATGTCTTCTTTACCTCCGGGGGGCTTTCACGAAGCAGCTTACTGATGAGCCTATTGGAACTGGTATTAGACCAATAGGCTCCCGCCTTTTTCTTATCCAGAAAATTAATGATAGACCAGGGATTGTAAATATCTTTTCTGCTGCCAAATGCAAAACCATCATACCAGTCCTTGACCTGCTGTTTCTGATCTGACAGACCATACTCCTCCAGTGCAGCAAACACTTCCTCCTCCGTAAAGCCGAAAGAATCCGCATACTTTTCCGATGTCGTTGTCACCACTTCCAGGTTATTCAAATCGGAAAACATCGACTCTCTGCTTACCCTTGTAATCCCTGTCATGATGGCACGCTCCATGTACGGATTGGTCTTGAATGTTGCGTTGAATAATCCCCTGGTAAAAGCTGTCAGTTCGTCCCAGTATCCCTCTACATATGCCTCTTGCATGGGAGTGTCGTACTCGTCCAGCAGAATGATCACTTTTTTGCCAAAATGTTTCATCAGATAGTTGGATAATGTTTTCAAGGAACCGGACTCCATTCGATCTCCTGTCCCCGCTGAAGACTGCCGATATATCATTTTCTCATTCTCACTCAGCCTGTCGCTCTCTGCAAGAAAACTAAACTTATTATACAGATCCATAATGATCTCGCTGATTTTTTTTCTGGCATCCTGATAGGTTTTCTCTTTCACGTCCGCGAAACTAAGTGCAATCACAGGATATGTCCCCTGTAGCTGGCGGTACTCTTCCTCTTGCCATATGGAAAGCCCCTCAAACAGATCACTGCGCCCGGCATAACCTACTGAAAAGAACTTCTCCAGCATGCTCATATTCAGCGTCTTACCAAAGCGCCTTGGACGGGTGATCAGTGTCACACTGTCTCCGTTTTCCCACCACTCTCGTATGAAACCGGTTTTATCTACATAAAAATATTCCTTTTTTCGGATCGTTTCAAAGTCCTGATTACCAATTCCTATTGTTCCAGTCATATTTCACCTCTCTCTGCCTATGCCTTTCCCTACAATTATAATATCTTCTTTTTGCTTGTAAATCAATCAAATTTTACCTGTAAAGTTGCCGAGAAATACTGTGTTGACTTGCATACAAACGCCATATAGAATTATATATGTAACCATAACCCGATTCCGTGTAAACCGCCACCGATTGCTTTTGGCGATGAAGTAATTCGCCAATTATTTTAGGAGAACATTCATGAAGTTAACGCAGTTTACAGCAATAAAGAAAACGCTATACCATAATATGAAAGAGGTTTTGCCGTGTTTAATTGGACATAGTCTATTGCTGGGTATTTGCTATATCATATTTTACTTTGTGTATTTGAAATCCGGCAATGTTTTTTATTCCACACTGGCATTGACAGATTTTCGTTTCTGGCTGTTCAATTGGGTCATATGTTGTATTTTCGCATTATTTGGCAGAAAAGGAATGATTCGCTGGACAGTGATAGGATGTATAGTATCCATATTTAGTGCGCAGATATTCGGATTTTTTACTGTGCGTCAATCAGTTTTAAAATTTGACGACTCGTATACGGTAATACCTTTGGGATTGATTATTTGTTTGATAATTGGATCTGTTTTGGAATGGAGAAAAAACAGGAGATTCAGAAAGATTGAATATTTCTGTCTTCTGCTTGTCATTTTTGCTAACCTGCTTATAGAAGCGCATTTTGTTGGCATGATGCGGATGCATATAGGTGCGGAAAGAGGTTATTTGGCTGGTTATGAACAGGCAATCCAAGATGCGGAAACAGGGCGTCATTATGATGTTTCTGATAGAAGTGAAAAGGTAGCACAAGAGGGTTTTCGCGCTGGCAGTTTTGAGTGGAGCGGATATCTGCAATATTATTCCAGCGGCTACGATGCGGGACAAAAAGATATCCAGAATAATTAGCTATTGTTTGCTGCTTGTCGCTTTGCTATTTGACCAGAAAAGAATGTCGCTTTTTTACAAGACAGAGGTTTGCGTATTTGGCATAATAAATACAGAAATGAGATTTCATAGAGACGCATTAAAGGAGGGCGCAATGAAAAGAGAATACGCAACGATGCCGGAGTCCATGGCCGATATGGAGAAATGGGGATTTTCATGGGCGGATTATGTGACGGCGATCCCCGCTCCGCTTTTTCTGATCACAACTTACAAATCCAATGGACTGCCTAACGCCAGCCTGCATTCATGGGCCTGTTTTAACGGCAATGAAGGCGGCTTTTACGCGATCCTGTCAAGGGTTCATAAGTCGGGGCATCTGTATCAGACGATACATGAAACAAACGTGGCGGTGCTGAATTTCCCCACGGCCGATCTCTACGAGCAGTGCCTTTCGACCATCTCCCATAACGGTTTTGATATGGACGAGCTGGCGCAGTCGGGGTTCACCGCAGAGCCCGCCCGGCTGGTAAAAGCACCCAGGATCAAGGAATGTTTCTGCCATATTGAGTGCCGTTTCCTCTGGGAAAGAGAGATAAAAGAAGGGGACGAGTATGTGCTGATGTGCCTTGAGGCGGTCAATATCTGCATGGACGACGAACATCTGGACGAGTCGAAAAAGGGAAGATTTGGGGAGACGGGCTATGTCTACAATGTACGCCGCCTGGTCAATCCTGAAAAAATAGAAGAGGGCGATTCAGGAATCGCGGTCCTGCAAAAGGTTGAAAAAGCACAAATTTATGTTTCATAGTCCCAAGACAATTGCCAATTGTTTGACGCAGCCGTTTTCTGCATGATAGACTTAATCTGTCACCGGTGACCTGAATGAAATCTGATTTATCATACATTGCGGAAACGGAGGAGAGCTATGAATATCGGAGAAGTAATAAAGAGCAAGCGTCAAAAAAAGAATATCACACAGGCAGAATTGGCAGAGCTGTTAAAGGTCACGCCTCAGGCCGTATCGAGGTGGGAGATGGGAGTTTCCTATCCGGATATTGCCATGGTGCCCAAGATTTCAGAGGTTTTGCAGGTGACTGCCGATGAGCTGCTTGGCATCAAGACCAGGGAAAACAATGACTATGATTCGGTTCTCAATCAGGATCAGGTGGACAGCATTTTTGACTATATTCCTGAACCTGTAACAGGAAAAAGCCAAAAAGTTCTTGTTGTGGACGATGCGGATTTTATGAGGATGATACTGGAGGACATACTAACACAGCAGGGATACACTGTTATACTGGCAAAGGATGGGCAGGAGTGCCTGGATATATTGCAGGACGAGGCTGTGGATGTATGTGTGCTTGACATCTGTATGCCGGGCATGCATGGGATAGAGGTTTTGAGAAGGATAAAAGAAGAGCGGCCCGGATTAAGGGTAGTCATGCTTTCGGCATTATCTCAGGAAAGCAGTGTGAAACAGGCATTGCAGCTGGGGGCGGATGCCTTTGTTGTGAAACCTTTTCAGGCGCAGTGCCTTATAGATCGGCTTGGGTAGTTATATAGAAACATTTAGTTTTTAGATTTGACAATATGGCCGCAAAGTGCTAGAATAACTCTATCTTAAGGAGAGAGGTGAAAAGATGAGAATTTAATTCGCTTTTGATTGCATGAAGATCATAAACAGTTTCAGGGACATTTCCTGTGCTGTTTGAGTCATGTTGCCAAAAGTGGATTATGTTCTCATAACCTCTCTTTTTGTGCGGCTATTTTCGGAAAAGTCCAGTGATAGTTCATGAGGGAAGGAGCCTTTATAGAAGAGAGGAGTTTATCCCCTGTAAACTATACAGTGTCAAATGATAGCCCTGAAATTCCATACAAATTTGACGATGCCATTAGAAACTTGTAAATTATGAATTAATTGTCGAATATTGTCGGAGCATGTCATATTTTGATAAATTAAGCCAAAAATTGTTGACTAATGCTATGTTGACTTATATAGATATGCGATATATAATTATATAAAAATATAGATGGTATGCGCAAGGCATCATATATAATCGCCTATGGCGGAAAAGGTCTCAAATAGTTAAATCTGTGACACTGTTTTAAATATAGTGGTGTCAAAATAATTTAACTTTTTATGAGGAAACTGACTATTGCGCATAAAGGAGAAGGAATAGCCATGAAAAAGAAAGTAAGTCAGATACTGTTATCTATCGTGACGGCATTGACAGTAATTGTGGGTATAGCCATGCCTGCATTGCATACGAAGGCGGCTGCTGAACCACATCAGTATTTTGATCCCGATGGTAAAAGCTATATTTATTATCTTGATGAGTCTGGTAACCCTTATACTATGAGGGACGGGGAGAAAATATATTTTGCTCTTCCGCTGGAACATCTACAGGTAACAGATCCACAGAAAATTGAGGAGCTTAATCAAGCAATTTCAAGTGGTTTATCGACAAGGGCCATACCTACGTCATACTATGACATATCTGATAATGACAGCACACAGAAGATAAACTCATCAGTATATTCAGTTGATGTGGATTTTTCCAAGACGCCTACATTTGCGACAAGCGTTCTGAAGGTAAATCGTCAACATGCAGAGATAAGGTTCAAAACTTCTGATATAAAGAAGGAAAGCATTTTTACCGGCAGCAAAGTGAATTTTACATATTTCTATTATGATATCGTTGAAGACAAGTGGTATTCTCAGGACTTTACGGATATTGACTGTACTGGCGCGACAGGGGTTGGCATGATTTTTTCTCCTACTATCACGCAGTATCTTCAGTTTTCGGTAAGCAGATCGAGTAAAATAAAGTCGCTAAAAGTTGAAGTATGGACTACTGGGTTATGGTAAAGAAAATGAAACCACGTAAATTAGCTATTCTTATATTGGCAGCAGTCTTGTTGGCAGGCGGGATTTGGGGGACTGTAGAGGCTTACCTGTACTGCCACCCGAAGGTGATTATCACATATTCTGATCAGGAGAGCGAAGATCAATATTTGTCGCTCCCCATGTATCTCATAGTTCCGAGGTCGCGGTTTGGAAACGCAGCCCGGTTTGAGGAAGAAATGAAGGAGTGGGCGCTGGCCACAAATGAGATCACTGAATGGATTTATTATGAACTGGAGAAACCGAAATATATTACGTCTAAAGTTGAGATCGTGGGGGACAGGACGGTCATTACCTACCAGGGAACGGCGGTTTCCGCAGAGGGCGAAACCATGGAGATAGACCGGGAGGTTGTGCTGGATTTTGTGGTGTCAAGGAATCTGCCTGACTCACCGCAATAATGGAGAATATGTAGAGCTGATTGCTATTTTTGAATCCGCAAAACTACCTCTGAGAATGGAATAGACTTTCCATCTGACATGTGGTATACTTTTTTACGTAGGAGGTACAGGCGTATGACTGACAATGAAATGCTGTTAGCAATTTCTGAGATGATGGACACAAAATTGAAATCTGAACTGCAACCTTTAAAAAATGAATTGCAGTCAGTGAAAGATGAGATACACCAGATAAAGTTGCATCAGGAAAACATGATTCTTCCGCGTCTAAATACAATTGAGTCTTGTTATACCGACACATATAACCGCTACAAGAATTATGCGGATAAGATGGAGGCAGCTTTCGCAGATATAGAGATCATGAAAAAGGTAATTGCCGAACACAGTGAAAAGCTGCAAAAGTTAGCGTAGCCTCAGGCATATAGTTTTTTTAGGGTTTGACAAAGCGGATGCAGCGTGCTAGAATAACTCTATCTTAAGGAGAGAGGTGAAAAGATGAGAATTTAGTTCGCTTTTGATTGCATGAAGATCATAAACAGTTTCAGGGACATTTCCTGTGCTGTTTGAGTCATGTTGCCAAAAGTGGATTATGTTCTCATAACCTCTCTTTTTTGTGCGGCTATTTCCGGAAAAATCCAGTGATAGTTCATGGGGGCAGGATCCTTTATAGATCTGTTTCCTATACAATAGAGGTTTGAAGAATATGATGGAACTGTTTGGCAGCAAACGGTTCCTGTTTTTTTATCCGGAACCTTGAGAGCCGTCCCACCCATGGCGGGAGGACGGCCATTGGGATAGGAGGGGTGTATATGGCGCAGATCAATGTGAGCCACCTGACTTTTTGCTATGAAGGGGGTCTTGAGAACATTTTTGAGGATGTTTCCTTTTCTGTTGACACGGACTGGAAACTGGGGCTGCTGGGACGTAACGGCAAGGGTAAGACCACGTTTCTTAAGCTGTTACAGGGCCGGTATCCTTATCAGGGAACCATCAGCGCCAGGACGGCGTTTGATTACTTTCCCTATACTGTCAGCGAAGAACAGACACTGTTGCCTGCGGCGGAGTTTATGGAGGAATTAAAGTCCGGGTGCGAGGTCTGGCGCGTGATCCGCGAACTGGAACAGTTGGGGCAGGAGGCGGAGATATTGTACAGGCCCTTTGCAGGTTTAAGCCCCGGTGAACAGACAAAGATACTGCTGGCGGTCCTGTTCTCGGGGGAGAATGATTTTCTGCTGATCGATGAGCCCACCAACCATTTGGATCAGGCGTCCAGGGAGACGGTCAAACGCTATTTAGCGTCCAAGAAAGGCTTTATCCTGGTGTCCCACGACCGGGATCTGCTGGACTTTTGCGTGGATCATGTGCTGGTCCTGAACCGGCGGACCATCGAGTTACAGAGCGGGAATTTTTCCACATGGCAGGAAAATAAGCAGCGCAGGGACCAATTTGAACAGGCGGAGAACGAAAAGCATCTGAAAGAGATCGGTAAACTAAAGCAGGCGGCGGCGCGCACCGCCGCCTGGGCCGACAAAAACGAAGGTACAAAGATCGGTTTTGACCCCATAGAGGAGCACGACAGATCCAAAGATACCAGAGCCTTTTTGGGCGTCAAGACCAAGAAGATGCAGAGCCGGGTCAAGCAGATGGAGAGACGCATCCACCGGGAGATCCGGGAGAAAGAGGGCCTTCTGGCGGATCTGGAGAGGCCGGCGGATCTTAAGATCATGCCTCTTAGACATCACAGGGAAACGCTGGTGGATATCCGGGAGTACGCAGCGCGATATGAGGATGCGGAGAAACCGCTTTTTGAGGGACTGACCTTTCATGTCGGCCGGGGTCAGCGGATCGCCCTGCACGGCAGCAACGGGTGCGGAAAATCCACATTGCTGAAAATGATCCTGTGGAAAGCAGGGGTGATACGGGAGCCTTTGCCTATTCGGGAGAGCGGGGTCTGCGAGACTGCTTCCGGGTTGGTCGTTTCCTATGTGAGCCAGGATACATCCATGCTCCGGGGCAGCATATCCCGATTCTGTAAGGAGCGGGAGCTGGAAGAGAGTCTGTTTTGTGCCATACTCAGGCAGCTTGATATGGAGCGGGTTCAGTTCCTGAAAGGGATGGAGGAATACTCCGAGGGTCAGAAAAAGAAAGTTCTGATCGCAGCCAGTCTGCTCACTCCGGCCCATCTGTATGTATGGGATGAGCCGCTTAACTATGTGGATGTGTTCTCCAGGATGCAGATTGAAAAACTGATCATGGAGTATGAACCGACCATGCTGTTTGTGGAGCATGACGCCAGGTTCAGAGAAAAAATAGCGACGGGGACGGTGGAGTTATGATGAGAGAAAATATATTTATCGAGGGATTACAGGGGATGGGAAAGTCTACCCTGCTGCAGGAGATAGCCCAGCGCAGGCCGGGATATAAGGTATGCCGGGAGGGTGAATACTCGCCAGTGGAGCTGGCCTGGTGCGCATGGATGAACGGGGAGCAATACGCCGCGGCACTGGAGAAGTACGCTCCCATCCGCAGTGAGATAGAGGCGTGCACATTCCGGGAGGGGGATCATTACATTGTGACCTACACAAAGATACTCACGGATATACCGGGATTTCACAGGGATCTGGAGCAATACGAGATATACAACGGCAGAAAGACGCTGGGGGAGATGGAGGAGATCATTTTCTCCAGATACAGGCGGTTTAGTGACAGCGGCTATCTGTTTGAGTGCGCTTTTATGCAAAATATCGTGGAGGATCTGATCCTGTTCCACCAGCTCAGTGACGAGGAGATCCTGGCGTTTTACCAAAGGCTCTATGCCGTCATATCCAAGGGTCACTTCCGGCTGCTGTATCTATACAGCGATAAGATCGCGGAAAACATACGGATCATACAGAGAGAACGCTCCGACGAGCAGGGAAATCAGATGTGGTATCCGGTGATGATGGAGTATCTGGTGAATTCGCCCTATGGAAAGGCGCACGGCTATCAGGGATTTGAAGATCTCATATCCCATCTGAAACACAGGCAGCAGATAGAACTGCGCATTGTCCGGGAGATCGTAGGGGACAGAGCCAGGATACTTCCGGCCAAGGAGAACCCCCATTTTCTCATATGATTTCCGCGCTGGAGAGAAAACGGCGGAATCACTCAGCTCAGCTTGCTTTGCAGAAACAATCGTTCCTTTCGTTTACTGACGGAAAAATGGGTTGCAGGGGTGGCGTTTACAGGATTTTTCTGGTATGATCGATTTGGATATGCTACTCACGTGACGCAGTGTATTTTCTTCATGATAGCATACCCACAGACGCATTGCAAGAACCGTTGTTTATCCCTCGCTACGGCGGGAACAAAAGGAGATCCTATATGAAAGACCTGGTTAGATTAACAGATTTGCGGGCAAGTGAAATATACGACATATTCCGTATCGCGGATGAGATCGGCGACGGCGGATACGACGGTTTTCTGCGGGGAAAAACAGCCGTTTTGTTTTTTCCCGCATCCAGTATCAGAACCCGGGTAACCTTTGAAAAGGGCGTACATCTGTTGGGGGGACAGCCCATACTGTTTCCCGGGGAGGCGCTGGAGAAAAAGGAAGATATAAGGGACGTCTGCGGTTATTTGGATAATTGGGCGGACATTGTCGTCCTAAGGCACAGGGACATAGGACTGCTTGAAAAATTTGCCGGATATTCCAAAGCTCCGGTCATAAACGCCATGACGGACATAAACCATCCCTGCGAGATTCTGTCGGATCTGTATTCGCTGTCAAAGATCAGGGAGGACTTTACAAAAGATGAATACTTATTCTGCGGAAGAGCAGGAAACATCGGTCTGGCCTGGAGAGAGGCATCCCAGGTGTTGGGATTGCATCTGTCCCAGTGCTGCGGCGCAGGATATGAGATGGACGGTGTGGAGGCGTACCATGATATAAGGACAGCCGTCAGAGGAAAGGATATCATATGCACGGACTCTCTGCCCGCCGGAGCGCTGCAGGACTTCCGGGAATGTCAGGTGACAACAGAGATCATGGCTATGGCGAACAAAAACGCGGTGCTGAACCCCTGTCCGCCGTTTTACCGGGGAGAGGAGGTCTCTGAAGAGGTGATAGAGTCAGAGTATTTTGTGGGATATGCGTTTAAAAAGAACTTATTGACTGTGCAGCAGGCAGTTATGATATGGTGTTTGACCTGATTTCATTCTGCTCGACACTCCAAACTATCATTTGGCTCTTCATCGCAATTCATCTCAGACAGTTCATCCGCTGCCTTACAAACATAGTTGTATGCCTCGGAGAATGTTTCATATCTGCCATTAGCTATATCTATATCTGTCTCAATACCGTTCTCATCACAGGAGATTTCCATGCCGTCCATATGAATCGATATGTTCAGAAAATTGCTATCTTCATGCAATGTCGCGATAACACATACATGATTGTCCTCCCCGATTTCTTCCATAACAGAAGAAAAGAAATCAGCGTCTTTTAATCTGGAGACCAGAGCGGCAGCATTTCTTAATTCGTCACAATTATTGAATACTTTAGATTCCGGTGGAGTTCTTAAGGGTACAAACACATCTTTGGTATAAAGGATATTACCGCTAAGTATCGCATGAATCTGTTTATTTACCATCGTTTCGAGAATTTTCACTCTTGAAGGCTCAAAGTCCTTATTGCCCCTGAAAGTGAACTGAAATCCCTGTAGATTGATTAATTCCCGTCTGATTTCTGATGTCAGCATTTCCTGCCCGGTTCTTGTGAAATCATTTCCGATAGCAGGCCCATAATCCAAAAGTTTTGTCCCTATCTGCCCAAATTCTTCCTTTATCACATAAGGGAGCATGGATAAATTGAAATCAAAATTAGGGGCAATTCCAAGGGGCTTTTGTGTATTGTTGTCTATCAGAACACCAATATTTCCCAGATGCCTGTCCACATTAAATGTTACGGCATCCAGAACCAGCATTCTTTGGAACTCTTCCCTACAGTGCAGTTTATCAAAGAAATCCAACAATTCATTTAAAGTAATGTTGCGATCGACTAACTTTCTTAACGGAACAAACCCGATATCTTCATTCGTAAATGCCTTGCATTTTGTCGCAATTTCTCCATGCAGCTTTAGAACGGAGTATTGTACGCTTGTTGGATCGACCTTATGGATTATCTCAGATGCCAATGCCTCGCAATAGGGCTCCAAACCTGCATTACAGGCTCCCGAAATCCCTCTTTTGTAGAGATAGATTTCCCCGTCTTCTTTTCTCCAGCATTTGCGGAAAGATCCGTCCGTGGTAAGTTCCGGCGAGGTACTGCTCATTTGAAGTCCGTATAGCCCAAGTCCCTCAAATGCCAGTCTTGATATCGTCTCATTGAAATCGTTTCTATATAGAGAAATGTCTTTCCATACAACATTTTCTCCCTCTTCCCTGATCCAAAAAGAATCATTGATGGATGCGGCATGGGTGATTTTTATGAATCCCTCTGTGGTTTCGCATCCGCAATCTATCATGAGCTGTTTCAAATGGTGGTTATGTTTATAAGCTTTTCTGTCTTCCAACCAGCTGTTCAGTTCAAATTTTCCCAGAGGAAGTTCCGCATTTTGCTGCAATAAGTCCCATTTGCTATTCTTTTTACTAAAAGATGCAACAATGGCATCCTTATTCATCAGATATATCATGCAAAACACCTCCCTACTGTTTAATCTGCCCATATTATAGCAGAAAAATGCTGACCACGCAAACAAATGAGTGGCAGAAACTTCTAAATCTCCTAAATCGAAGAAAATGGTTCATAATTGTAGAGGTTCGCAGATTGACAGGACGCTGAGCAAAAAATCAAGGGAATAAACCGGCCCCGGCTTATTCCCTTATCTGAAACTGTCTTTTGCGGTAAGAGCTTACTTAGCTAAAGTATCTCTTCAGCAGTCCCTCAAACGCCTTGCCATGTCTAGCCTCGTCCCTTGCCATCTCATGTACGGTGTCATGGATAGCGTCCAGCCCCAGCTCCTTGGCTCTCTTGGCCAGATCGGTCTTGCCTGCGGTGGCGCCGTTCTCGGCGGCAACTCTCATCTCCAGATTCTTCTTGGTGGAATCGGTCACAACCTCACCCAGCAGCTCCGCAAACTTGGCGGCGTGCTCCGCCTCCTCATAAGCAGCTTTCTCCCAGTACATACCGATCTCGGGATATCCCTCGCGGAAAGCCACTCTGGCCATGGCCAGATACATGC
This sequence comes from uncultured Acetatifactor sp., assembly GCA_964529395.1. Taxonomy (GTDB): domain Bacteria; phylum Bacillota; class Clostridia; order Lachnospirales; family Lachnospiraceae; genus Acetatifactor. Next base: position 129,147 of record CAZGVI010000003.1, read on the forward strand.
CTACCTCGGAACACTCACCGTTAAAGTTGGCGCGCAGATCCTCGATGATATCTTCTCTGACGCCCTGTGCCACGCCTACTACATGCTCGGCAGCCCAGGATCTCTCCTCGCTCTGAGCCGTGAACTTGGAGGAGTCCACACCGCACTGGGGGCATTTCTCGGGGGGATTGTCCCCCTCATAAACGTAACCGCATACCTGACATACATACTTCATACTTTTTCTCTCCTTTAATATATAATTTTTTTGATACCATATGTATTGCCATGGCAGGGCTTTGGTCAGTCCTCACCGTCCTGACAGCACCTGTCACAGAACCCGTAAAAATAGGTCATATGACCCGTTATCCGGCCCTCGAAATGCATCCGGGCATTTTCAAGAATACTCTCAATGCCCTCTATATGCAGATCCCGGACACAGCCGCATCCATTACAGATAAAATGATAATGAGGGGAGATATCCGCGTCAAAGTGATCGGTTCCGTCGCCCAACCGCAGGCGCTTGATCTCTCCTAAGTCTGCCAGCAGGGACAGATTGCGGTATACTGTTCCCAGGCTGATATTGGGGTTTAACAGCCGGACATTTTCATATACGATATCTGCCGTGGGATGATCTTTTCGTTCCCGAAGAAAGTCCTTGATCATTTCCCGCTGCCTGCTATATTTCAGAGCCATGGCAGCTCCTTTCAAAATCAGTATTAGTAATGGTTACTATTTTAGTATACCCAATTTAAGGAAAAAGTCAAGCCGAAACTTTAGATTTTTTTAATGAGCATTGTTGTAAGATATGTGCTATACTATTTTATTATATAGGAGGAAACCATGAAATTCAAAACAAGGCTCAAAGTGACCTTTGTCACCATTGTTTTTTTGCCTTTGCTGCTCACAGCGCTGGCGTTTTGCGTGATCGGCGTATATCTGATAAACGCTCAGCCGGGGGTCTCCGTCCAAAATCTCGATTTTGCCATGATATCGGAACCTGTGGGCAATTTTACAGGGCGCGCGGACAATGTGTACGGCCAGTTGCTGCAGCAGGCAGAGAAAGATGTGTCCATGCTGGAGAACAAGGAGTATCTGGACAAGATGGGAGCCCGGCTGCACTCCCAATCCGCCTATCTGCTGGTGCGTAAAAATGAAGAGATATACTATGCGGGCAATGAGGAGGCGGCACTGCAGATATTTCCTATGCTGCCCGGATTTGGCGAGGGCGATCTGGAGGAAGGTACAGGCTATTATTTCAGTGAGATGGACAAATACGTGAAACAGATCGATTTTCGTTTTCAGGACGGCTCGGAAGGCAGTCTGTTCGTGGTCATGAGAATCAATTCCCTGATCTCCAGGCGGCTGCTCATCGATATGTTGATAGCCATTGTACTGATCCTGATCTTTACCAGCCTGATGCTGACCCAATGGATACAGAAAGAGGTATTTAGCCCGATCAATGAATTGAACGTGGCTATGACCAAGATCAAGGAGGGCAATTTTGAGTATATCCTGCAGACCAGATCCGGCGGCGAGATCGGCGATCTGTACCGCAATTATGAAGATATGAGACTGCGTCTGAAAGAGAACACGGAGGAGAGCGCGGAGCAGGAGAAAAAAAATAAGGAGCTGGTCAGCAATATTTCCCACGATCTCAAGACGCCTATCACCGCGATAAAGGGGTATGTGGAGGGCATTATGGACGGCGTGGCCGACACGCCTGAAAAGATGGACAAATATATCAAGACCATCTATAATAAGGCTAATGATATGGACAGACTGATCAATGAGCTGACCATGTACTCCGGGATAGACAACCATCGGATTCCCTACAATTTTCACCGGATCAATGTGTCGGACTATTTTGGAGACTGTGTGGAGGAAGTGGGTCTGGATCTGGAATCCAAGAATATCCAGCTCAATTATACCAATCTGGTGGAGCAGGACACGCTGGTCATAGCCGATCCGGAACAGATGAAGAAAGTTATCAACAACATTATCAGCAACAGTGTAAAATATATGGATAAACAGCATGGGGTCATAGATATCCGGATTCTGGACGCGCAGGATTCCATTCAGGTGGAGATAGAAGACAACGGCAAGGGAATCGCCCAAAAAGATCTGGGCAAAATATTTGAGCGGTTTTACCGCACGGACGCCTCACGCAATTCCGCCCAGGGAGGCAGCGGCATCGGCCTGTCCATCGTGAAAAAGATCATAGAGGATCACGGCGGCTATATATGGGCCACCAGCCGGGAGGGCGAGGGTACCTGCATGCACTTTGTGATCCGTAAATACAGGGAGCTGCAAAACGAGTAGAGCATAGGTTGTAGGAAAGGCAGGATATAAATATGAGTAAGATTTTGATCATTGAGGACGAGGAAGTTATAGCTGATCTGGAGAAAGACTATCTGGAGCTCAGCGATTTTGAAGTGGATATCTGTAACCGGGGAGATTTGGGGCTGCAGTCGGCGCTGACAGGGGATTACGATCTGATCATTCTGGATCTGATGCTGCCGGAGATGGACGGCTTTGAGGTCTGTAAACGGATCAGAGAGAAAAAGAATGTTCCGATCCTGATGGTTTCGGCTAAGAAGGATGACATTGATAAGATCAGAGGCCTGGGCCTGGGCGCGGATGACTACATGACCAAGCCTTTCAGTCCCAGCGAACTGGTGGCCCGCGTCAAGGCCCATATGGCGCGGTATGAGCGGCTGGTGGGAACCAGCCAGAGAGCCCAGAACGACATTGTGGAGATCAGGGGTATCCGCATTGATAAGACAGCCCGCCGGGTGTATGTGGACGGCGTGGAGAAGACATTTACCACCAAGGAGTTTGAGCTGCTGACATTCCTTGCGGAGAATCCCAATCATGTTTTTACAAAGGAAGAATTGTTCCGGGAGATCTGGGATATGGATTCTATAGGCGATATTGCCACCGTCACGGTGCATATCAAAAAGATCAGAGAGAAGATTGAGGTCGATACGGCCAAGCCCCAATATATAGAGACCATATGGGGCGTGGGATATCGTTTCAAAGTATAAGGCAGGAGGAGACAGGAGATGGGAGAGTATATTTTAAGCTGTAGTTCTACGGCAGATCTGCGGCAGGAGCATTTGGAGGAAAGGAATATTCATTATATCTGTTTTCACTTTGAACTGGCGGGAAAGCAGTATATGGATGACCTGGGAAAATCCATGCCGCTGGCGGATTTTTATGAGGCGATGGCCCAGGGAGCGGACACTAAGACTTCCCAGATCAATGTGGAAGAGTACGAACAGTACTTTGAGAACTTTTTGAAGGAAGGAAAGGATATTTTGCACCTGACGCTGTCCAGCGGGATCTCCGGTACGGTGAATTCCGCACTGATCGCCAGGGATACTCTCCAGGAAAAATATCCTGACCGCAGGATCTATGTGGTGGATTCGCTGGCAGCCTCCTCGGGCTATGGCCTGCTGATGGATAAGCTGGCGGATCTGCGGGACGGCGGTATGGATATTGAACAGTTGTACCGCTGGACCGAGGATAATAAGTTAAAGCTGCAACATTGGTTCTTTACCAGCGATCTGACCTATCTGATCAGAGGCGGCCGGGTGTCCAAGGCGGCGGGAATGGTGGGCAGTGTGTTAAATATCTGCCCGCTGCTGAATGTGGACTACATGGGGCGGCTGATCAATCGGGCGAAAGTCCGCACCAAACGCAAAGTCATCCAGGCTACAGTGGAGAAGATGAAGGAGCATGCCCAGGACGGCACGGATTACAATGGCAAGTGCTATATCTCCCAATCGGCCTGCATGGAGGACGCGAAAGCGGTGGCGGAACTGGTGGAGAGCGCTTTCCCCAAGCTTCAGGGAAAAGTGGAGATCAACGATATCGGAACCACCATCGGCAGTCATACCGGTCCCGGTACGGTGGCGCTGTTTTTCTGGGGCGACGAGCGGGTGGACTGAGAAATGGTTGCCGATTGAGGCAATACCGCAGGCGCAGCGGTAGTTGACAGGTCAACTTCAGGTATGCAGGAGCAAGCTAAGTATGAAAACACGGATCGTCTATGAAGACCGGGATATCATAATCTGTCACAAACCGGCCGGACTGCCCACCCAGTCCTCCTCGGTGAGCCATCCCGATGTGGTCAGCGAACTTAAGGCTCACCTTGCCGGGGGGTATGTGGGGATCGTACACCGGCTTGACCAGCCGGTGGAGGGACTGTTGGCATTTGCCAAAAATCCTAAAGCGGCGGCGGTGCTGAGCCGTCAGCTGACGGAGGGAACTCTGGAAAAACGATACTGCGCGTTGGTCTGGGGACATCCCTTGGATGAACAGGGTGAGCTGACAGATTATCTGCTCAAGGAGGGAAATCTGTCCAGAGTGGTCACGGAGAAAACGCCGGGGGCAAAGAGAGCGGTGCTGCGCTACCAGGTCAGAGGGTCGCAGACAGATTCCGCAGGGGGAAATCATACCTGTCTGGATATCTGCATCGGCACGGGACGTTTTCACCAGATACGCTGTCAGCTTGCCCACAGGGGAATGCCTGTTCTGGGGGATCAAAAATATGGTACGGCTGAGAGCCTGGAGGAGAGCAGGATCCTGGGGATCCGCCAGGCGGCGCTGTGCGCCTGCGCGATCCGGTTGACGCATCCGGTGACGGGGCGGGAAATTTCATATGAGATCAGCCCGGACTGGATAAATTGCTGATCTTTCCCACATACTATTTCCGTGGAGGCACGGCAGCGTTTTACAGAGCTGCCGTTAAAACGGAGGTAGATATGCTGGAGAGGATAAAACGGAGCAAAACCATTACACTATTGTTGACTGTGGCAGTAGTGTATTTTTTTCTGCAATATTTGACACCGCTGTTTTCTCCCATACTGTCTGCCATGCTCTTTGTCACAATCTTTGGCCCGCTGCTCAAAAAGCTGCAGACACGGCTTCACATCCACAGACAGTTGGGGGCTGTTCTGTTGCTGTTGTTGGGAGGAAGCGTACTGGCAATCCTGATATGGGTACTCTTCTCGTGGATCGTAGGCAGCCTGCCGGAGTGGGTCGGCCAGTTGGAGAGCGTGGAGCAGGAGTTGGAGGAACTGATACAGAAGGGCAGTACTTCCATCGGACAGACTCTGGGAATCGACGGAGATTATCTGAAATCCACGCTGCTGGCCCGGCTGGACGAGTGGATGGACTATCTACAGGCGGAGGGGGCGGCGGGTATGCTGTCCGGCTCCCTGCAATATCTGAAAAAAATAGCGTTGTTTGGCGGTTTTCTTGTGACATTTATCATTGCGGCGGTGCTGCTGGCCAAGGACTATGACCGGATCATGAACAATCTGCTGGACAGGGAGGAGTTTCATGTGCTGCTGGAGGTGATCTGTGGTGTGATCCGCTACATCGCCACATTTGTCAAAGCCCAGGTGGTCATCATGTCCGTCATTTCTCTGGCGGCGGGTTTGGTGCTGAGCATATCCGGTATCCGCCAGGGAGTGCTGTGGGGGATGTTGGCGGGTCTGCTGGACGCGCTGCCTTTTATCGGTACGGGGATCGTACTCATGCCCCTTGCGCTGGCGCAGCTGTTTCAGGGAAACTATGGAAGGGCGCTGGTGTGTCTGGCACTCTACGGTGGCTGTGCGTTCCTGCGGGAAATGCTGGAGCCCCGTCTGATCGGCAAGCGCATGGGCGTCTCTCCCATTGCCGTGCTTGCCGCCGTCTATGCGGGAATCCGTCTGTTTGGCGTATGGGGGATCATCAAGGGCCCGCTGGGGTTTGTGATCATCCGCCAGGGCTGGCAGAGCCTGCAGAAACGATTTCAAGACGCGGAGATAGAGGGCCGTTGACTTCCCGAACCAACAACCTTATAATAATACTGTCACCGTAAGGTGACGGTGAAACGATATTGCACGGAGGTTAATATGAACAGGGTGAAAAAGACGAGAGCGGGGCAGGCCTGCGATGTCGTCCGCGATCTGCTGGATATTCTGGTAAGCCTGTATATGGCGGCGCTGATCGTGCTGTTGCCGTTGCACTCCACAGAGGCGGGCTATCGCAGCATCGGGACGGATAAGAGCATGTTTTTCCGCTCTGTCAGCTTGACGGCCTATAAATTGATCCTGCCTGTGACGGCGCTTTATCTGTTCTGTCTGGCTCTGCGGCGGCTAAAGTCCGGTAAAGGTGGGACGAGCGCGATCTCGGTATCTGTCACCGATCTGTTTGCCCTTTTGTATCTGGCGGCGGTGGTCTGCTCTTATCTACATACCCCTTTTAAGCAGGAAACGGAGTGGGGAGACACTTTTTACGGAACATACAGCTGGTATCTGGGGTTTATGACACAACTGTTGTTCCTGGGTATTTATTTTACAGTCTCACGTCTGTGGCAGAGAAAGGACTGGATGGCAGCCCTGTGGCTCCCTGTGATGGCAGTAATTACCATATTGGGATATCTGAATCGTTTCGGCATTTATCCCTTGGAAATGAAAGGCGTGGGGCCGCAGTTTATCTCTACGATCGGCAATATCAACTGGTATTGCGGCTATGTTGTGACAGTTATGTCATGTATTGCGTATTATATATGGCATGGTCAGGGATACGAGAAGAAAAGGTGGCTGCGCATAGCGGCGGTCCTTGTTCTGGGCATGGGTATGGCCTCGCTGGTAACACAGGGCAGCAGCAGTGGGATCGTGGCGCTGACGCTGCTGCTGGGAGTATTTTATCTGTTGTCCATGAAGGACGCGGAGAGATTGCAGCGATTTTTTGAAGGTTGTATCCTGCTGTCCGGCGTATGTATCTTTACCTGGCTGGTACGGAAGATATGGCCTGGTGCCATGAATTACATAGAGGGTACCACGGATCTGCTGACCATGTCGCCGCTGCCTTTTTTGCTGTTGGGGCTTTCGCTGTTCTGCCGGTTTTGGCTGCGCCGCGGCAGGCGAAAGGGATGTTTCCGGGCCAGGATATGGACCTCGCTGGGGGTGGCAGTCTGGGCTGCCGCAGGCGCGGCCGTGATGGTCTTTGTCATTTTAACGGTGTTGGGCACCATGCATCCGGGCAGCATCGGCCCGCTGTCACAGCTGGAAGCGTTTACGTTCAACGCATCCTGGGGCAGTAACCGCGGTATTACCTGGACTGCCGGACTGACCTGTTTCCTGGACCAGGATCTGGCCGGAAAACTGGTGGGGGTAGGGCCTGATGCCATGGCTCTGTACATTCACAGCGGTGTGAACCCGGCGCTGAGACAGACGGTGGAGGATTATTTTGGCAGGCTGGCACTGACAAACGCTCACAACGAATGGTTGACAGTGCTCATCAACGAAGGGCTGCTGGGGGCGGTGAGCTACATAGGTCTGACGGTGACTGCCATCTGCCGCAATCTGAAGGCCGGCAGGGAGGATGCGCTGACAGGCGCCATGGGTATGGGAATACTAGCCTATACCCTGAACAATATTTTCAGCTTTCAGCAGGTTATGAGTACTTCCGCCGTATTTCTGCTCATGGGCATCGGTGAGGCATGTCTGCGCATGGGAAAAAAAGGAAGAATTTGACTTTGTGTCATGCATCTGGTAAAATAAATCTCAGAAAGGTATGGCATAGTGTATGAAGATCGAGAGAGTAGATGAAAAAACAGTGAAATGTTTCCTTTCTAATGAAGAGTTGGAGGAGTATGACATTTCCTATAAAGACTTTGTGACGCGCAGTGAAAAGGCCAGAGAGATCGTGGAAGTGATCATGGCGCAGGCTGTGGAGGAGGTGGATTACAAGCCCCCTCACTTTGCCTTTGATCTACAGATCATGCTGTTGCCGGACCAGGGGATGATATTGACTTTTACGGAGAGGACTCCCGAGGATCTGAAAAACGGCGTGAATCTCATAAATTATCTGAGGGAGATGCGCAGGATCCTGAAAGACAAACTGGGCATGGACGGCTCGGCCATTGCGGGACTGCTGGCGCAGGCTATGATGACGGCTGCGGCAGGGCAGGCCGAGACGCAGGAAGGCCTTGACGGGAAGGAGTCTTCTCAAACGGAATCGCAGGAGTTACAGAAACCCCGTTTTGCGATCTTTCGTTTTACCAGCATGCGCAGTCTGTGTGAATATGCCAGAGCATTACCCAGGAATCTGCGTGTGATCAGCAGGCTTTACCGGGATGGAGATACATATTATCTGTATCTGGAGCGGGGCGGCGCGTCCTATGAGCGCTACAGCAGAGCAAGCATCCAGGCGCTGGAATTTGGGGAGCTGTATGCGGCCACACAGGATAAAGTGGTGTATCTGGAGGAGCACGGCGAATGTCTGATCGGTGACAAGGCGCTTGCCAGGCTACGGTTATAGAGGTGAATGGGTTAAGGCGTGTGGTTTTGTTCCATACGCCTTTTTCTATTTGACATAAGCTCCAACGGAACTTATAATTGTCAATGCGAAGAAATGAAAAAAAGAAAAGCCCTTCCAATGGGCTTTTCCAAATCGGCGTGACAGGATTTGAACCTGCGGCCTCTACGTCCCGAACGTAGCGCTCTACCAAGCTGAGCCACACGCCGTCCTATGCTGAACATTAAAATAATACACTAAGTAAAATGGAATGTCAAGATTTTTTAATAAAATGCGGTAAATCGATGCGGAATACCAAAATTACGGGAAAGCCGCAGATGGATCTGAAAGTATGAACGTGTGAGAGAAAGGTAGGAAGGCCGATCATGGAACGAGCGGTTGTGACATTGAAAAAAGGCGGCGGGCGCAGTTTAAAAGCCGGGGGCATGTGGATATACGACAATGAGATAGATTCCGTCATGGGAAACTTTGAAAACGGGGACGTAGTGGAAGTGCGCGATTTTGACGGGTACGGCATGGGCTGCGGATTCATCAACACCAGATCCAGGATTACCGTCAGAATGTTGTCCCGGAAAAAGGGAACGGTCATCGACGAGGCGTTTATCCGTCGGCGTGTCGCGGACGCGTGGAATTACCGCAGGGAGACGATAGATACCTCCAGCTGCCGGGTGATCTTTGGGGAGGCGGATTTTCTGCCCGGCATCGTAGTGGACAAGTTTTCCGATGTACTGGTGGTGGAGTCTCTGGCGTTGGGGATCGACAGATGGAAAACGGTCATAGTGGAATCGCTAAAGGATATTCTGGCCCGGGACGGCATACCGATCCGGGGCGTCTATGAGCGCAGCGATGCCAAGGTGCGTCTGCAGGAGGGCATGGAGCGCAGCAAGGGCTTTATCGGGGAACCTTTTGACACGAGGGTGGAGATACTGGAGAACGGAGTGCGTTATATCGTGGATGTGCAGGACGGACAGAAAACAGGATTTTTCCTGGATCAGAAGAATAACCGGGCCGCCATCCACAGCATCTGCAAGGGAAAAAAGGTGCTGGACTGTTTTACTCATACGGGTTCTTTTGCGCTGAACGCGGGAATCGCGGGCGCTGACAGTGTGCTGGGCGTGGACGCGTCGCAGCTGGCGGTGGATCAGGCCATGGAGAATGCGGCGCTGAACGGACTACAGGACAGAGTGCGTTTCCAGTGCGCGGACGTGTTTGAACTGCTGCCTCAGTTGGAGGCTCGGGGCGAGAGCTATGACGTGGTGATCCTGGACCCGCCGGCCTTTACCAAATCCCGCAGCTCCGTGAAAAACGCAGTCAAAGGCTACAGAGAGATCAATCTGCGGGGGCTGAAACTGGTGCGGGACGGCGGGTATCTGGCCACCTGCTCCTGTTCACACTTTATGGAGCCGGAACTTTTTGCAAAAACCATACGGGAGGCAGCCACGGGCGCCCGCAGGCGGCTGCGTCAGGTGGAATTCCGAACCCAGGCCTGCGATCATCCCATACTGTGGGCGGCGGATCAGAGTTATTATCTGAAGTTCTACATTTTTCAGGTAGTGAGCGAGAGATGACGGCGGGAGCGGTTTGCTATCCGATGAAACCGCTCCCCGCTGCTAAGAGCAGGAACCTGGCGAACTTGCTGCTGCAAAACAGAGGGAACATGGGCTGGGCCTGGCATCTCTGCAACGAAGATTATGCTCCCGCTATAAAGCTTTTGCCGAAGAGATTTGGTGCACGATTTTATGCATTTCGTGCACTTTTTTTATTTTCGGGGAAAATAAGCTGTAAACTGATAATTGGCAGATACCACTGTATTGCTGTGCCCTTCATGACTTCCTGATACCGTCTGGGGCTACCAAAGCGATCAGCAGGGGGTATTTTTGGTCTCCGTTACTCTGGCCATGTGTGCTGTAAAATGCGGCGGTAGATCTCGATGCTACCATCTATGTAATTGAGGGCGTCAGATTATACAGAAGTGCAGCATATTTGTTTTAAGTGTTTCAGTTAAATCATATAACCAGTTCCCATTTTTGCTGACTATTTGTGTAGCAGGAAAATCGTGTCGGGTTTTCCCGAAGTATTGTCTGCAAGTATATTTCGTTAATGCCTATAGAGACGGTCTTATAGTATGGAGAAAAGGAGATAAAAGGAATGAAGAATCAGGATACAATACAAGATACAGCGTTCCGAGGAGAGGAATACAAGCCCACTTCCCTGTACTTTATAGGGAGCGGTAATCCCATCGGCAATGACCCCAGCCAAAACGCGCAGCACACCCTGACACAGAATTTGCTCTATCTGTGCAGAAATAAGGAGAGATCAGCACTGGAGCTGGCGGAGGAAACAGGAATTCCGATATACTATATAGAGGAAGAATTAAAGCGGCAATGTGAGGGATCTGGTGGAGAGTATAGCCTGTTACGAAAGACGGAGTGGGGAAAATATATCGCGGACATATTGATCGCGGATAAAGAGGAATACGAGACTGCAAATCAAATATACGGCAAATATGCCCCCGCTTTCTGTGAACTGTTAGCTGCCGCCATCACTGCGAAACAGGAGGAAATGCAGTCCTTTTGGCGGCGCAATATGCAGGGAGGCATGGATCGGAATCTGCTACTGTGGGCGCTGCTTCCGGAGGTCATCGGCAATTTCATTGGACAGACAGGCAGGGAGCTTAAGTCATACTTTGGGGATGTAAAGCCTGTGGACCGTCCTTTTACTACCGTAGCCGTGAGAGGTCTGTCGGAACCCGGCTTTATCTATGGCGGCGCCAGTATCAGTGCCCATGGCGTCTGCGGCTATTCGGATATAATGGTGCGAAATCTTTACGGCAGGCGTCTGCGGGCTCATTTCCTCTGTGACCATGACCTTGTAAAAGACCCGTTGCTACAGATAGTCATTCGCAGTGTGGAGGGTTTGTCGGTCCACACTTTGTTTGCAGAGGAGAGGGAAACGGCCCTGCAAGCGGTGGAGCAAGGCTATTTACGGGAGAAAGACGGAATTCTGGAGCCTGCCATATTGATCCTGTGGGACGGTATCAGCGTATACATAGAGTTTCTGAGTCTGCTGGACAGTTTGGAGGAGGAAACCGGGGAACTGGCTAAAGCGCTGGCAGGAGAACTGGGAAAATTTATGAGGAAAGTCATTCCCATCCATCTCCGAAAGGAATACCCCTACTATAATTCCTGCATAGCGTCCCATGCTTTTTTTGATAGTGTGGTGGAAGAATGTATTCGCAGAGGCATATTGAACGTGCCGAACAGTCCGCTGGGGCCGGAGGGCGTGTTGATGGTTCTGTGCGTGTAGAGAATTTTGATTGCATTAAGTACCGTTTTCGTGTATGCTGAATAAGGTAGCATTTTATGAATGGGAATATCGGCGCGGCAAGTCCGGTATGGTTTTAAGAAACCGACGCAATATCGAAAAGCAGCTTTTGACAGCGGAAACGAGGTAAATATGCAGGAAAAATGGATTGAGCAGATTCTGGAGACACTGACTTTGGAAGAGAAGTCCGCCATGATTCACGGGGCGACGTTCTTTCGCAGCGGAGCGGTGGAGGAGAAGGGGATTCCGGCGGTGGAAACCAGCGACGGCCCCATGGGAGTGAGAAACGAATTTCCGGGGGATTCCTGGTTCCCGGTGGGACTGTCTGACGACTTTGTCAGTTATCTGCCCAGCAACAGCGCTCTGGCGGCTACCTGGAACCCGGAGTGCGCCTACGCGGCTGGTCAGGTGCTGGGAGAGGAGGCCAGAGGCCGGGGCAAGGACGTGATCCTGGCGCCGGGTATCAATATCAAGCGCGATCCACTGTGCGGGCGGAACTTTGAGTATATGAGCGAGGATCCCTTTCTGGTACAGGAGCTGACCGTGCCTCTGATCAAAGGGATACAGGAGGCGGATGTGGCGGCCTGCGTGAAACATTTTGCTGCCAACTCCCAGGAGACGGACAGGCTGTGGGTGGACACCATAGTGGACGAGCGTACTCTGCGGGAGATCTATCTGCCGGGCTTTGAGGCGGCGGTACACCGTGGAGGTACTTACTCTCTGATGAATGCCTATAACAAGTTAAACGGCGAGCATTGCAGTGAGAGTAAAGCCCTGTTGAACCGGATCCTGCGGGAAGAATGGGAATATGACGGGACTGTCATAAGCGACTGGGGCTCGGTACATACCACTGTCTCGGCGGCGGAGAGCGCTCTGGACATGGAGATGAGCGTCACCACGGATTTTGATGGGTATCATTTTGCCAAACCCTTGGTGGAGGCGGTAAATAAAGGGGAAGTGTCCATGGAGGACGTGGATAAAAAAGTGCGCAATATCCTGCGGATGATGCTGCGATTGAAGATGATAGGCCCCGAAGCAGGGGAGCGCAGGCAGGGCGCCTACAACACTCCTGCGCACCGCGAGATCATCAAGGCCACGGCCAGAGAGTCTATGGTGCTGCTCAGGAACGAGGACAGTCTGCTGCCCATCACCGCGCAGCGGCTGGAGCCGGGCGAACCCGACGCTCTGACCGGATACCGCAGGAAGAAACGCATTGCCGTCATAGGCCGCAACGGAGAGCATATGCATTCCGGCGGCGGCGGAAGCGCGGAGATCAAAGCGCTGTATGAGATATCGCCTTTGCTGGGCCTGAAGATGGAGCTGGGGGGCAATGTGGATATACAGTACGCGCCGGGCTATTATATTCCGGGCAAAAAGAGCGTGAACGAGGCCAACTGGCAGGAGACCAGCCTGGAGCGCCAGGTAAACCGCCGGGTAGATCGGGAGGAGACGGAGGAGCAGGCCAAGCAGCGCCAGGAGATTGAAAAACAGCGGCGGACGCTGCGGAAGGAGGCCGTGGCGCTGGCGAAAACGGCGGACGAGGTGATCTTCGTGGGAGGCCTGAACCATGATTATGACGTGGAGGGCTGGGATCGGGACAGTATGACGCTGCCCTATGCCCAGGATCTTTTGATAGAAGAGCTTCTGGAGGTGAATCCCGATACCATTGTAGTGATCGTAGCCGGTTCGCCGGTGGAGATGCCCTGGAGAGAGAGGGCGAAGGCCATTGTCTGGAATTATTACGCGGGCATGGAGACAGGCGCGGCGCTGGCCGAGGTGCTGCTGGGGAAGGTATGCCCCTGTGGTAAGCTGCCCGAGACTTTTCCGGCGCTGTACGCTGATACAGTGACTTATAAAAACGGGGAGTTTGGCAAACCGGAGAAGGTGGTCTTCAAAGAGGGTATCTTTGTGGGCTACCGGTATTATGAGAAAGAGGGGATCCAGCCCGCCTTTGCCTTTGGACATGGTCTGTCCTATACCGATTTCGCCTATGACGATCTGCGGGTGGAACAGGCGCAGGACTGCCGCGCCCAGGGTGATCCGCAGGAGCAGCTGGTCAGGATATCTCTGACTGTGACCAATATCGGCGCAGTGGCCGGAGCGGAGACTGTGCAATGCTATGTGGGGGATGTTTCCTGTAGCGTGGAGCGTCCGGTAAAGGAACTCAAGGCATTTTCCAAAATGTTTTTGGAGCCCGGGGAGACAAAGCGTATTGACATGACGCTATCCAGAGAGGCATTTGCCTTTTATGATGTAGCCCGGCATGGGTTTGTGGCAGAGCCGGGAGAGTTTGTACTGTCGGTGGGCAGTGCCTCGGACCGGATATGGAAACAGGAGACGGTGACGCTGGTGTAATACCCCCTGCCGTGATACAGGTTTGGTTTTGATATTTTGATGTGCCCAGGGCTTGACAAAGTCCATATTTGTGTTATGATTCTAAATGCGACTAAGTTGCAGATGCGAATGAATTGCATTTAGGACGAGATACCCCGTCGGCTTGCCGCGGGGTATTTGACTGATGGGAGACTTAGAGGAAAGCAGGGCAGACAGAATATGTGGGAGATCGTCGCGGACAGTTTGCTGGATACGGCAAAGTTGGTTCCTTTTTTACTGTTGACATATGTGGCCATGGAATATCTGGAGCATCGGGCGGGGGGCGCGGCCGCCTCTATGGTGCGCAGGGCAGGGAAGTGGGGACCTGCTCTGGGAGCGGCGGTGGGCGTGGTGCCCCAGTGCGGTTTTTCGGCTGCGGCTGCCTCCCTGTACGCAGGGCGGGTGATCACGTTGGGAACGCTGGCCGCCATTTTTTTGTCCACGTCGGATGAGATGCTGCCGATCCTGATCTCGGCCCAGGCCAGTCCGATCCTGATCCTGCGGATCCTGGGCATTAAGGTGCTGGTTGGTATGGCGGCAGGCTTTTGCATAGATATCTTTTTTGGGAAAAAGCAGGGGGAACAGGAGCACATTCATGAGTTGTGCGAGCATGACCACTGCGGCTGTGAAAAGGGGATCGTGAAGTCCGCGCTGCTGCATACATTACAGATATCTGTATTCATTTTGGTCATCAACCTGATTTTAAATCTGGTGCTGGAGCAGGTGGGAGCGGAGACTTTGAGCCAATGGATATGGAACAGGCCGGTGGCCGGGCAACTGCTTTCCGGAGCGGTGGGGCTGATTCCCAACTGCGCCGCTTCCGTAGTCATCACGCAGTTGTACCTGGAGGGCGCTATGGATTTCGGCGCCATGATAAGCGGTCTGCTGGCCAATACCGGCGTGGGTCTGTTGATCCTGTGCAGGGTAAATCGGCACAGGGGAGAAAATATAAAGATCATCGGTCTGCTCTATGGGATCAGCGTGGTGGGCGGCATCGTGGCCGGGCTGTTTTTTTCATAGGATGTGAGAGGAACGTGAAGGATATATGGAGAAAAAGGAGTATCCTGCCGGAATCAAATGGACCCGGCAGCGCAAAGATGTATACCAGGTGCTGTGGGAGGCGAGGGAGCCTCTCAGCGCCGTGCAGATCCACCGGCGGCTGGAGGAGAGCGTCGGGCAGTCCGGATATGCGGTATCTACGATCTACCGTATCCTGGCGGTTTTTGAAGAGCGGGGACTGCTGACAAAAAGCAGTTGGATGGGGGATGATACGCTCCTGTATGAGCTGAACCGGGGCGGCCATATTCACTATGCCCTGTGTCTGGGCTGCCACAAGAGGGTGCCTCTGGAGAGCTGTCCCTTTGAGCGGATGCATTTTCATTTTCCCGGATTTCAGGGAGAATTTGAGGTTACGGGGCATAAGCTGGAGCTTTATGGGTATTGTAAGGACTGTAAGGCAAAAAAATAGCTTGCTTTTGGGCAGAGAAGTTGCTATTGTAGAGGAGCGGAACGGAAGATCCGGAAATCTGTGAGAGTATTATAGAAAAAGAGGGAAATATGTCATACGAAAATTATAGCAATGCGTTAAGTGCCGGGCGGAAAGAGTATCGCGCCCGCGTGTTGAAGGGCGTTTATCCTTACCTGCCTGTGCTGGAGGAGATATTGTCCTTCACCAATGTAGAATATGAGGTGAATCTGGGTGTGTGCGAGGTCCCCTTGGAACTGATCGTGGGTACCAAGACAAAGGGGCGGACCAATTCCTTTGCCGCCAATTTCATGCCCCTTCTGGATGCGTCCTCGGAGTTTGCCGGGAAATGGATCCGGCTGTACACCATGCTGGAGGAGGAAGGACTGCGGGATCCGGTGAAAGTCTATGAGTTTATGAACCGGTTTTATGTGCAGGAGGGGAACAAGCGCGTCAGCATTTTAAAATATCTGAATGCCTACAGTGTTCCCTGCTCCGTGATCCGGGTCGTGCCCAGGCGCACGGACACGAAGGAAAATGAGATCTATTACGAATTTTTGGATTTCTATGAGGTTACGGGCCTTAACACGGTCTATTTCAGTGAAAAAGGCCGTTTTGCCATGCTTTTGGAACAGATCGGTACGCCCAAGGGAGAAAAATGGTCCTATGAAGACCGCATGGAGTTTGAGTCCGTCTATTTTCATTTCCGCAATGCCTTTGAGGCCAAGGGCGGCCGCAGGCTGCCCATTACCGTGGGAGACGCGTTTCTGGCGTTTCTGACCGTGTTTGGGTATCAGGAGACTCTGCAGAAAACCGAGCAGGAGATGAAGAAGGACCTGGCCAAGGTATGGGATGAATTCCTGGTGCTGACCAAGGAGGAGTCCATCGAGCTGCTTATGGATCCACCCAAGGAGGAGGTTTCCCATAATCTTTACAGGAATCTGTTAAACCTGGTCCTCCCGGAAAACGTAAGCAAGGTCAAGATCGCGTTTTTATATGAGAAAGACCACAGAACTTCCAGTTGGACCTACAGCCATGAACTGGGGAGGCTATATCTGGAAAATGTATTCCCGGGACAGGTGGAGACAAAAGCATTTGAAAAAATCGTCCCCGGAGAAAACGATCTGGAGCGGATGGAACAGGTGATAGAGGACGGCTACAATGTGCTTTTTACCACGACGCCGGTGATGATCCCGGCCAGTCTGAAGATTGCCGCCAATCACCCGGATGTGAAGATACTGAACTGTTCGCTGAATATCTCTCATCCGACGCTGCGGACTTACTATGCCAGAATGTATGAGGCAAAGTTTTTGGCCGGCGCTATCGCGGGTTCCATGACCACCACCAACAAGATCGGGTATATCGCGGATTATCCCATTTATGGAATGGCCGCCAATATCAACGCCTTTGCGCTGGGAGCCAGGATGGTCAATCCCCACGCCAAGGTATATCTGGACTGGCGCACGCTGAAAGACCGCGGTGTTACGATCATGGAGGATCCGGAGATCAACTACATAATGGATCAGGATATGACTTCCCCCGGCAAAAGCACCCGGCATTTTGGGCTTTACTGCATCAGCGGGGAGACTCCGGACAATCTGGCCATGACCACATGGCATTGGGGAAAATTATATGAAAAGATCGTCCGCATCATATTGAACGGCACCTGGAAAGAGGAGACGGACACGGTGGGAAACAGAGCCATCAATTATTGGTGGGGCATGTCTGCCGGCGTGGTGGATCTGATCTGCTCTCAGGATCTTCCACAGGGTACACAGCGCCTGGTCAGCCTGCTGCGCAACAACATCTGTTCGGATGCGCTCACTCCGTTCTACGGCGAATTGTTGACGCAGGACGGAACCGTCATGAACAAGTCCGATCAGGTCATACCGCCAAGAGAGATCATCACGATGGACTGGCTGGCAGAAAATGTGGTGGGAAATATCCCGTCCATTTCCGATCTGACGGAGGAGGCTCAGGCTGTCACCAAGATGCAGGGACTTGACAAGACCCGTGAGACAGAATCCTGATATTTTGCAGGTGGCGGGACATAATATAAGAAATGGGTGTAACCGATGAAAATTTTGGCGATCGCAGACCAGGAATCTCCGCTTTTGTGGGACTATTTTGATAAGAGCTATTTGGAGGGGATCGATCTGATCCTCTCCTGCGGGGATCTGAAACCTCAATATCTATCCTTTTTGGCCACGTTTGCCCATGCACCGATCCTGTATGTGCACGGCAATCATGACGAACGATACGAGCAGGTTCCGCCCGACGGCTGTATCTGTATCGAGGATCAGATTTATGTGCATGAAGGAGTCCGCATATTGGGGCTGGGAGGTTCCATGCGTTATAAGCCGGGCAGCCATCAATACACCCAGTCCCAGATGCGCAGACGTGTGTGGAAACTGTGGTGGAAGCTGAAATGGCGGAAGGGTTTTGACATACTGCTGACCCACTCGCCCGCATACCAGTTCAATGACGGACAGGATCTGCCTCACAGGGGATTCGAGGTGTTTCGCACTCTGATGGACAAGTATAAACCGGCGTTTTTTATCCATGGGCATGTGCATATGAACTATGGAAGAGCCTTTCCGCGCCTGTCTACCTATAATGAGACACAGGTGATTAACGCGTACGAAAAGTATATATTTGAGATAGATGTCCCTCCGAACAAAAAGTGAAAAAATTGTTAAAATTTTTAAAAAAAGTGCTTGCATTTATATAAACCATATGATAATATATCACTTGTGTTAAGAAACAGCACAAAAATCCTTATAAAAAGCACCGCTAGCTCAGTTGGTAGAGCACCTGACTCTTAATCAGGGTGTCCAGGGTTCGAGCCCCTGGCGGTGCATGGAGTCCTGGGATTCGCGAATATATGCGGGTTGTGGGGCTTTTTTTTTGTCTGTACAAAGCTTTGTGTCAGTTAGACAACCTGATTCGTGAAAAAGGTGTCTAGGACAGTGTCATAAAGAAGATGGGATCCAACTTGTACACCACCTGTAGAAGTACGCTACAGCATGAACTTGTAGCACAAATTTGCTTGACTTATAAATAGAGAAATGATATAGTTTAATTGCTGAAAGGCAATAAAAGTGAGTAGTTCCAAAAGAATCACCAAGAAAAGCCCAGGGGTCGTGTCCCTGGGCTTTTCCGTTATAGGCTGCCTGTTGTATTACTTATCTCCATCCAACCATTTGCTTATGTAGTTACCAACCACACTTGCCATAACAGAGATAAAAAAAGTGAGTATATGTTCCAAAACGAATCACCTCCTCTCACTGTGGAGGCTACAACAGTAAAGCCATTATAACACACTATACCGGGGAACTACATCAAAACCTGACAAGAAAAACCATGGGATAAGGGGGAAGTTGTGTTACAAATAGACCTGTAGCGAGCCGGATCAGGATTGACCAGAATGAATTTGTGCCGCAAAAACGGGGCTGTCTGAAAAAATCAGATTTCCCCGTTTATGATGCCGTCAAGGTGGCATATGCATTCTTGACTTGCCAATAGTGCGGAGCAGTCTCTTGGATCTTATATCCGTATGGCTATATTTTTTCGATTGGAATCCATATTTCAACTATTGAATCTGTATCATCCCCGTTAAACCTTTCATCATAATATTCCACGCAGTAATGGGCATTCTCGTTGATGAGTTTCTCGGAGTAACCCTCATCATTTGTTCTTAACCATTCATGCATTGCGCTGTTTTCGCTCTCATATACGGTGCATTTGTCTCCGTCATATACCCTGATTTCATATCCGCTTGAGTAAAAAGCGTTCCTGAGCGGTTTTTCACCGCACAATTGTTCAAAGGCTTTCCATACGTCTCCCGTTCTGTTGCCGTCACCGCATGCTCCGGCAATGAGCATTGATAACATAACCGCGCTGTCTTGTCTTAACAATTCTTGCTGACATTTGCGTCTTTTCTACGGCTTTCCGGTTAGTGTAAAATTTTAGTTGGCAAAATAAAAGGAAGAGGCCGAAACCTCTTCCC
>CAZGVI010000004.1:0-146779 GCA_964529395.1 uncultured Acetatifactor sp.
TCAGTACCGTAATAAAGACTAAAAAGCCCCGGAACTTATCCGCCCTGAGTCTCCTTGCCGTCTCCATGCCGTCCATGTCCTTCATCTGGATATCCAGAAACAGGATGTCGATCTGCCCATTGTAGCTTAACAGCTCTTCGCCGCTGGAAAACATACGGAGGCTGATCTCCCGGTTCTTTTTACGAAAGAAATCAGAGACCATTGATCTTATATGCCCAGACATATGTTTTTCATCATCACAGATTGCAATATGGATCAATGCGCCACCTCCTCGTCATAATATCACCAGCGGGGCTGTAAAAAATGCCCCATAGCAAAAAGGAACACTTTCAGGAATAAAACCTGGAGGTGTTCCCTTCTTTTTGGTATAATCTATCTGCCATGAAAAATACCGAAAACGATTATAGTCCAAAACAGGGAAGACTGCCACTCTTTATTACAGATTTTCTCAAACTGAACCATTTTCTCAAAAGAAACAGGTTCATCATCAAACGCCCCGATATGCAAAATTTCGATACTTTTCCCACCCATGGTATCAAAGCGGATTCCCTCATACAATGGATTCGGCTTTTTCATTTTCACGGTTTCCAATGTATCTCATATGAAAACCGATATCCTCTCCTGTTTACCATGATAGAACTAACAGCTATTATAATCTGCCCGAATCAATCAAGCAACCCGTTTGTTGTGAAATGCTATCTGGATGCAGCGAACGTCTATGAACTGTTTCCATGGCCTGATCCACGCGCGGCAGAGACTCCCCCGCTTATTTCTACACATCAATATAGGCTCCCGCCTGCACCCGCCACATCTGCGCATACTTTCCGTTCATTGTCAGCAGCCCTTCGTGTGTCCCCTGCTCAACGATCCGGCCCTTCTCCAACATGACGATATAATCCGCCAGACGGGTAGTGGACAGCCTGTGAGAGATAAAGATCACTGTTTTGTCCTTTGTGGCCTGCATCATGGCATGATTTAACTGGTATTCCGCAATGGGATCCAGCGCGCTGGAGGGCTCGTCCAGGATCATCAGTCCCGCCTTCTGGTAAAAGACTCTGGCTATGGCTAGTTTTTGGCTCTCGCCGCCGGACAGATTCACACCGCTCTCCATGATCTCCGTGGTCAGCGGAGTATCCAGCCCTTCCCGCATCTCCTGAACTTTCTCTAAAAGGCCGCTCTCCGAAAGCGCCTGGCGAACCGATTCCTCCTCGCAGTGATCCGCCACGTTCATCAGCACGTTTTCCCTGACATTTCCGGCAAAGATCTTAAAATCCTGGAAAACCGTGCCGATGGACTGTCGGTATTTTTCTACCTGATAGTCCCTGATATCCACTCCGTCCGCAGTGATCCTTCCCTCTCCCACATCGTACAGCCGCATCAGAAGTTTTACCAGCGTAGTCTTTCCGGCGCCGTTATATCCTACCAGCGCGATCTTCTGCCCCGATCTGATATGCAGGGAGATATCTTTCAGCAGGTTCTCCTCCTCCCTGCGATACGCAAATGAGACTCCCTGCAGTTCGATCTCCTTGGCTCCCAAGGTCGGCAGCAGACCCTTCTTTGACACGATCCTGGGCTCATAATCCAGAAAATCCCGGATCTTCTGAACATACAGGCTTGTCTCACAGGCAAAGGGATAGACGTCCGTAAAAATACTCATACCGCGTTTCAGCCGCCCAAAGGAATTATACAGAATCGCCACGCTGCTGAAAGACAAAGCTTTCCGAACGGTCGCCTGGAAAACCAGGTAGGATATATAGAGCACATCGCTGAAAAAGCTGTTGCTCACATATCTTCTCATAAAGCTTAAGAAAAACCTGCGGTTCGCATTCTTTTTTTCCACCTGATAGACTTCCTCGTTGGCCTCCTCAAACCGCTCAAACAATACACCCGAAACCTCAGGATTGAGTCTGAGCTCCTTGGCATAATCGCTCAGGTAAAATACTCTCTTAACATAGTCCCTCTTTCTCTCATGGGGATTGCGGGCAATCCGTATCTTAAATGTCAGCCGGTTAAACAACTGATTAAAGCCAAACGCCATCACAAAGGACACCGCCGCGAACAGGATGGAAACCCTGTCCTTCATAAAAAAGTAGATTCCCGTGGAGATGAAGACCGCGATTCCGGATGCCGTGTTCTGCAAAAAAGTAACGCATCTGTCTATCTGATTGTCCACCTCCGCAAGCACCAGAACCAACTGGTCGTAGTACTCCGGATTGTCATAACACTCCAGGTCCAGCTCCCTGGCCTTCTCATAGAACTGAAACTTTATCTTCTCCCGTATCTTGGGACGCTCCTTCTCCATGACATAATCGCCCACGAACACCGTAAATACCATTCCCAGCGTAATGCAGCCGGCCAGGATCAAGAGGAACATCGCCACCTGGCGGAAGGGATAATGAAACTCCGCCGCCTCCAGCACATAACCGATCCCATAGGTATGCTCAAAAAAGATGGACACCTGATTTCGCACGGAGTCCAGCACCGCGAAGATCACATACCCGGGCGAGGCCGCCAGGCAGAGCCTGATCAGGAACCAGTTGTTTTTCCAGACCTGCGCCGCACTCTGTTTCACCTGCTCTTTCTCCTGTTTCACAGTTCCACCTCCCCGCCTTCATCCAGAGCCAGATAATTCATGGCCTGCTTTTTATACATCTGCGCATAGCTGCCGCCGAGCTCCATCAGCTGCCTGTGGGAGCCCTCCTCGATCAGTCTGCCGTTCTCCAGCATAAAAACCTTGTCGCAGCTCTTTACGGAGGACAGGCGATGGGAGATAAAGAGCATGGTATGATCCCTGCCTTCCCTCATAATATTCTTAAACAGCTCGTACTCCGCGATGGGGTCAAGGGCGCTGGAGGGCTCATCAAAGATCTTCACCGGCGACTCCTTGGCAAAAGTCCTTGCCACCGCCAGCTTTTGGTTTTCTCCCCCGGACAATACCGCCCCGTCCTCCTCAAACTCTTTTGTCATCATAGTATAGATTCCTTTGGGAAGGCTTTGTACCTTTTCATAGACCCCCGCTCTCTTTAGGGACCGCTCAACCAGCTCATCCTCATTGTCATAGCGCCTGCCCATCAGAACATTTTCTTTTATAGTCATTCCCATGACGCTGAAATCCTGAAAGGTGGCGGCAAACATTTCCCGGTAGGCATGAAGATCGTATTCCCGAATATCTCTTCCGTTTACCCGGATCACGCCGGAGGTTGGGTCGTAGAGTCTGAGCAGCAGCTTAACGATGGTGGTCTTGCCGGCGCCGTTATGCCCCACCAGCGCCACGATCTCCCCCTTTTTCAGCTCAAAGGAAAGATTCTTGATGGTCTCCTCGTCCTTGTAGGAAAAGCAAACATTGTCAAACACCAGACTCTCAAACTCTTTCTCAGGCATGATCCCTTTCTGATCCTCCGCGATCTCCTCCTTATATTCCAGAAATCCCCTAAGATTGTTTATGAACAGACCGTTTTTCATAATGGCCATGATATCTTCAAAGAGCCGGATCAGGATCCAGGTCATGGCCACCATAAGGCTGCTCATGACCGTGAGCTGCGCCAGAGAGATGGAGCCGGTCACCAGATGTCGGTAAATGGCGTAAAAGAGTACACCCTCAAATATCGCCGTAAAAGTAAATGTGATCTTCCAAAAGTTCAGGAACGCGTTGGCAAACGCATATTTCTTCGCCACTCTCACATTGTCCTGAGTTGCTTCATGATACTGCTTTTTGAGAAGACGGAATATCTGAAAAAGCCGGATCTCTTTCGCATAATCCGGCAGATACATTGTCCGATTGACATAATTCAGCACCTTGTCATTGGGCGCCTGCTCCTGATACCGTTTAAATTCAAACTTGTTCTTCCAGTTCCCAAACAGAAAGTTGCCGATCAGCGGGCATATGATAAAGAGCACCGCGAAGTGATCGATCTCATACATAAAGCCAAACACTGCCACGGTGGCCACCGCACCCACCAAAACTCCCCAAAAGCTTGTAATGATGGCGCTGACTTTCGTGTCCGCGCCGTCCATGGCCATCGTATAACGATTGTAGAAATCCGCGTCCTCATAGCACTTGAGTTCCACATTCCTGGCCTTCGCATACAGTTTTCGGTAAATACCCCCGTACAGTCTGGTGGTCTGCAGCGGCAGGATCACATTGTCCGCATAATTGGTATACAGGTTGATCAGAAAAAAGAGTGCTCCGCAGATTGCGATAAAGGCAAATATCTCGTTAAAACTTTTTCCCTCATCCAGCGCGCCCACAATCTCCCTCAGAAAGATCGCGTCGAAAAACACCCACTCAAAGTAGCCTGCCAATCTCATAAAAAATGCGTTGATCACCAGGCTTTTGCTGACGGAAAATCCCAGTTTCAGGGCATACCAGTCATTCTGTAGCGTTTTTACAAAGGATAATTTGTTCTCTTTCATGCTTTTTCTTCTCCGGATCGTGTAGAAATCGTTGTCCCTATATCCTATCACCTTTTTTGATCCGAAACAAGAAAAATATTCCTACCCCAAAAACACATTCACCCACACCGTGATCAGAAAATCATACACACCATGTCCTATGATCAGGGAAAGGGTGGTACAGTTTTTGACCTTTTTCCGTATCAGGCATAGAGCCAGTCCTATCAAACCGGTCATACCCACCTGCACCAGATTGCCGCCAAAGATATGGAACAGGCCGAACGCCGCGGAGGATATCAGCGCCGCCGGCCAGAAAGAGCCGCTGATATCATGAAGTTTCCGGTACAGGAAACCACGGAAAATAAACTCCTCCGTAAGAGCTACCGCTCCGACGCAGTAGACAAATTCGTACAGATACTGCCACAGGAATTGATAGTGTTTCCCGTTGTCGCTCCACTCACCATGTCCCGTCAGGAAAAGAGGCAGCGTGAGAATCGCGGACATGATCGCGCCGATGCCGATGCCCACCAAAATCTGCGCCCCTATTTTTTCCCGGGAAAACAGATAGTCCGCAAAGCGGTCCCCCGCGCGGATCATGAGGAGTAAAGGCCCTGCTGCCATACTCAGATACAGGACAATACTGAGTCCCATCCGGATCAGCAGCGGCAGATTCATCAAAATATATCTGTTAAAGCAGACCAAGCCCCACAGCGCCGCCATGCTCCAGGCCATTCCAAGGATACTCTCGATCAACAGATTCTTTTTATTCATAATTCCATACTCCTCCCATCTCTCATTCATGTTTCCTTGCCGCCACATACATAGGACCAAAAAGTCCTATAAAAAATACGGGCATACTGGCAAATACAAAGATGTAACTCACTGCCTCGGGTAGCAGCAGACCACAGAGAAAAAATATTGCCGGCAGCATCACTGCCAGGATCAGCAGTCCTTGGATGGCTGCCCGTTTGATATAGAGCCAGTTTCGATTGTTAAAATGGATTCCGGGCATATTCATTTGGAAGATGCCGTCGCTATAGGCGTCGATCTTATACTCGTCATAGTACTCGGGCAGCTTATCCTTGGCAAAAAAACAGAAATATCCCGCAAAAATGAAGGATAACCCGTCATAGATGAGCAGATTCAGGCTGATATCCTCCCAGCTATAACCGAATGCCCTTAAGCCCAGCAATTCCAGCACAACTATGACCAGCACCGCCACATACCATAATGCCTCGATCCTACGCCTTTTCTGCCGCTGTGCAGGTGTCTCCTCGGAATAAGTTATCACCCTGTGCACCAGCTCTTCCACGCGGCCCGAGTCCATGGCCGTCTGCTCCATGCGCCCACATTCCAGCAGCTCCGTAACCGTGATTCCCAGCGCCTGAGCCAGAGGGATCAGCAATGTGATATCCGGCATACTCAGTCCCCGCTCCCATTTGCTCACCGCCTTGTCGGATATATAGACCTTCCGGGCCAGCTCTTTTTGCGTTATTCCCTGTTCTTTGCGCAATTGCGCCACGAAAGCCCCAAATTTCTCCTTGTCGATCTCGTACATATCCAGCCTCCTTATTTTCCGGTTCCTACAGGAGATATTATACCTTTTGCGCCGGACAGACACAACCGACTGACAGTAGAATCAAAAAAAGCTGACTCCCTGCGGACTTTCGGCATTGAGTCAGCTTGTAAAAATACGGCAGCCGGACAGCTTATTTCCCCGGATGCTCGGCGTACCATGCCCTCTTTTCTTCGTACATGAGAGTGTCCGCCTCCTTCATAAGTTGGTCCATATCCTCGTCTCCACTCTCACTCCACACCCAGCCCAGAGCCATGAGCGCGTTTCCTGTTTCCATCTCCTGTTTCAGAGCGGCTACCCTCTCCGCCAGCTCCTCCTGGGATATTCCTTCGCATAGGGCCAGAAACTCGTCTCCACCCACCCGGAACAGAGCGTAGTCCCCAAAAGTTTTCCGCAGGCATTCACTGGATCGCATGAGCAGATTGTCTCCCTCCAAATGCCCTTTCTCGTCATTGGTGCGCTTAAGCCCCATCACGTCACAGTACAGCACGCCCACGCTCTGGCCCGGAGTTATCTCCAATATATAGTCGTTCATGCCGTGACGGTTGCCCAGCCCTGTGAGCTGATCCTGAAAACACAGCTCCTCCAGACGACGGACGTGATTCCTTCTCTGCAGCAGCGCCACAATAAAATGCCCCAAAATATGAAGCAGCGTGGTGATATGCTCCAGATACCGCTCCGGCGGATTGTCCACACCGAAAAAGCCAATGATCTTTTTTTCGCCTAACAGGGGCGCAACCACCAGAGAATGAATATTCTGAGGTTTCAGATATTCGTAAACACCGGGATCATCCTCGCGCACATTCTCCACATTCTTGATGATGACATTCTCGCCTTTTTGAAATTTCTGAAACCACAGGCCCACCACCTCGTAGGATACTCCCTGTAGATTGTCTTTCTGCGGTTCCACGCCCTCGGCACACCACTCATACGTATTATCGTAATCACCAGTCTCCGATTCCTCAAAAATGTACACCCGCTCGCTCTTCAAGGACAGACCGAGATATCCCAGCAGCGCGGCGATAGATCCTTCGGGAGTAGGCGCCGCCATGGAGATCCGCAATCCTTCATTTACCATGGCCTCGTTGTCCTCATATCCCTTATTCTGCTGCTCCCACGCACTCAGATCCACAGCAATGCTAAACCGGTATTTTTTACCGTTTTCCTCAATGATCGTGTTTTTTACCGCCAGTTTTTTGCCGATAAAGGCGCTGTAGCTTACTTCTTCCACAAAAAAACCCGGGCGCAGCCTTTTGTTATCGCAAAAAACGCAGGGCATGCTGCTCCCTTTCAGCGTCTCAAAACACTTTTTTCCCTTTAAGGCCTCCAACGACGCAATGCCGTATATCCCCCTGGCATAACGGTTCATGTACACCATCTCATAAGTGTCCATATCCACTACATATACTATTTCCCGCAGCTCCTCATAAAGCTCCCAGAGTCTCGCTGCCGATTGTTCCGATATCTCTTTACTGTTCACATATACTCCTGTCTGCCTGATGAAAGGCCTTTTTTCCTTATATGAAACTATTATACCTTGATTTCCGTGCGCCTCAGCGCACTCTCTAAACGCAAAGCGTTTTACTCATTATACCTTGATCTCTGTGCGCCTTGGCGCACTCTCCGTTCAGTAGAGTTAAACGCAAAGCGTTTTACTCATTATATCATAGGTTTAACCCCCCGTTCACTGTTAATTATGTCACAAAACATGTTTTTTTTGTATTTTTCTATTACTTTGAGCAGAACATGCGGCAAAAATAATATGCCGCAGAAATTTTTTCAAAGTGTCTTGACAAATATATCGGCGGCCGTTATAATTATATCGTAACCCGATATATCGGCAGCCGTAATTAACTGAACAGCTGTCACATCAATAATAAAGAAAGGAAATGTGATGTTTCTGTCTCTATAAACATCATACAAAAAGAAATGGCAAATCCCGCATTGACAGAGGCTGTCTATTATATCCTGCTGTCCCTGATGCAACCGCTGCACGGATACGGCATTATGCAAAATGTGGAGCAGCTCTCCAAAGGACGGGTGCGGCTGGCTGCCGGAACGCTTTACGGCGCCATCAGCACATTGTTGGAAAAAGGCTGGATCACTGCGCTGCCGGGGGAAAAAGACAGCCGCAAAAAGGAGTATCAGATCACTGCCTCCGGCAGGAAGATACTGTGCAGCGAACTCGTTCGCTTAACTGAGCTTGTTGAAAACGGAATCCACATTCTGAATTTCAACCCGAAAGTAGAGGAGGGAGATCAATGAGAAAGACAATATGCAGATGGTTTTGGGCATGGGATCAGGAAAAGGAAGAAAAATGGCTGAATGAAATGGCGTCCAAAGGACTCAGTCTGATCTCTGTAGGATTTATCTCCTATGAATTTGAAGAAACTCTCCCCGGAGAGTATCAGATCCGAAAGCAATATATGGAGCACTCTCTGCGGCACCCCGAGACGGAAAAATATATTCGTTTTCTGGAGGAAACGGGGATACAGCATGTGGGCACTTATTCGATCCACACATACTTCCGCAAGAAGACCACAGACGGCGAATTTGAACTGATCTCAGACTTAAACTCCCGCATTAAGAACCTGACAATATTATTGAGGACGTTCATTATCGTGAATATACCCAATCTGTTTAACTGCTGCAATATGCTCTATATGTTTATAAAGTTCCAATACCCTGTCCATTTTTCTGCTTTATGATATGTTTTTCCATGGTGATGCTTCTTGCCATCGGTAGCGTAAAAATATGGAAAGCAAGAAAAAAACTTAAGAATGAACAGCAGATTTATGAATAATGTCATCCCCCAATTATCCCGTCTTCTTATAGATCTGAAAAATCGCTGAAACCTTACGGCCTCAGCGATTTTTTAGTAGAATTTTACAACCCCTTTTGTACACTACATTTTCTGCCTGTAGCTTTGCAGCTCGGCACGCAGACGGTCGTTTTCAGCCTCCAGTTGACTGTTCTGACCTTCCAATTGGCTGTTCCGGCTCTCCAATTGGCTGTTCTGGCTCTCCAATTGGCTCTTCTGACTCTCCAGTTGGCTCTTCTGACTCTCCAATTGGCTCTTCTGACTCTCCAATTGGCTGTTCTGACCTTCCAGCTCATCTTTTAGCGCCCGCAGGCGGTCAATCGTACCCTCCATCTCATCAATCATATACTGTACTGTATTTTGGTCCATGATCCTAAGCTCTTTTGAAAAAAATCCCATCGCTCTCACCATATCCTTATCCATGCTATACAGTGTCTCATATATCGCAATAAACTGTGGAAACGCCTGAAACAGTTCCGCCAATCGCTCCGGACGGCTCTCACATAAAAAGGTGAGCCATGCCTCCCGCAACGTGCTGATAGCTTTATTGTGCATGTTCTTCCGAAAAATGTCAAGCGGAATCAAAATGCACCTCTGCAGCAGATCCATCTCCAATCCCGTGTCAAATATATGCTGGGAGCGGTGCAGGTATGTATCAGGCATTTCCCATAACTCTCTCGGGCTTGTCTCATACAGAACAACCAGATATACCTTTTTGATCTTCCCATAGGAAAAGGCTTTCTTATCTCTCGCCCGGATCCGCTTATACTGTCGCAGCATCATATCCGACAAATAGCAGGAACAGCGGGGACCGGTAAACATATACCCTATCTTTTGCACCTCAATATTAGCGATTGAGCCGTCCGCCAGTTCCACTATAATGTCTGTTACCAGCAGTGTGTTCTCGTCCTCCAGACGCACCCCGTCATTGGGCAGCAGCTTTATGATCTTCACTGGCTCCCCGATCACCACTTCCAAAAAAGACTCCAGTCTGGCCGGATCGTACTCCGGGTTCATCACTTCTTTAAAGTATGCGTCGTAAAGGATATTAAAACCCTTTTTTCCTGTGCATCTGGCCAGATACTCACACTGCTGAGCCGCATTCCAGCTTTCATACAGTCTTTTAAGATCTTCCCTCCTTTCAATCCGATCTCTCATCTCCTGCTCAGTGGGCAGGTTTTTGAAGAAACAGCGCAATGTTTTGTTCTCCATAGATTCCTCCTTCCGTAATGTTATTAACATTACTCTGACTGCTCCTTCTCCCGTGTGCTTTCCCTAATAAAAATAGAGAAAACATAGAATCCACATCCGAAAATGCGAATCTCCTGTTTTCTCTATCCGTTGTATCATCAGTCTATTCTGTTTTAATAGAACTGTCAAGTATATTTTGTATTTTTTAGAAAATTTATATATTTGCTGGAAATATCTCTCCGGATGTGGTAAACTGATAAAAATCGCCAGAAAAACAAGGAGGAGGAGCAATGCGGAGATAATCTATGA
This sequence comes from uncultured Acetatifactor sp., assembly GCA_964529395.1. Classification (GTDB taxonomy): domain Bacteria; phylum Bacillota; class Clostridia; order Lachnospirales; family Lachnospiraceae; genus Acetatifactor. The sequence goes on from CAZGVI010000004.1 coordinate 10,290, forward strand.
ACAGTAACTGCACAGGGATTTTGACATTGCGGCATAGGGTTTTGTTGCTGCGTTCTTTGTGTGATCGTTGATAGAGATCCGGTACTTGCTTTATCCTGTATATAGGTATTTTGTGCCTGTAACATGGTATTCGCGCCTGTAGTCTGCTTTCGGTTACGCAATGTGACCGGAAGCTTTTTTATTACTCCGCCGCAGTTGGATCCGCCAGAAAATATGTATAATTTTAACCGGGAGGTGTATTCATGTTACAGGTAAAAAACTTAAATATTTATCATAAAAAGGATCTGCGTCCTCTGGCAGCGGACCTTTCCTTCACCGTAAACGACGGAGACAAGGCCGCCATCATCGGAGAAGAGGGGAACGGCAAATCCACTTTGCTGAAATTGCTGTATGACCCTGCTCTGGTGGAGGATTACGCGGAATATGACGGAGAGATCATTAAAAACAATTTGATATGCGGCTATCTGCCCCAGGAACTGGCCGCGCCGGACCGGACAAAGACGGTCTATGAGTTTCTCAGCGAGTACCCCTCCTTTTTGGAGACGGACTATCGGGAACTGTCCTCTCTGGCCGGACAGCTGGGCATTCCGGCGGACATGCTCTACAGCGACACCAATATGGGCCAGCTCTCCGGCGGGGAGAAGATCAAGATCCAACTGGTCCGCATTATGAGTATGCACCCGAACCTGTTCCTGCTGGATGAGCCCTCCAACGATATTGATATCGGCACGCTGGAATGGCTGGAAAACTTTATAAACGACTGTTCTTTTCCCGTACTGTACATCTCTCACGATGAAACACTGCTGGAGAACACCGCCAATATGATCCTGCATATGGAGCAGCTAAAACGTAAAACAGAGAGTCAGTGCACTATATTTCACATGGATTACAGGGAGTATGTACAAACGCGCCAGGAAAGACTGGATCGGCAGGAACTTCTCGCCAAGGAGGAAAAAGCCGCTTTTGAAAAACAACAGGAGAGGTTTCGGAAAATCTATGAGAAAGTGGAATACCAGCAGAACATCATCTCCAGACAGAACCCCGGCAAGGCCGCGCTCCTCAAAAAGAAAATACATTCCCTCAAGTCCATGGAAAAACGCTTTGAGCGTCAGGCGGAGGATATGACAAAACGCCCCGATACCGAGGAATCCATCTTTTTCCGATTTGCCCAGGGGGAGGGGATTCCCGCCGGAAAATGGGTCATCGACTGCGAGCTGCCCATACTTGCGGCGGGGGAGAAGGAACTGGCTCACAATATCCTGTTACAGATCAGAGGGCCGGAGAAAGTCTGCATCGTCGGCAAAAACGGCGTCGGCAAGACCACACTGCTGCGGATCGTGGCAGAACAACTGCTGGAGAGGACGGATATCCGGGCCGCCTATATGCCTCAAAACTATGAAGAACTGCTGGCCCTGGATCAGACTCCGGTGGAATACCTGTCCAAAACCTGGGACAAGGAGGAAAATACCCGCATCCGCACATATCTGGGGAGCATGAAATACACGATACAGGAGATGGACCACACCATCCGCGATCTCTCCGGCGGCCAGAAGGCTAAATTGCTGCTGCTGAAAATGAGCATGGAACATCGGAATGTGCTGATCCTGGATGAGCCCACCCGCAATTTCTCCCCTCTGTCGGGCCCGGTGATCCGGGAATTGCTGCGCGGTTTTCCGGGAGCGATCCTCAGCGTCTCCCATGACCGAAAATATATCCGGGAGGTCTGCGGCCGGGTGCTGGAGCTGAGTCCGGAAGGTCTGCGGGAGATCGAGATTCTATAGGAGCAAAATATATACCAGCGTCAGACCCAGACCCAGGCAGAACAGCAATAACCCAAAGGACAGGCTGCGGCGGATGATAAATCCGTCCTCTTTGAGCCGCATATGTTTCATTGCCAGTAAATGCACATACTCTCTTCGGGTGGGACGCCTGCGTTTCCAGGTGCGGTTGCCCAGCCACTGGACGCCGTTCAACAGGCGTCCCATCGCTGCCGTCACGGCATTGCCCTCCGTAAGTTCCCTGGGCAGCGGGCTGTCCCGGTACAGGGTCCTGCGCAGCAGCACTACCGTCAGATCCACAAAACTGTCCATGATCCTGCACAAAATACCGCACAGCAGCGGCAGCAGAGTGAGCAGCAACGGCCTGTACAGCATTTCCTCCAGATCCAGCCAGACAGGCCAGGGATTTACATAATCCGCCGAAGTCCGCCACTTCAGGAAACCGGGGACGCCTCCCTGCCGGGCTGCGGTTGTCCGGGCCCGCATCAGTAGCCCCCTTATTACCACAAGATACACCAGGATTCCGATCCCAATGGAAACGGCTGCCCCGGACAGATTCTCCAGGCTAAAATATGCCACTGCCCCTTTGCCCCGGGCTACGCCCATAAAACTCTGTCCCAGCCGGGCTGCCGGATCCATGGTCAGTCCGGGCAACAGGCCCCAGAGCAGCAAGATTCCTGCGCTGACGGTGAGCGCAAAACCGGTGACAGAGTTCATATAAGGTTTCTTCTCGTCATAGGTAGCCTGTTTTGCCATATCCAGGTTTTTTTCCACAAAGACGGCCACAAACAGCTTGACCATATAGGCCACGGTCAGGCCGCCGGATATCAGAAACAGCCATTCTACAACGCTAAACAGCGCACCTCCGCCGTCGTACTCCAGGATACTTTCATGGAGCAGTGTCTTACTCACATAACCTGCAAACAGCGGCACGCCGCCGATGGCCAGCGCCCCCGTCAGAAAGATCCCCTTCAGCAGCGGTTTCTTCCGCCCGTAACCCCGTATACTGTTTAAGTCCAGTTCCCGTGTATTGAAAAAAATCACGCCCGCCGCCATAAACAGTACCAACTTGATCAGGGAATGATTGATCATATGCAGCAGCGTCCCGTGAACCGCCAAAACATTTTCCTCTCCAAGCAGTCCCTGCATTCCGATACCCACCAGGATAAAACCGATCTGGGACATGGAGGAGCAGGCCAGCGTCCGTTTCAGATCCAGCGAGAACACGGCCAGCACCGCCCCCAGCGTCATGGTGATGACACCCAGCGCCAGCATCAGCATTCCCCAGTTTCCGTCATGTAGAAACAACTGGCAGCTCAGGATCAGCATACCGTAGACTCCTGTCTTGGTCAGGATACCGGATAACAGAGCGGATGCGGGCGCAGGCGCCACCGGATGCGCTTTGGGCAGCCAGATATGCAGGGGAAAGGCCCCCGCTTTGGCTCCAAATCCCACCAGCATGCAGGCCCCTGCGGCGTACAGAACTCCCCTTTGCCCACAGCCTGCCGCTGCCGTTCCCAGCGCGCCGATCTCCAAGGTGCCCAACTCATGGTACAGCAGAAATATCCCCATCAGCATCACCAGACCGCCGATGACCGCCACCGCCAGATAGGTTTCCGCCGCCCGCAGGGAGGGAGCGTTTTCCTCCTGGGCCACCCACACATAGGAGGTAAAGGACATGATCTCAAAAAATATAAATGTGGTCAGCAGATCCGCGGACAGGAATACGCCCATGACGGCGCCCAGCGTCCACAGCAAAAACAGATAAAAACGGCACACATGCCGATGCCCGGCAAAATATTCCCCCGACAGCAGAGTGGTCATCGTCCACATAAAAGCGGCAACCACCGCCATGATCAGCCGCAGGCCGTCCATGCGAAAATGCAGGCCGAAACCGCATACCGCCGGAACCGTATACTCCAGGGCCAGCTCCGTCTCCTCATATAAATGCAGCAGCATAATACGGGAATTTCCGTAAAACCCGGCGGCCAACAGCAGTACCAGCAGCAGCTCCGCCGCCACGGCGCAGACCGCCAGTATGCGGCCCGGCCGGGATATGCCCAGGCCGTCACGCTTTTTATGGCCCGCCGTTCCAACCCCGTATACCACCAGCCCCATCAGAAAAGGTAAAAAAACCAGCACAGCCAGACTCATATTTGTCATCATACCCCCACCATTTCCGATGCCACATTCCACAAAGCCTCCAAAAAAGGCTGCGGATGCAGACCAAATATCACGATCACTATAACAAAGATTACCAGCGGCAACAGCATCATCCAGCTCGGATCTTTCGCGTCCGAGATGCCGGCATAGTCAAACTCCTTCCCCGGGAAAAAAGCCCTCACGGAAATAGTCAGCATATAGATGGCCGTGAGCAGCGCCGATACCAGCAGGGCTCCCACCCCCACCCACGCCAGAGGGTCTTCGCTGGCGATGGCCGCCTGGGCCAGCTGCCACTTGCTGATAAATCCCGCCAGGCCCGGCACCCCCATCAGTGCCATGCCGCATAGGGTAAAGATCACAAATACTCTGGGCATCTTTAGGCCAAGACCGTCCAGCTCATGCACATAACTTTTTTCCGTCTTATAGATCACCGCCCCGGCGCAGAAAAAGGAACCGATCTTCATAAAGGAATGAAACAGCATATGACACAAAGCTCCCATCAGCCCCATGGGCGTCATCATCACTACCCCGAACAGGATATAGGACAGATTGCTCACCGTGGACCACGCCAGCCTTCGTTTGAGATGGGTTTCTTTCAGCGCGCGGCTGCAGCCGTACACGATGGTAAAAATCACCAGGACCATCACCACATCCTGGGCCCAGGTCCCCCGCAAAAGGCCTGTTCCGAAACTGTAATAAGTAATACGCATGGTGGCAAAAGCCCCTGTATTGACCACCGCCACCGCATGGAGCAGCGCCGTCACAGGCGTGGGAGCCACACCCGCCTTGGGCAGCCAGTTTGAGAAGGGCCATATGGCGGTTTTGACGCCGAATCCCAAAAAGCAGAGCACATACACAAACAGCATCAGATCCGTCTTATCCCCTATTTTTCCCATATCCAGCACACCGCCCGGCACAAAGGCGGAGGTGGTGCCGTAGGACAGGATAAAGATCATGCCGATAAAGGCAAACGCCGCGCCGCCGATCATATAGTACAGATAACTGCGGCTGGCCAGCACCGCCTCCCTGGTCCTGGTGTGCATGATCAAAGGCAGCGTCACCAGACTCATCATCTCAAAGAAAAAATACATGGTGAGGATATTGTCGGCCATGGCGATCCCCAGCGTCACCCCGTAGGTGATCACATAGAACATAAAGAAGGTCTTCTCGTTTTTCTCCTTCTTCATATATTCAAAAGAATACAGCACTGCCAGCGGCCAGAGCACCGCGGCCATGGCTGCGAACACCCTGCCCATGCCGTCCAGATGAAAACTCACCCGCAGATTGCCGGTAAAGCGGAACAATACGAATGCCTCCTCCGGCTGAAAAAGCAGCATGGTCATGACCAATAGGGAGTTGATCAGCACCAGCGCCTCTATATACCACAGCATCTCTCTCCGGCTGCGGAAAGGGAGCATGGGGATCAGAATACCGCCCAGAACAGGCAGCAGTACCACTGCGATCATCACTGCTATATGCATTTATCTCTCCCCCTTTCCTATAGTACCAACTCCGCGATCCGTCCGGCGTATTCTATGAAGCTCCCCGGGAAAAGCCCCATTCCCAGCGCCAGAGCCGCCAGGAGCAGCAGAGGGACCAGCATGGCCCCTTTCGGCTCCTGTCTCTCGGTATGCGAGGCGGGAGTACCGGGGAAAAATCCTTTCATTACGATCGGCAGCAGATACCCGGCGGTCAGAAGAGCGCTGATCAGCAGCACCGCCGTTCCCACATAGCCCCAGGCCCCAAGCTCCGCCTGCAGCGCGCCCTGGGCCAAATACCATTTGCTCACGAATCCGCTGGCGGGCGGTATACCGATCAGGGCCAGGGAGAGCAGAGTATAGCACCACAGTACCATCGGCATCCGGCGGCCTATACCGGACAGCTCCTCCACCCGAGTCTTTCCGTCCATCAGGAAGATACCCGCCGTCAAAAAGAGCCCGCATTTTGTGATGCCGTGAAACACCACATGGAGCAGCGCGCCCGTAAAGCCTCCGGGGGACAGCACCGCCAGACCGAACAGGATATAGGACAGATTGCTCACCGTGGAATACGCCAGCCGCTTTTTCAAAACCGGCTCCCGGTATGCCAGCATGGAACCCATAAACACCGTAGAGAGCGCCAATGCCATCCAGACATACTGCACCCAGGTTCCCCGCAGGAAATCCGGCCCCACAATATAATAAACTACCCGGATCACAGCCAGCACGCCGGATTTTACGATCACGCCGGACAAGACGGCGGACGCCGGGGAGGGCGCCACAGGATGGGCGGTGGGCAGCCAGGCGTGCAGGGGAAACATTCCCGCCTTGGCGCCAAAGCCCACCAGCATCAGCATCACCACTACCAGCAGTATTCCCTCATGCCGGGTGAGAATCTCCCCGCTCAGCGCCCCGCCCGGTGTAAAAGCCGGACTCTTGCAGAACCGGTAGAGAAAATAGATTCCGAACAGGCCCATATATGCACCGCAGAGAGAGTAAAACAGATATTTCAGCGCCGCCATGATGGCCTCCCTGCTGCCGCTGTGCAGCACCAGAGGGAATGACGCAAGTGTCATAAGTTCATAGAACAGATACATGGTCACCAGATTCCCCGCAAAGTCCAGACACACCAGCACGCCATAGAGCAGCAGATAAAACCCGAAAAACCTCTTTTCTTCCCCCTCATGACGCATATATGCGGTGCTGTAGATCCCCACCAGGACCCACACTGCCGTGACCAGCGTCACAAACCACCGGCCCAGGGAATCCACCTGAAAATATATGGGCACATCCTCCATCAGGTAAAACAGTGTGACACTTTTGTCGCCGCTCCACGCCGCCCACAGGGCCAGTATGGCCGCCGCCAGCAGCGCGCCTATGGCCAGGCCGTATACTCCTTTTCCGGAGCTGCCAGCCCTGCTTTTGCCGGCAGGCGCCAAATGCTCCGCAAACGACCATATCAGCAGGATGATTCCTGCGCCCGCCGCTATCAGGACGGGACTCAATATCCACAAATCGCCCATAACCAATCCTCAAACCTCTATATATTTCTCCGACTCTGCAAGGGTATCGGACACCCTAAGAGAACATCTCAAGTCCCTGCCGGATCAACCCGATCACCGGCTCGCTGCTTAACCCCAGCATCACATTGAGCAGGATGAACAGGATCATGGCCGCCGATTTGGCGGGCTGCTGTCTCACCAGGATCTCCTCATATCCCTCCGGCAGCGTTTCCGCCTTCAAAGGCGTATAGATACGGATCACTGTCTTCATAAAATATACCGCGTTCAGGATCGTGCTGACTGCCAGCGCGATCAATGTGGGCAGCATTTTCACCGTATGTCCCACCGCCGCCTGAGAGAAAAACAGCTTGGAGATAAAACCCGCGAACATGGGCACGCCCACCATGGACAGGGAACCCACGGTAAAGGCCACCCCCGCCAGTTTATCCCGGTATCCCGCGCCGCTCAGCTCCTTGAAATAGCTGCTGCCGCCGGACGCCTGGGTAATGCCGGACGCCGCCACAAACAACAGGGACTTAGTAGCGGCGTGACATATCACATGATAGATGCTGGCGATCACGCCCGCCGTCGTACCCAGCCCGAAACCCATATAGATATAACCTATCTGCGCCACGGAAGAATAGGCGATCATCCGCCGGATATCGCTCTCCCGAATGGCGTCCACGGAACCCATGATCATGCCGGCAATGCCGAACACGAACAACACATGGATCACTTTGCTCTCACTTATGATATCAAACCCGATCACACGGTAAAATATCTTCACCAGCAGGAAGATATATCCCTTGGACACCAGAGAAGACAGGATCGCCGCGGAGGATACTGTGGAATACCCGTAGGCGTCCGGCAGCCATGTGTGAAAGGGAAACAGGGCGCTCTTGATCGCCAGGCCCACGCACATCAGGCAGATGGACACCAGCAGAGGCGTCTGATACTGCCCCTGCGCCACCAGCGCGTGAACTGCCTCCTGAATATTGCTCATCAGCAGATGGCCTGTCAGATCGTACAGAAAACACAGTCCCAGCAACAGCAGGCCCGAACCCAGCAGGCTCATGATCATATAGCGGGTGGCTGCCTCGATGGTGTGGCCGTTTTGCCGGATCATAATCAGGCCGCAGGCGGATATGGTGTTGATCTCCACAAACACATATGCGGTAAACAGATCGTTGGTGTAGATCAACGCCAGCAGGGAACAGAGCAACAGATCCACCATGATATAGTACAGATTCTGCTTGGACGGCTGGATCTCCGCCTCCCTCTCCCGGCTGCCTCCCAGCATACACAGCAGCATGATCACGCAGAAAAACGCCGCCATCAGCGCCTCCAGAACGCCCGCCCTGATCTCATTGCCCCAGGGCGCCGGAAAATGCCCCATGGTATAGACAAAGGCCTCCCCGCTGCGGCACACATACCACAATACAGCGCAGGACATCAGCCCGCACAGGACGATCACCGCCCCATTGACTCTCTTTGCCCATTTTCCGCTCAGCACAGAGGACAGCGGCCCGGAAAAGAGGGAGAGCACAATGGAAAAAAAGGGAAAATTGCGTATGAACTCCATCACCTTTCCTCCTTCTTCAGCAGAGTGGATATCTCGTCCAGATCCAAAGTGTGATATCTCCGATAGAGCCGGATCGTCAGGGACAGCATCAGCGCCGTCACGGATACGGACACCACGATACCCGTCAGCACCAGACCGCTGGGGATGGGATTCACATATGCCTCCACGCTCTGTACCCCGTCCACTACCACCGGCGCCTTGCGCCCATCAATATAGCCTTTGAGGGCCAGGAACAGGTACGTGGCCGTATCCATGATATTCAGTCCGATGATCTTTTTGATCAGGTTTTTTTGCAGCAGCAGATTGGAAAAGCCGATCCCAAACAGGATCATAGCCACTGCCTCCCCGTAATTGCGAATGAGATTTCCGAAATCCAAGGTTCTCTTCTCCCTTCTCTCTGGCAGACATCAATAATTCCCTTTGCGGAACATCACATAGAATGTGTACATCGTGCCTGCCACCACCACGCCCACACAGATATTAAGCAGCAATATCAGCCCGCTGCTGAGGATGGCTCCCGGCGTGCCCAGGGGGATGACGCTCTCGATGTGGTTAGCCCCTGTGTAAAAGGAATAGGTTTTGGACAGACAGTAACAGGCCAGCGCCCCAAAACTCATCCACTTATATGTCTTAGCCGTGAAAAAGCGCTCCGTCCTGGCAAAGCCGAAGGCGCTGACATACAGGATCAGCCCTGCGCCGATCACTGCGCCTCCCGAAAAGCCGCCCCCCGGCCCCAGATGGCCACACAGAATGATATAGATTCCAAAGATGACGATAAAGGGTACAAGTATCCTTGCCGCAGTCTGCAGGATCACATCATTTTTCGGCTCATAGGCCCTGTCGTTGGCCTCCGCCTCCTCCTCGCTGTTTTTGCCCGTTTTGTTGTCGGCACGAAGTAAGATCAGCACTGTGCATGTGGCGATAAACAACACATGGGACTCTCCCAGCGTGTCAAAGGCTCTGTAATCCAGGATCATACCCGTGACAATGTTCACCGCTCCTGTCTCCTGCAGCCCCTTTTCGATATATCTTTGAGACACCTCATTGTTCACGGGCCTGTCCGCCTCTCCGAAAGGGGGAAGATCGGCCACACCGATCAGCAGCATGGAAACCAGCAGCACACAGAACAACAGACTGAATATTCGGTACATCTTTTTAAACAGTACCATTTCCCTGTTATGTTTCGTGTCATAGGCGCGGTCGCGCGCCTGTTTTTTGTCCTCCTGCAATCTCCGCCGCGCAGTTTCGTCCTCATGGCACGGACTCTGAGGTCTCATCTCCAGATTGTCCAGAAAGAGATCCCTGCTGCCCTCCAGCCATGTTTTCAGCCGGTAGGATATGGTTTTCTCATATTGTTCCTGAGGCACCTTTCTGCTCACGATCTCCGCCTCCTTCTATACTCCAGCTCCTCTTCCCTGTCCGCCTCGTCCGCTCCCATGATCGCATGGATCTTTTTCAGCGTCAGCACGAACAGCACCGTTGTCACACCCGCGCCCACCGCCGCCTCCGTGATGGCCAGATCGGGGGATTCCAGAATCACCCATATGATGGACATGACCAGGCTATAGGTCATAAAGATCAGCACCGTGTTCAGCAGGCTTTTGGACAGACTCGCCGCCACTGCGCACACGATCAGGAACAAAAATAATATACCGGTAAAAACTGTCATGACTGCCGCTCTCCTTCCTCTATTTCCGACTCTGTTTTCTGACCGCTCTCCATCTCCAGCCTGCGGTAATGTTTCTCCGGCTCCTCATCCGTAGTCACCTCCAGCCTGGCGATCAGGTGGGAGGAGATGGGGGAAGACAGCCACAAAAACAGGATGATGAGAAACAGTTTCAGCGAGGTAAAATTCCATCCGCATAGGATGATCAGCCCCACCAGGCAGCTGCCAATCCCTAAAGTGTCTCCCATGGCCGCGGCATGCATACGGTTCAGCGCATACCGAAAACGGAATACACCTATCATTTCAATCACAAATATTCCCAGGCCGATGAGCAGAAAAACGGCTCCCGCCAGAAAACGTATCCATTCCCATACCGCCATACCCTATCCCCTGTCCTTTCTTCCGCGCTGTTTCCACTCCGTATAGACGCCCATGTATACCTTGGTCAGTATGATCACCGCCAAAAAACTGATCATGGCGTAGATCAGGCAGATATCCACCAGATACCCCTCCTCCAACAAGAGCGCCAGTATGGCGATGATCACCATGACCATGGTTCCCATCATATTTACAGCCACTATGCGGTCCGCGATACGCGGGCCGATGATCGCCCTTATGAGACACAGAATGACCATTATTGCCAAAAACACCAGCGCGCCTACAAACAAAATATGATAAGCCTGTCCCAGGCCCGGTACCGTATTACCCAAGTTTACTCCTCCTGTCCCGCATAAGTGTTCATGTTCCCCGTTCTGCTATCTCTCCATATCTTCTGTGAGCCGGGTGAAAACACTGTTGTCCATGCCTTCCGCCAGACTTTCGTCCAGACAATGTACAGTGTAATCTCCGTTTTCCAGCATGACCGTGATCGTGCCCGGTGTCAGCGTGATGGCATTGGCCAGCAGCGTCTGGGCCACGGGACCCTTCAGATCGCTGTGAAAACGCACCAGCACCGGCTGTATCTCCTCACGCTGTGTGAGGATCAGATGTATGACGCCCAGATTCGCCTTGACGACCTCTATGATCAGCACAAATACATAGCGCAACAGCTTACCCAGCTTTTGATAAGTCCGCAGTTCCTTTTTGACGCTGTAATCCATAAACTTACAGGTAAAGGCAAAGAGCAGTGCCGCGATAAAAACGCCGAAAACACATATCTCCAGAGTTATATTTCCATTAAATATTATCCACAGGGCAAAATAGACAAGAAACATATCCTTTTACCTCCTCCCAAAAACGACTTAATATTATACCCATTATTTCCCAAAGTCAATGGCTATAGACAAAAATCCCGGGGTTTCAGTACCCCGGGATACGCCGTTGCATCCAAATTCTATGTGCCTGTGTGCTCTCTCTTCCTCTTTTTGATCAGATGGACCACATAAGCGGCAAGCGACACGCCGGTAAGCCCCAGCGCAATAAACAGAAGCTGCTGCCATTTCACATGCCATACATTGACCAGGATGATGGATGCCACCATCAATGTAAAAGCCCAGTAGGCATACATCAATATTCCCATCAGCAGAGTGAACAGAATATCTTTCAGTAGATCTATTTTCGTATACCGCTTATCCACGCCTACCTCTTTTCTACAGAGCGGGAATCGGCAGAACCGATCCCTCGCCGCTGTGTGACTGCGTCAGTATTTCACTCCCCAGATGCTCTCGTTCACGCCCACGGCGGAGAATGTCATCACATCCGTGCCAGCCTGATCCTTCATGGCGCAGAATACGCCGCTGTACTCATGATCGTCATAGGTAATATGCATATAGGGCGTTCCTTCCGTCACGGTCCATGTTCCCACCACCGATCCGGTGATCGTTCCGTCCTCATGCAGATCGATCATCACCGGCTGGGCTATCTCCTTGTCGATCTTCATACCCTGATTGATAAAATAGTACTCTCCCACCAGCTCCGCGCTGTCATAGCCGCTCTCCGAGATCGTCTCCCCCGCCGTTGTATAAGGCGCCAGTACCGGCCAGGCCTCCTGATTCATAAAGATCTGTTTCACCGCGGGCTCATGGTACTCGTTGCCGTTGTTAAAACGGGTATGATAGCAGACATACTGCTTTCCGTCCGTGTCAAAAAAAGTGGACATACCGCCGGTAGCCATATAGGCGTATTTGCAGCTGGGCAGATAATAGTTACCGGACAGTTTCAGGCCGTAATAGGCATTGTTATAGCCCTTTAGCGGACGCTGGCCACCCATGTCCACATACTCTCCGTCCGGCTTATCGCTGCGCAGCACACGTATCTGATACCCCCCCGTGCGCTCCAGGCTGCCATAGCTCAGGTACAGATAATAATAATCCGTATTGGGATCGTACTGGATGTACGGGCCCTCAATGGACTGGTGGCCGCCGCCCAGCAGGCGTTTTCCAAAGTAGGGATCAACCTCGTTTTCCGGGTCCGCCTCGGGGTGGATCACCAGACCCGTCTGGGGATCCAGCTCCAGGATAAAGATACCTCCCGACCAGGAGCCGTAAGTCATCCACAGCCGCCCCTCCTTGTCATAAAAGGGAGCCGGATCGATACAGTTAGGCCAATCCTGATTATTGTATTCGCCGTTTCCTTTCAGATAAGTATCCGCCGCATACGCCTCATCCACATAGTCGTACACGTCTGTCTGATCGATATCACCGTCCGTAAATCCGGAGTACAGCAGTTCCCCCTGATATACGTAGGGTCCCTCCGGCGCATCCGCCGTGGCATAACAGAGATTGGATTTAATATAGGTAGAGGAAGTGCAGAAATACATCACGTATTTTCCCATGGCCTGGTTATAGATCACATCCTCCGCCCATACCGCATAGCCCCCGTTGCCGTAGTCCCCGGAATAATTAAATATGGTCAGTTCCTCGTTGAACAGGTCCTCAAAAAGAGGATTGTCCGAAGTATAACCGTTTCCGATATATTGCCATGTGTGCAGATCCTCCGATGTAGCCCCGGTCATATGGGAGCCGTAGATATAGTATTTGCCGTCATACACCTTGATAGAGGGATCATGTACCGAAACCCTCGCCCCGTTGGCCGCCGTCTCAATGCCGGTATAATCCCCCTCCCGAACCACGGGTTCCACCGTGGGCTGCTCTGTGGGCTCCGCGGAAGGCTCACTGACTTCCGCCGTCCCGGTGTCAGGAGCCTCGCCCTCGGACTCCCCCGGGGAAACGGCCGGCTGCCCTCCGCAGCCCATAAGCGCCCCTGTCATACAAATACTCAATGCCACCGCCAATAATCTGTTTTTCATACCCCTTGTATCCTCCTCAATTATGTAGCTTAAGCACTTCTTTACTCTAGATTAAAATGTTTTACTCAAAATGTCAATAAATCTATCAAAATAATTACAAATCTTTTTGTCTCATATTGAAAAATAAAGACTTTAGGAGTAAAATAACTACGGTGTTTATAAATATTTAATTATTATTTCATATTTTAGGAGAGTGTACTTATGAAAAACATTCAGAACAAATGGATTCGTGCCGCTATCCCGGCACTGCTGCTGCACTGCAGCATCGGCACCGTATACTGCTGGTCCATCTTCAGTCAGGAGATCGCCGACTATATCGGTTTCTCCAAGAGCGCTACCGAGTGGGCATTCAGCTTTGCCATCTTTTTCCTGGGCATGTCCGCCGCTTTTCTGGGCAATGTGGTGGAAAAGGATATCCACCGCTCCTCGCTGATCGCCGCCATCTGCTTTGCGGCAGGTATGGCGGGAACCGGATTCTTTATCTGGTACGGCGGAGCTCATCAGCACAGTCCGCTGGCACTGATCGGTATCTATATCTGTTACGGTTTTATCATGGGCATCGGCCTGGGAACCGGTTATCTGTCTCCTGTTAAGACGCTGATGCTGTGGTTTCAGGACCCAAGGGCCTGGCGACCGGTCTGGCAGTGGCAGGTTTCGGCGCCGCCAAAGCAATCGCAAGCCCCATCATGCAGGCGCTGCTGGATTCTCTGGGAGAGGGAGGAATCTACAAGATGTTCCTGATTCTTGCCTGCGTGTATTTTGTCATGATGTTTGTAGGTCATCTACTGCTGGCCAAGCCCGCAGACTGGCAGGAGCCCGCAAGCCAGGAGAAGGGTGCGAGGGCCATCGATGTGATCAAGACCAAACCCGTAGTGTTCGTGGGTATCTGGCTGATGTTCTACATAAATATTACCTGTGGGCTGGCACTGATCTCTCAGGAGAAAATGATCATCAAGTGTATCGGCCTGGCAGGCATGGCCGGAGTACTGTCCTCCATTACGGCTGTGTTTAACGCAGGCGGTCGCTTAGGATTTTCCGCATGGGCGGACACTATGAAAGACCGGAATACTGTGTATAAGATCATGATTATCTTATCCATTGTCGCCACAGGTCTGGTGATCCTGACCAGAGGAATTGCCGATATGGGACAAAGTACTTTGCTGATGATCCTGGTGCTGATACTGTTGTTTGTGGTAAACGCAGGTTACGGCGGCGGTTTCAGCAATGTGCCTACTCTGCTTTCCGACCATTACGGCATGCAGAATATCAGCGCGATCCACGGCATAACCTTATCCGCATGGGCCATTGCCGGACTGACCGGCAACCAGATGGCCAGCTTTATCGTAGGACATGTGGGCAACATGGTAGAGGTCAGCGACGGACACGGCGGTGTCACGCTGGTAAATCCCATTGGCTATCAGACAGTGCTGTACGTGACCATCATACTGTATGTGATTGCTCTGCTGTGCAGTTTCTTCCTGGTGGGCGGCAAGAAAAAAGCCAAGGACGGGAAAACGGCTTAAATTGGGTATTAAGGAATAAATACAGACTACGCAAATGGCTCATGCCGCTTTTCGCAGCATGAGCCATTCATCGTTAGCCCAAATCCTCGTTTTTCTCCACCGGAATCCATATCTCCGCATAATAATTTTCATCCTCTGTGCCCTTGGGATACTCATTCGGCGCTTCATACATCTCCAGACAGTACCCTGCGCTCCATCGGTACTCCTTGTGAGCCGGCAGCCACTCCGAAAACAGCCTGGTATTCACGTCCTGCATCGTGGCGGACAGGGGGCCGCGGCAAGGGAATACCGCCCAGGTAAACGCCGGAATGATTCTAACCTCAAAGCCCTGGGGGATCTCTCTGATGGGATCATATATGTCGGCGATCAGATACTCAAACTTTTCGTTTCCTCTCTCCGGATCGATATTGATCCCGAATGTTCCGCATACATACTGTCCGTTCCCTGCGGCGTAATATTCCTTCCAGAATGCAGGGATCTCCTGCTTGGCGTTCTCATACCCAAACTCACGGGACATGCCCAGCACCGTAAAACTCTCTTTTTTTATAATCCGATAATCCATCATATAACCACCTTTCAACGATATTGTCAGTTTCAGGGGGGCAAAGGTCTTGACCGTCGCCTGCTCCCTGCGCACCGCAGAAGGAGCAGTCCCATGGAACCGGGCGAAGGCCCTGGCGAAACTGTCCGGGGAATCATACCCGTACTTCATGGCCAGCTCCATGACGGAGATATCGCTGGCAAGGAGCTCTCCCGCCGCCAGGGACAGCCTGCGATTGCGGATATATTCCATCGGGGAATATCCGCACAGTATACTGAAACCCTTGTGGAAATAAAAGGGAGAGATACACATATGCTCCGCCACGTCCTTTGTGGTGATGTCCTCTGTGATATGAGCCTCCATATAGTCAACAGCTTCCCGGATTGCCTCCATCCATTCCATAACATGTTTCCTCCTGCTATTTCTCTCTGGGACGTCCTGCCTTATCTCACGATCGTAATATCAGTATAGCAGCAATTTTTTTGTTTTGCCCGATTTTTTTTGGCTTTTTTTGTCCGGATAATGCTATAATCTGTGTAGCGGAACATGTTAAAAAAAATACGATTTCATGCAACCAAACTCAGTTTTTGTCGGGATATAACAGTAGGAGGGACAAAAATTCACGAAAGGAGGGGGAAGTCCATGCAGGATGAGGAAATCGTCGCTCTATACTGGCAGCGGGAGGAACAGGCCATACGGGAGACAGAGCAAAAATACGGACGCTACCTTATCAAAATCGCCCGCAATGTTCTCCTGGACGCGGAGGACAGCAGGGAAATCGTCAACGACACTTACCTTAAAGCCTGGAACTCCATGCCGCCCCACAGGCCCGGCATCCTCGCCACCTATCTGGGCAAGATCACCCGCCAGCTCTCTATTGACAGATTTCGCAGCCGCCACCGGGAGAAAAGGCGGGCCTCGGAATATGCTCTGTCCCTCTGTGAACTGGAAGACTGCGTCTGTGCCGGAAATACCACAGAACAGGACGTGGATCTGCATCTGCTGGCGGAGGCGATAGGCGCTTATCTAAGCACACTGACGCCCCAGGCCCGCAATACTTTTGTGGGACGGTACTACTATATGGATTCCATTCGGGAGGTGGCCGCATATTACGGCATGAGCCAGTCTGCTGTGAAGAGTATGCTCTTCCGCACCCGACAGGGTCTGAAAAAACATCTGGAACAGGAGGGATTTCTTGTATGAATAAAGAACAGTTCATCGATGCTTTGGCCCTGCTGGATGACGACATCATCGAGGAGACCTGCCAAATACGCAGCCGCGGCAAAAGGCGGCTGAAAAAAACAGGCATATGGGCCGCTGCCGCAGCCTGCCTGGCTTTACTTACTTACGCCGGATACCGGGCATTGCCGCAGCAGGCTCCGGGCACTCCCTCCAACCCGCCCGGAGTACTCGCTGCGCCCACCAGTACACCCACTCAGACTCCCGACGATTCCCCCTCCCTTCCTCTGCTGCCAGTCGCAACGCAGGCGGGCGATGGCATGGGATATGAGGGGTATATGGCTTTCAATATCTCCGAGCTGGTCAACGCCAATCCCTGGGACGAGACAATGGAACTTACCGCCCTGCCCGTATATCAAAATACAAATCCGTTGAAAGGCGGAGCCGTCTATACTGCATCCGGTGGAAAGTATACCGATAATATGCGGGAGTTTTTGCTGGATCTTGCCAAACGGCTTGAACTGGACGTCTCGTCCCTGACAATCACCGAAGAATATGCGGATTACGCGGTGGATGGCCGCCCTGACCCCATAGCGCTGATCGCTCAGGCAGACAATCTACAGATCCGCGTGGAACTGGATCAGTATGCATCCATCTCTTTTGATCCGCCGGTGGCTCTTCCCGATGAATACAATTATACGTATGATTGCTCCTACAGAGACTGCGCGGAGACGGCAGAATATCTGATGCGGAAATACGCGGAGCTACTGGGGATGGAACATCCGCAGATAGACATCCAGGGCGGAGATTACAATTCGGAGATCGATCAGTCCTTTTCCATCAGATTTTATGATGGCGATGAAGATGACATCGCCCGGATCATAAACTACAATTTTTATACGACCCAATTTTGCAGTGATCCTTATGGAGGACTGTCTTTGATCTGGATATACCGCCCGGATCTGTCGCAAAAGGTGGGCGACTATCCGATCATCACAGCCGATGCGGCAAAAGAGCTTTTATGCGCTGGCAACTACATCACCAGCGTGCCCTATGCTATGCCTGGCGCGGATTATATCAAAAAAGTGGAGCTGATCTACCGCTCCTCTCCGATAGAAGAATATTTCATGCCCTATTACCGATTCTATGTAGAACTGCCCGATGATATCTATATTGTGGAGAGAGAAGATCTCTCTATTCCGCTGAACACCTATGGTGCCTACTACGTCCCTGCCATTGACAGCCGCTATCTCACCGGCATGCCTGTGTGGGATGTGGAATGGGCGTTTTAATTGATACACAGGAGCAGGGGTCAGTCCCCCTGCTCCTGCTGTGCCTGCCGCACCTCGTTCATCAGGCACAGCATATCATCCTCTTTGACGAGAGCAATGCCCTGGGCCTCATCCCCCAGCACCACCAGACGGTCCCCCGCCTCCAGGTGAAAGATCTTTCTGGCTCGCTGGGGGATCACGATCTGTCCTTTGTCCCCCACGGTCACAACACCAAACAGATGCTTACCCTTGGGAGGGATCATCATGCCGCTGCCCGCCCCGTCATAGTTCACCAGCTCGTCTATAGACACGTCAAAAAGCCGAGCCAGCGCCCCACAGTTGTGAATATCCGGAGCCGTCTCCCCGGTCTCCCATTTGGCCACGGCCTGGCGGGAAACTCCCAGGCGTTCGGCCACCTGCTCCTGAGAGAACTTGTGCAATTTGCGCAGATTGTACAGATTTTCACTCAACATAGCTGTCTCCTCTTATCTTTTCCAGAAATTCCGCCGCTGTCTTCACGCCGCCGCTGCGCTTAAAGCTGGCGGATATCCTGCATGCCGCCTCCCTGTACGCCGGATTCTCCAAAGCCTGTTCTACCGCGTTTAAAATATCCGCCTTCTCTGTGGAGCGCAGCAGGATCCCGGCGCCCAGCTCCTCGGTTCTGCGGGCTACGGTCCTCTGCTCGGGCGTCTGGGGACAGAGAATGAGCGGCACTTCATAATACAGGCCCTCCGACGCGGAATTCATTCCGCAATGTGTGATAAACACATCCGCTATAGACAGCGCCGCCATCTGGTCAACGGAACTGTATACCTGGATATGGTCGGGCAGATTCTCAAAATGCACATCACTGTTTCCCAGGGAAACGATCACCTGATAGCCTGTATCCCTTAACGCCTCCACGCAGTCGTAGTACAGATTTTCATTTTTAACCACTGTTCCCATAGATATATAGACCGTTTTATCCGCAGTTTTCTCCATAGGTTTTTCAACCGGCCTGACGGACGGGCCTATAAAGCAGTATCTGTCGGAAAACGTCTCCGCGCAGGGCTGAAAATACCGGGATGTGTATACGATGGTATCTGTGGCGTTGTCATTCTGAACGATCTCCAGTATATTTTTGACAGGATAACCCTTATCGCGCAGTCTCTGGAGCTGCCTGTTTATCTTAGGCATGGATACCACCATTTTCAGCATATCCCTAAAGCTTGTCTGGAAATATCTCGCCGAGGCGTTGTTGAACGCAAAAGTCGTGGTGGAGGACACATAGGGGATATGGTACTTCAATGCCGTCAGTTTGCCCCAGTAGGCTACCGAATCGGATACGATGAGATCGGGGCCGATCTCCCTGACTTTCTCCGCCACCATCCCATCCAGCGCCAGAGTTGAACTGACCAGCAACTGCGTGGAATATACCATGTCCCTGCCCACTTTATCCGCGTCTCCCCCGCCCTCCATCGCAGGCTCGCAGCCGTCACATCCGATAAAACGGGCGCCAGCCTTTTCAATCTTTTCCCTGAACATCTCAAAAGAGAAATACCATATCTTGTGTCCTCCGTCCACCATGGCCCTGACAAGTCCCAGGGTAGGATTGGTATGACCGTGGGCCGGTATGCAAAACCATGCGATCTTCATGTTATGACCCTCCTACTATATATGATCAGGCGTTTGCAAACGCAGTTACTTATGCCAAAACACCTCACAGATCCAGTTTTTCAAATCGTTCCTGTGAACGTTTCATGGACAATATCGTCCCGGCAACGTAGGCCAGAACTGCCGCCAGCAGCAACACGGCCTGATACCTCACGCCCGCTCCCGCGCAGTCGCCCAGCCAAGTCAGGCCGGGGATATGATGCAGCGTCTCCCCCAGACCCACCACCACAAAAGCGGCAATACAAAACAGAATAAATGGCTTTCCATAATAATAGGCCGTCCTGTAAAAACCTCCCATAAAGATCACATTGAACAGCAGCATGATCACCAGCAGGTATGCGAGAAATACCGGATTGGCGTTCATCAGGGGATTGGTTTGGTATACTGGGACTTCCCGCAGCGCCGTCATGCGCAACACGGTCAGCAGAGCGCAGATAAAAACGCCTGCCCACTGGATGCATACCACAAAGAGATAGCGCGCCTTCACCACATCTCTCTTTCGCACCGGGAGCAGCGCCGTATACAATACATCGTTGTACTCCCTGGCAAACTGAAACGTGTAAAAGATTCCCAGACAGATAAAAAATCCGCTTACTAAAATAGGGTATCCCGGGATCATAGTCATCCCTCCAAAGGCCAGAAAAAAATATGTGAGCGGCGCGGCCGTCAGAGTAAACTCTTTTTTGATCAGTCTGCTCATTGTATGCCTCCCTCCAGATGTACCATGATGGTCTCCAGGTCGGCCCCGGTGATCTCCGCCAATCCGGCCTGCCTGGCTCTGTCTTCCTGCTCCCGGTATATCAGCGCGGTCTGCCCTTCCCTGCTCCGTCGGATTCCCCGGGCCAAATCCTTCTGTGCCGGCGTCAGTTCGCCGGGCACAGCTGCCAGTCGATACTGTTCTATAAAATCTTCCGTGCGCCGGGAGGCAATGATCTCACCCTTTTGTATATAGGTAATGGCGTCCGCGCATTTTTCCAGATCGGAGGTGATATGCGTGGAAAACAGGATGGACACGCCCTGGCCCGCCAGATCCTGAAATATCTCCAGCAGTTCCTCCCGGGATACCGGATCCAGGCCGCTGGTGGGCTCGTCCAGGATCAAAAATTCCGCATGATGAGACAGGGCCAGCGTCAGATTAAATTTCACCTTCATGCCCTCTGACAGTTCTGTCAACCTCTTTTCAGGATCCAGAGCGAACCGCTCCAGATACAGTCTGCATGCCTCATCATCCCAATTGGTATAAAAAGTCTTCGTCACCCGGATGATCTCACGTATCCTCTTGCGGTGATAGTAGCTGATGCCCCCGGCGGCATAACCGATCCGCTGTTTGATCTCCCGCTCCTTATCCCTCAGCTCCATACCAAAAAAGCGAATCTCTCCGCTGTCGGGATGGGCCAGATTCATGATCGATTTCAGCGTCGTGGTCTTGCCTGCCCCGTTTCGTCCGATAAATCCCATGATCGTCCCTTTTTCCACAGCGAAGGATACATCCCGCAGCGCAAAGGAAGGATATCGTTTACAAAGATTTCGGATACATAGTATCTGTTCCATAACATTCTCCCCATTCTCTGTATTATTCCCACTTTTGTTCGTTTTATTTGCATTATAGAAGATGAGATATTATCCGTCTACCAACCAAAACTGACATTCTGGGGCTATTTTTGTTATGTTCTGTTGCATGCAGATTGTCTGCCATGCATTTTCCCTGTCCCACGCAAGCGTTTGATCGTTACTATTCGCAGCCACTCTGCCCCATTTGCAAGAGCAGCCCATTCTTACGCTTTTCATATATTTTAAACTTGCCGCAATACTCTTGCAAGCCTGAATCCTGTCATTTCCTGTCGATTTGTGTCAACCCTTTTTTCTTGCAATCCAAAATCACAATTGTTATACTTGTTATAGAAGTAATGTAACTCGATAAAACACCAAAATACCACAGGCAGAACCGTTTGTTCTGCGAAAGGAGAAGAACATGGATTACTTTAAGGACAAGCTTTTTGAACTGCTCAACGATGCGGACGATATGGGAATATGCGATATCGAGACCAACGACAAAGAAAATAAACTCCTGATATCTCTTCAGAGCGGAATTACAGTGGAGGTAGTATGCCGACAGATAAAATAACGAAAATTTTTTATTAAAAACTATTGACTCCTACGCTGCGTAATAGTTTATTATGAGTCTTACACGAGGAGGAGATGCCCATGAGAACAGTACACGAAGTCAGCAAACTCGCCGGAGTGAGTATACGCACTCTACAGTATTATGACAGGATCGGCCTGCTGCATCCGGCAGAATATACCGGGGCCGGTTACAGGCTGTATGACGATACAGCTCTGGAACGTCTGCAGCAGATATTACTGTTTCGGGAATTGGAGTTCCCGTTAAGGGATATCCGACAGATCATCGAAAGTCCTGATTTTGACAGAGACAGGGCGCTGGATCAGCAGATCGCTCTGCTCATGATGAAGAAAGAACATCTGGAAGATCTGATCGAACTCGCTCGTGAAATAAAAGCGAAAGGAGAAAAAACTATGGATTTTTCAGCATTTGACACGAGCAAGATGGATGAATACGCCGCCCGTGCCAGGGCATCCTGGGGGAACACTCCCGAATACAAAGAATTTGAGGAGAAATCCGGGAACCGCTCGCCAGAGCAGGAACTGGATCTAAGCAAACAGTTAATGTCCATATTCACGGAATTTGGCGAGATAAGAGATACGGATCCCGCATCCCCAAAAGCTCAGGCATTGGTAGATAAGCTGCAGGGATTTATCACGGAGCATTATTACAGATGCACGGATGAGATTCTGTCCGGTCTGGGAAAGATGTATGCGGCAGGCGGTGATTTTACCGCAAATATCGACAGGGCCGGAGGAGAGGGAACTGCCGTTTTCGCGAATCAGGCGATAGGATTTCACTGTAAACAATGATCTTTTATATGGAAAAAGGGGCTGCGGCCCCTTTTTCTGTATTGACTATTCCTTATTCACGGCAATAGCTTTTAATAATTTTAGAGGTTGTTATTTTCATCAGTATGGTTTAACATAAGAATAATAGGAGGATAGAGATGGTACGCACATTTTCCACGCATCATATCAGAAAGCAAAAGGAACTCACGGGAAAGCTATGGCTGTTCACCCCTCTTCAGGGCGAATTTGCGGGTAAGGATTACCAGGTTCCCACTCCCAGTTGCTGGGAGAATTATCCCGACTTCGGACAGTACCGGGGAGAAGGACGTTATACGACGGAGTTTGAGGGAGAGGGGAATCTGCGTATCGTCTGCAAGGGCGTGAGCCATACGGCCACTGTGCTGCTGGACGGGAAACGCATTGCGGAGCATTACAATGCTTACACGGCTTTTTCCGCCGTAGTCCGGGATGTGCCTTCCGGCGTCCATAGACTAGAGATCATAGCGGACAACCGTTTTTCGGAAAAGAGCGCCCTCCATGTGCCCAACGATTATATGTCCTACGGCGGCGTTTCCCGTCCCGTTGTGTGGGAGCAGATTGAAAACTCCTTCATTGAATATATACATGTGACGCCCCGATTCGCCGAAGGAAACTGGCACGTCCGGGTGGAGGCGGCCATTTACGATCTGTCGGAGACAGAACCGGTGGATCTGCTGATCCGTATCGAGGACCAATCCCTGGCCTTTCCGGCGCAGACGCTGTCGCCTGGCAGGAATCTTTTCACCGGGGAACTGACTTTTTGCAATGTTGCGCCCTGGTCTCCCGAGACGCCCACTCTGCATGATGTAGCAGCTACACTGGAAAAACAGGGACTGCCTTTTGACGATCTTGTAGACCGTTTCGGTTTTCGCGAGGTTCGTGTGGAGGGAAAACAGATCCTTTTAAACGGCAGCCCGCTGTATATCAAGGGCTTGTGCCGACATGAGGATCACCCGCAGTTTGGCTGCGCGCTCCCCTTTGCCGCCATGGCCGCCGATCTGGCGCTGATCAGGCATATGGGCGCTAACTCCGTCCGCACCGCCCATTACCCCAATGACGAACTCTTCCTTGACCTGTGCGACGAGCAGGGGATCCTGGTGTGGGAGGAAAATCACGCCCGGGGGCTGAGTCTGGAGCAAATGCAAAATCCTAACTTTGAGCCCCAGGCGGAGCAGGTGATCCGTGAGATGGTGGAACTGCATTACAATCACCCCTCTATCTATATCTGGGGGATATTAAACGAGTGCGCCAGCGAGAGTGAGTACGGCAGAGAGTGTTACAGGCAGCAGTTTGACCTGCTGCGTTCTCTGGACGTCTCCCGCCCCTGCTCCTTTGCCAGCTGCAAGTTCAAGTCCGACATCTGTTTTGATCTCCCGGACGTAGTATCCTACAATATCTACCCCCTCTGGTATCATGACACACCGCCGGAGGAATATCTGGACGACCTGTACAAATGGGTACAGGATGAGACAGGCGGGGCGGGCAAGCCTTTTCTGATAACGGAGATCGGCACAGGGGGAATCTACGGCTGCCGGAGTACCTACGCCACCAAGTGGAGCGAGGAGTGTCAGGCCCAAACCCTGCAAAAACAGTTGGAGGCAGTACTCTCCTACCGCGACTGCGCAGGAGTCTACATCTGGCAGTTCTGCGATATCCGCATCAGTGAGGAATGCTGGTTCGGCAGGCCCCGCACCATGAACAACAAGGGAGTTGTGGACGAATATCGCCGCCCCAAGCTCTGTTATGAGGTTGTTAAAAAATTATTTGAGGCGTGAATACTCTCCCGTTGGCGCAGCGATCATTTTCCAAACAGACCGCTGTGTGATCCGGTACGGGACAGAGTTAACACCAAAACATCGTCATCTATGCGATACACCAGCAACCAATCCGGCAGGACATGGCACTCACGATGTCCTGCCCAGTTGCCGGTCAAGGCATGATCCCTGTTTTTTTCCGGAAGAGGAATCCCTCTGGCAAGCGCGGCGATTATATTTTCCAGCAATGAAATATCCAATCCGCGTTTTATCGCAAGCTTATAATCCTTTTTGAACTGCGTAGTAGACTTAACTGTATATTTTGTGCCACTCATGCTTTTAAATCGGCGAACAGTTCATCCAGGTCTGTATAGCCTTTTACGGATGGATCTTTCGCGATCCTTTCTGCTTCCAGCATAGCGGCGACCGTCTCGCTGTTTGGCTGATTCAGAGAGACTTCAAAGGGAATCCGCCCTTCGCGGAGGGACTGGCGGACAAAGATGTTAAACGCCGTCGTAAGATTCATGCCCAGTTCCCCGAACAGTCTTTCTGCCTGTGCTTTCAAATCCGAATCCATGCGGATACTGATATTTGTAGTAGACGCGGCCATGTAACTGTCTCCTTTCTTATCTGGTTAATACAAGTATATGCCATCTGCACGAAAAATGCAATGATTTGCACGAAAATATACTTTATATATATTCCAACTCCGTTATGGTACCGAACCGGTTTGCCAACACTCTGCGGTAAGTCTTCTCATATCCGCCATGTGTGAGCCGCCCCTGCACCTGACCGTTTTCGTCCACGGTAAATTGATACAGGTTGTATTCCCCTTGCCGATAGGCGAAGTCCTCACCGTTATCCTGGTAGTGTTCCCACTGGCCGCTGCCCGGGTACACGTCCAGGAGCAGGGTATCCTCCTCTTTCTCACCCACATAAGACATCGGCTCCATGGCCGGGATCACACTGCCCGCCTTTACATAGACAGGACACACATCCAGAGGAGCCTCCCGGATCACCCATACCGGGCCGGTAAGCTTTTCGTCCGTCCAATAATCGTACCAGACGCCCTCCGGCAGATATACCATCCTCCTGGTCACGCCCTGACAGACTACCGGCGCGGCCAATATCCGATCTCCCAGCATAAACTCATCGTTACAGGTTCTGGCAGTCTCATCTTTTTCATAGTGGTATACCAAGGGGCGCATCACCGGCGCTCCCGTCCGCTCCGTCTCGTGGAACAGGTCGTAAAAATAGGGAATCCAGCGATAACGCAATTTCACATATTTTCGGTAGATATTCAGAATCTCCTCACCGAACTGCCACGGCTCCTGCCGCCTGGTGCCCATGGCGCTGTGATTGCGAAACAGCGGCGAGAAACATCCCACCTGTACCCAGCGGGCCAGCAGTTCGCCGGTGGTATCCGAGCCGAAACCGCCCACATCCGTACCTGCGAAGGGCATTCCCGACAGCCCCAGATTGCACAGCTGGGGAATCGCCATCTGCAAATGCGCCCAAATGCTGTGATTGTCTCCGGTCCAGCAGGTAGTGTACTTCTGGCTGCCTGCGTAACAGGCCCGGGTGATCACAAAGGGCCTGCGCCCATCCAGGCGTTTCAGCCCCTCATAGGTCCCCTTTGCCATGAGATGTCCGTAGACATTGTGCATCCCAGCGTGGCTGGCCTGTCTGCCCTCATCCGTAAAGACCACGTCCTCGGGCAGCGGCCCGTTAAAGCTGGCGGGCTCATTCATATCGTTCCAGATTCCCCGGACTCCCTTATCCAGCAGAAAACGCTGTTTTTCTCCCCACCAATGCCTCACCGCCGGATTGCCGAAATCCGGGAACGCGGCATCCCCGGGCCACACGGCGTTGATATATACTTCTCCCTGGGGCGTCCTGGCAAAATACCCCTTTTCCACGCCCTCGTCATAGACGGCGTAACCCGTCTCCTTCTTTACCCCCGGATCATTGATGACCACCGGCTTGAACCCGCGCTCTTTCAGCGACCGCAGATATCCCGCCGCATCCCCGTGATACCGCTCTTCATTCCAGGTGAACACACGGTAATCCTGCATATAGTCAATATCAAAATGGATGGCGTCACAGGGAATATCCCGCTCCCGCATACCCCCGGCAATTTCCTCCATATCCTCCTGGGTGACATATCCCCATCTGGACTGATGGTAGCCCAATGTCCATTTCTGCGGCAGGGGACAGGTTCCCGTGAGATAGGTATAGTGGGAAAGCACCTCCGCCATGGAGTCCCCCGCCATATAGTAGTAATCCAGATTTCCCGCCGCCGCGCCGAAATAATAGTACTCCCGGGACTCCTGCCCCATATTGAAAAAGCTCTTAAACGTATTGTCCAGGAAAATGCCGTACACATGCGCCCCTGTCAGCGCCATAAAAAAGGGAATGGACTTATACAGCGCCTTAAAGCTGTCCACCTGGGGATCGGGATTGTCGGTATTCCACATCTCATAGTCATACCCGCGCTTGTCAAGGAATCCTGTCTTATCGCCCAGACCGTAAAAATGCTCATCCCCGTTAAGGCGCTTGCGTACGTCAAAGGCATGGCCCGCTCCTCTGTCGGCCTTGTGTCCCTCGCTGGCAAGGACTTTCAGCGCCTCATCACTGAGTGTCTGCAAGGGCCTGCGCTCTCCCCGATAATCTTCACACACGGCATTGCCCGCCTGATCATAAAAGTCTACATAAAAATCGTCGCTGACCCTGACCCAGACCTCGCCTGTACCGATCCACAGGCCATCCTCCCGCTCCTCCACCGACAGCTGCGCGGGCTGCCATTTCTCACCCTCGATGGCTTTAGAGTCATGTTCCCGGCTTTCCAGTCCGCAAAAAACATTGATGATCTTGGGCGCGATCACCCGAATACAGGCCTCGCCCCTCTCAAAAGCCAGCGTGACCTCCTGCCGTGAAACATCGTAGCTCTTCCGTCTTCCCAGATTCATTTTCGTCTATTCCTTTCCTGTCTATGACATACTAGACAACTGCGAAACTGTCTTTAGCAAGTATCGAATTGTGTAGATTGTATATTCCATAAGTAGGCCCTGCCGAACCGTCGGTGCTTAGATGCCGTATTTTGGCATCTTATGTACCGCTACGGTGAGGACGGAGCGAGAGCGTGCCTACGTTGGGATATACAATATGCACAATGACACTGGCATAGATACTAAGTTTCGCAATCGACTACTTTGACGCACTTACTTCGTTCCTTCTATACCCGGATACCGCCCTTTTCCAGCAGTATATCCGCCACTTTCCCCCAGTCTCCGTCCATCACCTGATAGGTAGGCCGGTATCGGCCGCTGCTGCCGGAGGAGGTGGCCGTGTGCAGATAGAGACTGTCCATCCCCACATTGGCCGCCCCCGCAATATCGGACCCCATATCGTTTCCCACCATGAGACAGTCCGCCGGGTTTAAGTCATACCGCTCCAGCAATCTGCGGAAAAACGCCTGACAGGGCTTTTTACAGCCCTCCTCGGAGGAGATCAGTATGCCGTCAAAACAGTCCGTGAGCCCCATAAGCTCCAGCTCCGGTCTGGTAAAGTCGCTCTGGGCATTGGACAGCAGATAGGTATGCTTTCCTCTGGCCCGCAGCTCTGTCAGCGTCTCCTTTACCCCATCGTACACCCGCAGCAACTGTCTGGTCAAGGTGCGGAAAAAAATCGCTGTCATCCGGGCGCTCTGCCGGTCGCAGGATATGCCCTTCTCCTGGAACAGTCTCTGAAAAACCCTTGTCAGGTCAGGCTCGGCCAGCACATCCCTCTGACCGAATACCGCCGCCTCCCTCTGCACCTGCAGGGTACTTTCCTCCTCCAGCCTCCGAAACGCGGCATGTAACTGGGAAGGGGTATAGGCAGCCCCCATAGAAGTGTACAGTTCGCTCATCTTTTCCCACAGAGACGCCTTGTCCTCGTCGGTACGGATATCCGCCAGCGTTCCGTACAGGTCAAAAATATAATTGTCATACATGCTCCAATACCTCGTAAACCCGTAAGATCTCGCCCACACTCCATGCCTGGGCAAAACAGCCCTTAGAACTTATGGGATCCCCGCCGTCATAGATCTCCGGCAGCTGACCCACACAGCCCTCCCGCAGAGCCGTCTCTATTCCCTTGAGCTGCTCCCGGACATACGCCTTAGCCTGCCGGGAATAATCATTTACCTTCAGATAAGCCAGATAATACCCTCCCAGGGGAAAGGTCCACACGGTTCCCTGATGATATGCCAGATCCCGATCTAACTGCGCTCCTCCGTAAAAAGGATGGAACTGGCTGTCCTCGGGGTCCAGTGTGCGCAGTCCCACCGGAGTATAAAGCTTGCGAAACACCGTCTCCACCACCTGTTTCTCCTTTTCTCTGGGCAAAAGGGAAAAAGGCAGGGATACCGCCCATATCTGGTTGCACCGTATCTGGTCGTCGGCGGCCGTACCGGATATCACATCCCTGAGACACTCCTTTTCCCGATTCCAATACAACGGTTCAAACGCAGCGTATACTCTGTCCGCCATAGCGCCGTAATCCGGCTCTTCCCGAGAGATCTCGCTTTCCCTCTGACCACCCTGGAGCAGATTCGCTCCGGGCTGGTTTGCTCCTGACAGGTTTGCCCTGGACAGCTCTTCCATAATGCGCAGCGCATTGTACCAATAGGCGTTGATCTCCACTGGCTTTCCGTGGCGGGGCGTGGGAAGAATATCCTCCACGCGCACATCCATCCATGTCACCTGGTCATATCCCTGGCCAGCCATGATCAGACCGTCCTGATCCATATGGATCCCATATTCCGTGCCCTCCGCATACCAGCGGATTATATCCCGCATCACGGGATATGCCTGCCTTACGAAAACATTGTCTCCTGTCCTGCGCAGATACTCATATACGGCTAATATAAACAGCAGCGCCGCGTCCACCGTATTATATGCGGCGGCCTCCGTCCCCTCTGGGAACAGATTGGGCATCAGCCCCCTGCGGCAATGCGCCATAAAAGTCCGCAGGATACTCTTGGCCGTGTCATACTGTCTGGTGGACAGACAGCATCCCACCAACGCGATCATGGTGTCCCTTCCCCAATCCTCAAAGAACGGAAAACCAGCCAAAATGGTCTTTTCTCCGGTGGAGTCCCGGTGGGAAATAAACTGATCTGCGGCGGCGGCCAGTGCCCGGGCAGTCTCATCATGAAATCTCTCCTGCAAATTTTTTCTATGATTCGATATATTCTGCAAGATTTCCGTCATATTGACTAATTTCTCTTCCATTCCGTATACAATTTCCAGCATTTTGTCCTCACCGGCCTCCACGTTACAGTATATCTCATGATTTACCGCCGTGCGTCCCAGAGCCATCTTGCCGTCTCTCACATCGTCACTATAGTACAGATTTTCGTGATACAGAACCGGCATCTCCATGCACACTCCGTTGGTGCGCAGATACAATGTCTGCCCGTTGGAGATGATCTTGCCCTCCCAGAGCAGATCGCCCCCTTTCCCCATACCGCTGGATACGCCTTCTATACCGCTCTTCCCCGTATCAGATATCCGGCACTCAAACTTTTGATTTACGGAAAGTCGCTGGCCTTTGGGAACAAATTGCAAATGCGGCCGCACTCGCAGCGCCACTGCGCTTTGAGAGCGGTTTCTGATGCGGTAGGATATCCCCACCGTATTGCGGCCCTGCATCAGAGCGATGGTCCGTACCACCTCCACACCCTCTGTCAGATAGCTCCACACCGGATAATCTTCATATACAAAACCGGTCTGTAGACGGTATCCATTCTCCCTCTCTTCATGACGCTGAAAATCCTGACTGGAGAGGAAAACCCTTTTAGCAGGGGAGTGCCCCTCCCGGCCCAGTATAATCTCCTCCTCCAGCCTGTGGATCATGTTGTACCGGTGATTGGGGGAATGGGTACAGGCCATCAACACGGCCTGATCGTTGCGGCTGCAGGAGGCGATCATACTGAGGGAGGAGAATCCTCCCAGTCCATTGGCCATCAGATAACAGTTCTCCTCGCCCCGCTCAAAAGTTTTCCAATCCTGTTTTCCATATTGAAATTTCATAGTATCCTCTTTCCCGCATAACGGGCCGTGCCCGCGTTACTGCATTGCTCCCTGTTCATAGAATAAGTCACGTTCCCGGCACAAGACCCAGGATCATGCCGCTGCCGGGGGCGACGGAAACGGCGCCCTCACGGCAAATCCCTGTCTCCCAGGAGTAATCCGTTCTCTGCCCGTCCGCCAAGACACTCCACTGCCCCCGGGGCAGTCTGATCCCGGCAGCCTGATCCGAGGCGTTGTAGGCCACGAATATTTCCGGCCAGCCGCCGGGTGATCCTCCGTCCGCGCCGGAGCGGTTATCCATGCAAAATGCCACCACGCCCGGCATGGGTATCTCCTGCTCTAACATACGTTTCGCGGCGGCGGCACTCTTGTCGCAGAGTCCCGGCAGACGCTTGCGCAACCGTATAAGTCCCTTATAATATTCCAGCAGTTCCCCGTATTCCACGGTCTGACGCCATCTGAGCATATTGATGTCCGGGTGGGACCGGTAACTGTTGCCATCCCCCAGTTTCGTGCGCCCGAACTCCTCCCCCGCCTGAAAAAAGAGATTTCCCTGACAGGTGAAATAGATCATGGCCGCCAGTTTGTTGGCGCGCAGCACATCCTCATAAGGCTTGGAAAAGTCGGCATCCTGTCCGTGAAGGGACATGACCAGCTTATCCCACAGAGTAAAATTGTCATGGGCGGAAACATAATTGATGATCTGGGCACAGCTCTTAGGCTTAAAACCTTCCTGTCCGGCTGCGCCGCCACACCACGCCGTTACGGCCTGCAGCACTTTCTCCTCCAGATTCTTTCCGCCGTTTACAAAGCCCGGCTCTTCCTCATAGAATACATGGCCCTTGATCACATCTCTGGTATCGTCACTAAAGATGGCGATCATTTCGTCCAGATATGCAATATTTTTTTTCAGCGCCGCATGCGTCTCTTTCTCCATGGGAGATTCCGCCGCTCTCCAGGGCTCCCCGTACAGCAGTTTCTCTCCCTTTCCGAATTCCCGATCCAGTTCTTTCCGAATCCTGTTCATCAGTTCCACTGTCAAAAGCCCCATCAGATCAAACCTGAAACCGTCCAGATGATACTCCCTGGCCCAGTACAGCACAGAGTTGACGATATAGTTATCCACCATCTTTCTGCCCACGGCCATATCGCTGCCGCAGGCGGAACCGTTTGATAATGAGCCGTCCTCCAAGCGGCGGCAAAAATATCCCGGAGCCGTTCTCTCCAGCCAGGAATCCGCGTCATGAGTATGGTTATATACCACATCCATAACCACCCGGATACCCGCCCGGTGCAGCGCCTGGATCATTTCCTTGCACTCCCGGATGCGCACCGTGCCGTCATGTACGTCCGTGGCATAAGATCCCTCCGGCACATTGTAGTTTACCGGATCGTAACCCCAGTTGAACTGCTCCCCATCGCCGTCCTCATCCAGCCATCCATAGTCAAAAAAGGGCAGCAGATGCACATGGGTAACACCCAGCTCCTTTAGATAAGCCGTACAGGTAGAATACTTTCCGTTTCCTCCCGGCACCGTAAACGCCTTGTATTTTCCGCGGTACTCCTGGGGAATGCCGCTGTCGGGATCGTGGGAAAAATCTTTGATGTGCAGCTCATATATAATGTTTTCCACAGGCCGGGGAGGAGCCGCATCTTTATCAAACCCCTCCGGATCGGTACGCTCCAGATCCACCACCATACTGCGATAGCCATTGCATCCGCAGCCCACGGCATAGGGATCCGCAGTCTGCACACATTTCTCCGCACTCCAAATACGATAGTCGTAATAAAGACCGTGAAGATCACCCTCCAGATGCCCGCTCCAGACTCCCCGCTCCTGTCTCTCCATATCCAAAACACGAAAATACTCCGTTTTCCTGTCTCCATCCTCATATAGACACAGTTCCACCCTGTCAGCAAAGGGCGCCCAAAGCTTAAAGTCCGTTCCCAGAGGGTTGCAGACCATTCCCAGGTCTTTGCCGTCATATCCGTATTCCGTATCAAATTCCTTGCAATAACGAAATCTTTCCATGCCAACCTCCCTTCTGCCGCCTTGCGGCAACATATATTATGCCCCTTTGGACATAAAGAGAGCCGCTGCAAAATAAATACCTCTTTTTTCGCAGCGGCCCCCGTCTATGACAGAACCCATGGGGACTAACCCTTTACAGCCCCCGACAATCCTTCCACATAGCATCTCTGTGTCAATATGAACAGGATGGATATGGGAATGGATATCAATACGCAGCCCGCATAGAATTGCGTATAGAAAGTCTCCACATACTCCTTTTCCAACATGGTCCACAGACCGATGGCAATGGTATAGTACTTCGTGTCATTACCCATGATAACCTTGGCGAAAATGTAATCCACCCAGGGGCCCATGAACGTGGTGATCAATGTGTAGGTGATGATCGGCTTGGACATGGGGATCGTCACATGGATAAAGGTATCCCATTTGGTGGCTCCATCGATATAGGCCGCCTCGTCTATGGTCTTGGGTATGGTATCAAAGAAACCTTTCGCCATATAGAATCCCAGGCCCGCGCCTCCGGAATACACCATGACCAGCGCCACCTGTTTGAGTACGCCTGTCTCCAAGAATCCCAGGCCCTTCAAGATATAGTACACGGCGATCATGGACATAAATCCGGGGAACATGCCCAGGATCAGGGCGATGTTCATAAAGGGTTTACGCATCTTAAACTTCAGACGGCTCATACAGTAGGACACGCACAGCACAAAAAACGCGGCGATGATCGTACTGATGATGGCGATCACCAATGTGTTGGTAAACCATCTGAAAAAGTCGATCTGGCTGGTGGGCTTGAACAGGTTTTTATAGTTATCCAGCGTAAAACCTCTGGGCCAGATATAACTCTTGTAAGAGCCGCTCTCCTTTCTAAAGGAGGTCAGCACCACGTAAAATATAGGCAGCACCCATATAAAGCTGAGTATGGCCAGCAGTATATGAACGAATGTGTTGGTAATAAATCTCTTCGCTTTCATTATTGGAACGCCCCCTCATCTTTGTAAGAACCGGTGTGCCGGTAGGTCAACAGTGACAGAGTAGCCAGAATAATGAATACCAGAATACCGATTACGGCACCCAGGTTGTAGTCCTTCTGGGTGATGGTCAGGCGGTACAGCCAGGTGACCAGCAGATCCGTCTTACCTGCGTAATAGTAGTCCAACGTATCGGGTCCGCCGCCGGAAAGCAGGAATATCACGTTAAAGTTATTGATATTACCCGTGAAGGACGTGATCAGGTTGGGTGTCATAATAAATACAATATAAGGGATCGTGATCTTGCGGAAGATCACAAACGCGCTGGCGCCGTCGATCTTGGCCGCCTCATACAGCTCCGCCGGGATGTTCTGCAGGATACCTGTGGTGGACAGCATCGTAAAGGGAATACCGATCCACAGATTGATGCAGATGATCGTGATCTTGGCCAGCGTGGGATCCGTAAAGAACGGAACGGACTCCGTGGAGCCGATCATGCCGATCTCCCGCAGCAGTACGTTTACAGGACCGTTGGCATTAAAGATAGTTCTCATACTCAGCAGAGATACGAACTGAGGAACCGCGATGGACAGCACAAACATGAATCTCCAGAACCCTTTGATCCGGGTTCCCTTGCGGTTGATCAGCAGAGCCAGTATAATGCCCAGGATAAAGCAGCTGAATGTGGCGCACACCGCCCAGATCAGCGTCCAGCTCAGCACCGGCCAGAATGTGGCGGCCAGCTTGCTGCCCTGTCCCAGCATGGTCTTAAAGTTATCCAGCCCCACCCAGCCAAACAGATTTCCGGGCGGCTGATGCTCGTGATCGTAACTGGTAAAGGCGATCAGGATCATGAAGATCAACGGTATGATGGTAAAGATGATGATGCCGATAATAGGCAGAGCCATCAATCCGGTGTGAATATTCTCCTCACGGAGAGAGAGCAGATCATCTTTAAAGGTGGGAATATGCATTCCCCTCTCCTTGCGCACCTGCGTACAGTAAGCGCTCTTTGCAGACATGCAGGCCGCAAATATTATGGCAAGTGTAAGTACGATGGTGATAACGCCATAGAGCAGGAACAGCATGGAATTATCCCCTGCGGAATATTCATAGATGCCCAGAGCCTCATTGTACGTCTGACCCTGTTCCACGGTTCCCAGGGTGATAAAGTTTCCGATGGCGCTTATACCGAATGTAACCATGTAAAAGATATAGGCGATCTCAATGGCCAGAAAGATCAACCCCCGTACGATCTGTTTATTCAAAATATTTCCGAGGCCAAAGACTAAAAGCGAGCATTTTGTGAGCGCATTTCCCTTTACGATGGCTTCACCGACGCTTGCGTCGCTGGGTCTCCCGGAAGTCGTCTGCAATTTATTCTTCTTCAAAGCCCCCATATGGAACCTCCTCATATTTTAGGGGAAGATAAGGAAACCGCAGGGGTTTCCTTATCTTCGGGATCTACATCTGAAAGATCTTATTATTCCGCAGTCATAGCAGCTACGAAAGTATCCATCTTCTCCTGCACGTTATCCTTGTTGATCGCGCCGCTACGGATCTCCGTGGGGATAGCGCCCGCATAAGTCCAGTATCTGGTGGAGAATATGCTGTGAGAAGGCTGCATAACGCTGGCCTCGTTGGACTCTTTTACAATAACCGCTGCCAGAGGATCCGCCATGACGGCGTCGCTGGATCCTGCATTGATATTGGTAGGAACCTGCGCGGATTTCTCATAACGCAGAGTCTGGTTCTCCTCGTTGCCCAGGAAAGTTGCAAAAGCGACTGCCGCAGCCATGTTCTTGGAATGAGCGTTCACGCCAATACACTTGGAGCCATAGAAACCAAGCAGCTGATAGTCATGACCGTCAGGATTAAAGGTAGGGATCACACCGATACCCATGTCATCGCCCAGGATGTTCTTGTAGGTGTCATAGTTCCAGGAGCCGTCGAACCACACGCCCAGCCTGTGATCCTCGATCAGCTCGGTAACGGAGATCTCACCGTCATAAGCGCACTTCGGATTGTTGATCAGATCGATCAGATAGTTGGTAACGGCGATACCGGTCTCGTTGTTCCAGTTTACGCCTGCTGCCAGATCGTTGCCCTCGGGGCCGAACACAGTCAGGCCCGCGCCGTAGTAGTACGCACCCAGTTTCCAGCCGCCTGAAGACTCAAAGTAGTAATTGTACACATTGTCGCCGGTTTCCTTGGCCATGATCTTCTCCAGAGAAGTCACGTCGTCCTCGCTCATAATGGTCTTGTCATAGAACATGAAAAACGTGTTGTGGGTAAAGGGAATGGCGTAGGTGGCATCCCCGATCATAGCGGTTGCGCGAACGGAGTCGGCAATAGTCTCCTTCACCAGTTTCTCGGCATCGCCGCCCAGCTGCGCGATAGCGCCTGCGTCAACCAGCTCGATCAACTGATCGGAGGCAAACAAAAATACGTCTGCCGCAGCGTCCACATCCTTCAGAACCTCTGTCTTGGCATTGTCTTCACCCACGATCTCTGTGGTCCATGTGATGTTCCACTCGGGATGCGCCTCCGCGAAAGCCTTCTGCTGCTCTTCCATAATACCGGTATCCACCTGGTTCTGGGGACACCAAACCTTTAATGCTACATCTGTCGTGCCGCCGTTGCCCGCGCTGCCTGCGCTGCCGCTGCCCGTACTGCCGCCTGCATTGCCGCTGTCATTGCCGCAGCCTGCCAGCATGGATACAGACAACATTGCTGCCAAAGTACATGCTAAAACTTTCTTTTTCATAAATGTCATCCTCCTTCATACAATTCATACAAGTTTCCGAAACAAGTTTCGGTTTGTTTGTCTTCTTAAAACTACCACAGTATTTTCCAGAAGTCAACCACTATTTTCGTTATATTTTATACAATAATTCCCGTTTTTATTCGTCGTTTGTGCATTTTGTATATTTGTTTTGTATCGCTTGGTACGTAGTGTTTCGAAACAGCGCGCGCAGTATTTTTCGGTACACTATTTTACAAAACCACGTTAAAATCTATGTTTTCCTTTGATCCGCTCTCCGCAGAGCGCCAAAAAGTTTAGAGGATGCTCTTGCTTTTTACTCTCCCAATTGCTATAATAAGTTTCGATACAAGATTTTTATTGGCATTTTTCACAAATTTTTATTTAAAGAATCGCGGTTTTAAGGGGCAAAAGAGTAATCGTATAAGTTGCGAAACTCCTGTGTCGACCCCGGATAGCCGCGAATCGCAAGGAGTACTTATGACTACCATATCCGATATTGCCGCCCGGCTGGGCATATCTAAAAGTACCGTGTCCAAAGCGCTGAACAACGCCACCGATATCAGTGTATCCATGCGCAAGAGAGTTCTGGAAACCGCTGCCGAGATGGGGTATATTAACAGAAGGATCTCCAACACAGAGAAAAAGCTGTGCATTTTGATCGAGAACATGGACTATGAGACACCAAATCAGTTTGGTCACGACATCGTGAAGGGCTTTTGCCAGTTGGCTGAACCTGACGGCTGGACCGTGGAGGTCATTCCCCTGGATATGGAGTTCCAGCGGCTGACCCCCTATGGAGTTTTTATGCTGGACCATGGCTATCAGGCTGCTTTTGTGCTGGGCTTTTCCCTGCTGGACCCCTGGATGCAGGAATTTAAAAGCACGCAGATTCCCACTGTGCTGTACGACAACTATATCAAGAACAATCCCTATATCGCGTCCGTGGGCTGTGATAACCAGGAAGGCGTTGAATTGGCCGTCAAACATCTTCTGGAACTGGGCCACCGTAAGATCGGGCTGATATCCGGCCCTCTGGACTCCTATATCCTAAAGGCAAGATATCACGCCTATCTGGGCGCACTGGAAAAATACGGGCTGGAGGTCAATGAGAACTATATCGGCCTGGGATATTTTGTGGCGGAATCCACTAGAACCTATATTCCCCGGCTGCTGGACAATGGGGTCACCGCCATCTTATTCTCCCATGACGTGCGAGCCTTCTCCGCCATGACGGAATGCAGCGACAGAAATATCCAGATCCCCCGGGATCTGAGCATTATCGGTTTTGACGATCTGCCCATGACCGCCTACACAACACCGCCCCTTACCACCATACGCCAGGATCGGATCGGACTGGGACGTTGCGGCTACTTTGCCACGGGCTGTCTGCTGGGCGGCCTGCCCATCGGCTCCATCCTGCTGAGGGCGCCGCTGATCGTTCGAGATTCCACCGGCCCGGCTCCGAAAGATTGAGTCTGTTTTCAATGAACATATACTCATTATTTACCTGTATCATGTTTATTAACTTGGGAATATCTGTAAATAAAGTGCTGGGAATGACCGCGCATATCCATGGGGTCATTCCCAGCATTTTATTTTAGATGATTAAGTTGTCTGCTTGACAGAGGGCTGTTCACAGATTGCTTTCGCCCATTTTTTATCAATAATACTCTTTGACCCAGGAAAAATCCGGATATTTTTCTTTCAGATAATCAAGCATCTCTTTCCATTGCCGATCCCTCATATCCGTGATATCCAGCTCTTCCACTACCTCTCCGTATTCGGAATATGTGACGGTATCCTCCGTTTCCCCAAGCTCAAACCGGAAATACAATTCTTTTTCAAGCCGGTATTCCCCGTTCCGCAGACCGTATATCTCATACCAGGGTTCCGGTACGCCGCATTGTCCCCAGCTGTAGAGCTTGTGCTTTTCCTGATCTATGATACAGCACATGGGTAGCTCCACACATTCGTATCTCTGCTCCTTCTCCGACCAGCACAGCAGATAGTAAAAGTCCCAGGTGCCTCCGCTGCCGCCGTCAAACCCCGCATAATACAGGATATCTTCATATCCGTCGTCGTTGCCGTCCCAGACTGTGCAGTTGCTCATGCCCTCCTCCAGATGATGACGTACACTGCGAATCAAAAATACCTGATAAAGATTCCGGCCGCCCCCCTTACTGACAAGCTGTAGTCTGACAGTATCCTCCTCCGAACCAGCCAGAGAAAACTCGGTCTGCGTCACCTCCACCCCCGATATCTCCTCTGCCACTGTCACAGCCCTGATCCGACGGTAACCCCCGTCCCATCCGTAAAAAACCATCTCAAGTTTTCCGTAGTCAACGTAGACCGCTATGCTCGGTATGTCATACCAATAACCAAATTCATGGGCGAGCAGCATCATTTCCAGCTGCGGATCTTCCCACGTTCCACCCGTCAGATAAGTTGTCCGGGGCAGCTGGATCTGTCTCCATTCCTCTCCGGCAATCCATACGTCCCCGCTGCCGAGATCCACTCCTTCTTCCTGATCCGGGCAATCGTACAGCACGATGTAGTCCTGTTTTCCATCGTTGTTAAAATCGTACTCCGTATACCAGAGATGCTCCCACTGCTCCCCCAGCCCGCGATACAGTTCCTGGATAGTCGCGTTTTCCCTGCCGTCCTGACAGGATGAAAACACATTGTCACAGAGAATTTCCTGCGGCGTGAGATCATCCGGACCGAAGACCACTGTGTATTCCCCATATTCTTCCCAATCGTATTTTTCTATGTCCCAATCCCACTGCCTCATTTCACAGGTGCTGCCAACACTGCTTTCCCCGCTGGAACTCCCCTCTGCCCGGGCAGTCTCTGTTTCTGTAGCTGTCTCTGTCCCTGTATACAGATCGGCACTTTTCCCCGTAGAATCTCGCTGTATGCAGCCGCTGAGGGCACACACACAGACCAATGCGCATATAATAGCCTGCTTCACTGACTTTCTCCTCTGTTTTTATCCATTTTATTAATAAATTTATAATAGTTTGCTTTTGACTTATCTGCAATCTTTTGTTAAACTATGGCTATTACATGCAAACCCTTTAGACTAAAGGAGGAGTTGCCATGTCGCACATAAACTGCCGATGCGGAAATGTATTGCACGATATAACTGACAGGATCCGCTATAAGGGATATATCATCTCTGACCGGGAACTGTTCGATCTATATGATCTTGCGGACGAAATGATCGAGTCCGACGATCCGGACAAGGAACTTCTGGCAATGACCTTTCGCTCAAATATTGGCTGCGGAGACAGTTATATCCGTATAAAGGAAATATTTCAGTGCCCTCAATGCGGAAGGGTTCTTATTGAGACCACTCCCGGAAAATTTGCGGTATTTACACCGGAAAATGATACTGAAAATAACCTTCTCGACTACGGGGCGCAAAGGGGAAAAAAGCGCTGCCGCGCGAGGAAGTCTCAGCCGATCAGCACCTCTTTCCCCGAGAAGGCAAAGCCGTAACAGCGGATGCGCTCTGCCGGGATACCCCGGGCGGTCAGCTCCGCGCTGTAACCTTTTTCCTTGATCTGCGCCAGGGCCGCCTGTACTGTATCTTCCAGAGTCTTCTCCCTGCGGGCATTCTGCACCTTGAACTCCAGAAGAATGGCGTCATCGGCCTGGGGGTCTTTG
Organism: uncultured Acetatifactor sp.; assembly: GCA_964529395.1. Lineage (GTDB taxonomy): Bacteria > Bacillota > Clostridia > Lachnospirales > Lachnospiraceae > Acetatifactor. The sequence continues at coordinate 50,098 of CAZGVI010000004.1, forward strand.
GGCTCCAGCATTACATCATATCGGCCAAAACCACTTTCCCGATTGGAAGTAATAAAATATCGGCCCTGCAAGTCTACCATAAGTCCCAGCACAAAACCGTGGTAAAAACGCTCCGGCTCCGCCCCCGAAGGTCTGCGGCCCGTGTCAAAACTGCTGAACGTATTCAGTGCCACCCGATTCATGTAAGCATTCATAGACTCCAAATCGTTCTGTAGCATCGCCTTGATAAAGTCGTTGTAGTCCGCCTGACTGCCCTTAAACCATCCCCGCACCATGTTGTTGAACATCCGCTCCACCTCATGGTTGGTCAGGGTCAGCTCGTATTTTACCTCCTCGTTAAGCTCCACCAGATCCTCCCGTTCATAGCTTAGGACTTTTAAGTATCCACTGGCCAACAGCAGACTCCAGACGGCGGATTCGCTTTGATCCAACTGATTGTAGATGATCTGTTCGTCAATGGGCACCCATATCGCTTTTCCCTGTAGCAGCGTCTCAAACTGCTCCTTTATCCTGCGGCTCCCCTCCCTGATTAACTTACCCACCAGACTATTGGAACTGGTGTTGGCCCAATAAGTCGTAAGTTTCCCGGTGTCCAGAAAGTTCAGGATGGACCATGGATTATAAATATCCCTGTGCTGTCCGAAAATAAAACCGTCATACCACCGTTTGACCTGCTCCTTTTGCCCGGAGAAACCACATTCCTCCATTGCGGCAAATACCTCTTTCTCGGTAAAGCCAAAAGAAGTGGCGTATTCGTCTGATGTAGTAGTCACTACCTTCAGATTATTCAGATCTGAAAAGATAGATTCCTTGCTGATTCTGGTGACCCCGGTCATGACTGCCCTCTCCAGCCAGGGATTAGTCTTAAAAGAAGAGTTGAACATACTCCTGAAAAAGCTTACCAGTTCCTCCCAAAATCCGCCCACAAAGGCCTCCTGCATGGGTGTGTCATACTCGTCCAACAGGATAATGACTTTCTTTCCGTAATAACGGCACAAAAAATCGCATAGCTTATAGATGGCCAGCGTGGCTACCACCTCCGGCATATCGGGGCGGACGGAGTCAAAAAATTCCCTCTCCGCCGATACCATCCAACTGCACTCCTTTAAAAAACTATTTTTCCAATACAAATCAGCAATAAGCTGACAGATCCTGTTCTTCGTCGCCTGATAGTCTCTCTCCTTCACATTGGCAAAGGACAGGCTGATCACCGGATAAGTACCCTGTAGTTCCCGATATTTTGATTCCTTCCAGATAGACAGTCCTTCAAACAGTTCCCCGCGGCCCGCGTATTTTATGGAGAAGAACTGTTCCAGCATACTCATATTCAGAGTCTTTCCAAAACGGCGGGGCCGGGTGATCAATGTGACGCCGTCTCCGCCTTCCCACCATTCTTTGATAAACGGAGTCTTATCAATATATAAATATTTATTTTTGATTATATCTTCAAAATTTTGCAGCCCTATCGCCACTGTTCTTGCCATAAGCGCCTCCCGCATACTCTGGAATCCTCTCAGTTGCCCTTAGTATAACTGATTTCCCGCTGGATTACAATGTCTTTACCGCTGCCTTTTCATCGGATTCCTCCGGGAAAATCATTGCTGGGACAAAACATGGCAGGGAGACAGCATGGCAAAGAATATGCCGGAAAGTTACAACTCATTTAGATTCATTCTATCGATCCCTAAGATATTGCGTGAAGTGATATACATAAAGCTATTTTCTATATGTGTGCGCCCGGACAGCTTTAATGGAGTAGTAAGGACTTTTATCTTTTCTAATTTATCTTTATTCCAAAGCGCGATCTCCGAGCAGGGATGAGATACCGTTACCAGCATATCCGCATATATCCCTGCACAGTCAAACATCTTTTTGTGCACATTCTTCACGGAAGTCTCGATTGCAAAGTCTCTCATACTGATCTTAAAAAGTTTCCCGTCATGACTTGCGGCATATAGAGTTTCTCCGTCGATATACAGGCTCCCGATATTTTTTTTGCCCAGAACGAGCCTTTTTTCAATGGAGAGAGTAGATTTATCCAGCAGCAGCAATTCCCCGTCTACGGTTCCGCATATTAAGTGCAGGCCGTATGTTTTGACGCTCCACATGCTGCTTTGGGAAACGCTAAACTCCTTTCTCACATATGACTCGCTGTTCAGGGTAATGATTTTTCCATTTCGGATGGAGCAATAAACCGTATCCTTATCAACTGCCATCCCGCATATATCAGACCGCAGATCATTGCCTAACTGCCATTTGCCAAGCAGCGCATAGTCCTTTTGGCTTAATACATAGAGTGTGCAAAAATCATATACAAAGATCCGTTCCCCATCCCCAATTAGTTTTCTTGATAATCCCTCTTTCTCAAAAACTGTCTTTTCACAGATAATGTCCCCAGAGTCCTTATCAATCTTAACCAGATTCCTTCCGCACATACAGTCAATACACTGCTCTGTAACATTAAAACCTGTCACAACTGCGCCCAACTTTGCTATATGTTCCATACATTCACCTCGTAAAACCGCTATTTATCCATATCGGTATAAATAAAATTATATCACGCAGATATCCGGTTTTCTATCTTTTTCCGCATATAAACAATGTTATTTTTGACTTATGCGTACTCTTCTGTTAGAATGTGTATGTAGTAGTCGTATGCAGAGTCGTCACACCGTTTATGGAGGTTACCGCTTATGGATGAAAACGTATTGTATATGATGCGGTTTTGCGGTATGGAAGAATACGCCCTGAAAAACGCAGTCTGGTACATAATTAAGGGCGATGGAACAGACTATGACCCGGATTTATTCTGCCTTGACATGAAGTTTGAACAGGGACGCGTTTTACATGATGACACCCATAATGAAGAGCTTCCTTTCATGGACGCCGAGCCTTTCTGGGAATTGATATTTAGATCCCCTGAGATGCCAACTATTGTACCACAGGTGGGATTGTGTCTGGAACTGCCCAATGAGAGACACGAAGTGGAAGGTAATCTGTATTACTGGGAGCATCAGCCAACGATGGACAACAAGCTGGAGATCCTCGCGGCGGAGGAAGATCGGTTTTTGATCCGATTGACCGGCATCACCGAGGATGTCAACTACTATGACGGCTCCAAGCCGAAGAGCACATTGCAGATAACCGCATGGTTTGATAAAAAATAAGGAGGGAAACGTCTTTATGAGAAGATATGTTATGTCTGCGTAGCACTGGCTATCGCAAGAGAAAATGAATTGTCATAGCCATTGCTATTCCTAAAGAATATATATTTAGGAGGCAGACATGGGCTATAGAAACGCGGGAGAGATCCTGCCGGAAGAAATCATAGCGCTGATACAGCAGTATGTGGACGGGGAGAATATCTACATCCCCAGACGCTCGGAGAACCGCCTGAAATGGGGTTCCCAGACCAGGATCACTCAGGAGCTGTCCCATCGGAACAAACTGATCTATGCGGATTACTCCAGGGGTATGACCACTTCGGAGCTGGCGGACAAGTATTGCCTGTCCCACAAGAGCATACAGCGCATCGTCAGAATTATGAAAAACAAATGTACATTGTAAGGTACACATATAATGAGCCGATACCCTGCCGGGTACCGGCTCATTATACATTCCCCTGACCCACCCTCATCCGGCAGTTGACGCGGCGGTAGTGATCAGAAATTATTAACTATGCACATGTTCTCATGCAGGACATGCATTGTTATATGGGGAGTTGAACCCCGGGGCTGTCCGAGCCCCCGCATATGGGGTTTTCGGCACATTCTCTGCCGAGGGAGGAGCGTCCACCCTGCCGGATTACCGACTGACCGTTTGAAACAGCCGTCTACGATATACTCAACACAATTCCGTGATCCAATTCAGCTCCTGGATCCGCTCGTCGCATTCCCGCAATTCCTTTGACAGCGCGTCCACCTTTTTTTGGATCTCGGATACCGGCACCGTACTCTTGATCCTGATCTCAGAATGAGTCGTGCGACGCACCCTATTGCTGGCGTTATCCAAAAAATCCCGCATGACCTGGATCCTGCTCTTTAAGCAGTCCCTGTGCGCCAAAAGTTCCGTTATGCTCTTGCCGCCGCAGACAGTGCTGCTGTTGGTCAGATTGATCCTCGCAATCAATTCCTCCATCCTGCCCACGACCCTGTCCAGCTCCGCCATGAGTTCCTCCGGCGCCTCCGCCGGTTCCTCTCCCTCCTGCACCTTGGCGTTTTGGTTCAGTCTGCTCCCAAGCTCCGCCATCTTGCGCTGTAAGTCCGCTCTCTCCGTTAATGCTGTCGCCAGTTTCATATTTTTCCTCTCCTTCCCTCACTCAATATATTTCATGATCTTAAGCTTTTTAGGCCCATTTGCCGCTTACGCCGTTACCCTGCCATGGCAAGCCGCGTCTGTTCCAGAGACGGTTCCTTCTCCACAGATAGATATCACTAAATACAATTTACAGTATAATAGCAAAAATTACAATGAAAACATGTAGTTTGACCATATTTTGCACCGAAAAGGTGCTGACTATGATTAAACACCCTGAAATGCGGCTCACACTTTTTTAGAAATGATTCTGAGGTAGCTATCCCGGATAATCTCTGGTAAACTGATATTATGCACAAATTGTTTATGAATCAGATATACAGGAGGCAGAAATGATACCGGAAAACATTAGCCAAAAGATTTCCGAACGCCTTTGGAACCAGCCCGACAAGGGGGAGCTGGAAAGCCGCAGAGAGGAAACTTTTATCGACGATATTATTCAAAAAAACCATTTAGAGAAGGAGCTGCTGGCAAATCTGGATGGGATAGAAACCGTATTTGACGGCGGGGCCGGATGCGGGCGTTTTTCCATATTGCTGGCTAAAAATGGACGCCGGGTGACACATTTCGATATCTCCCAGCCCATGCTGGACAAGGCGCGGGAATTGGCCCGGGCCGCAGGGGTGGAGCAAAACATTACCTTTGTGCGGGGCGCTCTGGAAGATCTGTCGGCCTATTCCGACAGGGCTTTTGATCTGGTCATATCTTTTGACGCTCCCATTTCCTACACCTGGCCCCACCAGGAGACGGTGATCGGAGAGCTGGTCCGCATAGCGGGCAAAAAAGTCATGTTCAGTGTATCCTCCCGACTGGGATATCTGCCCTATCTGGCCAATCCGATTCAGAAGAATCCGTTTATACTGGATACCGACTCCCCTGATCCCTGGGTTCAACAGCTCATCGCGGGGAGGCAAAACGCGATAGATGCTTTTGTGTTAAATAAACATGCCATGGATGATTTTATGCAAAACGGTCTGATGGGCGGAGCGGAGGAGATCGCCGAATATGAAAACGGCGGCACGCCCTGGTGCATCACCTACACTTTTCTTCCGGATGAGCTGCAGGCGCTGTTGGAAAAACAGGGGGTGCGGAACATACAGATGGCCGGCCCCGGCGCATACGCCAGAACTATTCCGGGCGAGATACTGGCAAAGATCATGCGGGAACCTCAGAGCAGAAAAGATTTTCTGGAGATATGCTACCGATTTGACTCCTCCCCCTATGTCTGCGGCATGGGCAAGGACAATCTATTTGTAAAAGGCGACATAATAAATTCACATATCCGCTGAGACGGACAGAAAGGAGTATTATGACAGATACATTTTACGCATATCATGTGGTGACGGACAGACCTCTAAAGCTGGGGCAGCACATCTTATTTGACGAAACTCATCACAGCGGCGTCTATGAACGGGTGATGGCAAGGCTGGATACCGTAAACGATATTTACCGCGATCCCCAAAAATATGAGGGAGCAGAACTGGAATATCCCGTGACAGTGGCACTGCGGGAGCTGGCTCTGGAGGAGGTCAGGGCGGAAAAATATCCTCATTACCCGTCCCGCATGGGCTGCCTGTATGTATCGGAGACTTTGCAGGAATCCCGGAACTGGGCGGAGTATTTCATCGGTCTGGGCAGACCCACCTTTTCCATCGTAAGGGTCAAGGTCACGGGAAAACATTTTATCGGGGACGCCACCAAATGCTTTGACGGCACCGTGCATAAGGAGGAAAATCTGCGGATGGCGGAAAAATATTGGGAGAATGGGCCGAATCCCCCGGAGGAGCCGCCTATTCATGAATATCTGGTGAGCGGCGATATCGAGATCGTGGAGATCATACAGGAATTTCAGCTGGAAAAGTGAGGAGCTGAGGCAGACATGGAGATCATAAAGGATTATCGGGATAACGCCGTCCTGCGGCGCAGCTTTAACGAACTGGCGGGGAAAACTTTCGGCCTGGATTTTGAAGATTGGTATCAAAACGGATTCTGGGAAGATACCTACAATCCCTACTCCGTGGTGGAGAACGGACGTGTGATCGCCAACGTGTCGGTAAATGTCACCGATATGCTGTTTGACGGCAGCGTAAGACGCTTTCTGCAGCTCGGCACCGTGATGACAGAGGAAACACGCCGCCATCAGGGCTGCATCCGGGCCATTATGGAACGGATAGACGCGGACTATCACGGAAAAACGGACGGCATATATCTCTTTGCCAATGACAGCGTACTGGACTTCTATCCCAGATTTGGTTTTCAAAAATGCAACGAATACCAATACAGTTTGCCCGTCCACGGCACCGGACCGTGCAGGTTTGTCCCTGCTGCCATGGACGGCGCCGTTGCCTGGGAGCGGCTGGGACGGGCGGCAGAGCGCAGCATATTCAGGGGGCGGCTGGATCTGACAGGCAACCGGGGACTTTTATTTTTCTATGTGACAAAATTCATGCGGGAGAGCGTATACTATCACGCTCCCAGCTCTACCTATGTGGTGGCTGACAGGCAGGGGACGGAGCTTTTTCTGCACAATGTTTTTTCTGACACATTGACAGAACTGACGGATGTACTTAAGCTGTTCGGCGGAGAGATCAGACAGGTCGCTCTGGGGTTTACCCCTATGGGCAGCGCCGGTTATCAAGTGTCTAAGCTGCGGGAGGAAGACTGCACCCTTTTCACAAAGGGCACAGGGCTGGAGATCATGGAGCGGGAGAGACTGCGTATCCCCTCTCTGGCCCATGCATAAGGCGAAACTTAGAAGATAAGGATCTATCCCACAGAGCTGCCACAACCTGAAAACATCTGCCGGCATGGCAGCAAGGGAGAAAGGAAAACAAGATGTTTATTGAGACGGAAAGACTGATCATCCGCAGCATAGTACCGGAGGACAGGGAACCCTATATAGAGATGGCCTCCGACGGCAGTCTGCGGGATATCTTCGGAGACTGTAAAAACTGCGGGGAATGGATGGATTCCTGGATAGAGGAAACACAGGCGCTGGATCGCAAAGACAACCCCTGGGGAGAGTACCTGGCCTACGCCGTCACCGAAAAACAGACCGGCACTCTGCTGGGCAGCGTGGGCTGCTCCTATTATAACGACCTTAAACAGGTGGGGATAACCTTCTTTATCGGCAGTAAGTACCGGGGGAATCATTATGCCCGGGAGGCGGTATGCGCTTATGCCCGCTGTTTTTTCACCTGTTATCCCATCCCTCAGCTGATCGCCACTGTGGGGGAAGATAACACTGCCTCCTGGAAAACCCTGGAAAATGCCGGATTTATCATGACGGAGACAAAGCTCTACAGAGACATTAACGATGAGACGGAGAAACCGTACCGTTTTTATGTACTGCACGGCCACGGACTGGACAGGGTTCTGGCCCATTGGGGCCTGCAAAATGGCAGCGTTGATCAAATATATGAAACCGCCTGGCAGATAGGAAACGATCATGTGCTAAAAGTATACCGGGACCGGGAGATGCTTGAGCGAAACCTGAACATGCTGTGTCTTTTAAGGGAGCAGGATCTTCCTGTAGCCCGTATCATACCCACTTGTGACAACACACAATATGTATCCTGCGACGGCGCTTTTTATTTCATGTCAGAGAAACTTCCGGGCTGCCATATCAAACAGATCGACAGCTCCATGGCCCGTTTTATGGGAGAGATCATTGCCCGCCTGCACGTCGCCTTTTTAAAATGCGAGCCGCTTCAAACAGTCTTAAACAGCAGTCTTTTGGAGGATATGAACGGCTGGGTAAAAGACAGTATGGAAAAAAACGGCTGGAGATATATTTCCAAGGGGGATTACCTGGAAACCGTCTCACAGCTTAACGCCACATATGATCGGCTGCCGGTGCAGTTGATCCACCGGGATATCCACTTTGGCAACTTTCTGTTTGCGGACGGCGCCTTTTCCGGCTATATCGACTTTGATCTGAGCCAGAGAAATATACGGATCTTTGACCCGTGTTACTTTTTGCTGGGACTTTTGTGCGAGGAGGAAGATTTCAAGATCACAGAGGAAACCTGGTTTATTATGCTTAAAAATGTCTTTGACGGCTATGAGAGTATGCAAAAGCTGACGGCGGCAGAAAAAAGGTCTGTCCCCTATGTGATGGAGTGTATCGAACTTCTCTTTGCGGCCTGGTTTGAAGACCAAGGCAGCGACAGTCTTGCCCAAAATGCCATGGAAATCTATCATTTTGTGCGGCGCAGCGAAAAAGAAATATGGAGAAACCTCCGGCTGTCCTAATGTTTGCGGCAGCCGGAGTCCTTATCGGGTTGGCAACCTGCCTTTTCCTGCTCCCCTATCTGGGGATGCACCTGATATTCACCTGCTATAGCTGACATATGTTTTTCTCCTTTTCAAATAATTCCCCATTTTACATAATGCGTAAGACATTCCCCAAATTCAGAAAACATAAATTACGAACTTTTTGTGAAAAACTATTAAAAATATCTAAAACTATAGATATCCCCAAAAAAAGCATGCTATCATATGGAAATAGGTCAGAATAACCGCTTTTCGGGGCAGAAGGATGGAGGTCAGGCCATGGAGGCATTTGTGGAATTTCAGAATGTGAGCAAAATATACCGAACAGGAGAAGTGTCCATACAGGCTCTTCAAAATGTAAATTTTCAGATACGGCAGGGAGAATTCTGCGTCATCGTGGGAGCATCCGGGGCGGGAAAGACCACGATCCTGAATATTCTGGGCGGTATGGACACCCTGACGGAAGGCAGGGTTTATCTGGACGGCAGCGAGATCTCCGCCTACAGCAAAAAGGAACTCACCAAATACCGGCGGCACGACGTGGGCTTTGTGTTTCAGTTTTACAATCTGGTGCCCAATCTGACGGCGCAGGAGAATGTGGAGCTGGCCGCGCAGATCTGCACGAACCCCCTGGATGCGTCCCAGGTGCTCACGGAAGTCGGCCTTGCCGACAGAAGGAGGAATTTTCCGGCCCAGCTCTCCGGCGGGGAACAGCAGAGAGTGGCCATCGCCCGCGCCCTGGCCAAGAATCCCAAACTGCTGCTGTGCGACGAGCCTACGGGAGCGCTGGACTATAACACGGGAAAGGCCGTTTTGAAACTGCTGCAGGATACATGCAGGGACAAGGGGAAGACCGTCATTGTCATAACGCACAACCAGGCACTGACCGCCATGGCAGACCGGATCATTACGGTCAAGAGCGGTACTGTGGTCAATGTGGCCAAAAATGAACATATTGTGCGGGTTGAAGATATCGAATGGTGACAAAGCGAGGAAATCATATGAAATCCATAATGAAGAAGACTACATTGCGGGAAATCCGCCAGAGTCTGGGGCGCTATCTGGCTATCTTTGCTATCGTGGCGCTGGGAGTAGGCTTTTTTGCCGGACTGAAGATCACAAAGGCTGTTATGATAGAGTCCGCCAACGATTACCTGCAGAAATATCAGCTCTTTGATTACAGGCTGCTCTCCACTTTGGGCTTTCAAGAGGAGGATGTGCAGATGCTGCGGCAAAAGGAACATGTCCGTGCCGTGGAAGGCGCGGTGGAGGCGGACATCCTCTATTTGAACGAGACGGGCAACGAGGGGGTACTCAAGGCCCACACCCTGCTGGAACAGATCAACGGGGTAAAGCTCACAGCCGGACGGATGCCTCAGTCCCCCTGGGAGTGTATTGTGGATTCCAACCGCTATGACGAGACGGCTCTGGGCGGCAAGATCCTCCTCTCCGAGAATAACAGCCCGGAAGATATGGATAAGTTTACCTACCGGGAGTACACGGTTGTAGGCGTTGCCCAGGCATCCGCCTATATCCAGTTTGAGCGGGGAAACAGCTCTCTTGGCAACGGTCGAGTGGACGGCTTTATGTACCTGCTGCCCGGAGGTTTTGCCACGGAGTACTATACGGATATCTATGTAAAGTTTGATACGGACGAACGAATTTATTCCGCGCAGTATGACGCCTATATGGCAGACCAGAAACCCCGGTGGGAACAGTATTGCCGGGAGCAGGGCGAGAGAAGATACCAGGCTCTGGTAGGAGAGGCGGAAACGGAGCTGGCGGACGCAAAAGACAAGTTAAGCTCCGAAAAGGCCACGGCGGAGCAGGAATTGGCGGAGGCGGAACAAAAACTGCTGGACGCCGAAACGGAAATTGCCGACGGAGAAACAAAATTGGCGGAGGGAGAGCGGGAGCTGGCCAACCGCACGGCACAGATAGAGCAGGAGGAAAAGAGACTGGCGGATGCAAGAGCCGCCATAGAACAGCAGAAATCTCAGCTTGCGCTGATGCTTTTGATGCCGGAAACCCAGAATATCCCCCCTGAACAGACAGAGCTGATGCGGCAGCAGCTTAAACTGGCGGAAAAACAGGTCCTGGATGGTGAGACTGCGCTGGCGGAGGCCGGAAAAAAGATTGAGGAGGCCAGGGCGGAGCTGTCTGAGAACCGCCAGACGCTGGCAGATGCGCGGGAAGAGTTGATCCAGGGCCGGGAAGACTATGATAAAGCCAGAGCTGAATTGGAAGAGCAGATCGCTCAGGCCGAACAGGATATTGCCAAAGCCGAAACGGATATTGCATCCATCAAAAAGCCCGACACCTATGTATTGGGCAGGGATACCAATGTGGGATACACGCTTTTTGAGAATGATTCCAGCATCGTAGAAGGAATCGCCAATGTGTTTCCCGTCTTTTTCTTCCTTGTGGCGGCACTGGTCTGTATGACAACCATGAACCGTATGGTGGAGGAACAGCGTACCCAGATCGGCGTATTGAAAGCTCTCGGTTACGGAAACGGCAAGATCATGGGGAAATATCTGTTTTACTCCGGCAGCGCTGCTTTGGGTGGCTGTGTGACAGGGTATTTTCTGGGAATTTTCATCTTCCCTCTGGTGATATGGCAGGCATATGGCATGATGTATCGGCTGGGAGATATCCTGTTCGTGTTTGATTGGGCGGCGGCCCTTTTATGCCTGACGGCCTCTCTGCTTTGCTCCATGGGCACCACCTGGATATCCTGCCGTCATGAACTGAAGACCCAGGCGGCAGGTCTGATGCGCCCCAAAGCCCCCAAAGCAGGCAAGAGGATTCTCCTGGAGCGCATGGGATTCATATGGAACCGATTAAAATTTCTGCACAAGGTATCCGTCCGCAACATCGTCAGATACAAAAAAAGACTGTTCATGATGGTCATGGGCATCAGCGGCTGCACGGCCCTTCTGGTGACCGGGTTCGGCGTGCGGGATTCCGTGACGAACATAGCCGACCAGCAATACGCGGAAATACAGACCTATCAACTGAACGTGACTCTGAGTGACCAGGATGGGAAAACAGAGGACGCTTATCAGGAACTGTCTGATCTGCTCGACTCCTACGGCGGAACCTACACCTATGCCTTTGAGACTTCCCTGGATATGTTGGGCCCGGAGGGAATAAAATCGGTCAGTCTGATAGTGGCGGCAGATCCGGCACAGTTTGAGGATTTTGTAGACCTGCATACCTCTTCCGGGGAAAAGCTTTCCTACCCCGGCGACGAAGAGATCATCCTCTGCAACAAGCTTGCGGAGCAGTACCGTCTTAAAGTTGGGGATACCGTGCGCCTCATGGATGAAAACAGAAGAGAGTTTTCGGCGGTCGTAAGCGGTATCTGTGAAAACTATATCTTCAATTATGTATATATGAACAGAGAAACCTGTGAGAAGGCACTGGGAGATCTGACCTTTCAGAACCTCTATGTGAATCTGCCGGAAGATACGGACGTGCACGAGGTGAGCGCTGCGGTTATGAATGCGGAGAATGTGGCCTCGGTTCAGGTAAACGAAGATATGCGGGTGCGCTTTTCCAGTATGATGAGCAGCATGAACTATATCGTGTTCCTGGTGATCGGCTGCGCCGCGGCGCTGGCCTTTATCGTGCTCTACAACCTGAATAATATCAATATCACCGAACGCATCCGGGAGATAGCCACCATCAAGGTACTGGGTTTCTACCGCAACGAAACCTCTTCCTACGTATTCCGGGAGAACACAGTGCTCACGGCCATAGGCTGCGCGCTGGGGCTTTTGTTGGGAAAGCTGCTGCACATCTATGTGATGCATGAAGTGAATATCGACATGATCTCCTTTGACGTGCATGTGACGGTGCTCAGTTACTTTCTCAGCGTGCTGCTCACTTTCGCCTTTACCTGGATAGTCAACCGGATCATGGCCGGAAAGCTGGACCGGATCAATATGGCGGAGTCCCTGAAATCCGTGGATTAAAAGGACTCCTTGGGGGCGTGTCAGCCGATCAGCACATTTTTTCCCTGAAACGCGAATCCATAGCTGCGGATACGCTCCTTTGGGATACCCCGAGCCATGAGCTGCACCCCATACTGTTTGGTTTCGATCTGCCTGTGAGCCTCCTGCACGGTATCCCTGAGCGTTGCCTCCTCCTCAGGGTCATGTACCTTAAATTCCAGAAGAATAGCATCGTCCCGCCCGGGATCTTTCGGCTCCAGCATCACATCATATCTGCCAAACCCGCTCTCCCGGTTAGAGGTAATGATATATCTGCTCTGCAGATCCACGATCAGCCCCAGCACAAAACCGTGATAAAAACGCTCCGGCTCTTCCCCGGAGGGTTTCTGCCCCGTGTCAAAATAACTGAATGTGTTCAGAGCCACCCGGTTCATGTAGGCATTCATGGCCTTCAGGTCTCCCTGCAACAGCGCTTTTATAAAGTCATTGTAGTCTGAATTTACACAGGAAAACCACTCCCTGACCATATTGTAAAACATGATCTTTACTTCCCGGTTAGTCAGGGTAAGTTCATACACCGGTTTTTCGTCCTCCCAGGCATCCTGATAACTTTCAAAGGAAAGGACTTTCAGATAGCCGCTGGTTAAAAGCAGGCTCCATACTGCCTCCTCATTCCCGTTCAAGCGGTTGTATACAATCTGTTCGTCAATCGCTGACCAAATACTCTCCCCATGGAGCAGTTTTTCAAATTGCTCTTTAAGCTCACTGTTCCCTTCACGCAGTAGCTTGCCTACCAGGCTGTTGGAACTTGTGTTGGCCCAATAGGGAGCGTATTTCCCAGTATCCAAAAAATTGATTATAGACCACGGATTATAGACGTCTCTCTGCTTTCCAAAAATAAAACCGTCATACCAATTCTTTATCTGTTCCTTTTCTTCCGAATAACCGCATTCATCCAAGGCGGCAAACACTTCCTCCTCCGTAAAGCCAAAAGATGTAGCATATTCGTTTGATGTGGTGGTAACTACTTTCAGGTTATTTAAATCCGAAAAAATGGATTCCTTGCTCACTCTGGTAATCCCGGTCATTATAGCCCGTTCCAACCAGGGATTGGTCTTAAAGGCAGAGTTAAACATATTTCTGGTAAAGCCCACCAGTTCATTCCAAAACCCGTTCACATAGGCCTCCTGCATGGGAGTGTCATATTCATCCAACAGGATAATGACTTTTTTTCCATAATAGCGGCAGAGAAAATCACATAATTTGTGAATTGCCATGGCGGCCACCGTCTCCGGCATGTCGCCGCGCACAGAGTCAAAGAATTCCCTCTCCGTCTCGCTCATCCAGTCGCAGTCCCTTAAAAATCGGTTCCGGGAATACAGATCCGAGAGCAGCCAGCAGATCCTCTCCTTTGTGTCCGGATAATTCCTCTCCTTCACATTGGCAAAGGTCAGGCTGATCACCGGATAGGTACCCTGCAATTTTCTGTATTTTTCATCTCTCCAGATGGACAGTCCCTGAAACCATTCTCCCCGGTCTGCGTAATCCACCGAAAAAAACTGCTCCAGCATGCTCATGTTCAGCGTCTTGCCAAACCTCCGGGGACGGGTGATCAGCGTCACATCATCCCCGTTTTCCCACCACTCCCGGATAAAATCCGTCTTATCCACATAAAAGCACTGATTTGAGATTATTTTCCCAAAGTCCTGCAACCCTATCGCTACATTCCTTGCCATATATGCCACCTCACTATGCTGCGCTCATCCTGTTCCCATCTCCAGTATAGTAAACTCCCGCCAGAAAAACAAGCCCCCTGTCCCTGCCCATTTCCGCTGCCGGAGATTACAGTGCCAGAGGCTTTACCATGATCAGGCAGGGGTTGTTCTCATCCCACATCTCTGTCAGCGTGATCAGCGGTTCAAAGCCCACACTGTTATAAAAGAGCCTGGTCTTTTCATAAGGCGCGTAGTCTGCCTTTTCACTCAATGTCTCCACCATGGCGTACTTGCAGCCCTTTTCCAGAAAAAACCGCTCGGCCTGGCCATACAGGGCCTTGCCGACTCCCATGCGGTGACACTCCGGGCGCACGCCGCAAACATAGATATCTCCGGTGTGCCCATAGTGTATCCTCACGGAAAAAAATCCCAGACATTTCTTTTCCCCGTCCAGAGCGGCCCAAAAGGGAAGGTCACAGACACCTTTCACGTATTCCTCCAGAGACTCCTTATTGCCGAACCAATCCGGCAGACTCTCCAGAACCTCTCTCGCATAGACGGGTTTCAGCGCATTATCCCAGATCTCTACGATATCATATTCTCTTTGCATATCCATGCTTCGCTACTTAGCTCCCCTCAATTCTTCCAGACCGCTTAACACGCTGCGGCAGCCCATATGATAAAAATCCCTGTTGTCATACCCTCTGTAGTCAGTCTCCAGACACCACAGCAGCGCCAGATAGACGTCGTACCACCTCGCCCGCCTTTTCTCCTCCCGGCTCAGTCCCTTTATCCCGTACCCGCCAAAAAAGGCGCTGTTTTGCTCGTAGCAGCGAAAACCCACTTCCAGCAGCGGATCTCCCCAAAGGCATCTCTCAAAATCGATGATCCCCCGGATCTGACCGTCCGCTATAAAAACATTGCCCGCCCAGATATCCCAATGGACAAACCGGGGCGTCTCCACCGCCCCAAATAAAGCCCTGTCCCGCTCCAGCAATTCCAGAGTCTCATCCTCCCTGACAGGCATGGCAATCCCCTTGCGCTCCGCATCCGCGAAAGGATCCCGGAGCATGTCACGGAACACTTCATACCAGTCCTCTCCCTGCCGGTCCGGCTGGCCGTAATACCCGAAACGCTCTCCTGTGATCCCATTCAGCATCGCCGTATACCGGCCCATGTCGTAGTAGATCCGCTGTTTTTGCTCCTCCGGCAGAACATCCGAAATGCTGGACAGGCTCTTGCCATCCAGCATCTCCATAAAGAAGTATTCCCGGTCTGTCACGTCCCGGCTGCTGTCGTAAAAAAGCACTTCCGGTACGGGGACTTCCGTGCGCTGCGCCACCATTTTCATGGAGTCCACTTCGCTGAACATGATATTTTTTTCAAAGGTCATGACCTCTGTCTCCGGTGACGGCGCGATCTTCAGCACCACATCCCGGTCACTTAGGCGTACTTGGTACGCAATGTTAAAATAGCCCTCTTTCAGCTCCCGGATCTCCAGGGCATCCTCTCCCAACGCCTTTTGCGTCATACGGTTTACCGTATCTTCCGACACGGCTGCTTTTGTTATACTGACCGGCATCCTTTATCTCCGTTCCTTGTTTTCGACCTTCCATTACAGTATCTTGCCTGTAACCTTATACCCGGTTTCTCATACGTCGTTTTCTATGAACAATATTCCCAGCGTACCCGGACCGCAGTGACTGGATATCACGCCCCCCGCCCGTGTCTCCAGAATCTCGTCAAAAATACCCAGCTGCCTTAGATAATCCCGAACCATATCCACCGTCTCCGGACTGCAGCCGGAATGGGTGATGAACACCCTGTCTTTTTTTGCCTTTCTCATGGCGGGCTCCAAGTCTCTGGCATAGGCCGCCAGAGCTTTATCCAAACTGCCCCGGTACTTTTTGGCGCTGTGCATCTTTCCGTTTTCCACCACGATCTGAGGATGCAGATGCAGAGTGCTGCCCAGCATGGCCGCCAGTCCGCCGCATCTGCCGCCCCGGTGCAGATACACCAGCGTATCCACCACAAAACTTGCCCGCACCAGAGGTTTCAGCTCCGCCATCCTGCCCGCGATCTCCCTGGCGCTGCGTCCCGCCTGAGCCATGATGGCCGCCTCCACCACCAGCAGGCCGATTCCCGTGGAAAGGTTCTCCGAGTCGATCACCGTCACCCGCTCCGCGATTCCGATTTCCTCCGCCGCCAACTGCATTACATTGCCGGAAGTGGACATCTGCCCGGAGATGGAAAAGCAGACGATCTCCTCATATTTTCCGCTCACTTCCCGAAACAGCGCTGCCGCGCTCTCCATGGAAGGGGCGGAAGTTCCGGGGGTGACCCCATGTTCGTCCGACCAGCGGTATATCTTCTCCGGCCGGATATCCCGGCCGTCCTCATACTCGTCCTCTCCCAATAAAATGTGAAGGGGCAGTATGGCCACCTGATATTTTTCCAGCAGATCCTGAGACAGATCGCAGGTACTGTCCGCTATGATTCCCACCATAATACATTTCCTCCTAAATCCGGGGCTCTTCAGGAGCCTCCGTTTAGCATGTGACACATGCTGTTGCAACCTTTTTCTGATTTCCCGGCTGTATAATACCTTGGGCTGACGACCCGCGTCACGCCGCGTCAAAGTACACTAACATTCCCACTGACAGGTTCTCACATCCACATGGTCGTCGTCCTTAAACTTAACTTTTTCCGCCAGTAAAAGTTCTCTCTGCTCCCTAAAATGGGGAGCCAGCCTTCCGGCATGATTTACCACCCGGTGACAGGGGTACTCGCCGTAACCGTCGGCCTGGCTCAGTACCTTCCCCACAAGGCGGGCATTGTTGTCCCTGCCGATGAGCCTTGCGATCTGACCGTAGGACGCCACCTTCCCCTCCGGGATCTCCTCCACCACGGACAGGATCTCATATACTAAAGCATCGTCCAAAACAGCTCCCATCCCCGCTACTCCTTCGTGCCCGCAAGGCTGTATTCCAACTGACAGTCAAAGGGCTCCTTATCCACATGTTCCTGCTGGTACTCCTGGGCCTCCACGCATCCCATGGCACGGTAGAATGCCTGGCTCTCCACTGCGGAGTGCGCGGATATATAGAGTTTTTGGGCTCCGTTTTTTGCGGCCCACTCCCCGGCCGCCCAAAAAAGAGCTCTTCCGATTCCCTGCCCCCGCATATCCTGAGACACATGGATGCTGGACAGGTCCATATAGTTATGCTCCCTGCCAAACAGTCCGGGCTCCACCGACACAAAACCCTTTAAAACATGATCCCTAAACGCCGCCAGAACAAAACCGCCCGTGGCCGCCGTTCTTTTCAGACAGAAGACCAATGTACGGTAGTCTGCCTCCGTCCAGTCGTCCACAAAGGGATCGCTCTTCACCACCCAGACTCCATCCACTTTTCGCCAGCAATCGGTGACATTCTGTCGCCTTATAAAATGTTGAAACAGCTCCCGGCATATTTCGTTTTCCGCGAGCTCTCTGTACTCTATCATCTCTCTCCCCGCTACTTACCTGCCTTCTCCCACTCCTCGATCAACTGCCGGATACTCTGCTGCCGGCTGTCTCTCTTTTTGCACACGGCCTTTCGCACCACCCTAAAGCGTTTCCTGCCCAAAGTCCATGTATCCAGACTGTGCTCATATCCTCCGAACAGAGCGAAGGCAAAGGCTCCCGCTGTATAGACATTGGTTATCTCATCAATCTCCGCTCCCCGAGTAAACTCTTCGGGGGACATGAATCGGGAGCTGCCCCACATACGCCCCATGGAATTAATGTATGGCTTTTTGCAGAACAGGTCTACATCGCAAATGATGGTTTTTCCATCTTCTCCATACATGACACTTCCGTCATAAAAATCCACCGCCACATAGCCCTTTTTGTGGACATGCTCCAGAAAACCCAGTATATCCCGGAAAATCCGCAGCTTGATCTTCGTCGGCAGATTCATAAACCGGCGGTGCTGCTCCGGATACATTCTCCCCATGGAGTCGCCCTGCGCCCATTTAAAGACCATGGCATAGCCGCCCGCTACCTCCCGGGTCTCCAGCAATTCGGGCAGGCAGGGATGCGCCAGCGCGCGGTAAAGGGGCAGTGTTGCCTTGAGCCGCTCTATGGCGTCCTCCGGCGTTCCGTCATAGCTCTCGGTAGGAGCCCCCGCGAACTTGATAAAATACCGGGGCGTCTCGCCGCTGCCATCGTCTCTTCCGCGTACGCCAAAACAGATATTTCCCGAATCCTGATCGTCATATATCTTGAATACCGTCCCATATTCATGGAGAAAGTCAAAATCAAAATAAGATTTCATCTTGTAGGGCAGGCCGTCGATATATTGGAGATAAAAACCTTTAAAGTACCATGAGGGCACGGGATTTCTCATATGGCCATACCAGCCGATCACCTCCCGGGCCCGCGCAAAGACATACTCAACCGCATCATCGCCGTAAAAAGTGGATTCGGGAATGGCGGCAAGTATATCGCTGCTGATATACAGGGCCTGCAATCTCCAGAACTCCCTGGGCACTTTCCCGTCAAAATACCCGTTTACCATACCTGACGCAAAGAAGGGAGAGAGCCGCGCGCTCCTGATGACAGCGCTGAACTCCGCCCATGGATCCGCATATTCATATTGGTCGAACCCCACTATGACCAGCTTTCCGTCTTTTATTATCATATGGTCGATCTGATAGCTCCCATGTATAAAACATTGGGGCCTGTCTCTCAGCAGCATGCGATTGGCCAGCATGCAGGCGCTAAAATCCGGCGCATCCTCAAACTGCACTGGACACTCATTATATTCCCTCATTCTGCGGCGGGTCCTGGCATTGAAACGGGATTCCCAGCTCATCTCATCCCCGGGCGCGGGAATAGAATGCATAAGTTTCAGGATCCTGCCTGCTTCCAGTCCATACGCGTACTGGCTGGCGTCCGAAAGACCCGGTATCACGTCCAGCGCATCCCTTCCGTCGATCCAGGTCTGTATACTGTACACACCGTCGGCGCACCGGCCGGATTCCACCGGTTCGCATATGGGCACGCCCAGTTCAGCAAGCTGCCGCTGCATCCGGGCTATATTATCCCATTTCCTGCACAGGATGTTCCACATGGAATACTCTCCAAAATCCCCGGGAAAATTCACCGGTGTGACCCGGAACAGATATTTTGTGCCATCGGCAGTGTCTATCCGGAACTTTTTATCACCGGACCATCCCCTATCGATATATGTGATATCCGTGGCGGCATATTTCTCTGTCAGCCACTTCTTCACAGCGGGCGACATTTCCGTCCACTTTACTTCATTGTCTTCCATCACTGCCGTCTCCTGCCTTTTTTTGCTCATTTCTGTCTCCGCGCGTATCTCAGGCTACGCCTGCTCCTTCATCTCTGCCTTCCGTTTTTCATACTCTTCTGTCATCAGCTTAAAGGTCTCCTCATCCCCCACCTCCGTGTCGGGATGATATGTTTTACACAGGGCTCGATATCTTTTTTCCAGCTTTTCCGGCGTGTTGCAGCCCGCGAAGAATCCGCCGCCCGCCGCCGCGCCGGCCTTCTGCTCCTCCGCGATCCTGGCCGCCTGTTTCTCTATGGTCTGTTTCAGTTCTTCCAGCCTGTCGATCCGCGGTATGAGCTTTTCAAACTCGTCTATCGGCACATTGCCTTTGTATTTGGTGATTCCCTCCACCACTTCCTGCAGCTTGGGGAAATATTCTCCCCAGCTGGAGCGCAGGATATAATTGTCGCTCTTATCCACAAGCACGGAGATCCTCTGTGAGAAATCCTCGATCTCCATAATATGCCGCTGGAATATCTCCTGATACCGCTGGCATCGCTCCAGCCGCTCTGCGTCCGCGGCATCCGCGTTCTGGAAACTGCCCTCGCCGATCCCTTCCGTGCTCTCCATGATACTGCTCAGATAACTCTCGTAATCTCCTGTGGACATCTCCATCTCTCTGCCCCATTCGCTCCACTCTATACCCAGCGATATCAGAATGACCACGACGGCAATGAAAAACGCCACATACATCGTAACGCCGTAAACAATAGGAAAGGCGGAAAACAGTTTCATATAGGCCAGCAAACCAATGCCAAACTGGCTCTGGGTGTACTGATTGCACATAATGAGGGAACCGATCACTATGACCGCGCTGGCTGCTATAAATATCTTGATGGCATGGGTTACGAACAAAATGATTACCCTGTTGATCACCCTCAGCAATGTATAAAAGAGACAGCACAATCCGTTGACAATTCCGCTGCCTTCCTGACTGACGGCGGCATAATCCGTCTTACAGGTGTGATAGAGCGCCGCATACCCCGCGTAGATCAGCTCATAGATACCGTTCAGCAGGGAGATTATCAGGGATACCACCGCCATAATAATAGCGGACACCAGGCTCAGGATCCATATGGCGATCGCTGTAAAAATACCTCCTATCACCAGAATGACAATGACCATAAAAAATCCATTCAACCAATCGGACGGATTTTTAAAAATCTCAAAGATCACGGCGATACCGAACAGGATAAAGATGGCTCCTATGATCGTGACCGTTTTTTCCATCGCCTTTGCCGCCAGCTTTGCCGCCGTTGCGAGCAGCAGGAGCGGCAGCGCAATGATCGCAAGTATATTGATTTTTACAATCTTAAGAAACTTTTTCATGACTCTGCTCTTTCTCCTCTCCCCTATTCGTATACGGCAAACTCATATGTGATGTTACAGATATAATCCGCATCCATGGTACACTCCAGTGTGATCCTGTCCCCTGAAGATTCGTCATAATAGACCATACCCGTATTGTCCATACCTGTGCCGATGAGAAGGAAACCTGTCATGGAATCCGGCGTACCGTATATCCCCTCCTGGGCATGCATGATCTCCTTTACGGACATTCCCACTCTCGCGCCTTGGGGAAAGATGACCTCGGGTACACCCGTCTGTACTTTTATCAGTTCACACTCTGTCCAGTCCGCCGCCTCCGACGTCTGGTTCTGCACGGTGATCATAAAGCCGGGGGCGGACAGGCTGACCTGCTCATAGCCCCGCACCTGCCTGTCATACGTAAAATCCATATAGTCCGTGATATTCCGCAGATCTATGATCTGGCCCTGCCACTGTACCTTGCGGGAAAATTTATCCAGCTGCATGATCTCCCGGATAGGCTGTGAATTCCAAACCCTGTCGGAAAATTCATCCATGTTTTCAATATAGACCGTCAGTTCATTGCTCCCGTCCCTGCTCACATTTAACTGATCCTGCCGGGTTTTCAAATGCATGTGAAGAAAATAGGGAGACGCGCTGCAATAATATACCTTATATGTACCCGGATTCAGCGAAGCGTCCTGCTCAAATCCATTTTCCTCATTCAGTTCAAACTGGTACCGCCGCTCTGTGGTAATGTTTTCCAGGGTGACCTGTATCCCCAGCAGGCTCTTCTCATTGTCCCCCAACATCTTGAACTCCTGAGGAATGTTCTCCAGTCTGACGACGCAGGCGCAATCCCCCTCGTCCAGCTTTCCCGTTTTGGCGCAGCCGGTCAGGGATAACGCCAGAACGCAGACAAGCGCCGCCGCGCGTCTCAGATTCCTTCCTATATTCATTAGTACGACCTCCCCATAAAAATATCTGTTTATGTCTGCCGGATCACGCAGGTTTTATATTTTGCAAAATCCCGCCTCAAACATTTATTAAATAGTACATTTATTGTAACACAGCTCTCCAAAAATGTCATTCCTTTTTAGTTTATAAATAGCAACAAAAATCCCCGCTGAAACATGTCAGCGAGGCTTTTCTGAACTTATATGGATTTGTCCCTCTTTATTTTATCCGCCTCCTCACGGGTAATGATCCCATATTTCACCATTTTATTGAGTACCTGGTCGGTTCGCTGCTGCGCCAGATCCCTGTGCGTATTCGGAGAATAGGCGGAGGGAGCGTTCAAAACGCCGGCCAGCATAGCCGACTCATAATCCGTCAGCTCCGACGGCTCCTTGCCGAAATACCCCATGGACGCCTGATATATGCCATAATACCCGCTGCCAAAATACGCGGTATTCACATACAGTTCAAATATTTCCTGCTTTGTATATCTGAGTTCCATTTGAACTGCCGCGATCATTTCCGCTATTTTTCTCTCCACCTTTTTTTCCTGCGTAAACAGCATATTTTTGGCCAGTTGCTGACTGATGGTGCTGCCGCCCTCCACAAACGCTCCCGCTTTTATATCCGTCCACAGGGCCCGGCATATGGCGATAGGATCCACTCCAAAATGCCATCGGAACCTACGGTCCTCCACAGCTACCGTGGCGTTAATGTAAAATTCAGGCAGCTCGGAATAAGCTGTAAAATATTCCGAACTCCGGACCTCCTCAACTCTCTCGGCCAGTGGTTTCTCACAGACCGCTTTCCAGTACATCCCATATCCCTTTAGGCTGAAAAAGGCGCCGACTCCCAAATACATAACAAAAAACAGAAGTACCAGAACTATGAGAATTTTTTTGAAAAAAGTTTTTTTACCCATTTTATCCGCCCTTTTGTGTATCTTGATTCCTCCCGGAATATCCCTTAGATGTCTTCCATATCTGTCAGTATAGAACTCCTTCATGACATTTCCGTGACAGCAGCCTTACATTTGTATAACTTTTCCGCAAAACGGCCGTCCCTCCGCCTGACTCATGACTTGCGGAAATGAAAACACCCGGCCGAAACCGGGCGTTTTCCATTATATATTACAAGGGGGAATATTGCATTTACAAAGTGGCGTCCACTGCCGCGCCTTTCAGATCTTCGGCCATCAGTTTCATCCGGTTCATGATATCCTTGAGCTCCTGCTGGAAGTCGGCTCTTCCGTCCTTCATCTGCAGCATCTCCTCCGCAGGCAGGGCGTCCAACAGCTCCTCGGCCCGTTCCTCGTTCTCCTTCGCCTTCTCCCGGGCGGCCTCGGCCCGGCTCTGTACCTGGGCCTTCTCCTCCCGGATCGCCTCCAGCTTTTCTTCCTCTTCCTGTTTTTTCTCTTTGTTTTCCTGGGCCTGCTCCACTTTCTCCTGCAGCTCCTCGTCGACGTGATCCATGCCCTCGTCCTTGATCATTCCGATGATCTCTTCACGGGCGGCGTCCATGATAGCCTCCGCCTCTTCCTGGGCCGCGATCATGGGATTGCCCTTGCGCAGATCTAATCGACCCTTATGCACCGCCTTATTGGCGGCGCTGTAACTCTTGATCGCGTCGGTATTCTCATCAATGATCTGTTTATAAGGCTCCGCCAGATCGTCAATATCCTTGCACCGGCCATAATATTCCGTCAGCCCCTGCTCTTTCATCTCCTGAAACCGGACCTTTTCCTCATCCGTCAGATCGGAAGGAGTTTCGCAGCCCTTGTCCAAAATATTCCAATCCTCGTCGGACAGACCTTCCTCACCCAGCCCATAGGCCTTGCCAAGCCCCTGTTTCTGGGCCTCCAGATCCTGTAGCGCCCGTTTCGCCTCCAGGTTCTCGGCCCGAAGTTCCTTTATCTTGGCCTCTCGCTCCGCCATCTCCGTATCCAGCTTGCGGTCTGCGGCAAAGGCATCCGACACCACCTTCAAAGCCTGTTTCTGCGCCTGTTGTTTTTTCTGCGCAATGGGATCTATATTGTTATTCAACGATCCCGCAAAAAAACAACCGGTGTTACCCTGTTCCTGGTTAAGGCCAAGCAGCTGTCTGCGGCCGCTCTGGGGGTCCTCCCCCATAAAAATACTGACATTGTTCACTTTCATAAGAAATCCCTTTCCTTCCCTGTTGCCAAATCCTTTTGACAAGATTAATGGTCTCTGTTCTCTATATCGGATTACGTGTGTAAATAGTTTAGGGCAATTGCTGCTTTTTTTCACTTTCACCCAAATTGAGCGCACCCCGCAGCAACAGCAGCACCAAAGCCAGGTTTGCCAAAAAGCCGATCCAGCTAAAGGCATTGCTGACAATACCCATATTGGCCAGACCGTTGGCGCCCTCCATTCTGCTGATAAGATAGTTGTTGAAAAATGCGCCTATATTGCCCAGCAATTCGCCTGCTGTCAACATTAATGCGCTGTAAATGACCAGCAACAGGTTCAGATTCTTCCTGCCTTCAGAACTCTCCGACATGGACAGGATGCCCAGCGCTACACAGGGGATTCCCACCAATGCCAGTTCCAGCACATCCTGAATCGGGTATACATTGATAAGCTCCACTCCGTAACCCCCGCCATAACCCATGGCAATCTTAATACTGTTCTGAAAAGCCAGCAGTGCCAGGCCTGCTGCCAGATAGGCCGCTCCCGCAACGGTGGCCGTGATGGATAAAATCTTTTTCATACCGCACCTCCGTAATACATTCTAGCACAGGTATACATTTTGCACAAGCGGCTGAATATGCCGCCGACCGTTTTGACATTTCCGGGGAAAACCCTTATAATATGTTCAAAAAGTTCAGACACGTTTGAAAAGGAAAATACCATGATCATTCAAGAGATACGCACTATCGACGAACTGTTACAGTTCATGAACGGATTATACGAAAAACACGGAGCCAGGCTGTGGTACCGGGGCGAGGAGAATGCCGCCCTGACTTTGATCCCCTCCATCCAGCGCAGCAAAAAGCGTCTGGAGGTGGAGCGGTACATCACCAACGACTTTTACATCCGGGCCCGGCAGATCCTGGACAATCCGCCCCGAAAGCACAATTATGCCGCCTGGGTGTCCCTGATGCAGCATTACGGTCTGCCCACCAGAATGCTGGATTGGAGCGAGTCGCCTCTTATCGCCGCCTTTTTTGCCACGGAGACCTACCGCTCCACCCCGAAGATCGACGCCGGAGTGTGGGTGCTGGCCCCCGACCTGCTGAATGAGATGGAGGGCTTTGGCCGCTGCATCTATCCCATCGACGCGGATACCACCCAGGAGATGCTGCTGCCCGCCTTCAAACACAATCACCACAATCTGGAGCTGGTAGACCGGATCCTGGCCTGCAGCTCCACGGAAAACGACCTGCGGATGTACTCCCAGCACTCCAACTTTACCGTCCACAATTCCCTGCAGCGGCTGGAGGAAATCTGTGATGAGAATATGCTGTACAAGATCATCATTCCCGCAGACCGGAAAAAATACTTTATCGACAGCCTGCGGGTATTCGGTATCACGGAAAGCGCGGTCTATCCCGATCTGGACCATATTTCCAGCGATCTGCGGGATTCCTACGGGATCTGATCGATCTCCGCCTTACACCGGTGGTTCTTCTGATCAACAGATCTCACTTGCTCCGGTCAGACTTTCCCGGTCCAGATAGACCTTGGAGCCTGTAGCTCCCCTCTGTCCCTGATACTTGCCCTGGTAGGGATGCAGTGCCGGGCTGTCCATATGGGCAAATACCAACTGTCCCACTCTTCTTCCCGATTTCAGTTCTATGGCGCAGCGGTTGGCATTGAACAGCTCTAAGGTGATCTCCCCTTTGAAACCGGGGTCCACCCAGCCCGCATTCTGAATAAACAGGCCCATCCTGCCCAGGGAACTGCGCCCTTCCACAAATGCCGTGATATCGTCCGGCAGTTCAAAGTATTCCATCGTGGTGGCCAGCACAAACTGCCCCGGCAACAGAATATAGGTGTCCGTCCTGATGGTCTTGTACCGGACTTCGCTATCCAGCGTGATGACGCCCGCAGGGGTGTCCTCCACGATACTGAAAGTGTTCCCCAGCCGCACGTCCACGCTGGCGGGCTGTATCTGGCTTTCCTCCAGAGGGGAGACGATGAGAGTCTTCTCCCTCAACATCCTGATCATGGTTTTGTCTGATAAGATCATATACCTACCTCGCTTAATCTACATCCTGCAATATTTCTCTACAGGGGCCGCGCCCACAAGATCACGCGGTCCAGCAGCTCCCCCGGCCCGGCGATAAACTCTTCCCATGTACCCATTTTCCGCAGGGTATCTTCCTCTGTATCCCAAAAACAGACCTTTCGGGACTTGGGTTCCCATACCAGAGTGATATCCCCGTCGTCGCTGTCCTCCACCAGAGAGAGAACCTTTTTACCCACACAGACGATCTCTGGCACATCCATGTAGGGATACAGTTTGATCCAGGACAGAGCAGGGTTTCCGGAAAGTTCCAACCGCAGGTTCTCCCCCTTTAAGTACTCCTCCATGGCTCCCGGAACCTGATACTGCGCAAAGCGCCGGGCCTGCGCCTCCATGCTGTGCAATTCTTCCGGCTCTCTGGACTTTATATACTCCGCCATCTCGTCGTTGCGAATCCTTCTGGCGGCGGTATAAGGGCGTTCACCGAATCGGTTGGCAATTGCAAGATCCGCTCCCCGCTCCACAAGGTATCGCACCATCTCAAAACGATTCTCCTGGGCAGCACGCAGCACGGGAGTGTCTTCGGCATACCCCTCTCTGGCATTGATATCCACACCCAGGGAAAGCAGATATTCCGCCATCCGGGGCTGATCCCCCTGAGCCGCGCAGTGCAGGCCGCTGCCGCCGTATCTCCTGATCGGCAGATGTAGGGCGGCGATCCATGGGATATAGGCGTCGTCCCAGTAATTCGCAAGATTGGCCAGGAGCTGGACTACCGTCCTCTTGTCCTTCTCCAAAACCGCTCCATGTTCCACCATATAGGCGAACAGATCCGGCCTGTTATGCCGGATAGCGCGGATCAGCGGGGAATTGGAGCCGGGCATTTCCGCGCCGCAGTCTATCAGCAGCTTTACGATATCATACTGTCTTAAAGAAAAGGCAAATTCCAGCGGTGTGGTGTACAGGGAAAGCGTTTTTTTACCAGTCTCGATCTCCTGCAAAATGCTGTTTCCGCTGACCGGATAACCTTTGGCGATCAGGTTCTTCACTTCCGGTATATCTCCGGCGATGATGGCTTTTTTCATTTTATCGGCTTTTGCTGTCATAATAGTCCTCTTCCCCATTGGTCGTTTAACATCCTACAGGGGTTTTACGCCCCACATCATAGCATTATGTGTCAGGACTTCCTCGTTGATATATGTTTTAAACTCCTCTGAGAGAAAGGTTCCGAACCGCTGCCACAGAACGTCCTCGTCTGACAGGCGCTCCAAGATGGTCACGTCCACCACATTGACCACAGCCTCGTCCCCATACCGCCACAGGATCTCAATGGCTCTGCAATACGTGCGTATCCTGTGCTCCGGCACAGGCGTTTTGCCCAGCAGGCACAGCAGGGGTTCACTGACGCATTCGCCCGCAAATACATGTAGCAGGATCTCTCCGTAATCTTCCAGATGCCTGTCCAGCGATTCCCAGCCATGCCGCTCCAGACTGGCGATCAGGTCGGCCGCGCCCTTTGCGGAAAGTTTTTCCCTGGGCTTATATTGTTTCAACATTTCCCAGGTGGCTATCTCCCAGTATTCCTCCACCATGTTTTCATACTCGTCTCTGTCAAATACCCAGTCCGTCTCTTTCATCCAAAACACATTGCCCTCTGTCTGATAAAAGGGCAGCGTGTAATTCATACGTCTCCGATATAGTTCTTCCGTCCAGTTCTCGCTGATCCACTGACGCCAGGCCGGACTGTCCGCCTCCTCCAGCGCTATATTATCTCCGTATTTCTCCCAGTCCTCATCGGAGTAAGATTTCAGGTTCAATATGCCGCTCTTCTTCTCTTCATTAAAATCTTCCCCGGTATGTAGCACATAACCCACCCTGTTCCAGCGGACAGTGTCCTCTGTCTTTTCCACTTCGGCCACCACCACGATACAGGAAAAATCCGTATCCTCCGGACACAGGAGCAGGGGCAGGACGGCCCTATTAAGCTCCAGGGTCTTCCAGACAAAACGCACATCCCCCTCCCACTCCAGATCTTTGCTCCAGGCAGAGCACAGATCCGTAAACGGAGACATCATTTTGACGGTTTTGTCCTCCGGGTATTCGGCAGACCACATCTGTAGATATTCGGGCATGGATTTCCCGTCGATGCAGCAGTGATATAGGTCTGCCTCATGGTGAGACTGCTCATATATGTAATGTATTTTCTGTATTCCTATACGGTTGTATGCCACGATTTTTCCCTGTATCCCTCCTGGTCTATCTATCGTATTCTGCCTGTAGGGGGGCAATGACTTCCGGGTTCTGTCTGACCCACGCCATGGCGCAGCTACATAAAACGGTTGTCAATCTGTCGTCTATAAAACCTTTTGTCCCATTTTCCTTTAAGAGCTGCACCAGGATTTCCGCACTTTTTATATCCTCTTCATCAAATCCGTTGCCCAGCCGAAGGTACTTTAAAAAAGCGTCCAGCATTTTATGATAGTCCTCGTCCCAGTTTATACAGCCATTGTCTAAAAACTCATGCTGCACCCTGCCAACGATTCGGATGACCTCGCCCTGCGCTGTCTGCGCTTTCCCATATGGCGGAACAAGATATTTCCAGAGCGTATGAAACGCTTTGTCCTCGTCCCCCTCCGGAACAATGATAGGCGATATTCCGTCATGAACAGATTTTTCATTGGTGTTTGATTGACTTTCAGCCATTTCGTCTCCTCCTGACATTTTTATTCTAATTTTATTTACGGTCGTCCCTGACCCGACCCGCTCAGAAATATATATTTCCGCTCATCGGACAGTTCCTCACAATAACCAAACCCCAAACCCCGAAACTCTTTGATGTCCTCCGGGACGCGAATCTGGTTCTCTGCCAGAAAGCGCACCATCTCTCCCCTGGCCATCTTGGCCAGAGTACCCTTCTGTTTTACTTTTCCATCGGTCAATTCTCCAAATTCCACGGTGATCCATCGATCCTCCCGCGTAATATACCTCTCAATGCACTGGGAATATTCTCTGGAGGCCAGATTGACAACCGTCCTGCCGTC
Source organism: uncultured Acetatifactor sp. (assembly GCA_964529395.1). Taxonomy (GTDB): domain Bacteria; phylum Bacillota; class Clostridia; order Lachnospirales; family Lachnospiraceae; genus Acetatifactor. The sequence continues at coordinate 79,218 of CAZGVI010000004.1, forward strand.
AGCCACAAGGCTTTTGTACAGGCGGTCTCCCCAAAATTCATACAGATCTTTACACTTCCCCACAGAAAGCCTGGCCTGCATCTCCAGACGGTAGGGCGTCACGCCGTCAAAGGGCCGGAGCAGACCGTAGAAACCCGACAGGATACGGAGATGACCGGCTATGTATTCCAGCGCCTTTTGTGTCAGCACTGCCGGCGCCATATGCTGGTACTGCAATCCCTCGTAGGCCAGTATAGCCGGGGTCAACCGATGCTCCAGATCCATATTGCGAAAACGCTGGAAGTTTAACTCCGCAAGAGTATCGTTGCACTTCCACAACGCCCTTGCGTCAGCCAGCGATAAAGCCTGTATCTCTCCCATCAGGACTTTCGTATCTTCCAAAAACTGCGGCATTCCTCTCACGGCAAAAGAATCCGTGTCTATATTCATCTTCTTGGCTGGGGAAATGATTATCTGAAACATGTCACCTGTACTCCTGTGGTTTTTTCATCAGCAGCATCACTCTGTTCTCCTTTCGGGCCGCTTTCTGATATTCAGTATAGCATTAGTGTAGGCAAAAAGCGAGAAAAATAGTGAAAAAGCAAGCAGCCGTTCACTGCGCCCGGCTGCTCTCCTCCATCTTTTTCTGATATTCCTCCAATTTCTTATTCATGCGGGCGGCATCCACCGCCGCCTTTCTCAATGAGATCGCTGATACCACCGCAAAAATAAGGGCGATGGTCAGCTCCATGGCGACTATATTGTGCATCTGGGACGGGTCATACCAGTAAAAAAATGCTCCTCCTCCAAGCACGATCACATTTATCAGAATATAGTGGATCAGTTTCTTGACCACCATCTCCGTCTTGCCCATCTCCCTGTCCCAAGGGTAGATCAGCGATGCCAACGAACACAGCGCCGACACCAGGGGAATCTGCCAGAACAGGCCTGCGTCCACCGTCTCGGTGGGATTGATCACGGTGGTAAACACTGCCACCGCAAACACCACTCCCGTCATGACCATTGAAAATATCTGTCCTAAAAAATGTATTTTCCTCATACCCGGCATCCTCCTACAGTCCCAGCTTTGCCTTCAGACCAGGCACATACTGTCTGGACACGATCAATTTCTCTCCGTTTTTCATCAGCAGCTCAAACCGCCCGTTAAAAGCGGGGCTGAAACTCTTTACCCTGGAGAGATTGACAATGGTTGACTTGGTGGCCCTGAAAAAATCCGTCTCCGCAAAGCGCTGTTCTAACTCGTACAGCTTGAGCTTACACTCATAAACGTCCCTCTCCAGATAGGCAAACACCTTATTATCCACCGCCTCAAAATAGTAGATATCTTTGGGGGCCAGTTGAACAAATCTCCCGTCCTTGAGGGCCGTGAGTTTCTCCTGCCCCTCTTTCAGAGCATATATCATTTTCAGCATCCTGTCGTCCAGATGACGGCACCGGACAATGATCTCATCCTCTTCGCCATCCGCACGGTCCTGTATGGTTATCTTCATCCCGCCTGTCCCGCTCCTCCGTTCCTGCCCTTGCCTCAATCCGTTCTGTCCCTCAATCCGTCCGGTCCCTCAGTCTGCGTCTCTTATTCAAAATGACAGCCACGCCTATTGCCAGTATACCATATAACATCAAAATAGAGAACTGGGCGCCGATCGTAAGGATCTCTTCCCCCGCCGTCAGCGTGATTCCCATCTCCTCCTGAAAGATCTCCACGGCCACAGGGGGCATACCCTGGAAGGTAGTCTCCGTGATCTCTTCCAGGCAAACCCTGCGCATCATGGATATCCCCTGTAGAATTGGCAGACATTTCAGCACCGTCTGCAATCGCTCCGAGTAAGCAGACATGGGCAGATAGATACCCCCTGCAAAACCCACCAGAGTGCCCACAATGGTCAGCATACCGCCCCATGCGCTGTAACTGTGGATAAACATGGCCATCAGATACCCGAGGGACGCGTACACAAATGTATTCAGCAGGATCATTCCGCACATGGCGGCCAGCACCGGAACAGGGAGCAACCCCCAGCCCTGATACACCATATATATCTCTCCCGCCGCCAGGGTCAGCATACTCAGGGCCGCTCCTGTCAGCCATGCCGCAAGCACATATCCAAGCACCAGCTTTCCCCTTTTTACCGGCGTCACATAAAAGCTGGCCAGGCGGCTCTGCTCCTCGTCCTGCACCATGATTCCAATGACCGTCAGCGTCACCGTGACCGAATTGACCACCAGGATACCCGCCAGCGTCCACATCTGGATCAGCGCCCTTGCGTTTTCCTCATCCTGGGCCAAGTCTCTTTTTCCCCCGTACTGCTGCAACAGCTCCACCAGGTTTTGACTGTTCATGCTCCCCAGGAAAATGACCATCAGCCCCAGAACGATCAGCATGGACAGTATGGAAAAAAACACTGCTTTTCTGTCCCGAAGAAACACCAAACTATTTCTTTTTGTCAGATATAGGATCTCCCTCATCTCTATCCTCCCATGTTGTTAATTGCGTCAATGCTCCATGCCTTTCTGATCTCAAACATTTTCCTCCAGATTTTTCCCTGTGATATTCAGGAACACATCATCCATGGAACCCTGTACCATCTCAAATCCTTCCAGCAAATCTTCCGTTTCCTTTAGGATGGGAATCGCCATCATACTGTCCTGCAGACAGATACTGTACAGACGCTTTTCCGAGTTTTCCTTCCATTCATGTTTTAATCCCTCCAGCTTTTCCTTCAGCAGCGCGTCTGTCTCCAGCTTTGCCATGATCCGCAGCCTGTCTTTGGAATATTTTTCTTTCAGGGAAAAAGGCGTCCCGAACTCCTTGATCTTACCTGCGTCCATTACCGCGATATGGCTGCACTTCGCCGCCTCCTCCATATAATGTGTGGTGAGGAAGATTGTCATGCCTTCCTGCCGGAGTCTGTTCAGGCTCTCCCAGACCGTCTTTCTGGTGGCCGGATCAAGCCCTGTAGTCGGCTCATCCAGAAACAGGACTTCCGGCGTGTGGAGCAGTGCTCTGGCTATCTCGCACTTTCGTTTCTGCCCTCCCGAAAGCATACCGAAACGTCTGTTTAAAGTATCCTCAAGCTGAAGGAGTTTACAGGTCTGCCTGATCTTCTCCTTCAGTGTCCCGCTGTCTCTCTCATACAGACTGCCCCGGATGGTCAGGTTTTCTTTCACCGTCAGCCGCTCGTCCAGACAGTTATTCTGATACACCACGCCTATCCTGTGCCGGATCGCCTCGTCCTCCCTGCCCAGGATATTACCGCCTATGGCGATCTCTCCGGCGGTAGGGCGAAACAGTGTGCACAGCATATTGATGGTGGTGGACTTTCCGGCTCCGTTTACCCCCAGAAACCCGAACAGCTCCCCTCTCTCCACCGAAAAACTGATATCATCCACCGCCTTTATCTTTCCAAAATACTTTTTTAGCCCTCTTACCTGGATAACCTGTTCCATTCTGTTTTCCCTGCCTCCCTGCCGTTTTTTACATCATAAGCAAAAAAGCAGCCCTCCGCAACAAAATCGCGGTAAGCTGCTTTTTAAGGCGTGTGACCTGCAGGATATGGCAGATTACTTCACGGTATTGGGGTTAATTTCCTCCAGCATCTGGGCCGGATTCTCGGCAGCTTTGACGTTGCCCAGTGCCCTGACGATCATACCCTCCTCATCGATCAGATAGGTGGTGCGCACTACGCCCATGCTCACTTTCCCGTAGTTTTTCTTTTCCTGCCATACGTCGTAAGCCTGTATGCAGGACAACTCCGGGTCGGACAATAATGTGAAGGGCAGATTGTACTTCTCCTCAAACTTCTTGTGGGACGCCACACTGTCCCTGCTGACACCCAACACCACCGCGCCCTGTTCCTGAAATTGCGGATACAGTTGCCCAAAATTGCAGGCCTGTTTCGTACAGCCTGGCGTGTTGTCCTTGGGATAGAAGTACAGGATCACTTTCTTGCCCCGGTACTCCTCCAGCGTGTGCATGGTTCCATTTTGATCCGGCAGTGAGAATGCCGGAGCCTTTGTTCCTACTTTTAACATGTGAATTCCTCCTAACATAAAGATTTGTCTGAAACTCCGCCGCACATATGCTGTTCAAAGCCCGTTCTTATACTCCTGTCCCCATTTTAGCATGGCGTCCAGGATCGGGCGCATGGACTCACCCAACTCGCTCAGGGCGTACTCCACCCGGGGCGGTACTTCCGGATAGACAGTCCTGGTGACAATGCCGTCCTCCTCCATGGAGCGCAGGGAATCCGTCAGCACTTTCTGGCTGATCCCGTCCAGGTCCTTTTTCAACTCGTTAAATCGCCAGGGACGGGCGAGAAGATTGCGCATGATCAACAGTTTCCACTTGCTGCCGATGAGGGATACCGTGGTAGCCACCGGACATTCGGGCAGTTCGTCTTTAGTCTTCATAGTTTACCTTGTTCCCTTTCTTTTTATTTTTTGTGGTTCAATACAGCTCAAATGCTATAGACTATAAATTTTTTGCTTATGCACTTGGCAGGGATATATTGCCGCTGTCTATATCTGAATTGTTTATCTATGGACATATCGGAGTTTCTGCTCTCTGCGTTCTAATACCCCATCTTACATAAAGTATCTACTTTTTTCCAAGTAAAACTGCTGTTCTTTTTCAAACAGACTGATCAACTTATTCAGAGATTTTTCTTCTCTATTTTCTTTCAGAGCCTCCAGATATTCATTTCTATTTGTATCTTCGATCACAATTGGTACAATGCCATTCTTTAAGCACTCCCTAAAAAGGATCAATCTGCCTGTTCTACCATTCCCATCCTGGAAAGGATGAATGCCCTCGTATCTGGCATGAAACTCCGCCAATACTGAAATATTTACTTTCTGCTTATTGTACCAATCTATCAGTAAATGCATTTCCTGAGCAACATTTTCCGGTCTTACAGTCTGATACATGCCAATCATATTAGGACGCTGCTTATAATCGCCAATGGCATATCCATTGGCCCGATCCTCAAATACTCCTGACTTTAATTCAAAATGAAATTGTTTTATCAAATCTTGTGATAAAGCCTCATCTAACGTATCCAGCATTTTATTAAACATAAGAAAATGCCCATTCATTTCCTCAACATCCTTTGCCCTGTAATAATCCTCTGATTTTGGCAATGTCCCATTATCAAACAATGTGGCTGTCTGCTCCTCCGTAAGCGTACTTCCTTCAATCTTATTTGAATTGTAAGCAAGCAGACGCTGCGTATATGCGTACACACCAGATCGGTCAAACTTCTCTCTCTCTATTTTAAATCTTTTCAGGAGAAAATCTAAAAATTCTTTTTCCTTATTCATATTACTAACCTTTCTGTCATCGTTACATTTTTCCTTACATGGTATCATGACCACATCATTACCATTTTGGTCATGCTCTCTGTCCTTTTGACCATAATGTAAATCTTCCTCACCACTCAACAACTCCAAATACTTTTCACATGCCTTACAAAGCACCATAATCCCTGATGTACTGATATTGTTTTGAACGCTATAACGGCAAGTTTTAATCCGGCTCTGCTCCCTATAGATACCTCTCCAACACTACAAATCCGTCTTCTGTCGGCCTTGCATAGACACGGTAATCCTCCAAGTCCGCAAACTTGTGAACAGACTTTATTCCGTTTTCCGTATAGATTTTGTATTCTGTAGGGATAAAACCGTTCTCTATATAAAATGTTTCCACGTATCCTCCTGCGGAGCCCACGGAGACTAAAGAATATCCGTATCCCTTAGCAGCGGACAGAAAGGCGTCAAGTAAAAGCCTGCCGTAACCATTTCGCTGATACGGTTCCCTTACGGCGATCCCGTCCAGCGAAAAAGACTTATCTTCCGGCGCGTCCAGCTCCCTCGGCCAGCCAAAAGCCACTCCTGCCAGTTCTCCCTCTGTCACCAACGCCACGAAAGCTCTCGGATACCGCCCGGCCCTCTGCCTCATCTCTTCCTCGTCGCTGCCCGGAAGGTACTCTGTTGCAAGGGCAAAAAAATCTGCTATGTTTTCTTCAGAAAGATATACGATCTCTGCCTGTCTCATGTAAAATCTCCTTTTCGCCGTCCGCTTGTTTGAATGCTGCATCCCCAGAACCACCGCCAAAGCTGTTTCTAAAGCTGGAATAGAGCTTTAGAACAGCTTTGAAGAAATTTTATTTTTTTATTTCCCAATATCCATATCGTTTTCCGCCTTTGCGTTTTATTTTCCCTTCAGCCACCAATTCTTTAACAATTTTTTGGATATGTGTCCTCGTTTCATTTAAAACTTCCTGCAGCTCTTTCTGCGTTGCTGTGGGTTGATTTTGCAAATATTCCACGATTTTCATTTTCAAAGCTGTATTTCCAGCTTTGGAATCCTGTTTGGAAAATTGCTTATGAGAGGTTGAAATGGCAGATAACTTTATCATAATATCTTCCGAATGTACCACATACTCCGGCTTTAAAGTTCCGTATTCATCACACACTTCAAAGATTTTTTGAATCCCTCGTCCCCAACTTTCAATGTAGCCTGCCCTAAAAAACGCTTTCGCAATTTTAGGATTATATGGTCGGGATTGATGCCTATTTAACAGGGACTCCATTGTCCAATCAGATGGAAAGACGCATTCATTACTAATATACATTGCATCGTCTTCAATACGGACTTGTATTGGTATTCCGGCACTCCAACGGGAATGCACAAGTGCATTATAAAGCGCCTCCCGTACTGCATCTTTGGGAAAAGGATATGTTTCTACTCTGGTTAAATTATCATAAGTGACAGGCGCTTTTAAATATTTCAAATAAATCAATTCAATTACCCGCTCAGCCTGTATAAATAGTGATCCTATCACTTCGTCCTGATACTGTAAATCAGAACCCTTCCCAAATTTACCAATTTTTGTATAAGTTCCAAACATCCATTTTTGTGGCGTTCGATGAAAAAGAAGTACTGCAGCTCTGGTAAGTTTTCCATCTTTTAATAAATCCAAACTGTCCAAGAGTTCTGAATTGCTCATATTCAAATCCTTTTTCGTCATACGTTTACTTCGGACTGCTTCCCGTCGGAAAATATCAAAGCTTTCCTTATCCAAATCCTCTACCGTCACTCCTTCAATCACAGAATCTTCCCACCGTTATACCGGTTTTTGAAGAAATAAATTCCGTTAAAGCTGTACCCCGCAGTATTTGTTTCGTGCTGCCGCTCCGAAAATGATATTCTCCCTTATAACTTACCGGATAACTACTGGGGCTCACGATAATTTCAATATAGTCTAAACCATTTTTTGAAAGCAGATTCACATCTGCAAGAAATCCTAGATTTGTTTGAATTTTATTAGGTATTTCTTCCAGGAGCCTTTTTCCATTCTGAACACCAACAACTTTTCCCGCATCGTCTACACCAATATATATTCTGCCTCCTTGAGCGTTAGCAAATCCACATATCCATTTCAAATAATCATCACGCCACGATTCTTTCCATTCAATATTTTGACTTTCTGCCATAAAGAAGTCCCTCCTGGTTATTTCTTTCAGCAATATTATTCGTGATACTATAATATCTCAAGAATTTTCGGATCAGTACACTCATAGTCTTCCTCTTAAAATTTGTTCAGAGAAATTCTTCTTCAGAACGTGTCGCATATTTATCAGTGTTAGTATTTTTTATAACTGATAGCATAATATACCTCCGCATGCTTTTCTAAAAAAAATCTTATCATTTATCTGCCAATTTATCAACATTTATTCTTTCCTGATATTTTTGGTTGTTGTATTTTTGATTCATTATGCTTTGCACTTCGATTATATAATACTTATCTTTGCAGCCGCAAGAATACGCGGAGGAGCTAACGGCCCGCAGGCCGTCAGCCCCTCCGTATCCTTCACGGCTATTCCAGGATTCTTTGTGCCAGTCGGCAATTCTCCTCGTCGAGCTTTAGCGCGTTTTCAAGCAGCGCTATCTGTTCCCTGCGCAGCTCCGGCGTAGATACCCCGGCTGCGGCAGTACCGTTATATTGGAGCGCAGGGGAGGAAGTACGGCTTATTTTATTCCGGAACGCGGAAACCCGGTCGCAGACAGTCTGACAGTTTTCCGCTATCTTTTCCAGGTATTTACGGCTCTCTCCGGTGACCAGCGATATGCTTTCCCGCAGATAGGCGGCCGCCGCCCGCCGTGCGTCCTCCAGATTGAGCAGCATACTGTCATTCACGTCCAGTCTCCTGCACACATTGTCCCTGTCGCTCTCCAACTGAAAGTCCGATTCCCGGGAAAGGCTCTCCATCCATGTCTCATAGGCATCCTTTCCCTGACGGTAACCGTCCCGGGGCGGCGCATAAAAGGATTCCGTCAGCACGGCAAGGGATGTTTTCAGTACGGCAAGCGGCGACGGCGCATCCCCTCTTTCCCCGAAATGCGCGATGATAAAGGGCCAAAAATCGCTAAACAGATATCCCTTGTTGTCCTCAAAAACGATCTGTCGATCCTCTTCGTTCTGGGCGTCTTCCTGCTCCAGGGCAGAGAAAACCTCCTCGTCAAAATAGGTGCGGCAAAGAAACCTGTTGCCGTTTTCTGTATATCCCGTGATAACGCCCCATTCCGGCGCTACCCGCAGATTGATGGCAAGCACCGGCCTGCCGTCCTGAATGTCCTCCATGATCGCCCGGCGCTCCTCTTTTCTCTCCTGCTTTTCCAGCCTTTCCGCGAACCGGAAGGAATAGCCCAGATTTTTGTACAGGGGCGTGGCGTAGTCATAGGCTACCAGAGCGTCGGTACAGCTCCAGTCCCACACGTCGACAAAACATATCCGGTAACAGGCGCCGCTCATTCCCATGATCTGATGATAGGTGTATGTCTCTCCCATATATTTGAGCGCCGCATGGAGTGCGCCTGCCCAGGGGCAGTCCATTCCCTTTCCCCAGGACAGCCGTTCCACATTCTCCAGGATACATTTTGAGTGATCCCCCAGCAGTAGCTGTGTCCGATGGTTTCCATAATAGATCGCCTGACCTTCCGGACAGCTTATGGCATGTATGCCGTCACTGTTTAAGTAGATCAGCGTCAGATATTCCGTGTCGTCGCTGGCAATATTGCTGGGGAAATTTTCATGATTCACAGCTATGCTGTTCCACCGGAAGTATTCATAATGTTCCATCTTCCGCATGACGGAGGAGTACTCCTTCCCGTTTCCGTAATAGGCGCCGATCACCTGAAAGGCCTTATCACCTGCAAAGCTCTCGCTCTCCTTATCCAGAACAAGTTGTTCATTTTGCGGCGCAAAGGTAAAAAAGATTCCTTTCGGCGTCTGATATTTTACCGTTAGGACCGTCATCCTGCCGCTTTCAAGACAGGCTCCGGTAAATGGCGTATTTACGTAGATATTGAGCGAGTTGTCCCGCACCAGATTATTTATAAAATGGGTTACGGGTATATGGGTTTCCCCGTCCGTATAAACCGCCTCCAGGATAAAAAGCTCCTGTGGGTACAACAGGCTGTCAATGCTGCAGTCCAGCGCCTCCGCCAGGCCGGGAAGAACGGACGTCTCCGGCAGGCACTTTGCGTTTTCCCATTTGGAAACGGCCTGGGGGCTCACCTGCAGCCGCTGCGCAAGCTGTTCCCCCGTGTATCCCCGCTCTTTGCGCAGGGACGCAATCTTTTTTCCCACTTTTTCCATATCGATCATATTCTGTTTACCTCCTGCATAGTATCAGCGCTGTGTGTTTATTGTAGGCTACTTAAGCAGGATTTACAACATATGCTGCTTTAAGGATGAAAATAAAAAATCAACCCATGGTTTACCCGGCAGCGGTTCTTGTGACCGGATGCTCTGTGAAGAGATAGCTAAAACGGCTTATTAGATCTTCCCGCATATATCATAATGATTGTTCGACCGATATATGACTGCGGTCGCGGCCAGGATCACGGCACAGATACCGATTTTCAGATAAGCAGCGTACTCTCCGGGAACTGCCCCCACGATTACCGCGCACAGGATCGACAGGATAAGTCCGCCCATTCCTCCTAACACGGCGGACGCGCTCTGCTTGACTATACGCACCTCGCTCTCCCATTCCAGCACCGGGAAACGCAGATTGACCGCAATGCCGTACACACAGGAAAACAGGATGATCACGGCGGGAATGAGCACCAGCCACAGGAGCTCCCCGACTCCCGGTTTAAGGGCAAATATGAGGATCAGCTCCGACAGAAGGTAAAATGGCAAGAGGAGCAACAGGTTCATCAGGATCTTCCCATCCAGAATATTCTTTGTCGTCAGCGGCAGACTTTTGAGGATCCACCAGTTTTTACCCTCCATGGAGATCGAGGTTGCCGTGGCGGTCATCGTACAGAACACACCTGAGATCACGAAGGGGACAATGCCCTCCACATCGATGGGCAGGGGTAAAAGTCCTTTAATAAGGTCTGTTCCCGATAGGAGCAGCGCCACCGACAAAACACATCCCATAATAGGCCCGATGATGGTATTGGTCACATAGATGCTGGAGGAAAAGTACCGCCGCAGTTCTCGTTTGCACAGGGAGCACAAAAGGGAATCCGCTTTGAGTTTTCCCATTTGGTAATCGTGTTTTGCAAAATTGCTGTAAAGGTTCTGGCTGATCTTTTGAAAGGAGAGGGCGACCGCTGCCGCCACCGCCCCAAATACTGCCAGAGACAGGACAACGCACGCCAAGGCCCCCGGAACATCCCCATGGACCATGGCCCTGCCGATCCATACCGCCGGAGGATATACTTTCTCCAGCAGCGTCATGATAGATAGGGACAGATCTCTCAGCATTTCTGGATCGATACTGCCTTCCTCTGCTGACAGCCGGGACGAACCATACAGGACTCCCAGGACGAACAAAACGGACAAGCCCGCTGATACCAGACTTTTGTGCCGCATACGGGAAGATATCCCGGTGATCAGCGCGCCCAGTAATATAGATGCAGCCATGGGGATGAGCGGGGTGATCCATATTCCCAAAAACACCGTCAGATAAAAACCCGCGTTCGGACGGACGTTCCAGATATACACTCCGATACCGGGCAGCAGCACCGCCAGCGTCATCAACAGATCCTCCGCATACATCCTGAGCAGACGGCTCACGGCTATTGCCCCCGCCCGCAGCGGCAACGCGCACAGGATATCGTATCCCTCCTTTCGGAAGATGACGCTCCCTGCTTTGAGCATCCCGAAAAAGAAGACCAGCAGACCGGAAAGGGTAATGAGATACGCAGGAACGACCTCCTCTAACCCCAGGTAGATCAGCCCATAGACCAGACCGCCTACATAGCCGATCAACATAACCAGCAATATGATCCAGAGCGCCGTCAGACCCATGGTTTTCTGTCTGGATTTTTTATCCTTTGAAAACCGCAGTACGTTCAGCCCGTACAGATTGCACAGCTCCAGCCTTGTCAGCAATTTAATCTGTGTCAGCATGTTCCACCACCTCCATAAAAATGGATTCCAGGGACTGCCCCTGTTTTACGATCTCCTCCATGTGCCCGGATGTCACCAGGGCTCCGTCCTTGATGATCGCCACCTTATTGCACAGTTTCTCTGCCACGTCCAGCACATGGGTAGAAAAAAATATCGCTCCTCCATCCGCGCAGATACCGTGCATAATATCTTTTAAGATGACTGCCGCCTTGGGGTCAAGCCCCACGAAGGGTTCGTCCAGGATCAACAGCTCCGGCTGATGCACCAGCGCCGAGAGGAGTGCCAGCTTTTGTTTCATACCGTGGGAATAGGTGGATATCAGATCACCCAAAGAGGCTGTGATCTCAAACCCGTCTCCGTACTCTCTGATCCTCTCCTCCCGCTTGTGGGCGTCAACGCCGAATACATCGGCAATAAAGTTCAGGTACTGGATACCGGTAAGATACTCGTACAGATCCGGATTGTCCGGAATATAGGCAAACCGGCGTTTACATCCAAGGGGATTCTCACGTATATCGTCCCCGCAGATCTGTATGGTCCCGGAGTCAAAGTCCTGAATACCCGCCACACATTTTAATGTGGTAGTCTTGCCCGCGCCATTATGTCCGATAAAGGCGTATATATCCCCCGGCGCTACATGCAGACTCAGATCCGTGACTCCCTTACTGCTTCCCTTATAATGCTTGGTTAAATGATCAATTTTTAACATACTAATCCTCCTGCATATCGCAGACTCTGTCTGTGATACTAATCCCCTCCCGTTAATCTGCTGACAAGCCGCTGAAACTCCTCCTGTTCCTTTAACCCGTCAAAGGCCGGATGGGACAGGGCTTCCCGCAGGCTCTGCCGGATAAAGCTCTTATCCCTGGGAGCCATGCTTCCCAAGGGCAGCCAGTCAATCCAGGCATCCAGCCGGTCAAAATACTCGTCCCCATGCAGCTCGATCTGCTCTGCCTCCAACAGTCTGTCCACACACCTTTCAAAACGATGGAGAGCCGCCAATGTTTCCTCTTTTCTCCCATTCACCGCGTAAACCACGGCGGACTGGAATTGAAACTGGGCGGCCATATTGGGGTGAAGCGTTTCTAAATGATATAGCTCCATGACTCCCGTTATACGCCGTATAGTCTCCTCACAGAAAGGGATATCTTTTTCATTCAGAGAAAGGCCCATGATTCCGTCGCCTATAAAGGCCAACAGATCCAAATACTGTTTTATCTGCCCATAGCTCCTTGCCTTTTCCGTGTCTCCGGCCAACTGATAAGCCTGCACCAACAGGGTTCCGTTCTGTATTGCAAGACGGTTGGGATTCGTGATAGGTTCCAGTATTTCAATCGCTTCTGCCGTCTTTCCGAGCCGAAGATATATTCCCGCCTTCAGGTCCACAGCATCGCTGCAGATTCCCACATCACCGCAGTTTTCTGTTATCCGGTCACACCATCCCGCCGCTTCCTGGAGGACGGAGCAGCGCTCCTCCTCCGTTTCCGCCAGCATATAGTGATTCACATACAGGATGCCGAGCTGGAGCAGCAGCGGATAACAGGCATAATATTTATGGGCGATCGCTCTGGTCTTTTCCAGCGCGTCCCTAAAGGGAAGAACTGCAAAATCCTGGGATAACTGCGCATATTGACGCCGGATCTGCTCGCCGGAAAGCTGGGCCTCATATCCGATCAGTTCGTCCACCGTGACATCAAAATACGCCGCCAACCGAGGCAAAAGCATAAGGTCCGGTGTATTGATCCCCTTCTCCCATTTGGATACGGACGCTTTGGTCACACCCATAAAGTCCGCCAATTCCTCCTGCGTCAGTTTCCTTTCACGCCGCAGTCGGACTATGTTATCCGATAAATTAAGTTTGTTCATTATTTTTGTTCTCCTGACGATCAGAAAATATGCTTACAATGGGTATTATAGCAGGAAAAACAGAGACGATTCAAGCGACTGTCACGATACTTTGGTATATAAAATCAACCTTCAGGAAACTTTATGAAAATGAAGTGCTTGTTGTGCATTTGTTGTGATTTGTATAGTATAATCAATTTATAATGTTGACCGGCATAAGGACAGCCTGTTTTCCACAGTTTAAAGGCAACCATTTCAGGGAAAAGGAGCAGAAATGGCTTATAAGATATTGATTATCGATGATGATACCGAACTTCTTAAAATGCTGAAAAAATTTTTAGAGATAAAAAATTATGAAATCATTACAGCAGAGAATGGATCCGAGGGGCTAAATAAAATAAATCTACAGCCGGATATCATACTGCTGGATGTAAACATGCCGCATATTGACGGGCTGGAGGTATGCAGGAGGATACGGGATAAAGTGGCCTGCCCTATTCTGTTTCTGACCGCGCGGGTAGAGGAACAGGATGTTGTAAACGGGCTTTCCTCAGGAGGTGACGATTATATTTTAAAGCCGTTTAGCTTAAAAGAGCTTGACGCAAGGATCACGGCGCACCTGAAACGGGAAACACGGCGCAAAGAAAAGACAGAATGCTGTTTTCAGGGCGAGCTGTCCATAGATTATAAGGCAAAGACCGTGCAGATCCACACAGATTATCTGGAGCTGACGAGACGGGAATACGGAATTGTTGAATTTTTGTCCATGAATCCGGGGATGGTTTTTGATAAAGACAGGATTTACGAGAGGGTCTGCGGATATGACGCAGAGGGTGACAGCAGAGTGATCACAGAGCTGATCCGCCGAATCAGAAAGAAATTCCAGCAATATACAGAAACAGAATATATTGAAACCATATGGGGGATGGGATATCGATGGATAAAATAAGAAATCTTTCCGTGAGAAAAACGATCATTTTATATATGTCGGCAGCTCTGCTTTGCAGTTTTTTTCTCTCGGCAATCATTATCGAAATTGCCGAACAGACACAGGAGCGTATCTGGTGGAAGTATGTGGATCAGGAAACATTTATGGAAACCGTGAAAAATGCAGATCCCGGTTACGTAGTGGATATTCCAAGACCGGGTTTTTATGAAATGACACCGTCAGACCGTTTTGCGTCAGAGCTATGCGACTTTTTAGGGACGAATGCCATGCTGATATTGTCTATGGCAGGAAACTGCGCGGCGGTTTTCCTCTTTTACCGGAACAAGTTGAGAAAGCCGTTGGAAGAACTGGCGAAAGGCTCAAAAAAGATTGCTGAGAATCAGTTGGATTTCTGCATTTCCTATGACAATAAGGATGAGATGGGCGAACTTTGCAGGGAGTTTGAGCGGATGCGGGAACAGCTTGCCAGTAATAATCAGATCTTATGGCGGACGGTGGAGGAGGAAAAGATGCTGCGGGCGGCGATCGCTCACGATATACGCGCTCCCCTGTCCGTTTTAAAGGGATATCAGGAAATGCTGATGGAATATCTGCCGCATGAAGATATAGATGTGGAACAGGCAATGGAAATGCTGTCAGAAAGCGGACGTCAGATCAAGCGCATGGATGACTTTGTGGAGACAATGCGGAAACTGAGCAGTTTGGAAAATCGGGAACTGGCCCCGGAGGAGATCTCTGCCGGGCAATTGGAAAAGGAAATTCGGGCAGAACTTGTCATCTTGGAAAAAGAGTATGGGAAACAATGTATGTTACAGGCCTCGGAACCAACGGGAGAATTTTACGGGGACAAGGAGATTATTTTGGAGGTGACGGAAAATCTTTTGTCAAATGCCCTGCGTTATGGGAAAAGGCAAATCACGATCCTGGTGAAGACGGGATATGGGGAGTTAAGTATCTGTGTCCGGGATGACGGCGACGGTTTTCGGGAGGATGCGGAGAAAATTACGGAGGCGTTCTATGGGCAGAATGTGAAAGACAGTCTGAAACATGCGGGGCTGGGAATGTATATCAGCAGACTGTACTGTGAAAAGCATGGGGGAAAATTGGTTTTGGGAAACGATGAACAGGGAGGGGCTGTGGTGACAGCAATATTCCGTCGGATCACGTAGGATACGGCTATCAGGGCCAAAACTGGGGAAACCGTCGCCGAATGCCAAAACAGATAAAAAACAGGAATATCAGAATAACACCGACAGATTTAAATTAGAAAGGTATTTCAGCTGGAGCAAACACTGCTATGGTCTGGGATGTATCGTAACCAAGCTGGAAGATTCAAAAGTTACTTTTCTATCTTTCTAATAATCTCCTGCTAATATCTGACGCACTATACAACACTCTCGTAACTACTACCCGGTTATCTTCAATAACATAGAATACCGAGAAATTGTCTATTGGAAGTTGCCTCAATCCCATTGCATGTTCCGGTTCAGATTCCATAATCCGTACACGTTCCGGAAATACATTCAAGTTCTGTATTGCCTCTGCGATCCTGTTATATTGTCCTATGGCATTTTCTGGTGCAAGAAGTTGTTCAGCAATATAAGTGTAAATTTCTTCCATATCAGCTAACGCTTTATCTGTAATCTGTACTGTATATTGCTTCATAAATTAGTGGCTCTCCCTAAACTTTGCAAATGCCGTTGCTGCATCCTGCACCTTTCCAGCTTTCATATCATCATAGCCTTCCTGTAGCTGTGCATGAATTTCTTCCGTTGTCATCAAATCTACATTGATAGGCTGTGGTGCTTTTGGCAATGTCACTGTGAAAGGTATTCCACCAGTCAGAGAAATTTGATTTAAATACATATCAATAGCTGTTGACATCGGTATTCCCAAGCGTGATAGAACATCTTCTGCACGCTGTTTAACAGTCGGATTTACTCTTAAATTTAATGTTGTTGATTTTTCCATTACATTCATCTCCTTCCAAAGAATATCGTAACGCAAATGTCGTTACTTATCAACTGTTATTTTATGGTTTTTTTGAAATTATGGCAAAAGGCACAGAAAAAGATTTACTTTTTCCCTTGTCCAATGCACAGTGGCAGACTATCTCCCGGCGTTCCGCGTCATACGCAATGTCAAAAACCGTAAGCTCGCGCTCGGAAGGCATAAAAGACGCAACCTCTGTCACCTGTTCCTCTCTCCAGGAACCGTCCGGCCCCATGCGCACTTTGACGAGGCACTTCTCTTTATTGATCAATACAAACGTCCGATTCTCTGTAAAAACAGCCAGGTTTCGGTGTTGTATAGCACCCGAATAGGGTATCCATTCTATCGCCTCATACCGATACACCTCCTGTTTTTCCTCCAGATCAAACACTTTCAGTACGCCTCCCAGCGATGCTACTGCCAGAAAACGACTGTCCGGGGAAAAAACAGCCACGCCCAGATTCAGATATCCGTTGTCGGGAATATCGCCGTAATCATCGCTGAAAACGATCTCCAGAGATCCCATATCCATCAGGAAAAAACTTCTGACATAGGCAGGAGAAAACTCCCCGTCACCGCTCTGGGGATCATACTCCCCACGAACCCGTATAACGGCGTACCTTCCGTCGCCGCTGAGATCCAGCCGGGTCTCAAAGCTATAATAACCCTGCACGTCTATCTCCCCATAGGATGCATCCTCATAAGTGACCTCGGGGAACAGTTTCATGTGCTTTATGACAGCTCCGTCAGCGAGATTGATAAAATACAGATATCCCATTCCAAATCCCACGATCAGGAGGCGGTTATCTGCTGTTATATATGGCGTAGGCAGCATGGCCAGCTGCATATGCAGCAAACGGCGAAATTCCTGACCAAAAAGGCATAGACGAAACTTTTCTTTCCCCTCCGGTTCCTCTTTGACCACGATCGTCCCGTCCTCAAGACATTGCGCGCTGTATCTCTTGTGATCCAGCATCTGCAAACCCTCCTCACATGGCCTCCCGCTCTCTCGCCCCGGCGGTAAGCCGCAAAAACTCTTCCCCTGACAGCGGCTTGGAAAAATAATATCCCTGTATGTACTCTATTCCCAACGTTTCTATAGCCTGGGCCTGTTCCTGGGTCTCAATGCCCTCAGACACGATCTCCAGTTTCATGTCATGGATCATGTGCATGGCCGCCTCCATGACAAATCTCGCTTTTTGATTGGCAAAGTACGCCTGACTCATATCCCGGTCAAACTTCACGATGGAAACCGGCATATCCACGATATAATTTAAGTTGCTCTCCCCGTTTCCAAAGTCGTCCAGAGCGAATTTTACCCCATAATCCATCAGCACCCGCATATTTTCCAGAAGAGTGTCCTTGATCCGTATGGCGGCGGACTCCGTGATCTCCAGGCAGATACAGGAGGGCTCTATCTGATATCTTTCCATAATGCCGATGTAAGTTTCCGCCAGCATGGGATCTTCACATTGTCTCACAGAGAGATTGACTTCCACATACTCGATACCGTACCGCTCTTTCAGTTGATTCTCTTTGATAAAGGCGCAGGTCTTTTCAAACACGCTCTCTCCAATCCGGGAGATAAGCCCGTTTTTCTCGGCCACAGGGATAAATCTGCCCGGCGGCATGATACTGCCGTCCTGATTCCGTATACGGGCCAATGCCTCGGCGGACACAAACCTATGTTGTTTGGTGGAATAAATGGGTTGATAAAAAACCTCAATCCTATCTGTTTCTATGGCGGAACGGATCAGCGTTTCCATCCTTTCCCGCTCTTTGTACTGCTCGATTTTCTCCTGATCCAAAACAATATAGTTCTCCGCGGGATTCCTTCTCTTGCCCACTCTGAAATGCCGCAGCATCAGAAAGAGCTCCTCCACACTCCCCAGCGCCAGAGAGTCCGGCAGCATCACAAAGTAGGGAGAAATATGAAAATTATCTATATATTCTCTGGTATCCCAGTACACCTCCCACATGCGGTCCGCGTCATCCATGATAAAGACCAGCTCACGCTCCAGCGTCTTAAATACCTTAATGTCTTTGATCTTATCCGCATGACGGGCAATACTCCTGAGCAGCCGGTCCGCCTGCTCGGAACTGCCCTCATTGTCCAGGAGGACCTTGTCGCCCAGCGCCACCAGAATAGCGCTGAATCCCTGCTGCTTTTCATACAACTGTTTTGTATATTCTCCCAGCGCATGGGCGTTATGCGCGCCGGTCTCTCTGTCCAGATTGGCCTCCGGGTTTTCCAGCTCGAAAAACAGAATGACCATACCCAGCACGGAGGCAAAACCCACCAGCAGCAGGTTCGCGTTCAAAAACTGCGTTACCGCGGCAACGATCCAGATACACATCCACATGAGAATGGCGCGCCTCCGCTTGGGATTCATGTCCTTCCCCTTGATGCCGACCCCGAATACCGTCACCATGATAAAAAGAATCGCGAAAAAGTAGGTGGCCGTACAGCTTGGCCCATATGTATAGACCACATTGCCCTCCAGATAGTACTGTATCGGCAGGGCATAGATGATCACTGTGCCCAGCAGCAGAATAGCCGTATATACTCCGTTTCCTTTGGTCTGTCTCGCCCCCATACCTCTGAAATCAGAACGCGAATAGATCAGTCCGAAATATCCCGACCAGATCAGAGACACAATATAGGTCTTACAGATCAGCGCCAGCAGAAATCCCGGTATACGCTCCATATTATTGATCGCGATGACAGAGATAACATCCATGACCAGACAAAAAGTATTTACGCCCATGGTGAATAGAAACAGCTTTTCCGATGCCAGTCCCAACGTCTTCTGTCTCAGGGAAAAATACCATATTAACGCTAATACCGCGATGCCGCAGCATTGTACCTGAATATTCATGACCCCGCCCTGTCTTTTCTGTAATTTTTATATCGTAATATCTATTGTAACACATATTCGATCATATGGATATACCTGTCAGAAAATTATTTGGGATAATTCGTAATATGCCGATTCCCGGCCATCCTCCGTAAAACGCTCTCGGCAAACAAATCCATTCTTTTCCAGAACCCTCACCGAACCTGCATTGTCTGTATAGGTAAACGCTCCCATGGAACAGAGCGAAAAGCGCGCTCTTACATATTCCAGAAACATCCTCACCGCCGCAGCGGCTATTCCCCGGCCCCACAGCTCTTTTTCAAATATACAGTAGCTTAACATGGCATTGGGTGTCTCGCTCTTATTGATGCAATAACACCACACATCGCCGATATACTGTCCACGCCAATAAATACTCCTGCCCACGCTGGCGGCGCCGGGAAGGCATGTCCTGTCATAGGCATCCAGCGCCTGTTCCAGCGTGGCGCTGGCGGACGGCAGCATCCTGCCGATCTGCTCATCCCGGGTTTTATAAAAATATATCTCCGCATTCTCTCTGGTTCTCTCTAAAAGCTCAATCTCCGATATTTCCATTTTCTCATCCTTTCCCTAACTGCTGCTCTCTTTGGCCGCAGCCATGATACCGACTATTTTATTGTGCGTATTCTATCCGGCAAAGTCAAGAAGATTCTGCCCATATTCGCCGGAATGTCCCTAAATGACTATTGACCATAGAAGGAGAACATGATTTAGTATATCTAAGTATCTGATCCCAACCCCGCAACAGCCGCAAAATATCCGCAAGCGACTGCACAATCGCCCGCGGGAATAAAGGCTTGGATACCCCTGCGCCAGATTGTGGCGATCAATATACGGAAACGAGGAAAATATGAATCAAACAATTTACGACATTGCCATACTCTTTTTTACATATTCTTTTCTGGCCTGGCTGGCGGAGACTACCGTCGCCACTGTAAAGGAAAAAGATTTTAAGAACCGGGGGTTTGCCTCCGGTCCCTTCTGCTTTATCTACGGCTTTACCGGCGTGCTGCTGACGGTGGCGCTGCAGGATCTGAGGGGCAATATCTTTTTCCTCTTCCTTGGCTGTATGGTGGTATCCACCGCTGTGGAGTGGTTCACCGGTAAGATCCTGGAAAGGATGAAACAGAAAAAATGGTGGGATTATTCCGGGAAAAAATATAATCTGGACGGCTATATCTGCCTGCAATATTCCCTGCTCTGGGGTCTGCTGGGCTATGTGGTGGTGCAGTACGCCAACGGTTTGATCCTAAGCCTGTATCACCTGCTGCCGCTGCTGTTTAGAAAAATCCCTGTCTGGATCCTGACGGCCGTCAGCCTGGTGGATATGATCGGCAGCTTTTTATCCATATATCATATGGAAAAAAGACTGCCCCGGCTGTTTGGCTGGAGCCAGAAGATGCAGAATTGGACGCTGCGGTTCGGCGGCAGGATCTCTCAGCGCATGGAAAACCGTATCCGGCGGGCCTATCCTGCCACCGCCCAGAGCGCCGAGGTCGAAAAGGATACTGAAAAGAATACCGATAGATGCACGTTGACCATGCTGTTCTGGCTCCTGGTGATCGGAGCCCTGCTGGGAGATATGGTGGAGACACTATTCTGCCGCCTCACCATGGGAGTCTGGATGAGCAGGAGCAGTCTGGTGTGGGGGCCCTTCAGCATCGTATGGGGACTGGCCATCGCGCTGATCACCGCACTGCTCTACAGGGACAGGAACAAAAAAGAGTCCCATATATTTCTGGTGGGAGTCTTTCTCGGCGGCGCGTATGAATATATATGCAGCGTATTTACGGAGATCGTGTTCGGAAAAGTGTTTTGGGATTACAGTGGTATACCCTTTAACCTGGGAGGAAGGATCAACCTGCTGTACTGTTTCTTCTGGGGGATCGCGGCTGTAGTCTGGATCAAGGGCCTGTTTCCCCATGTGGCGCGGCTGATCGGCCTGATCCTGAAAAAGACGGGAAAAGTACTGACAATAGGGCTTTTGATCTTTATGGTCGCGGATATCTTTGTCTCCGTGCTGGCGCTGATACGGTGCGATTCCCGCGCCCATGGGATCGCCCCGCAGCAGCGGTGGGAACAGATCATGGATACCTATTTTGACGACGAAAAAATGGACCGGATCTATCCCAACGCTATTCCTCAATAGGACGGCCTACGCCTGCTGCCGCAACAGCCCGAATATGGCGAATCGAGACATGGGCTTTTTATATACCAGCCGGGAAATCCCGTATTGCAGCGCGTTTCCCACAAGCGCGAGACACAGACCCGCCGCTATGGCTATGGGAAGAGGAAGACAAAAAGGATTTTGCGATAACGCCGTACCTCTGCCGATCCCGGACATATAATAAAATCCGATCATACTGACGGACAGAATTACCAGAGACAGCGCAAAGCATTTATAAGCCAGCCCCACATAGATATCCAGCAGCAACAGAATAATGCCGCAGGATAATATAATAAAGGAACTGAAATTTGCCAGCTGTGGTATCATATAAACACGGATCAGTTCAATACCTATGATCGCCAGATATACAGCCATGCCGCTGCACAGGTTCAGAACCGTGGGCAGAGAAGTCATTAGGGGTTTTCTGTACGGAGAAGACAGCACCATCTGGGAGCCGCATACGGAACTTACCAATTGGGCGGGATACATGGCTATTATAAGCAGCATAAAGGCTCCCGAACCTCCCGATATATAAAATATTTCCTGCAATATAGCCAGGATGAACAAAAATCCCACGCAGAGCAGATTTATTTTTAGATTGTAGGATAATCTCATACATTTTATGGCAAAACGCCAGCTATTGATAAGTTTCATTCCCATATCACCCCATCTTTTATTTTGTAGATCATTGCGTTACCGTTTCCCACAACGAGTCATTATGCGGGATTACATATCAGAAAATGTACGCCGCCATTTCTTCATGGCAGTTCGTACCGTCAGAACGCTTACGGCCACAGCGGCCAATGTCAGCAATATATCCGCCAGCCATACTCCCCAGGCGGAAAAGGTGTTGATCACGGAGAGCAGTATTGCCCCCACCGTGATGCCGCCGTAAGCGATGCACACACACAGCGCGGCGGAGCGGACATAGCGGGATAAAAATAGTGTCAGCGTTTCCGTAAAATAGATCGTCAGCAGGATTCCCACAGCGTCTGCCAGGCTGTTTTCCGTTTTCAGTATTCCCCTGCTGCCGCATATGCCCACGCAGAGCGCCGCCGTGAGAAACCTCCTCACCAAATCGCCCGCCAGTCCACACCGCAGCATCCCATGGCCCAGAGGAGAGGTCTTCAGATAATCCAGCTTATAGCCCCTTTGGGATTGAATGCCCGCAAAGACAGCCTGGTCTGCTATTACCTCAAAAAAGATCAGTACGGCAGTGAGCATATAACCGTATCCCAGCCATTCCAGGCGGCTGTTCCACAACAGGCCCAACGCCAGCGCCGCCAACGGCAGACCCAGAAATATTCCCAGCTTATATCTCCAGCCGGTAAAAAGTAAATACATTTTTATCTTCTTCATGGCCACACTCCATTTCCCACTAAAACCGCAGTTGGCTGTGCGCCTTCATCACCGCCACGCAGACCTGCGTCAGGGTGGGAGTCTCCACCGCGATATCCATGCCCGCCAGCTCATCCAGGCGCTCCGCCAGGCAGACGCCCTCAAAGCCGAAACGGTTGCGGGTCTGGGTCACCAGAATGGAACCTGCCTGCTCCGTATACTGCGCATCCCCCTTGACCAGCACATATTTCTCTTTCAGATCTTCCACAAAGCCCTGTTCCACGATCTGTCCCTGCTCCATGATAATGGCGTAATCGGTGACATTTTCCATATCGGACACATTGTGAGTGGAGAAAAATACGCTCCGCTCCCCCTCCCGGCTCACCAGGTATTCCCGGATCATATCACAGAGTTTATCCCGCATCAGAGGGTCCAGGGGAGAGGCCGGTTCATCCAGGATTAGCAGTTCGGTATCCCGGGAAAGCACCGCCGCCAGCATCAGTTTCATGCGATTGCCGTCGGAGAGATTGCGAACCTCCTTGCCCTTGTCCATGGGGATCGCCAGTTCCCGGCACAGATTCCGATAATCTTCCGGGCAAAACCCCGCGAAGAGCAGCCTGTTTGCGTCCTCCACCTGCTTGACCGTCCAGTGGGGCAGATAGTAGTTCCCCGGCCCTGTATACCCGATACGATCCCTGATCCCGGTGTCATCGATCCCGGCTTTCTCGGCAAAATACCGAACCTCGCCCTGATAGTCCAGACGGATACCGGAGAGGAGATTCAGCAGGGTTGTCTTGCCCGCGCCGTTCTCCCCGATCAGTGCCGTGGCAAAGCCCTGGGGAATCTGTAACTGAGAAATATCCAGCGTAAAACCTTTGAACTTCTTTTTTATATTGTTTCCTGTGAGCACATACTCCATATTCCGCACATCCTTTCTTTATTAAGAGTTCCGCATCTCCCCTACTGCGCACAGAACCTGTGATAGATATCCGGTCGCTCTGGCGCCCCGATATCCATCAGTGCGCTATCCGGGGACATGCTGTTGAAAGTTCCGCATCTCCCCTGCCGCTTTAACTGTTCAGCAACGCCTGCAAAGTCTCCATCAGTTCCCGGTTGTCGAGCCCGGCGATCTTTGCAGCCGCTATGGCTTCCATGAGGGCATCCTCCACCCGCCGCAGATGCTGCTCCCGCAGCATCTCACTGTCCTGCGCATTCACATAGAACCCCTTGCCCTGCATGGCCGTTACCAGCCCTTCCTGGGCCAACAGTTCGTAAGCTTTCATCGTCGTGATCACGCTGATCTTCAGGTCTTTGGCCAGTCCTCTGATGGAGGGAAGATATTCGCCCGCCTTTAATTTGCCCGCCAGAATGTCCTCTTTTAGCTGCTCCGCAATCTGCTGATATATGGGCACTCCCGAATTTTGTAACAATATCATGTTTCCTACCTCTTTCGCGCAAAAGACGTGTTTTCATAACTGTTTATATGTTTTATATACACCATAAACAGGTGTATGTCAATAGTTTGTTTGCCACTTTTTGTGAGACATATTAAAAATATATAAAGTCATTGCGTTTTTCCGTTGGATATGTTATGGTTGAGACAGAAAAGTTCAGAATCATTTTTACACTTCACAAGATCAGGTTTCAGGTGTTTATTCGGCGGCTCGCCACAGATTCAACTTTTATAACAAATACGGCGGACTGACGAAATTTTTTCTCTGTTGTCATGTCTGCGGAAACGGAGGACAGACTTTGGATGCGGGGAGAAATGGCGGAACAGAAGGACTTGGTGGAAAAGGATTTTGTGGCTTTTCCCGATGTGGCAGCGGACGTGCTCAATGCGCTCTTATTTGACGGAGAAACCGTCGTCAGCGCAGCGGAGCTTTTACCGGCTCCAACGGAAACGCTGTACTATGGGAACAGCGGGAAGAGACTTCGCAACCAATATGAGGATCTGGCAAAATATGAGATACGGGAAGGGCAAATCAGGACGATGTACCTGTTTGCCAACCAGACCCGGCCAGACGGCCATATGATCCTGCGAAAAGCTGGATACATTGGCGGCGCATATCGAGAACAGTATGAGGGAAAGACACCCTGCCTCTGTCCGGTAATAGAACTGATACTTTATTGGGGAAAGGAGTGTTGGCATGGCTGCCGCAGCATTGGTCAGCTATTTTCCGGACAGGATCTTCCATCTAAATTAAAGGGCTACATAGACAATATACGTCTCCATGTATGGGAGATGCGCCATCTACCGCAGAAAGTCAGAGAACGGTTTGACAGCGACATGCGGATCGTACTGGACTATCTGGCAGAAGGAAACAGTTACCGTTCAGACAGGCAGGTGATTCATAAAAGCGCATTGATTCGGATGCTGAAGGTTCTTTCTGAAGATTATGATATAGGAGACATAGAAAAACAGTTGATTACAATGAATATCAGAGAGGAGGATGAGATAACCGTGTGCGAATTGTTTGACCAATATGAGAGAAAAGGCCGTGGCGAGGGAATCCGGAAGGGAATCCAGGTTCTGATACAAACCTGCCGGGATATGAAACTGAGTTTTACAGAGACTGCGGAAAGGGTAAAAAAGGGATTCGAGCTTGATGAGACGGAATTGCAGGAAAACATGAAATTGTACTGGCCGGAATAATATCATAAGATATTATTCCGGTATACCGATTTCATCTGGGTCAGTAGTATATACGATTTCATATCCGTCGCATTCATTCAAAACATAATTCACAAATGCTTTTGTATTTTCTTCACCCACAAAGAACTGTTTGCCTGTGGATAGTATATTGGTTATGATATATCCGTTTTCACAGACGCTGAGACTGATATTCTCATAGCCCAATATGGGGACATCCACACTGATATCCAATATTGTTTCCGGCTGCTCAAAATTGAGGTCGCTATATTCATTTACAGCCGCCGCATCAGACAACAGCAGATCAAATACTTTAGTTTTGTCAATATTTTCAAATTGAATGCTCGTATATCCGCTGACAGGTTTATGATATTCATAGAATGCCCTGTTGACTACCAGCGTATTTTTGAGATCCAAATCCTCTACAAACTGCCCCAGCGTTGACGGACGGTAAGAGCTGTTATCAGCCGAATAACAGACGTCTGTTCCCTCATACCGAACTGCAACCGCGCATGGGACAGATATATTTTGAATCTCGTATACGGTCGCATTGCAACAGCGCACTGCGTCTTCCCCGGCAATGTTCGCGTATTCATCCCAACCGTACGCAATTATATTGCCCAGCTCTGCGCCCAACTGATCCACCGCAACTTCTCCCCGGCCCGCCTGATACTCGATTCCGTTAAAAATAATCTGAGAGTATTGATCACAGATCTCCATATCCTCCCAGTGGGGAATCACTGCTAATTCTGACGAGGTATCCGTTTCACCCGCTACCTTTTTTATAGGATAACGGTTTTCCGCCTGATATAGATAACCTCCCCCCAATATAAGGCACAAACCGGCCGCCATTGCTGCCCATGTAAACCAAATCGGCCTTCTGGCCCTTTTCTTTGCAAAGTAGTCTTCGGCTTTTTCAATATATTCCGCGCTGATCCCGGTTAATGCGTCGGAAATTATCTTTCCCGCTGTCATATAAATCCCTCCTTTTTCAAATGTGCCCTGAGTTTTTCCCGTATTCGGGAAAGGCGTACAGAAACATTGTTCCTGCTCATATGGAAACGCTCCGCAATGCTTAAGATACTGTCCGCATACCAATAACGGCGCACGAACATGACTTGGCTATCCTCATCTAAGGTGGCAAGAAAGCGGTCAATCTGCCGGGACAATTCCCTGGCGGATATTTCCTGCCAGACGGTGACAGGCGCGGCAAGGCAGTTTTCCAATTCCTCCAGCGCCACGTCGTAATAACTGTTGCGCTTTTGGGAAGTTTTGGCGTGGTATTTAGCAATGGCTATATTTCGGACGATCCGGAAGATATATGTGCGCAGCGGGTCGGGCCTCTGCGGCGGTATGGTATTCCATGCCGCGAGGTAAGTATCGTTCACGCACTCCTCCGCGTCAAGGTCATTTTTCAAAATGTTCCCCGCGATCCTGCCGCAGACAGTTCCATATTTGGCCGATAGCTCATTGATCGCCTGTTCTGCGCGCGCATAGAACAATTCAATGATCTGGCTGTCCTCCAACATGATATCATGCCCCCTTCCATCTATGTACTATGGATCTGACAGTAAATCTTACAGCACAAACTGATTTTTTTTGGTTTTTTGATATTATACTACATGCGGCTGTTCCTCTAAAAAAGTATTTGCACTTTTGAAAAAAATATGGTAGCATACAGGTAACTAAATAGTTACCATATGGGGAAAGAAAGATGAACATAACCAAATCAGAGCAAAAAATACTGAAACTGCTATGGGACGAGGGAAACCTGTCCATCCTACAGATCGCCGAAAAGCTGGAGGATACCAC
This sequence comes from uncultured Acetatifactor sp., assembly GCA_964529395.1. Classification (GTDB taxonomy): domain Bacteria; phylum Bacillota; class Clostridia; order Lachnospirales; family Lachnospiraceae; genus Acetatifactor. Next base: position 106,297 of record CAZGVI010000004.1, read on the forward strand.
CGGATGGAGCAAACACGCGGTTATCTCCTTTTTAAAGCGGATGGAGGCTAAACATCTGGTCACTTATGAGACCAGAGGGCGGACAAAGTACTATTCGGCCCTGTCGGAAAAGGATCTTATCGTCAAAGAGGAGAGAAATTCTTTTCTGAAGAATTTTTATAACGGAAAACTGGGACTGATGGTTTCCGCCATGGCGGCGGACAACTCCCTGTCCCGGGAGGATATCGAGGATCTGCGGAAATTGCTGGACGATCTGCAGCAGGAAAACGGCGGTGATATAGAGCGCTGAGCGGGAAAGGCGGGAATTATGGGCGTTATAAAGACTATGGATTTATTTGCTCTGACAGTGGAGACTTCTTTACTGATCCTTATGATCAGCGTGATCAATATGCTGTTAAGAAAAAGACTCGACCCCAATATCCGCTATCTCCTGTGGATATTTGTGGCCATCCGCCTGCTGATGCCAGTACGGGTCATTTTACCCCTGGAAGTGCCTTGGCAGTGGGACATGGCGGCAACATCCGTTCAGGTGCCCCAGATGCAGGGGGCAGCGGACAGGCAGGCGACGGAGCCTCTCTCTGTGGAAGGATTGTCGCAATATACCGAAACAATAGCGTCTCCTACACTGCCCGCCCCGCCTGTAACGCTGGACACAGAAACGGCCGCTCCCACACCGGCGGCTGTCTCCCCGTCCCTTTCCCCCGGGAAGGCGATTCGTGTGGTCTGGGTGCTGGGCATGGCGGTGATGACCGGATATATAATGCTGGGCAATTGGAAAGTATTTATGGAACTTCGCGCAAACAGACAGGAATTGGATATCCTGGAGAGCGGGGTTCCCCTGTATGCCATGCCCGGTTACAACTGTCTGGCCGGCGTGATGTCCCCGGCGGTCTATATTGACGCGGATGCGCTGAAAAGCCCTGACGTCGTACAGAACGTGATTGCCCATGAGCTCCAGCATTACAGGGTAAGAGACAATTACTGGCAGTTTCTGCGGGTAATATGCCTGATCCTGCAATGGCACAACCCCCTTATGTGGTGGGCTTATTACGCGTCAAAAAGAGATTGTGAGGCGGCCTGCGACGCCCGTGTAGTCCGGGAGATGAGCGCGGAGGAGAGATACGGATACGGCAACAGTCTGCTGGTCGCGGCGGAAAGCCTGCGCCGTAAAAGAACTCAGGCCGTTCTATGTTCCACGCCCATGGGCGGCAGTAAGGCTTTTATGAGACAAAGAATCTGCGATATCATGCAGTACAGACGACGTTATGCGGTGGGGTTGCTGGCCGTCATCGTATGTGTGCTCACTCTGGGATGTTTTGTTTCCCTGCATCTGTACGCTGGCGAAGAAAAAAAACCTGCCGTGGCGGCAAAGGGCGATCCTGCTGTAGGTTCTGTCCCCGAAGATCAACCGAATGAGCTCCTGCCGGAGGAGGTGAAAGAGGCTGTTCCTGTGTCGGTTAATGTGGCCGACTACTATATTACAAGTACAGGCAACCCGGATAATCTGTACTATATAGATGAAAACAATGTACTTTGGGGATGCGGACGCAATAACTGCGGGCAATTGGGGCAGGGAACTCAGGACTATGAATTTTACGAAAATATGGTAAAGATCGCGGAACATGTGATCCATGTGGACTATTCAGATGTAGATCTTTTTACGATCTACCTGACGGAGGATCACAAGCTCTACGGTATGGGAAACGCAGGATGCGGCGCTTTACAGCAATACGAGGAATTTGACAGAATGCAATACGCAAACGGAGAGCATTATACCGTCAATTCCCCTGTTCTGCTCATGGAGAATGTAGCCTATGCCCGCTGCGGCCGAAGTGACGTGGTCTGCCTGACAGAGGATAACGAGGTCTGGATATTCGGAACCGTGGGTTTTGACTGGACGCAGACCTGTTTTTACGCTTATCCCACAAAGGTTCTGGAGGACGCCGTGTTTGTGACCGGAGGTTCTTACAACCATGCGGCATTGCTGCGGGACGGCAGCGTCTGGACCTGGGGCTACAACTACGCCGGATCCTGCGGCGTACCCGGAGGCGGGATTGTGCCGGAGCCAACCAAGGTCGCAGAAGACGTGCGGATGGTCTGGACCGGCAGTACAAAATACAATGTGAATGTTAAAGATATCGCAGATTTTGAAGGTACTTATGAGAGAGGAATGGAAAACACGCTAATCCAGACTGCCGACGGAGAGTATCTGATCTGCGGCGTCTGTGTGGGTACAGAGAAAAATATTCTGCCGATCTACTATCAGACGACGCATTATGCCCTGGTCTGTACCCATGAATTCCGACCGCTGGAAGAATACCGGCCCTATGAGAGAAGACCGCTCATAGAGCTGGGAGATGAAACCCTCAATCCCTCTGACGGATCTGTACCGGAGCCGGAAACAGATATGCCGGAGCCGAAAGATCCCGCCGATATCCAGGTTTTTACAATGGATAATGTGGCAGTTGCACCCCAAATCACGGAATACGATTATGAAAGCGCCTGTGAGGCGGGAGATGTCCGGGAGCTGCGAGGCATCCTGCCGGGATTGGGAGAAGGCACATGGTATACCGTATCTGTGGATGGAGTGGAATATTACTATGGGAAATACGATGCTTTCCCCGACCGGACAGAACTGTTTGAATATGCCATTGTCAGTGACATATACTCATTGGCAAACGGCATTTCGGTGGGAATGACGAAAGACGAGGTGCTCAAACGTTATCCGAATATGGTGATAACGGATACGGCAGGGAACATTCTCAACGGTATGGCACATATGGGGTGGAACCATACGGCCTATCCCCGAAGCCCCCTGGGTATGGATGAAGAGTTGGATTATGGGGGGAAAGAATATTATTATTGGGACAGCCAGTTTGACTACATTATGATCGCGGATATTATACAGGAGCTGGATACCCTGCCGCTGGCTGTGGCGCTGATGATGAAAGATGACGCGGTTGCGGCGATCACTTTTTATTATCCCACGGCTAATTAGCGGGAAAAGGACTTATTCAACCGCTCTCTTAATTGATCGATCCCCACGGATACGGAGAGCTGGCAGCTTTTCAACAGGAGTTTTTCCCTGCTCCAGCCTGCAAAGTCAAACTCGTCATATTGGTCGTAATGGGGGTCCAGCCAGGCCTGTATATCCTCCAACGGAAATCCACAGTCCGGCACACAGGAAAAATCTCCCACCATCACATTGGGCGGGCCTGCCCAATAGCATCCCCCGTAGGCGATGAGCCCGCTCTCCCGATCATAGTGGATATCCGTGATAATAAAGGATTCACCCAGAAGCTGTTCGCAGTCGTGCTGATAGCCTTCCGGGATATAGTTATACACCTCCAAAGTATCGATATCAAGGTAGCTGATGCCATATAAATCAATATGAAACGGATAGTACCTATGCCCGTTTTTGTGATATATAAATTCACAAAAAGGTCTTAAATGGCGATCACAGCACAGATAGGAATATATAACCGCCCCGTCTCTCTTAAGCGTATGCCTCTGCAAAAAACCCCTGCGCCGCGTATCCGCATAGGATTCTATCTCAAGGCAATGATTTTCCGGCAGATCAAACCGCTCCCTCCCTGTAAAATAGCTTTCCTCCAACAAATATCGCAGGGACTCCCGAAAAGCGCCGTACTCCGCCGTCCCATAAACGTTGCGATAGGACATACCGTTATATTTTTGTCTGCCAAACCTTATATCTTCACAGATAAATTCAGCAAAAAAAAATTCACTGCATCGGTAATCCGCTGCGCAGACCTTGACATGGTATCCGCTGTTTTCACCTTTCTCCATGTCTATTTCAATGTCAAAAATCTCGGCATCTTTTATCTTTGGAGGCTCTGGCTGAACATGTCTAAAGTCTAAATAAAAATATTTACACCCGTTTCTCTCTTCCTCATCCTCCGGAAATTCTCCCCGGAGTTCAAAATTACAGGAACTCCCTTTTCCAACGCCCCATACCGTACTATCCGTGACCGTACCATCATGAAAATTGTATTGTTTAAAACTGTTTAAATCGAACATATTTATACCTTTCTATGAACCCCCGGTTTTCCGGCTCTGTAAACGGAGTATTCACTCCATTCCTAAATATTCAAATATATTGTTTCTTACAAAATCCCCTGTGATTTCCGCAGGCAGCATATTCATACATTCACTTTTATCCGCCCAGACAAAGGCCTGATGTTCACCGCTCAAATTTACCTCTTCCGCCTGAGACTCGCACAGATATGCAATTATCAGATACGGTTCGCCTTCGCTTACAAGGGAAACATATGCAATGCGGTCTATCACAATCTCCATAATGCCTGTTTCCTCTCGAATTTCTCTCTGTATGGCCTGTTCGGGAGTTTCCCCATATTCAATATTTCCCCCTGCGCCTTCCCAGGTACCCGCGCCGATGGGATCGCTGTTGCATCTCTGTATAATAAGTATTTTTCTAAGCCTTCTGTTGAATATTATGCTTTTCACAATGATTTTCGCTTTCATAGTCCCTCCCCGAACGTCTCTTATTCCTGCGAATCTTCCATAGAATCACCGGAATTATCAAACTGCTCCCTCGCCGCCTCAAACAAATTGTGAAGGTACGGGTAATCCCACCTGTCCGCACCCACGTTGGGACCCGCGTCACCGCCCCAGCCCATACCCGGCTTGCCTCCATAATCCGTAAAACTGGCCGCCATATAGCGAACGGTATTCACCAGCACGGTGTTGGGCTCCTGCTCCCGCACTCCGATCACTTCCGACATATTGGCACTGCCAAACTTGAAAAAATCCACATATTCCAAAATTTCTTCCCCCGTATCGTACTCGAAGGAATACCCGTACAGATCACAGCCGTCCTCCATATGACTCTTTTCAAAAGTGAGGTTCAACACCTTTCCCGGACACAGTTCTTCGCTGCACCGCATCACCTCCGCCTGAAACGCCTCCCAATCCTTCGGTTCATGAAACGGATTTTCCCCCACGGGGTTTGTTACCGGCAAACTGTAAATCTGGTTCTCTTTCTCCCAAGACATATAAGTCACATCGCTATTCAGAAAATAATGGGCAAACCCATCCGGCTGTTCGATTCGGAAACTCCCCTCGGAACACAGACCGCCCCTGGAATACGGGTCTCTGCGAATATAAAAAATCCCCGGCAAAAATACCGTCTCACCTGCCAACAGATCATTTGGATCTCTCGGCGCATCCCCGGCGCGCAGGATATTCGCCCACTTGTATCCTTTCCCATAAAAACGTTCGCTGATACGCCAGAGACAGTCTCCTTCCTGCACCTGGTATTCCAACATCTCATCGCCCGTGAGTTTAATATAGTCCTCCGGCTTAGCCCACTCCGGCAGTTCCGAAACCAACGCGAAAGAATCTCTCCTTTCCCGTTTGGTCTTTTCCTCTTGTTCTTCCTCCGTTAAACCGTTTGCCACTGCCTGTCGGCTGTTTTCCACTTCTTTTTCCGTCTTGCGCTCAAACAGCTCCGTCTGCGGATTCCAGAGCAGATAAGAGGGCGGCGAATAATCTTCTTCCGCCGCTTTTGCGCCGCTTATATGCACCGGCGCGCCGATCCGCATATCTGCGTAACCGTCGCCGTTTAAGTCCGGATAAACGATCGTATCCGGCAGTTCGATACTCAGGGATATCCTGCGCTCCTGCAGCACTTCGCCGGTCTCCATATCCGTCACTGTCATGTCGTAGGGTTCGTCCATACAAAAGCCGTTCAAAAGATAATAGCGAAGTTCCGTATCTTCTTTCTCCGCAAGAGAAAAATGCAGGGAGAGTATTTTGCCATCCTCCGTGGGCGGCAGCTCGTAATCAGCCTCCACAAGCAAACCAAAATACCGCATGATCCCTTCGTCTCCGACGGATTCCCAATTCTCATCGATCCCACGAACCTCCAGAAACCTGCGTTTCGGATCTCCCAGCTCGGTCAACCTTTCCTCATGGTCAATCCAGTACAGTCTCTCCTCATCCAGCCCCCATCCGCTCCCTATATCACCGTAGCGCCGAAAAACATCATTAAACACATATTCCAGGGTTTCGTCGTCACCTTCTGACGGTGCGTTCAACAGAGTAAGTCCATGGGCCGTCCGATCCTTCACATAAAGATTGACTTTTGAGCTCCGACCCTGCAGACAGAAAAACTTATAGCCGTCCTCCTCTGTCATCGTTTCCTGTATAAAGTAAAATATCTTCCCGTTGTCTAAACTCCATGCTGACAAGGGATGCTCATTCGTATCAAATTTCCTTTGCAAAGCGTAATACAGATCCAGGGCATGGTCGTTCTCCGCCATGGGAAAGGTATAATACAGAAAATAAAGCGAGTCCGCCTCCGCCTCCCGCGCGGCCGCCTCCTTCAGTGTTGTCTCCATCTCCGCAAGAGAATCATAATACTGCCATGTCACATCCGCCTCTCCGGCAAACCGAAAAACCGACGGCTCTCCCCATTCGGTTTCCAGCTCTTCCCCCTCATAATCCTTTATCGTAATTTCCGCGCTGGCATAAGGGTTTGCGGAGACATGTCCATACAAATATTCGCCAAGCTCCTGTACACTACAGTTGTCATGTTCTTTTGCTCTCTCTGACGGCGCGCCGCAAGCCGCAAGCAACAGGCCAAGTGCAGCTATACCGATGATGAGGTTTTTTCTGTTTTTGTTCCGATATATTTTTTCATCGGAATTTTTCTTCCCATTTTTTTGGCGTTCCAGATATGCGACTTTTCCCATACATTATTCTTCCAACTATCTATTTGCTATTTTCTCACTAACTTGCACACCGTCTCCGCACGGCCAGCGCACATTCCATTCAGTAGAGTAAAATGCATAGCATTTTACTCATTGTACCTTGATTTCGTGCGCCTCAGCGCACATTCCATTCAGTAGAGTAAAATGCATAGCATTTTACTCATTGTACCACAGTTTATGTAGGACGTGCAGCCATAAAATCAGAAAAAGTCCCACAAGCCGCATCAAAGCGGATTGCGAGACCTTTTTAGTCCAAAACCGTCAAATTCATACAAAGAAAACAAATGTGGCAACAAGAGCCGTTGCGTTTCCCAAAATGTGCGAAAAAGTGCTTATCATACAATTTCCTGTTTTTTGATATATAATTGCAAAAATGATACTGTCGATAAAGATCGTGGCAACATCATAGGCCACAAGACTGACATTCCCTGCCGCAATATGACCTGCCGCAAAGACAACAGACGAAACCACCGCACAGATCCAGAACGGAAATATTCTCATGGCTTTCCCGACAAAAAACCCGCGAAACGCAATTTCTTCTCCCCACGCCGCGATAATAACCTGAATGATCAGCAACGGTATTTTATCGAAAGACAACAGGGAACCCGTCCTTCCCAGCACATGAGAAACAAATTCTCCGCTGAAAATCAGATTTCCAACAACAAGTGTTGCGATCGCACTCACCACGGGCAACAGTATCCAAAAAAGCACTCCCGGTTTCTTCATATCCGCAAGAACTGTCTTGAAACGCAGCCCCGATTTGTCGCCCCGCATTTTTGCGACCGCTTCCACGATAAAGAAAAACGCAATACCCACAAATATAGCGCACCCTGCTATCTGCGATGATGGCACTACCTTTGTCACGGTCAATAAAATCATTGCAACTATGCCAATGACCGTTAATATAGTGCTCTTATCCATTTTGTTAATATTACTCATGTTGATATTCCTCCTGGGCTAATCGTGTGCCTTTATATAGCCGTTTTAAGTGCATTGTTATCTGTTTCTCGTCATACTCTAATGAATTGTTGACAATGATGCTTGCGTATCCGTGAACAAACAGCGCAAGCGTCACAAAAATCTCCTTCGTCTGTTCCATGCTCATTTTCATAGCCTCCTGCATTGTCAACAGAACAGGAACAAGTTCTTTTGAATCAATCATCTCCAACAGATTACTTTCAACAGCAAAGCCCGACTGAAAAAGAAAACGAAACAAATGCGGTTCTTCCACCGCAAATCGGATATAATTCAAACCGATCCCCAGCATTACATCTTCCTTCGCATCCGCAGCGCGCATCAAATATTCCGTGTGATATTTGTCCGCTTCCGCGTAAGCAGCCCTTTTCAGTTCCTCAATCGTTGCAAAATGATACATGACAGGTTGCGTGGAACAATTCAGTTCCTTTGATACTGTCCGTGCATTGATATTTTCCGCTCCTGTTTTACGGGCAACCTCAAATGCAGCGACAATGATCATTTCTTTTGTGATTTTTGGTTTCGGTGGCGTGGCTTTTTCCTCCTGTAATATTATTTTTGTTATATAACATAAATTATAATACGTACTGCAACTCTTGTCAACCCATCATACAAAACTTACACTTAATTTTTCCTTTCAAAAAACAAACCAAAAAAAACAGCCCCCAGTTCATCGCCGGAGGCCGCTTCAGGACTTTCCACCTACCGCATGATAATCTCCTTATATGCGCGATAATACACATCCTGCCGTCCAATTTGCGTCAGATATTCCAGATCATTGTACAAATCCCGATTTTTTTCAATCACTGCTACGATCTCAGGATTGTATTTCGTACCGGCGCCATCCTTCAGTTCCTTGAAGAGAGTGGCAAAATTTTTACCCTTGGAATAATTTCGCCCCAGCATGTCGGTAGCGGCATCCATACAATCCGCTATGGTGATCAGATCGATAATAGGCTTAACTTTAGATTTTGTATTGTCATATTCTGCCGGATAGCCCTGTTTTCCATCATAAGACTTGTGATGCCCCATCATCACATCATAAAAACTCTCAAATGCCTCATCCCCACAAAGCAGTGATACGGCCTGCTGAGGATGGCACTTGATCACGGAAAACTCCGTATCTGACAGCCTGCGGCTCTGACGGTTAATCACTTCCGTAAGCTGACATTTTCCCACATCATGAAGCAATGCGCATTCGTTGATATACTCAAGCAGCGCCCCTTTCCTGGACACTACCTCCGCAGCGCTCTGAAATCCAGGAATATCCGCAAAAAATCCCGGCATCTGTCTGACAATAGTGGAGGCAATGCGAACCGCGATCTCACTCACCATAAGAGAATGAATATAGGTGATAGGCTGACGGCTGATAATCAGTTTCAGCAACATCTCCTTTTTCTGCTCCACGGTATCCAGATATTTTTCGGTTTCATGAAACCACTCCGCACAGACATTGTTCATAGTGCTTGTCCAGAAACCCATGGGAATATGCATGTGTACATCCGTGACCAAAGGTACGAAAGAACGCATATATTGTCTGCTTTCCTCCTTATCTATTTTACCGTATTCAAACAAATCAAAAACAGTACATGCGGAGTTATGATAATTCAACACCCTGAGCATGGCTGTCCATTCATCCTGGGTGTAATCCGGAAGAGGTATCTTTTGGATATAGGTAATCATATCCTCAATTAAAGATTTCGGGGAACCTCCCCGCAGCAGCTTACATTTATTCTCCGCTCTGATCAGACAGCCTTCTTCATCATCCTTATTATCCTGCTGATTCTGCTCTTTCGTCTCCTGAACCAGCCGGATGAATTTCTCCTGAAATTCCTCCGACATATTCTGGACATATTCCTCCGCGAAAAGAATATCGTCCTTAATCTGTTTGATACAATTCAATATTTCTTCATTTTCCCCATCAAGCTCCTGCACTTCGGGAGAATTCCACAGCTGCATTGCCTTCTCAAATACGTTGAGTACGTCAGCCTTCAGCTGCTCATTGACCTGTCCTACCGGCGAGATCAGGTTGCTGTAAGCTGTAAAAAAACATTTTCTTATCTTCGGATTCTGTATTGTCGTGTATTGGTCCTGAAAAGAGAGCACTATATTAAAGTATTCTACCGTCTTAGAGACTTCGTTGCTGCCATAGATTCGCTCATAAAATTCAAAATTCTCAAAGGCCAGCATGTGATACAGAAAAATCTGTCTCTCAATGTTTCCTTCTTTTTTGTAAAAAGTGATCAATGGAGCCGCCATGGTCTCCATCACATACATATCATCATATCCGCCGTAATACAGTTTCTCCAGAGCACAGTAGGTTTCCTCCGCCAACTCCTGTGTCATAGGGGATTCCAGCATCTTTTTGGCTTTGCGGAAACCATCCTCATTCTCCGCAAAAACTTCACGTATTTTGCGGGAGCGCTCCAACAGAATCTCTTTCCATTCGAGAAAAGATTTCTCCTGCATAATGGCTTCATCCAGCTCCCAGCCAAGCTCGCAGTTTTTCATATACATTTCCGCAAAATCCGTGATCGCTCCCATTTTTTATCCACCCCTCATGTATCACACCTGACATCTTAAATCCTGACAAAATTCTTCCTACCGCTGTATTTCAACACCTTCCTCAATCTTACAAAGTTTCTTCATCTCTTCTTGGAAAATCGAATTTGCCTTATTCACATTATAACATAATATGTACATTCACACCAACTGTTTTTTCCGATAATCCGCTTTCTCAGCATCAAGTTCAGACAATAAACACACAGTCTCCACATGCACTGTATGGGCAAACTGATCCACGGCCCGCACCCTCTTTACCTCATATCCCCCGTCGCAGAGGGTGCGCAGGTCCCTGGCCAGGGTGGCGCTGTCGCAGCTCACATAGACGATACGATCCGGACGCATCTGTAGCATAGTTTCCAGACAGGCGCTGTCGCAGCCTTTTCGGGGCGGGTCCACCACGATCACGTCCGGATGGCGCAGATCCTCCGACACATCCCTGCCGGGAACGGATATCTCCCCCTGTGCTTTCCCACAAAACGCAAACAGTACCTCCTCCGCCTTTCCCGCATAAAACCCGGGCAGTATCTCCTCCGCCTTTCCCACATAAAACCGAACATTGTGAATCCCGTTGCGACGGGCATTCTCCCTGGCGTCCTCTATGGCCTGGGGTACGATCTCCACACCGCAGACCTGCCTGGCCCCGGAGGCTAAAAACAGAGAGATAGTCCCTATGCCGCAGTACAGGTCCCACACCGTCTCCCGCCCGGTCAATCCCGCGTATTCCAGAGCCAGACTGTAAAGTTTCTCGGTCTGTATGGGATTCACCTGATAGAAAGACAGGGGCGATATGGCAAAATTAAGCTGCTGCCCCGTGCAGGGATATCCCGCCTGTCTCATATCCCGCACATGGATGACGTCATGGATCACTGGATCCCCCCAGAGAGTATGTATCTCCTTTCCCATGATCACATTGGTCTTCTCGGTGTTGATGCTCACCGACACAGATGTCATTCCCTTTATCTGGGCCAATTTCTCCAGCAGCAGGGACTGGTGGGAGATATATTCCTTCTCTCCGCACTTTCCATTTATCACCACACAGACCATGATCTCCCCGGTGGAAAAACCTTTGCGGATCAAAATATGACGTACCTGTCCCCTCCCTGTTTCCTCATTATAGGCAGGAATCCGATATTTTTCCATATGTGCGGTCAGTATTTCCAGAATCGACTTATTTTCTTCCGTGCCCAGATAACACTCCGTATTGGGTATGATGGTGTGGGTGCGGCCCGCGTAAAAGCCTGTCACCACCCGGCCGTCCCGGCCCGTGCCCACCGGATACTGAGCCTTGTTCCGATACCTGTACGGATCTTCCATACCCACGATGGGCTCCATAACACTGTCTACCAGATCCGGCTCAAAACCGCCGATGCGTATCAGGTGGTTTCTCACCTTATTCTGCTTGTATTCCAACTGCTTTGTATACTCCAGCGCCTGTATCTGACAGCCGCCGCATTGCCTGTGATAAGGACACTTCGGCTCCCTGCGAAAAGGAGAAACTGTCAACAGTTTCTCCAAACGGGCATAGGCATATTGCTTTTTAACTTTGGTGACGCGGACCTCCGCCACATCCCCCACTATAGCGTCCTTGACAAAAAGGGTGAAACCGTCTATTTTCCCGATACCTTCCCCGTCAGCGCCGATATCCTCTATGGTCACTCTGACCAGATCGTTTTTGCGGTACGTTTGATTCATATTTATACCCCTTGTGCGCCTTAAGCGCACATACCAATCAATATATGGATATTCCTAAAAATCAATCCTGCTGGCCTTCAGATTGGAGTCAAACAACCGATTATAGCCTATCCAACCCGTATCCCGTGCATTATCCAATATTTCTTTAAAGGTTTCCATCTTAGCGTCCGTATCATCCGCGTAATTCAGCGCCAGTGCTTCGATTATGGCGGGAATCTTGGGAGAACCGAACTCATATTTTCCGTGGTGCGCCAGAACGCAGTGTTGCACCTGCGCCAAAAGTTCATGGGGAAATCCGGGAATTTGGGCGGCTCTTTCTCCGATCATCTGAGAACCCATAACGATATGTCCCAGCAATTGTCCGTCGTCTGTATAATCATTTTCCGGAAAGGGAGAGATCTCCCGCACCTTGCCGATATCGTGACACATGGCTGCGGTCAGCAGCAGATCCCGTTTCAGAACAGGATAAGCGCCGCAATAGTAATCGCAGAGTTTCGTCACACTCAAAGTATGCTCCAGCAGCCCCCCCACAAAACCATGATGCACTGTCTTTGCGGCGGAGGAATTGCAAAATGCCTTTTTAAAACTCTCGTCCTCCACAAAAAAGCTTTCCAACAGATTTTTCAGATATTTATTCTGTATACCGGAGATCAATCCTGTCAGTTCCCGGTACATTTCCTCGATATTCTTGCTGCTCATGGGGAGATAGTTCTCCGGCTGATACTCCCCCTCCTGACATCTGCGGATCCGTTTGACATTGACCTGCAGCGAGCCCTGAAAGCTGGTGATCTCTCCGTACACCTCTATGTAATCCAGTGAATCGTACTCTCCGATCCCAGGATTGTTAGGTTCCCATACCTTAGCGTCCAACGTACCCGTTTTGTCCTGTAAAATCACACTCTCATAAGACTTGCCATTTTTGGTGACCATGGCCTGCTTGTGTTTACACAGATAGATGTCAAATACTCTGTCGCCGTCTCTGTACTCTTTAATAAACTTCATTTTACCCTCATTTCCGCATATCGCAGGCAAACCCTGAGATATCGCATATATTACTATATTACTATTCAAAGCCCCGGAAGAATCGAGGACAGATCCGCTGAACTGGCCGCACACTAATCCACTTCGCCCACCGTGATCTCAAAGGTTATTTCCTTATATTCCCCCTGAGATTGCCGCATGATCTGTAAAGTTACCGTGTCCTCCGGGTTAAGTTTCAGAAGATAACTCGAATAATCGCTCATTTTAGCCACACTCTGCCCGTCTGCGCCTATGATGACGTCCCCGCTCTGAATACCCACCAACATGGCTGGAGAATCCATTTCCACCTCCCGCACATACGCGCCAAAAGGCACCCCGGACTGTTCGTTGGCCTCCTTGGGCACATCCCCTCCGATAATTCCCAGATAGGGGATCCTATCCCCTTTTGTCAGTCTGCTGATGATCTGCTTTAGATCGCTGATGCCGTATGCGCTGATGACATTACGCATATCAGTTCCTGTTTTTCCGGAGATAATAAAGCCCACCACCTGACCGCTGGTATTGAACAGAACTCCGCCCGCCGACTGGCTGCCGTAGATATCCGTGGTCAGCAGCTGAAAATTCCTGTCCGCCAGAGGCACCTGACCGCCGACGGCAGTTATGATCCCATAACCCACAGAACCGCTGCTGCCCATGGGATTACCCATAGCGATCACGGGACTTCCCACCAGATTTCTCTGCATGGAAGAACCCAGAGGAGCAATATGCATGTCCTCCGCCTGCATATCCTGACTCAGCACATTCAGGCTGACGCAAAGCACGGCCAGGTTTCCGTCCTGGTAACACTGCATCATCAAAGCGTCCGCCTGTACACCGTCCGAAAAGGTCACTGTCAGATGATCCGCCCGTTTTACCGAGTTGTAATCCGTCAGGATCAGCAGTTCCTTTCCGTTGTTGCCAATGACAATACCGGAGGTTTCGTTCTTGCTCTCGTATACATTGGCAAACCAATCCGTGTCTGACTTTGTTCCCGTCACCACCACCATATACTGATCGAGCTGTCTCACATAATCCGATAAAACGCTGTAGAGCTGCCGATAATCCCCCATATCCAGTGTCACCCGGTTTAGGATCTCCTGGATCTGCTGTTCATCCAGTTCCGCTCTCTCCGGCTCTGTCTGTTCTTCCGGCACGGGGCTGGGACTGGGGCTGGGGCTGGGCTGTATATACTCCTCCAGCATCTCCTCCGGCAGCATTTCCTCCGGTTCTTCGGGAAAAATAATGGCCTCCGGTTCCTCCTCCGGATACAGCCAGTTACTGATCACAGGTTCCAGTATCAGAAAGGTAAAGCAGGCGATCAGACCGAAAATCACTGCCATGGAGGCTGTGATCAACGTCCGGCGGATCAATCTGCGCTTGTTGATCGGCCTCTGTTTGATCTTTTCAATCATAAAATTATCCTGATCCGGATCCTGACGATTTGGCATCTCATACTCCTGTCTGTCCATTTTTTATAAGGCATCTCTTCTCAACACAGTATATAATATCCTTTTTTAAATGTAAAGTAAAACCGGGGGTATCTTATCCTTTGAAATTGTGCTATACTTAGGTGGAATACCCTTAAACATCCATATGGGAACCATTGCCCGTCTGGAGCGTAACCTGTGGAAATCAATATAAAAGGAATAAAAACCATGAACGAAAAAGGACTGAAAATATTAGAATATGACAAGATCATCAATATGTTGTCGGAAAAGGCGGATTCCGCGCCGGGTAAAAAATGTTGTCTGGAGCTACAGCCCATGACAGATCTCGAAGAGATAGATATCGCCCAGACGGAGACGCAGGATGCTCTGGCCCGGATCTTTAAGCTGGGCAGTACCTCCTTTGGCAGCAATCAGGAGATTGGCTTTGCCCTGAAATCCTTAGAGATCGGCAGCACACTGTCCATGCCGGAACTTCTCAGGATCGCCCGGCTCCTTGACAATGTAAACCGGATCAAGACCTATGGGCGTAAGGACAGGGAAGATACCCCCGAGGACAGCCTGGACCCCTATTTTGAAAGGCTGACCCCCCTGACCCAGCTTTCCGGGGAGATAAACCGCTGTATCCTGTCCGAGGAAGAGATGGCGGACGACGCCAGTCCAGGACTGAAACATGTCCGCCGGTCCATGCTGCTGACCAATGAAAAAGTGCATAACCAGCTCAATTCCATGATCACCGGCTCCTACCGCACCTATCTGCAGGATGCCGTGATCACCATGCGGGACAACCGGTATTGTATCCCCGTCAAATCGGAATACAAAGGACAGGTTCACGGCATGGTTCACGACCAATCCTCCTCCGGCTCCACATTTTTTATAGAGCCTGCTGCCGTGGTGGAACTGAACAACCAGCTGCGGGAGCTGGAGATACAGGAAAAGGCGGAGATAGAAAAGGTTCTCGCGGATCTCAGCGGCCAGGCGGCGCAGCATGTGGAAGAACTGGCGGATAATCAAAGACTGATGACCCATCTTGATTTTGTTTTTGCCAAGGCCAAACTGGCTCTGGATCAGAACGCCACCCGCCCGGTCTTTAACACACAGCACTATATCTGTCTGCGCAAAGGCCGTCATCCCCTGCTGCCCAAAGATAAGGTGGTGCCCATCGATATCCACCTGGGCCGGGACTTTGATCTGCTGATCGTCACCGGTCCCAACACCGGAGGTAAGACCGTCTCCCTGAAAACCGTGGGCTTGTTTACGCTGATGGGACAGGCGGGGCTGCATATCCCGGCTCTCGACCGGTCCGAGCTGTCTGTTTTTACCAAGGTGTATGCGGATATCGGAGACGAACAGAGCATCGAGCAGAGCCTGAGTACTTTTTCTTCTCATATGACCAGCATCGTGCGGATCTTAAAACACGCGGATGAAAATTCTCTGTGCCTGTTCGACGAACTGGGCGCGGGAACCGACCCCACGGAGGGAGCCGCCCTGGCGATAGCCATCTTAAACTATCTTCATGACCGCGGCATCCGCACTATGGCTACTACGCACTACAGTGAGCTGAAAATATATGCCCTTTCCACGGATTTTGTGGAGAACGCCTGCTGTGAATTCAGTGTGGAGACTTTACAGCCCACTTATCGGCTGCTGATCGGTATTCCCGGCAAGAGCAACGCTTTTGCCATCTCCTCCAAGCTGGGATTGCCGGATGACATCATTGCTGCGGCCAGGGAACAGATCAGCAAGGAGGACGAAAGCTTTGAGGACGTGATATCCGATCTGGAAAAGAGCAGGATCACCATTGAAAAAGAGCGTCAGGAGATTGCCTCCTACAAAGCCCGTATCAAGACCTTGCAGGATCAGCTGCAGGCAAAGAACGAAAAACTGGACAGCGCAAGAGACAAGATCCTCAAGGAGGCCCACGAAAAAGCCCGGGAGATTTTACAGGAGGCCAAGGATGTGGCTGATGAGACTATCCGCGATTTCAATAATTTAGGACCCGGCGCGGATATCAGGGATCTGGAAAAGAAACGTCAGAAAGTGCGGGACCGGATCAACGAGAAAAACCAAAAACTGGCTTTAAAAACAGAGTCCGCACCGGATAAAAAGAAGGTTCTGGATCCTGCTAAATTAAAGAAGGGAGACGGTGTAAAGGTGTTGTCCATGGGCCTCACCGGCACTGTGAGCACCCTGCCGGACAATAAGGGCAATCTCTTCGTACAGTGCGGCATTATGCGCACCCAGGTCAATGTAAAGGATCTGGCTCTGACGGATGAAGTTACCGTCACTGCGCCCACCCTGCAGCGCACCGGCGCAGGAAAGATCAAAATGAGCAAGTCTCTGTCCGTATCCACGGAGATCAATCTTTTGGGCAAGACGGTGGACGAAGCCATATCCGTTCTGGATAAATACCTGGACGACGCCTATATCGCCCACCTATCCTCTGTGCGGGTGGTACACGGAAAAGGCACCGGCGCTCTGCGCAGCGCTGTTCACAGCCATTTAAAGCGTCTGAAATATGTAAAAGAATTTCGTCTGGGGGAATACGGCGAAGGAGACGCAGGCGTAACTATTGTCACATTTAAATAACCTTCAGAAGATTGATGCAATCTCACAGGTGGTATCTGTGAGATGCGGGAAGGAGGAATATGGTAAACAAACAAAAAGTCCTGATCGTGGACGATGACAGCAATATTGCGGAACTGATCTCCCTATATCTCACCAAGGAATGCTTTGAGACCATGATCGTCTATGACGGGGAATCCGTCATGGGCGCCATTGGTTCTTTTGAACCCAATCTGATCCTGCTGGATCTGATGCTGCCCGGTATAGACGGCTATCAGGTCTGCCGGGAAGTCAGGGCCAGGTACAGCACGCCCATTATCATGCTTTCCGCCAAGGGAGAGATATTTGACAAGGTACTGGGTCTGGAGTTGGGAGCGGACGACTACATGGAAAAGCCCTTTGACACTAAAGAACTTGTGGCAAGGGTCAAGGCCGTGCTGCGGCGGTATAAGCCCGCGGCAGAGCCCAGCGCAAAATCCCGTGACGAGTCCGTGGAATATCCCGATCTGATCATCAACCGCACCAATTATTCCGTGACCTATATGGGAAAAAATGTGGATATGCCCCCCAAGGAGCTGGAGCTCTTATATTTTCTGGCATCTTCTCCCAATCATGTTTTTACCAGAGAACAACTGTTGGACCAAATCTGGGGATACGAATATATGGGAGATACCCGTACCGTGGATGTGCATATAAAACGTCTGAGAGAAAAGATCAAGGATCACGAATTTTGGAAGATCAGTACGATCTGGGGTATCGGTTACAAGTTTGAAGCTAAAAAATAAGGATGTGATTCCTGATGAAAAAAACCCTGTATTTAAAATTTTTGTTGGCTTATGGGATCTTCGGAATCTTCGGTCTGGTGATACTGGCCACTTTTGTGCCCAGCATGACCAGGGAACATTTGATACGGGAAAAAGCCGACTCCCTGTATTCCGAAGCCACGCTGATCGCCAATACTTACGCCAGAAATCTATATAACAGCGAGATCTCCCTGGAGGCGGTAAAGGATCAGTTGGACGCTCTGGCAGTATATCTGGAGTCCAATATTCAGATCATCAATCCTTCGGGACGTCTGATCCTGGATACAGATGCCCCTATTGATGTGGAAAATGAAGTGATCATCAAGGATTTTGACTCCACTATCGCCGGCAGTTCCTATTATGTGATCGATAATTTTTTTAATTTTTATTCCCAGGATGTTCTGTCGGTGATCGCTCCCATCACCACCAACTATATGATCAAAGGATATGTGGTCATTCATACGGATATGGTATCCATCGATGAATCCTGCAACAGCCTGCTGAATATATCCTATATCACGCTGATCATTTTGTTTTTGTTATCCTTGATCATTTTGATCTTTTTCACAGAGATCGTATATATGCCTCTGCGTAAGATCACTTATGCAACGGAACAGTACGCCACAGGAAATATGCATTACGAATTTACCGTGGACAGCGAGGACGAGATAGGATATCTTGCAGCCTGCCTTTCCTATATGGCCAGCGAGATCGCACGATCGGAGGACGATCAGAAAAAATTTGTGGCTAACGTATCCCACGATTTCCGCTCTCCCCTAACCTCCATACAGGGATACCTGGAAGCCATGCTGGACGGTACCATCCCACCGGATCTACATGAAAAATATCTGAACATCGTTCTGACAGAGACCCAGCGACTGACCAAACTTACCAACAGTCTGCTGACGCTGAACAATCTGAACACCAAGGGAATGCTGTTAGACATCACGGATTTTGATATCAATCAGGTCATCCGCTCCACCGCCGCATCTTTTGAAGGCACATGTCTGAAAAAAAGTATTGCCATTGAACTGATCCTCACGGATGAAATCATGTATGTCAAGGCAGATATGAGCAAGATCCAACAAGTCTTGTACAATCTGATCGACAACGCCATCAAATTCAGCCACCACAACTCTGTGATCAAAGTGGAGACTACAGAGAAAAAGAACAAGCTATTTGTATCGGTAAAGGATACCGGCATAGGGATCCCCAAGGAAGACCTGAAACTGATATGGGATCGTTTTTACAAATCGGATCTATCCAGAGGCAAGGACAAAAAGGGTACGGGACTGGGACTGTCCATCACAAAAGAGATCATTCAATCCCACAACGAACATATCAATGTGATCAGCACTCCCGGGGAGGGCAGCGAGTTTATCTTCAGCCTGCCCCGGTCAGAAGAAAATGACGAGGAAGACTAAAATCTCCTCGTCATTTTTCATAGTTTTATATTTTCTGTTTCATATTTGCCGTCTTACATAAGAAAAAGCGATTTTTACCGGGTGGTACAGAGCCAGCATCAGAACGAAATTGCCCGCGCAGTGCAGCAGATCAAAAGGGATACCTGCCACCCACCAGGTAAATCCGGCATAAAGACCGGACCATATTCCGCCGTCAAAAGAACCTATGACTACATAGGGAATCGCGCACATTGCTCCGAAAAACAGTCCGTACAGCCCTGACAGCACAGCCCAGAACAGTACATTCTTCTGTTTCCGGAATATCCATGTCAGAAATACCAGCAGGGGCCAGGCATACAGATACATGATCCACCAGGTGCCAAAACCGAACATACAGCCCTCTATCAGGATAAAAGCCGGTATAACCAACAGAATCTTTCTTCCCAGCAGTAATGTAAACATAATGATCCAGAAACTGGTCAGTTCTATATTGGGCAGTCCCATCATGGCCGCTTTGCATACTTCGATCAAAGCGATGGCTATACCTATCACGGCAATATCATATGTGACGTTTTTAAGAGTTTTTTCCGCTGCCATAATGTCTGCTATCTGGTGTAGACAATACGGAAAGCATCGCCATCTGCCACAGGCTGGGTATCAATACCGTAATTGCAGTATTCGCCATTGACATAAAATCCCCAATAAGACTGATCCACATTATAATCCGCAGTCACTCCGTTGACGGTTTCCACCATCAGGCCATATTCACTCTCCGTCCCGGAAAATTCCAGCCCGTCAGCCTCCTCCATGGCTTGCCGCAGATATTCCGCGTCCGTGTGTACGTCGTATACGGTGGAAGCGGCATTGTTATCCACGACTTCAATGGTGATGGATTTGGCGCCCTGTACGGCCTTTGGCTTAAACAGGAAAAATACCGCCGCAAACAATGCTATGAGCAGCACCATCACGACTACGCCAATGATAAGTTTTTTGTTTGATTTCTTTGTTTCCGTCATTTCTTTTACCTCCATTTATATTCTAAATTTCGCATAAAAAGAGACAAAAAGAACCTGTTGCATGGGAAATATTCCTGGCAACAGGTCTGTGCGTACTAAAAATAAATATGAATATAGCTATCCACATTCTCTTATGTACTAACCAGTTACTCGTGGTCTTACAGTACCGTCACAGGCAGGTCTTCTGACTTGGCTATCTACGCTTTTCTCCGTCTTCTCAAAGCATGTATAACACAGAGGCTTCAATGATTTTCCATAAGATTTTCCGCGCATAAAGATGAAAATCTTATGGGGAGAAAAACTCCCTCCTCACAGCGACGAGTTCGTGCAGGACTTACACCTGCTTCCCTTTTCACCGGATCTTAAGCAAAAAACACTTACATCCGACACCTGTAACGTTTCCTTATTTCCTTTATGCTTTGGAAAGTATAGCACACTATTCTGCAAAAAACAAGCCGTAATCTTAAGTTTCCTTCTCAAGGATCTCATACAGATAAGCCCTGCCATCCTTTCCCGTATGCGCCATCATCCCATAATAACAATAAAGCTTAACAGCCAGACTGGCCATCCTTTCACTGATATGCGCGGCTTTGGCAAACTGCTTTATCGTAAAAGGCTCCTCCAGTTCCAGAGGTACGAACTGCATCAGATCTTCCGGTCTCTCTATCACGATCTCTTCTTTGATATCCAGAGGAATACGGTCATATTTTGAGGCGCGTATTTTTTTGTTTTTACCGTATCCGTTCAAAAGCTTGTATTCTTCCAGCTCCAGCAGTAATAACTTAACCGTCAGATGCCTGTCCGACAGATAATCCCGGATTCGGTACAATTCCAGAAAAGCGTCATATACACTCCCTTTTTTGGGCGATCTATGGGGAGCGCTGAGAGCGCCCGTCTCCTGATCGATCCATATCAGCCGCTTTATGTAAGGGATGGGGTGAACGATAGTGACTGGATACTCAGGGAGAAAAGCCTCCAGCT
Source organism: uncultured Acetatifactor sp. (assembly GCA_964529395.1). Classification (GTDB taxonomy): domain Bacteria; phylum Bacillota; class Clostridia; order Lachnospirales; family Lachnospiraceae; genus Acetatifactor. The sequence goes on from CAZGVI010000004.1 coordinate 127,514, forward strand.
TGTCCCGCATCTTTCCGAATCCCGCCGACTGGATCTCTATGATCTCCTGTCCGGTAAAAATATCCGCCACATAATTGCCTACAGGGATCTCCTGTTTATCTATGTCCGGCTCATAATAATTTTTCAAGATCATATGAGTGGTCTTCTCAGACAGAGTACCGATGCTGGCCCTGAGCCTTTCCTCTCCCAGCACTCTGTCCTTGACTTCCAGAAATCTCTGTTTCTGTATATCCATACCTACCTCTATCTGTTCTCTGTCTATGCCACAGTTTCAACTTTATCCTTTGCGTATAATATCTTTAATACGATAGGTGTGGAAATACTGGATACGATGATCAGCAGGATCACAGCCGTAAAATATACCGGCGTCAACAGTCCTACGGACAGCCCTTTTTGCGCTACGATCAGCGCCACTTCTCCCCGGGTCATCATTCCCACGCCGATCTTCAGAGAGTCCTTACCACTGAATCTGCATATCCTGGCCATCAAACCGCAGCCAATGATCTTTGATATCAGGGCTACGATCACAAAACCCAGAGAAAACAGCAGTATGCCTGCATTCACATTTTCTATGCTGGTCTTCAGACCGATACTGGCAAAAAAGATCGGCCCGAACAACATATAGGAATTGACTTCCATCTTTTGTTCTATGTACTTTGAATCCCGGACGGAACACAGCACAATACCTGCCACATAAGCTCCGGTGATATCCGCGATCCCAAAATATTTCTCAGCGGCATAGGCAAAGAAAAAGCAAAGGGCAAGACCCAAAATGGGAATCCTTCTGGTATGAGGATATTTTTCATCGTAAAGTTCAAACAATTTATAAAGTATCAGGCCGATCACAAACGCGAATATAAAGAATAAAATTGTGGAAAGCACCACTTTTCCGGGGTTGGAATCAGGATTCTTAAAGCCGATCACAAAGGTAAGCACGATAATGCCGATCACATCGTCGATGATGGCGGCGCTGAGAATCGTAGTACCCACTTTTCCCTTCAATTTCCCCATTTCCCGCAGAGATTCCACTGTGATGCTGACGCTGGTGGCAGTCATGATCACACCGATAAATACCGCTTTATAAAATTCCTCGCTTCCCCAGGGCGCCGCCCCATAAAAACCCATATACAGCAATGTGCCTCCCACTAAAGGGACAAACACGCCGCAGCACGCGATCAAAAAAGCGATGGGGCCGGTCTTAACCAACTCTTTTAAGTCTGTCTCCAGTCCCGCGGAAAACATCAGCAGCACTACGCCAATCTCCGCCATCTGCACCAAAAAATCTGTCTGCTGTACCAAACCCAGTACACTGGGTCCGATGATCAGACCCGCAATGATCTCTCCTACCACCTGGGGAGCGCGCAGTTTGCGGGCTATGATGCCGAATATTTTTGCGATAACAATAATGATTGCCAGATCCTTAAAAATATTATATGCTTCCATGGAACTCACCTCTTATACGTTATTATATATTTTAGGTAATTGCAAAGTTTAGTTACTTTGCCAGTGTCATTGTGTATATTGCATACTCCAACGCTGGCACGCTCTCGCTCTGTCCTCGCCGTAGCGGCACATAGGGTGTCAAAATACGACACCCAAATGCCGACGGCTGCGGAAGGCCAGCTTATGGAATATACAATATACACAATTCGGTATTGGCAAGAAAGAATTTTGCAGTCGCCTAAATATTTTTTATTCCAAACACAGATTATAGCACATATTAATAAAAAAGAAAGTACTTTCTAAAAAACATGCCGGAAACCTGATGGACTTTATATTCTCAAGTTTCCGGCTATTGCTATTACTTTATCTTATCCTGATTTTTACTCTTCCGTATATTCCTCCGGAAACTCCTCAGACATTTCCTCCGGAAACTCTTCCAGCGCTTCCTCTACATCGCTGAACTCCTGGTCACCATTGGAAATCTTTTCCCTGACTTTGGCGATCCGGGCAACTTTATTGTTCTTTTCCAACTGGATCAGCTTTACGCCGGAAGTATTTCTACCCAGAGTGGATACATCCTCCATGCGCAGTTGAATGATGATGCCCGCTGTGGTGATCATCATGATCTCATTGTCGTCCTTAACCGCTTTGACGCCGATCACATCTCCCGTCTTCTCGGTGATCTTATAGCACTTTATCCCTTTTCCGCCGCGGTATTGGACAGTAAACTCTTCCAGATATGTTCTCTTTCCCATACCGTTCTCGGAAACGATCAACAGAGAATCACCCTGGGTCTGAAGCTGCATACCCACGATCTCATCCTGATCGGACAGGTTCATACCGATGACGCCCATGGACGCACGGCCGGTATTTCTCACATCCGTCTCTTTAAACCGTATACACATACCCTGTTTTGTCACCAGGAAGATCTCGCTGGACGCGTCTGTGGACTTAACCTCGATCAGTTCGTCTCCCTCCCGCAGATTGATGGCAACCAGGCCATTTTTGCGGATATTGGAGAACTCATCCAGGGACGTTTTTTTCACGATACCACCCTTGGTCACCATAAAGAGATTTCTTTCTTCACTGTATTCCCGTATAGGGATCATGGCGGTGATCTTCTCTCCCGGAATAAGCTGTAACAGATTTACAATAGCTGTACCCCTTGCGGTCCTGCCGGCCTCCGGAATCTCATAAGCCTTGAGACGGTACACCCTTCCTAAATTGGTGAAGAAATGCAGATAGTGATGGGTGCTGGTGATCAGCAGATCCTCTATATAGTCGTCCTCTATGGTCTGCATCCCCTTGATACCCTTGCCGCCGCGGTTCTGAGATTTAAAATTATCCACCGTCATACGTTTAATATAGCCCAGGCTGGTCATGGCTATGATCGTGTTGTCGTGAGGAATCATATCTTCCATGGATATATCCGACATATCATAGGTGATCTGACTTCTTCTGTCATCCCCGTATTTATCCGATATTACAGTGATCTCTTTCTTGATCACTCCCAGCAGCAGTTTTTCATCCGCCAGGATTGCTTTGTACTCCTGTATCTTCTGTTGCAGCTCCGCATGTTCCGTCTCCAACTTTTCTCTTTCCAGACCGGTGAGCGCACGCAGACGCATATCCACGATAGCCTGGGCCTGCACGTCCGACAATTCAAAGCGCTCTATCAGACGCTCCTTGGCGATCTGGGCGTTCTGACTGCTGCGTATGATGGAGATCACTTCATCTATATAATCCAGAGCTTTCAAAAGACCCTGTAAGATATGATCCCTCTCCTCGGCTTTATTCAGATCATATTTTGTCCTGCGAGTGACCACATCCTCCTGATGGGCCAGATAATAGGTCAGCATCTCCAGAAGATTCATGACCTTGGGCTCATTATTCACCAGAGCCAGCATGATCACACCAAAAGTATCCTGCAACTGGGTATGTTTGTACAACTGATTCAGGATCACGTTGGCGTTGACGTCCCGGCGCAGTTCGATCACGATACGGATACCTTCTCTGTTGGACTCATCTCTGATATCCGTGATGCCATCCACCTTTTTCAGCTTTACCAGCTCCGCCATCTTAACGATCAAATTCGCCTTATTTACCATATAGGGCAACTGTGTCACGATGATCTGACTCTTGCCGTTTGACAGGGTCTCGATATCCGTCACCGCACGGACCCGGATCTTTCCCCTTCCGGTGCGGTATGCCTCATCGCAGCCTCTGGTGCCAAGGATCAGACCGCCTGTGGGAAAATCGGGAGCTTTTATGATATCCAGCACTTCCTCTATGGAAGTATCTCTGTTCTCCTCAACTCGGTTGTCAATGATCTTGACTACCGCATTCACCACTTCCCGCAGATTGTGGGGAGGAATATTAGTGGCCATGCCCACCGCGATACCGGTGGTACCGTTTACCAACAGATTGGGATAACGGCTGGGCAGGACTACAGGCTCTTTTTCCGTATCGTCAAAGTTAGGATCAAAATTAACAGTGTCTTTGTTGATATCCGCCAACAGTTCCATGGAAATCTTGGAAAGTCTGGCCTCTGTATAACGCATGGCCGCAGCGCCGTCGCCGTCCATGGAACCGAAATTGCCATGACCATCCACCAGAGTGTACCGCATGTTCCAATCCTGGGCCATATTGACCAGAGCGCCATAGATAGAACTGTCTCCATGGGGGTGATATTTACCCATGGTATCACCGACGATACGGGCACATTTACGATGGGGCTTGTCGGGACCGTTGTTCAACTCGATCATGGAGTACAGAACTCTTCTCTGCACAGGTTTCAGACCGTCTCTGACATCAGGCAGCGCTCTGGAGGCGATCACGCTCATAGCGTAATCAATATAAAAAGTCTCCATTTTTTCCTTCAGATCAACTTCCTGGATCTTGTCATGTTCCTGGACATTGTCAAAAATATCGTCTTGCATGTTTACCTCATTCCCGCATTTCTTCAGTTGATAGATTAGATGCTTAAAAAATTGGTTAAAACCTCACCGGTCTTTAAGTTCAATCAGGTAATATCCAGATTTTTAACAAATTTAGCGTTCTGCTCAATAAACTCTTTCCGGGGTTCTACCTTGTCCCCCATCAGAGTGGTAAAGGTAAGATCAAGTTCCGACTCAGTTTCTTCATCATAATTTACCCGCAGCAATATTCTTCTGGCCGGATCCATCGTGGTCTCCCAGAGCTGCTCCGCATCCATCTCACCCAGACCTTTATATCTCTGGATCTTATTATTCTGATCTCTTCCCACTTCTTGCAGAATAGCATCCAGTTCTTCATCGCTGTAGGCATACCATACTTTTTTATTTTTCTCCAGCTTAAAGAGGGGAGGCTTTGCCAAAAACACATGTCCCTGCTTGATAAGCTCCGGCATAAAGCGATAGATGAAGGTGAGCAGCAAAGTACAGATATGAGCGCCGTCTACATCTGCATCCGCCATAAGAATGATCTTGTTATAACGCAGTTTGGTAATATCAAAATCCTCATGGATACCGGTACCGAAAGCAGTTATCATAGCCTTGATCTCCGCATTGGCGTATATCTTGTCCAGCCTGGCTTTTTCCACATTCAATATCTTACCGCGCAGCGGCAGGATCGCCTGTGTGGCACGGGAACGGGCTGTTTTGGCGCTGCCGCCGGCGGAGTCTCCCTCCACGATATAGATCTCGCAGTTCTGAGGGTCTTTGTCCGAGCAATCCGCAAGTTTTCCTGGAAGAGCCATGGTATCCAGAGCCGTTTTTCTGCGGGTCAGATCCCGCGCCTTGCGGGCCGCCTCTCTGGCACGCTGGGCCAAAATGGATTTTTCACATATGATCTTTGCGATTCCCGGATTCTGCTCCAGAAAATAGGTAAGTTGTTCCGACACAACATTATCCACCGCTCCTCTGGCTTCGCTGTTTCCAAGTTTCTGCTTGGTCTGGCCTTCAAATTGAGGATCCTCGATCTTTACACTTATGATAGCAGTCAGTCCCTCCCGGATATCCTCACCAGACAGATTTGGCTCACTGTCTTTAAGCAGTTTCGCGTTTCTGGCATAGTCGTTAAAAGTCTTTGTAATGGCGTTGCGGAAACCCTGCAGATGAGTACCGCCCTCCGGCGTATTAATATTGTTGACAAAACCGAATACGCTCTCGTTATAAGAATCGTTATGCTGGAAAGACACTTCCACATACACATGATTCTTCTCCCCCTCAAAATACAGCACATTTTCATAAAGGGGAGTCTTGCTCTTATTAAGGTAAGTAACAAATTCTTTGATACCGCCCTCATAGTGAAATTCAACTACTTTCTGCTTTTTTCCGTTGTCCAGCCTGACAGTCCTCACCACGCCCACTTTGGAAGTTTTGGCAGTTTCCTCTTCCGCCGGACTCTCTTTTTGATCCTCCGCAGCTCTCTGCAGCAACTGACTGATCTGTGCGTTTTCCGCACTGGTATCCGTAAGGATCTGCTCTTCCTCGCTGCGGCTGTCTCTCAGGATGATACGCAGATTCTTGGTCAAAAACGCCATTTCACGAAGTCTGCGTTTCAATATGTCAAACTCAAATTCCGTTGTCTCGGTAAAGATCGTCTTATCGGGAAGAAAAGTTACTTTCGTGCCTGATTTCTCCATGGGACAGCTTCCTATCTCCTTGAGAGAATAGATCACATGCCCTTTCTCATAGCGCTGTTTATAGATCTTTCCGTTCTGACATATCTCAACCTCAAGCCATTCGGACAGGGCGTTTACCACGGAAGCGCCCACCCCGTGCAGACCGCCGGATACTTTGTAGCCCCCGCCGCCGAACTTGCCGCCGGCATGAAGGATCGTAAATACCACCTCAACAGCGGGAATACCCGCCTTATGATTAATTCCCACAGGTATACCTCTGCCGTTATCCTCAACAGTAACGGAATTATCCTCATTGATCGTCACTTCAATGGTATCGCAAAATCCCGCCAGCGCCTCATCCACTGAATTGTCCACGATCTCATATACCAGATGGTGAAGACCTCTGCTGGATGTAGTGCCTATATACATGCCGGGACGCTTGCGGACTGCCTCAAGACCCTCCAGAATCTGAATCTGGTCAGCTCCATACTCATGTTCAACTGTCGTATCATTCATATTTTCTTCGCTCATCATTACCTCTTCTCCGCGTGTCGCGAGATAACCCGCCTCCGCAATATTCACCGTCATTTCGCCGTATCTGAAGACGCTGTCTCCACCATTCCGTCAGTCACTTTATACACTCTGTTGATCTCAAATCTGTTATTAACAAACTCTTCCAGTCCTGTACATGTAATGATTGTCTGGATATCTCCTATACTGTTCAACAGATAATTCTGCCGGTTACTGTCCAGTTCCGACAACACATCATCCAACAACAGGATCGGAGTATCCCTGGTAATTTTTTTTACAAGTTCTATCTCTGAAAGTTTCAGAGACAGAGCCGCCGTGCGCTGCTGGCCCTGAGAACCGAATTTGCGGATATCCACATCCTTTATGGAAAAACAAAAATCATCCCTGTGAGGACCTACCGTGGTCTGTTTTAACTTTATATCCTTTTCCTGGCTGCACCGTAACTGTCTCTCAAAATTATCTATCTGAACATCCGGTTCATACTGGATCATTATCTCTTCTTTATCACCGGACAGGCATTTATGGATATCATAGATAATATCATTGAGCTGCTCAACAAATATCTTTCGTCTCTCTATGATCTTACTGCCAAAGGAAACTAACTGAGCATCCCATATATTCAAGGTATCCTTGAGATCGGGATTAAAATACATATCCTTTAAAAGCTTATTGCGCTGATTGACGATCTTATTGTAATGATTCAGATTGTACAGATAAAAGCTGTCCAACTGACAAAGCTCCATATCCACAAACCGTCTGCGCTCCGCAGGGCCATCTTTTATGATACTGAGATCCTCCGGAGAGAAAAAAACAACATTACAGATTCCCAGCAGATCCGCAGCTTTCTTGATCTTCTGGCCATCAATGGCAATTCCCTTGGATTTGTTCTTTCGCAAATGCATATCCACACGGGTTTCCACCCCGTCCTTTTCCAGAAAAGTACGGATATGTGCCTCATCTTTGTGAAAATTTACAATATCCTTATCCTTGCTCCCCTTATGTGATTTTGTAGTGGCTGATACATAGATTGCTTCCAGAATATTGGTCTTTCCCTGTGCATTGTCACCATAAAGGATATTCGTACCTTTGTCAAACGCTAAGTTAAGTGAATCATAATTACGATAATCCTGAAGTTCCAGTGATTTTATAATCATAGTCTGCTCCACTTTCCTTATACTTCCCGAGCCACGATCTGAACCTGTGACCCATCATATTCAAATATATCTCCATTCTGAAGCTTTTTTCCTCTCTGATATTCCACTTCACCGTTCACAGATACCTGACCGTCCTGGATCATCAACTTTGCTTCAACGCCGGAGTCTGCCAGGCCAGCCAGTTTCATGGCCTGACCCAGCTTGATAAAATCATCTTTGATCTTTAGCTTTAACATTTTTCAAATGTCCTATCTTTTTTTACCAATCAACTGACTAACTGACAGTTGTAAAATTAACCGGAAGAATCAAATAAATATATGTCTCCTGCTCATCCTTGATCAGACAGGGAGCCTTGGGATTGACCATAAATAGATCCACCTGCTCGTCATCGATCACACGCAGAGCATCGATCAGGAATTTTGGATTGAATCCGATCATCAGATCCTTACCTTCTTTTTCGATATCAATGTCCTCATTCATGCTGCCGAGAGCGGAATTGATCTTCAATTCCATACTGCCGTCCGTGATATTGATGATGATGGGTTTCTTATCCCCCTCCTTTACCAACAGAGTAGCGCGGTCTATACAGTTTAAAAATTCTTTTTTATTGATCTTTACTTTTGTCTCATGGTCGCCGGAAAGCATCTGCTCTATCCTGAAATACTCTCCTTCGATCAATCTTGACACCACTGTGGTGTTGTCAAACTCAAATATAATATGTTTCGGAGTAAAGAAAATGTTTACATACTTGTCCGTATCGCCGGAAAGGATCTTGCTGATCTCATTCAGAGTCTTGCCCGGAACCACTACTTTTCTCTGACCGTATTCCTCCTTTAAGGCTATTTTGCGAATAGAGATACGGTGTCCGTCCAAAGAGACTACTTTTAGCTCCATACCGTTTATATCAAACAGTTCGCCGCTCATAAGCTTATTGTTATCATTATCAGATATAGAAAAGATAGTTTGTCTCACCACTTCCTTCAGAGTAAACTGTGATACGGAAATGCTGCCCTCTCTCTCCACAACGGGAAGATAGGAAAAATCTTCCCCTGATTTTCCCATGATATTAAATTTCGCCTTTTCGCAGGTGATCGTAGTCTTATATGTTTCGTCTGTCTGGATCGTTATATCATTATCCGGCAGTTTGCGGACGATCTCAAGAAAGATCCTGGCATCCAGAGCAATGATGCCTTTTTCGAGTATCTCTCCCTCGATGGTCGTCTCTATGCCCAATTCCATATCGTTGGCCGTAAGAGTGATCATACCCCTGGTAGCATCCACCAGAATACATTCCAGAATGGACATAGTCGTTTTGTTGGGGACTGCTTTCGATACAATCTGCACACCGTTTAACAGATTACTCTTCGAGCAAATAAGTTTCATGATCTACAAACTCCTTTCCTGTGCACAACGCAAAATCCTTTTAAGAGCGCCTGCGCAAGGCAAATTAATTATATATGTTTTCTTAATATCCTTCTTAATGGGTGTTGATATGTGCAAAACTATTTCTATTATACTATTTTTCCGGCAAAAAGGGAATGGATATCTTGTGAATAATTAAACTTTTTATAATGGATAAGTTCAGACTTATTCACATATGCCTTAAAATGGTTTTCACTCCTTAAAAGTTATCAACATCCAATACACGATCCGCTGTGGATCAGTTGGGATTGATCTTCTTTAATATAGCGTCTATCTTACTCTGAAGTTCTTCGTTTGTTTTTAATTCTTCTTCTATTTTATTACATCCGTGCAGTACGGTGGTATGGTCTTTTTTGCCCAGAGCTTTTCCTATCATGGAATAGGAGACGTCCGTCATGATATGACACAGATACATGGCTACCTGCCTTGGCAGGACATACTCTGAGTTCCTCTTTTTTGATATCACATCTTCCGGTTTTACATTAAAGTATTCAGAGACTGTGTTTATGATCAGCGTAGGCGTGATCTCTCTGGCTTTGTTGGGATAAATGACATCCTTAAGCGCTTCTTCCGCGGCGTCCAAAGTCAGATCCCTTTTATTGGACCTGGCAAAAGCGATGATCTTGTTAAAGGCGCCCTCCAGTTCCCGTATGTTGGATTTAATATTTGTGGCGATATAGTTGAGGATCTCCTCGTCTATCTGTCTGTGGTAGATTTCCGCGTTTTTCCGCAGGATCGCCACACGGGTTTCATAATCGGGCGGCTGGATATCCGCGATCAGTCCCCACTCAAATCGGGAACGGAACCTTTCTTCCAGAGTTTCCATCTCCTTCGGAGGCTTGTCCGAAGAGAGGATGATCTGTTTGCCGGCGGAATGCAGCACATTGAAAGTGTGGAAAAATTCTTCCTGGGTACTCTCTTTTCCTATAATAAACTGTACGTCGTCTACCATCAGTACGTCCACGGTGCGGTATTTTTCGCGGAGTCTGGTCATAACGGAGGCGCTGCCGTTTCGGATAGACTCGATCACCTCGTTGGTAAATTCTTCGCTGGTCACGTATAGTACCTTGGTGTTGGGTTTTTGTTGCAGTATAAAATGTCCGATGGAATGCATCAGGTGGGTCTTTCCCAGTCCGGCACCCCCATACAGATACAGCGGATTATAGGTTTTTCCCGGAGATTCCGCAACGGCCAGGGAGGCGGAGTGGGCAAATTTATTGTTGCTCCCTACCACAAAAGTGTCAAATCTGTATTTTGGATTCAGAGACGCGTTGGCGCTGTCTGTCTCGTTATAATAGGCGGGATCACTTTCAAGGGAATCATCGGAATGGATATCCGATTCCAGGATAAATTCCACGTCATATATATGGTCGTATTTTTCAGAGATCGTAACCTGAAAAAAACTTTTATACTTGCTGGAAATATAACTCAGAGCCTGTGCCTGGTCTGACGGAATGATAATATATACCACATCGTTTTCTATATTGTAGATCTGAAGAGGCTCTACCCAGGTAGAAAAAGAAATACTCGACAGATTGTATTCTCTTCTGACAATATCTTTGATTTCTTCCCAATTTTCCTTAATGTTATCCATTTCATTTCCTTTCAACTTACATTTCCGTCCTTGAAAAACGGACCCACAATCCTATATTAATATAAAGTTGGGAATATTTCAAATGTTAGTTTTGAACAGATACGGAATAAAGTTATCCACATACTGTTGATAAACCGGGGTATAAGTGGTATATATAAATTGAAATGTGGACAATACAGTGTATAAATCGTATAATTTGTGGATACTTTTAAGGCGGCATAAATACAACAACTTGATAAATGATCTGCTGTAAAAAACAAGATATAGTGATTGCCGGAAATAGTTATCCACAAATTATCAACAGTATGTGGATAACCGGGTGTTTATAAAAATCGGTGTATATCGCTGTGGATAACTGTAAAAAAAATTTTTTTAGGTGAAAAGTTTTTAAAAATAATATAAAAAAATCCGATATTTGCTTGACATTGCGGAACTTTTCTTATACAATCAATATGCTATTTTCCAAAGGAAATTAATACAACCTTATCATAAATTAAGGTCAGAGAAGGAGGTGCGTTTTCATGAAGATGACATTTCAGCCTAAGAAGAAATCCAGATCCAGGGTTCACGGTTTCAGAGCAAGAATGAGTACTCCCGGCGGAAGAAAAGTTCTGGCGGCGAGGCGTGCAAAGGGTAGAAAGAAATTATCAGCATAGGTCACAGCAATGTGACCTTTTTTTCTCTGAAAAAGAGGTCAGAAAATATATGAAATTTTCAGAGTCGTTAAAAAAAAATACGCAGTTTCAGTTTGTATATAAGAACGGCAAATCCTATGCGAATAAATATCTGATCATGTATGTTAAGGAAAATGGCACGGATAGGAACCGGATTGGAATCAGCGTCAGCAAAAAAGTGGGTAACAGCGTTGTAAGGCATCGTGTTACAAGGCTGGTAAGAGAGAGTTACCGATTACATGAAAACATATTCAATAGTGGTTTGGATATGGTGATCGTTGCAAGACCGGCTGTAGCCGACGTGGGCTACTGTGAAGTGGAGAGCGCCTTTTTACATCTGGCAAAACTTCATAGACTGATCAAGGTCTATTTTTATTTTGATTGAAAATAAATATGATGAAAAAAATTATAATTGCACTTATTCGATTTTATCAGAAATATATTTCTCCGATGAAACGCACCAAATGCCCTTATATTCCCACCTGTTCTCAATATGGGCTGGAGGCCGTTCAAAAATATGGAGCTGTCAAGGGATCTGTTTTGGCATTGTGGAGGATACTTCGCTGCAATCCTTTTTCAAAGGGTGGTTATGATCCTGTTCCCTGAGATTATGGGTTATAGATCGTTAAGTGAAATTTGTGCAATACCGCAGGCTTTGCCTATGGTATGCGGGAAGAGGAGAAAATGAAAGTAATCTTATTGACCAAGGACGATACTTTCCTTATAGGATGGGTTGCCAGGCTGCTTGGCCTGATCATGGAAGGTATTTTCAATGTGATCGATTTTATAGGCATTCCAAATATAGGATTGGCTATTATCCTTTTTACGATCGTAGTAAATCTGTTGCTATTGCCTTTGACCATTAAACAACAGAAATTTTCCAAGCTTTCTAATAAGATGCAGCCGGAGATACAGGCTATTCAGGAAAAATATAAGAATAAAAAAGACAATGAATCCGCAATGGCGCAGAATCAGGAGATACAGGCTGTTTACGCAAAATATGGCGTATCTGCTTCCGGCAGCTGTGTTCAACTGTTGATTCAGATGCCTATACTGCTTGCTCTGTATCGTGTGATCTATGCGATTCCGGCTTATGTGGGTAAGATTGGTGACACTTTTCGTATATTAGACGATAAGATCATGAGTACGGATGCCGCCGCCTTTTTGCTCAATACCGAAACTACAGTTAAAAGTGCCGTTTCCATATGCGCAAAACATATATATACGCACGCAAATCCACATATCACGCAAACTATTAAAAATACGGTTTCCATGTATGGAAGATATCTGAATGTGGAAGGCGCTGGCGATAAGGCTGTCAACAGTCTTATCGATGTCTTAAACAAACTGTCAACCAGTGATATGGCGTTGGTTTCACAACATTATAATTTGAGTGAACTCACTTATAATGGACAGTTGATCTTGAGTAATGAGACGACCAGGGGTTTGTTGGATACTTACAATAATTTTCTTGGTCTGAATATTGCCAACTCTCCCCAGCATATTATTTCCAACGCTTACAGTGTTGGAGCCTGGGGATTGTTGATCGGCGCGATCATGATTCCTGTTTTGTCGGCTGTGACACAGTTGATCAGCATAAAGTTGATGCCTCAACCGGAAAATAAGAATTCCGATGGCAACAGTATGGCATCTTCCATGAAGATGATGAATACGATCATGCCGATCTTTTCCGCATGGTTCTGTTTTACATTACCTTCCGGTATGGGTCTTTACTGGATCGCCAGCGCGGTTGTCAGAACGATTCTGATGATCATTATTAATAAGCAGTTGGACAAGATGAGTTTTGATGATATAATAAAGAAAAATTCTGCTAAGAGCGCTAAAAAATTGGAGAAGATGCAAAAGCAGCAGGAGATATTGAATAACTATGCCAATATGAAAACAAAGGGCATCGTAGGAAAGGCTGGTTTGAATACGGGTGTGAATGCTGCTGCGGAAAGCGGTGAAGAAAAGAAAACAGTAAAAACAGACAATGGCAGTAAGCCTAAGCCGGGAAGTATAGCGTCTAAAGCCAATTTGGTTAAAGAATATAATGAGAGAAATAACAAATAGGTTATGGGAGGGTTAGAGTATGGAATACATTGAAGTATCGGCAAAAACTGTAAACGACGCGGTCATTGAGGCCTGTCAGAAACTGGGTGTTGCCAGTGACAGACTGAAATATGACATATTAGAAGAAGGTTCTACGGGATTTTTGGGAATAGGCGCTAAGCCGGCCGTTATCAAAGCCTGTGTGAAATGTTCTGTGGAGGACGATGCCAGGAACTTTTTGAAGGAAGTATTTGCCGCCATGGATATGATCGTTACGGTGGATGTACAGTACAATGAGGAAGAGAGATCCTTAAGTGTGGAATTAAGCGGCGACGAAATGGGCATTTTGATCGGCAAGAGAGGACAGACCCTGGATTCTTTGCAATATCTGGTTTCTCTGGTAGTAAACAAGAATACGGATGAATATATCCGGGTAAAGGTTGATACCGAGAATTACAGGGAGAGAAGGAAAGAAACTCTTGAAAATCTGGCGAAGAACATAGCGTATAAGGTAAAGAGAAATAAGAGGCCTGTATCTTTGGAGCCCATGAATCCCTATGAGAGGCGTATCATTCATTCCGCTTTACAGAATGACAAATATGTGACGACTCACAGCGAAGGCGATGAACCCTTCAGAAGAGTAGTGGTTACTCTCAAGCGTAATTCATAAATGATTGGGATACCGAATGTAGTGATACATTCGGTATTCTTTATAAAGGGATGAAAATAAAAATGAAAACGGATACAATAGCGGCTGTCGCTACGGCTTTATCTGACGCGGGTATAGGGATCATAAGAATATCCGGTCCAGAAGCCATATCCATAGCGGATCGAATTTTTTACAATTCCTTTGGAAAGAGAACATTGTCTCACAAAGCCAGCCATACGGTTTCATACGGATATATTGTAGATACTGCGGACGAGGCTTGTTGGAAAGATTTCATACTGGACGAAGTGATGGTGATCCTGCTGAAAGCTCCCCATAGCTATACTATGGAAGATACGGTGGAGATCAATTGTCATGGCGGTATACTGCTTTTACAAAAGGTATTGCAGTTGGTACTCAGGACAGGCGCCCGACTGGCCCAGCCGGGAGAATTTACCAAGAGGGCTTTTTTAAACGGCAGAATAGATTTGTCTCAGGCTGAGGCCGTCATGGATGTTATTCATTCTCAGAGTGAATTGGCTCTCTCCTCCTCCATGGAGCAGCTCACAGGAAAACTGACCTCTGTGATAAGAGATCTGCGGGAACAGATTCTCTATGAGATCGCTTTTATAGAGTCTGCTCTGGACGATCCGGAGCATATCAGTCTGGACGGTTATGAAGAGAGACTGACGGAAAAATGTGAGTTGTTTATCCATCGGATTGAGAAGATGTTGGCATCCGCGGATAATGGAAGACTTATCAGCCAGGGAATCAGAACTGTGATCGTTGGTCGTCCCAACGCGGGTAAATCTTCCCTGTTGAACGCTATATTAGGGGAGGAAAGAGCAATTGTGACACAAGTGCCAGGTACTACCAGAGACGTTTTACAGGAGAGTGTCAACTCAGATGGCATTCTTTTAAATATTGTGGATACAGCGGGAATACGGCCTACAGAGGATATAGTTGAGCAGATAGGTGTGGATAAGGCGAAGGAATATGCGGAAAAAGCTGATTTGATCCTTTTTGTGATAGATGGCAGTGAAACGCCTGACGAGAGGGAAAAGGAGATAATTTCTCTGATAGACAGTAAGCCGGTCATTGTGATCATCAATAAATCGGATCTGACGACAATAGTGTCGGATGAACAGGTACGGTCTCTTTTTCCTGATAGGGACGACCTTAAGATTATGAGAATATCGGCAAGTGAAGGTACGGGTATAAGCCAGCTTGAAGAATTGATTCATGAACTCTTTTTTAATGGAACGATCAAGGACAACCCTGAGGCTGTGATCACTAATATAAGACATAAAGAAGCTTTACAGGATGCTTATGCAAGTTTATTGATGGTAAGGCAGGGATTGCAGGATCATATGCCGGAAGATTTTTATTCTATTGATTTGATGGGAGCTTACACCTCACTTGGCCATATTATTGGTGAAGAAGTGGGAGACGATCTGGTACAGGAAATATTTTCCAAGTTTTGTATGGGAAAGTAGGGAGCCGGGAAAGGTTTGAAAATGAGTAAGATATCTGAGATTCGGGAACAAGTGGACGTATGTGTGGTCGGAGCCGGACATGCGGGATGTGAAGCGGCCTTATCCTGTGCCAGATTGGGACTGGAGACAGTTATATTTACAGTTAGTGTGGACAGTATTGCCCTAATGCCCTGCAATCCCAACATAGGAGGATCTTCCAAAGGACATTTGGTTCGGGAGATCGATGCTCTTGGAGGAGAGATGGGAAAAAATATCGATAAGACTTTTATCCAGTCCAAAATGTTGAATGTTTCCAAGGGGCCTGCCGTGCATTCATTGCGCGCTCAGGCAGATAAGGCTGATTATACCAGAGAGATGCGCAGGGTTCTGGAAGAGCAGGAGCATCTGACCATCAAACAGGCGGAGGTATGTGAACTTCTGTGGACACAGCAGGAGGAGAAAAAGGTTATCACCGGTGTAAAGACTTTTACCGGCGCTGTCTATGAGTGTAAGGCGGTCATCCTATGTACGGGTACCTATTTAAAAGCCAGATGCCTCTGCGGGGAGGCCATTACTTATACAGGTCCTAACGGTCTGCAGGCCGCCGATCATTTATCGGATTCTCTGCGAAAAATGGGTATCGAGCTGCGTCGGTTCAAAACGGGCACACCCGCCAGGATGGACGGGAGAAGTATCGATTATTCCAAGATGGAAGAACAGTTTGGAGATGAGAAGATAATACCTTTTTCCTTTTCTACAGACCCTGTATCCATTCAAAAGGATCAGGTATCCTGCTGGCTTACTTATACTAATGAAAGGACCCATGAGATCATCCGCGACAATCTGGACAGATCGCCCATATATGCAGGTATCATTGAAGGTACAGGTCCCCGATATTGTCCTTCCATAGAAGATAAAGTGGTCAAATTCGCGGATAAGGACAGGCATCAGGTATTTATAGAGCCGGAGGGTTTGCATACCAATGAAATGTATGTGGGTGGTATGTCCTCTTCTCTGCCGGAGGATGTGCAGTTGGCAATGTATAGGACGGTTCCCGGGCTGGAGAATTGTAAGATCGTCAGAAATGCCTATGCCATTGAATATGACTGTATCAATGCCAAACAGTTATATCCCACTTTGGAGTTTAAGGAAGTGAAGGGGTTGTTCAGCGGCGGACAGTTTAACGGCAGCAGCGGATATGAAGAGGCGGCTGCTCAGGGATTGATCGCCGGTATCAATGCCGCCATGTCTATCTTTGGAAGAGAACCTCTTGTTTTAGATCGTTCGGAAAGTTATATAGGTGTTTTGATCGACGATCTGGTGACAAAGGATAACAGAGAGCCTTATCGTATGATGACATCCAGAGCGGAATATAGGCTTTTGCTGCGTCAGGACAATGCGGATCTGCGCCTTAGAAAAAAGGGATATGAGGTTGGACTTGTATCTCAGGAGGATTATGAGAGATTATTGGTCAAAGAAGATCTGATCCGTCGGGAAATATGCCGTTTGAAATCCCATATTGTGGGGGCAGGGCGGGAAATCCAGGATTTTTTACAGTCTCATGGAAGCAGCAGTTTAAAGACAGGTTCTTCTTTGGCGGAATTGATGTGCCGTCCGGAATTGGATTATACTATGTTGGCGCCCATTGATAAGGACAGGCCCTCTCTCCCTGAAGATGTTGTGGAGCAGGTAGAAATCGAGATAAAATATGAGGGATATATTCTACGACAACTCAAACAGGTAGAACAGTATAAAAAAATGGAGAAAAAGAAGATACCACAGGATATCGACTATGAGGATATCCCTTCCCTGAGACTTGAAGCCAGGCAGAAACTGAGAGAATTCAGACCTCTGTCTCTGGGTCAGGCGTCCCGTATATCCGGTGTATCTCCTGCGGATATCTCTGTACTTATGATTTATTTGGAACGTAAAAGCTATAATGCGGGAAAAGTTTTGAAGTAAAGCGGGAGTAAGAAAAAATGAAGGTACGTTCATATGATACCAGCCAATTTGAGAAAGACCTTGAGATATTGGGTATCTCTCTGACAGAGCGGCAGATCTCTCAGTTTGTCAGATATTATGAGATATTAATAGAATGGAATAGTTTTATGAATCTCACAGGTATAACAGAATATGAAGATGTGATGAAGAAACATTTTATTGACAGTCTTACTCTGATTAAGGTCTTTAATACTTCTAAATGTTGTACCGTACTGGATGTGGGAACAGGTGCGGGTTTTCCGGGTCTGGCATTGAAAATTGCCTTTCCTGATTTGAATATGACCCTTTTGGACAGTTTAAATAAAAGGATTCGTTTTCTGGATACTGTGATAGAAGATCTGGGTTTGCAGGGAGTACATACTGTCCACGGCCGTGCGGAGGATCATGCCAGACTGGGGCAGTATAGGGAAAGTTTTGATCTGTGCGTTTCCCGCGCTGTGGCTAATCTGGCCAGCCTGTCTGAGTACTGTCTGCCCTTTGTCAAAGTGGGCGGCTATTTTGTATCTTATAAATCCGAGAAATCAGATGAAGAGCTGGCTGACTCTGAGAATGCGATCACTATGTTGGGCGGTAAGATCAGTAAAACAGAAAAATTTATGCTGCCGGACAGCAATATTTCCCGTAACCTTATATGTGTTGAGAAAATAAAGCATACTTTGCGAGAATATCCTAGAAAGGCTGGAATTCCTACAAAAGAACCATTGAAATAAGTCTAATGATTATCAAAAAAAGACTTTATTTTTAACAGGAAATGGTATATGATAAAAGAAGATATATTGTTTTTAAGTGGTGTGTGTTATGAGTAATAAGAAATCATATAATAATAATCTTAATAATAATGTTAATTCTTTTTCTTCCATGAGTGATCTCAGTATTTTAACTATACAAGAGGAAGAACGTCAACGTATTGCCATGGAACTGCATGACACTTCTTTGCAGACCCTCGCTCATGTGATCCATCAGGTGGAACTGGCAAGTATCTACATGGACAAGGATATTGTCAGGTCCAAATTGGAGTTGGCAGAGGTTAAGCAAAACATTAAAGTTGTTATTGAAGAAATAAGGAATACTATATTTGATCTGCGTCCTATGTCCTTTGATGACCTGGGTATTGAGGAGACAATTCAGAGATATATTGAATATATAGATAAGGATCATAATTTTCGGATACATACGGATATAGGCAGTATAGATACCACTTATTATATCATTATGACAAATATATACAGAATCATTCAGGAATGTATATCTAATGCAATAAAACATTCCGGTGGAGATGAAATATATCTTAAATGTTATTCGGAAAATAAGGTATGCTATATTTATATAGAAGATAATGGAAAAGGATTCACAGATGGGGAATATGAACGGGACGGCCAGAAGCATTTTGGACTGTCTGTGGTGAAAGAGAGGGTAATGATACTGAATGGTGAGATCAGTATTGTTTCTGAAAAAAATAAGGGGACAAAAATTTCTGTTGTAATTCCGCTTAAATGATCATTTAAGTGTCTGTAACATGGAGGTAGATATGAGTATAAGGGTAATGTTAGCTGATGACCATATATTGATGCGTGAAGGTATAAGACAGTTGTTGGAATGTGATGATTCAATCGAGATCGTTGGAGAGGTTAGTAATGGAGAACAATGTGTACAGATGATACGTAAAGTAAA